>CAVQSK010000015.1:0-190724 GCA_963715885.1 uncultured Actinomycetota bacterium
ATCCACGATCTGGAGTTGTTCCAGCTGCAGGCTGACCAGGGCCCGTGCCTGGACTGCTATGCCACCGGGCAGCCGATCTCGGTGGCCGACATCCAGTCCGAGGCGGCGCGGTGGCCGCAGTTCGCGGCGGCCGCCACCGAGGCGGGCTTCACTTCGGTGCACGCGGTGCCGATGCGCGCGGCAGCACCGTGCTGGGTGCCCTGGGGTTGTTCGGCATCGGGGTCGGGGAGCTCAACGACGCCGATCGGCTGGTGGCCCAGACGTTGGCACATATTGCCTGCGTGGCGATCCTGCAGGACCACCCGGCCACCCCGGCGACTGTGCTCCCTACGTGCACGCCGCGTGACCAGCCGGATCGTGGTCGATCAGGCCAAGGGGTTCCTCTCCCAGCGTCTAGAGGTGTCGGTGGACGATGCGTTCACGCTGCTGCGCCGCTACGCGCGAACCCACGGCGATCACCTGACCGAGCTGTCTCGTCGCCTGATCACCAAACCCGAGGCCGCCCAGACGATTCTGGCGGCGATGACGCAGATGATGGGGGCGCCTGCATCGTGACGTGCGGCGGTGAGGAGTCGCGGTGGTGGGCATCGGCGCGGCGCACCGCCTCCTGGACTAGGCGTTGCGCGATCACGGCGAGTTCGACGTTTTCGGATTGCTGATCGGCCGCAACCGGTCGAAAGCCCCTTGGGCGCTGGCCACAACTTCTCTGGATTCTCGAATCTAGAGAAACGGGAGTGATCGCATCCTGTCTCATTTATGGGTCTTACACATGCAACGGGGCTGGACGGGCAAATTTAAGGACAAGGTAGTTCAGGGAGTTCGGCCGAGCCGGTTGCTAGCGCTCAAAACGCACGACTCCAGACCATGGGGCGTTGGACAGTTTGCGCGGGTTGGGTTCCGGGAGGTAGGCCACCGGGCGCAACACGGTCGGTAGTCGCTTCCATCGTTGGGCGTGCTTGAGGATTGAGTGGATGGCGCCTACGGTCCATCCACGTCGTTCGAAGAACGCGACCCCGTCGATCGGTTCGAACGTCATGGGCGCTTTATCGAGGCTGGGCATTTGCCGCATCATCCTCCGTACGATTGCCGGGGCGATCACGTCAGTGATCCACCCGACTTTTTCGGCGCGGTGCAGATCGTCTGCGAGTGCGCATACCTGCTGCTCGTTGAGGTAGAGCAGAAGGCCTTCGGTGATCACCAGGGCGTCTCGGGCACCGCTGGTCGCGTCGGCTAAGAAGGCGCTGCGACTGGGTGTATCGGCGAGGTCGACAGCCACCCGGGAAAGCCGACAACGCGCTGTTTCGCCGGTCAGCAGGCGCTGCTTTTCGTTGATGATCTCGGGTAGATCGGCCTCGATCCATTCCGTTCCGGCGGGTAGGTCGAGGCGGTACGGGCGGGTGTCAAAGCCTGTTGCCAGGTTGAGCACCCGGTCACAACCGTTCTGTACGGACTCGGCAACCAGGTCGTCGATCAGTTTGGTGCGGGTGACCCACCACCACCCGTTGCGTGTCAGGCGTGGTGCGGCCGCGGCGATCGCGTGGCCCCGCTCTCCTGCAAAACGTTCGGCGAAAGGGTCGTTGAACAGCGCATCATGGCGCGCCGATTCAGCGGCTCGATATACCGCCATCCAGCGAGCAGTATCGGAAACGTTCGAAATCAGCGGCTCCGGCATGGCGCATTCCTTTCCTGGACCCTGCACGTCAACGGCGGCCGTGTTGAGAACATCGAAGCACCGAAAGGTGCTGAGCTAGAGCCTGTTTTCACGCACTTACGTCCCAACTTGAAAATTCGCGTTTCGCTTTCGTGGGTCATCTCAGGCTGCTTCATAGAGGATGTTGTGGAGGCGGACCTGCCCGACAGCGCATTCGCCCGCGGTGACACGCTGCTCGCTCAAGCTACCCGGAGTTCCGCGGCAGCCGCCCGCCGCACCCCAGGGGGTAACGCAGTCACAGATCAACATTGTTCGCCGCGAGCGGTCCGCACCCCGGTAGCGACTCGCAACCTAAATCCGGACGTCGCAAGATCCGTCGCAACCTAAGTCCGGACGTCGCAACCTAAATCCGGACAGGACATCTCTCACTGTCTCGTCCACTTGAAGATTGCGACGGATACCCGCGCTTGCTGGGGTTCGCAATCTAAGTCTGGACGATCCCAGCGCAGGTTGTTCAGATCTACATTGCAATTTCGGCGTCCGCAGCCGGGTCGCGTCGAGCGGCTGCAACGCGCAGAGCCGGGTCCCTCAAGCGGGGGTGGACCGGTCGCACTGTTCGTCGGGCCGAATGGCAGGCGCTTGCGGACTGCGTGGCACGTGGTGGCGATCGTGCGGCTACGGCGGCGCGTTCATGACAGGGCGTCTCAAGCTTCGGGTGCGGCGACTCCCAAAACGACGCGCTGAAGGAAGGCAACCGATCGGCCTTGGCACGCGGTTTTGTGGTAGATCTCGAAATGGGACTTAACCGCCCGTGTTTGGAGCCGCTGACCGTACCGGGGACTTTACGGTCGGCGGGTGCTGCGGCCGGGCCTACCGGGCACATTCATCGAGTCGCCACCCAGGAACGCCACCGTCGTCAGCCCGGACGTAACCGAACGTAGCGGCAAGGCCAACCGCGAGCGGTGGCGCCTCGCGACCACGACATCGATGTCACCCGAACACGTTTGCGGGCTGCGCATCCTGCCACCGTGCTGACGGCTCGGTCCCCCTGACGTCGACCAGGCGTTGATGGCCGCCGTCGGCAAAGCTTATTGTCCGCGGCCACCGTCTCGGATGGTGAACTACGTCGGTGGCTCGACCCTCCAGAGCCCCCTGGCGGAATGACCCCCGGGCCCTGGTGCCGCTCGCACGAAGCTGACTCTCGCGGCGCCGACGACTAGGGGTGTCCAGGTTGCAGTTGGTGCGGCGCAGCCGGCGGGCCAGGACCCGCAGCAGCTGCTCGGCGATTTCGTGGCGATCGGCGATCCATGCCCCCGTAGGGCGTCGCGGTCCTTCGAGACCGCGCGCACTTCAGTGATGGTGGTGGCGGTCGACGTCCGCGGGCCCGGGTCGAAGACTGACATTTCGTCGAACATGTCTGAGGCCCATGATGGTGAGCAGATTCTCCTGGCCGTCCGACGAACGGATGCCGATTTTGACCTGTCCCGAAACGATGATGTACAGCCGGTCGCCGGGCTCACCCTGGCCGAACACGGTGTGCCCGCGTGGGAAGTCGACGCGCTGAAATTGCGTGGTGAGCGCGGAGACCGCACTGGGTTCGACTCCCTGGAAGATTCCTGCCCTGCTTAGGATTTCGTCCACCGGTAGCCCCCACAAGCTGATGAGTCGGACACTGCGGTGAGATTTTCCGGGTGACGGTAACCAAACCCTCACACCCCGGCCCGCCATCGCCTGACGAACAGGTCAGCCCACTCGCCGACCGCGCGGCAGATACCTCGGTGTAGCGGCCTACGGCGTCGACGCGGTGCGCTCGCCGCGTTCCTTGGTGGGCCGAAGCAGGTCCGGTTCGAGGTAGATGACCCGGGCGATCGGGACGGCGGAACGCACCCGGCGCTCGGCGGCATCGATGGCCTTGGCCACCTGCTCGCCGGTGGCCGTCGCATTCACCGCGATCTTGGCCGCGACCAGCAATTCTTCGGGCCCGAGGTGCAGCGTCCTCATATGAATGATCGACTCCACCCCCTCGCCCTGCAGCGCGTTCTGGATCGCACGCTGGTGCGCACGGCTGGCACTCTCGCCGATGAGCAGTGACTTCATCTCCACGGCGAGGATGATGGCGATGAGGACGAGCAGTATGCCGATCATCGCGGTGCCGGCGGCGTCCCAGCGGCCCTCGCCGGTCAGCAGCGTCATCGAGACGCCGAACAGCGCGAACATTAGGCCAAGGAGTGCACCGCAGTCCTCCAACAGGATGACGGGCAACTCGGGGGCCTTAGCGGTGCGGACGAACTCCTTCCAGGAGCGGTCCGCGCGGACCCGGTTCGACTCGACGACGGCCGTCCGCAGCGCGTAGGCCTCCATGGCCATGGCCACCAGGAGGACCACGATGGGGACCCACTGCCAGGAGTCGATTGGGTGCGGGTCCGACCACTTGTGCCACGCCTCGTACAAGGCGAAGAGGCCGCCGATGCTGAACAGCACGATCGACACGATGAAGGCGTAAACGTAGCGCTCGCGACCGTAGCCGAACGGATGCTCGGGTGTCGCCGCGCGCTTGGCTCGATTGCCGCCGAGCAGCAGGAGCGCTTGGTTGCTGGTGTCGGCCAGCGAATGCACCGACTCCGCGAGCATCGATGACGACGCCGTCAACAGGAACGCGACGAACTTGGTGACGGCGATGCCTAGATTGGCGAACATCGCCGTCACTACCGCCTTGACGCTGCCTTCAGTAGCCACGGAAGACACCCTACGAGCCCGGGCTGAAGCAGCGACGTGACGCGTGAGCCCGGGTGACGGCCTGCCATGTTAGGCACCCCGGCTGAGACAGTGCAGGTCAGAGATGTGCGAGTGTGCCGGTGTCTGAGGAAATGAAGTGATGCGAGACAAACCGGCCCGCCACCCTCGTGAGACAACTTCGATGCCGGCGGGATCGCCGTCGAGGGCCAGACTGGCCGCTCCGTCGGCCTGCCCGATGTCAAACGCCTCGGGATAGTAAGCGTTGCTTGGTCGTTGCAGCGATGTCTAGCCGACGGTCGGGATGCGACGCGCCATCAGCTACTCATCCACATGGGGAACACCGTTACAGGTACCACTGTCGCCCACAGCATCGAACACCCACGAGACAGCTAGACGTTAGGCACCCCTAGTGCCGTAAGAGTGCGCTGTGTGTCGCTCGCCGCAGAAGTCGCCAGGTTGTCGCAGCATTCGTACCGAACCTTAGTTGCCAACTTCGGATGACAAGACCCTCGTGTGCTGGTCGATGTGTGGAGAACGCGTTCGTGACACACCGTTCGCCGCTCCCCCGTTCCTGTCGGTCGCCTGACCGATAATCGGAACCATGAACCGTCGTATGACGCCTGCGCAGGCGCGCGCTGCGGTGCAGCGTGCTGCTCGCGACGCGCAGCGTGATGCCGATAGACGACGGGCCGCGCTTCAGCGTGCGGCCCGCGAGGCAAGTTAGGCGTTGTCGCCGAGCCAGCGGTAGAGTGTGCTGAAGTGGCGGTCCGAGCGACGAGGGGCTCGCTCAGACCGCCACCGGCTCAGCGCATTCCGACGATCGGGGCTTGGTCGCCGGTACGGCCGGTCGTCTGGTCAGTTCGTCTCTCCTGCATAGCAGAGACAGAACGCTCTGTCTACGGTGGTATCGTGAGACTTTGACATGGACCGCACCGACATTGCCCAGCGCCGGCCGGCCGTGGCGGCCCGCGAACGAATTGTGAGTACGGCCTATGCGCTGTTCACCCGGCGCGGGGTCCGCGCGGTGGGCATCGACGAGATCATCAGCCAGTCCGGGGTGGCCAAGGCCACCATGTACCGGCACTTCCCGACCAAAAACGATCTCGTGTTGGCGGTGCTGCAGCGTCGCGAACAACTGTGGACCTTTGACCTAGTCGAGCGGCAATCGCGGCTGCGCGGCAGCACCCCCGAAGAGCAGCTGCTGGCCATCTTCGACGTGTTCCACGACTGGTTCCAAAAGCATGAGGACTTCGACGGCTGCTCGTTCATCAATGTGCTGATCGAGTTGGGTGCCACTCACCCCGCGGGACAGGCCAGCATCCAATACCTGGGCAACATCCGCTCGATCCTGCTCCAACGCGCCGAAACCGCCGGCCTGCGCGACGCCGACAGCTTCGCCCGGTCGTGCCACATCCTGATGAAGGGCTCCATCATCGCCGCCGCCGAAGGCGACCGAGAGGCCGCGCACCGCGCCCAGGACATGGCCCGCACCCTCATCGAACAACACCGACGACCAGCCGACAGCTGAACCGGAACCGTGATGTTTACACGGCCGAAGGGTCCCCGGGCGCTTATCTTGCCGACGGCCGGGTTGGTCCGCATGTGCCGGCACCCCGGTTCGGGCGAGAATTCGGCGCCGTAGGCGTGCACACCGACACCAAGGCCGCCGAATCTGCGGCCGCAATCGATCGATCCGGCGGAAGTTATCGCGATCCGCCCTTTCGCCGACCTGCGTAACTGCTCACTTACCCAAAAAGGTGTCAACGGTGTTGGTCAACTCTGTTGACAACGTTTCGAAAAAGGTGTCTACTGTAGGTCTAGCAGCAGAAACCACGCGTCGAATGATTGTCATTCGTTGGCAAATCGTTCCTCTTCGGGATCGCGTTCGGCGCGGTGGCGCTGCTGGGGCTCAGCGTGCTGCTGGCCGACCCAGGTCCCTGGCTCGGTCAGTGGTCGCGGGGTCGACAACGGACGGGCACCCTGCACAGCTAAGCGACGCCCTACGTCGTTACAGCAGTCCACCACCGGGGACACCCCCGCAATCGTGGCGTAGGCCAGCGACTCAGGCACCAGCACTGCCCAGACCGTCAGCCCGGCAATGACATCCGATCGCAACGACGACCGTTGATAGCCGAAATAGTCCGTGCCTGTGAGCATGGTTTGCCCTCCGGGGGTGGTCCACAACAGCCAGAACGGCTGGGCGGCAATGCCGACCCGTCCGGATCGAAGTCGAGCAGCATCAGCCAATCCCGTTCCAGCCACGATCCATACCCGACAAGGGATCCGGTCGTGGCCGTCCACCAGCGGCCGACACGATTGCGCTGCCCCTTGTAGGACGGAAACCCGCGCACCGGCATGCACTCCTCGAACGGCACCGACCACGCGTCGATCAGCGCCAGGCGCCGCGCGCCGGACTCGGCATCGACGTAGGCGATCTCGGACTCCCGGCCCGCCGGCGACGCCGACGCCCCGCCGCGGACCACACTCAGGCTCGGCACGGGAAGCAGTCTTCCTGCCGGACCGGCCCCTCGTCTTCAAAACCCGCAACCTATGTCCGAACTCCGCAACCATCCCCGCAAACTAACCTCGAACTCCGCAACCTTCACCCGAACAGGACACCAACCACCGCAACCAGGCCTACCATAAGGTCGAAGCTGTCCGGGGGTGGATGCCCTGGATGCCCGGTACGGCGAGGTGAGGCTGCCTATCACCTGTCGAAGGAGTGGCTCCAGCTGGATCGCCGCCTTGCCGTTCTGGACGGCTTCGACTGCTGGTGAGACATGTTGCGCTTGGTCGCTGTTTAGGGGTGTGTCGGGGAAGTCGTCGCGGGGGTCAACTGACATGGGAGGGTTCAGAAAGCGATGACGGAGCCGCCGGATGTAGCCTGGGTCGGGGTCGATGTGGGCAAAAGCTCACACCACGTAGTCGCGATTGATTCTGACGGAAAAGTATTGTGGTCCAAACAAATTGGGAATGACCAATCCGCCATCGAAGGTCTGATCTCACGTGCGGTCGAAACGGCACACAATCTCCGGTGGGCGGTGGACCTGACCTCCGCCGAGGCAGCGTTGCTGCTGGCATTGTTGGTCGCCGGCGAGCAGACAGTTGTCGACGTGCCCGGGCGGACCGTCAACCGGATGAGCGACACCTTTACCGGCGAAAGCAAGACCGACGCGCGTGATGCCCATGTCATCGCCAATACCGCCCGCCTGCGGCGCGATCTGATCGAGTTCAGCACACCAGACGAGCTTGTCGTCGAACTCGCCCTTTTGACCGGACATCGCGCCGACCTATCGGCTGACTGGGTCCGCGGAGTCAATCGCTTACGCGATCTGCTCGTGCGGGTCTTTCCCGCTCTCGAGCGCGCGTATGACTTCACGACCCGCTCAGCACTGGTCCTGGTCAGCGGTTTCTGCACGCCGGATGCCATCCGCCGGGCCAGTGCCGATGATCTGTGCGAGTTCCTACGAGCCCGCGCGCCTGGCGTCCATCGATTCCCGGCATGGTCACCAAGGCCCACGCGGCCGCAGCGGCCCAAACCGTCTCTCTGCCAGGAGAAGCAACCACCGCCGCGCTGATCACCCAGCTGGCACGGCGACTCCTCGACCTCGACCGCGAGATAAAGGATCTCGACAAGCAGATCACCGACCGCTTCCGCACCCACCCCCAGGCACACATCATCGAAAGCATGCCGGGACTGGGACCGATCCTGGGGGCTGAGCTCCTCGCCATCACCGCCGGTGATCTCGCCGCATTCGGCACGCCAGCACGGCTAGCCGCCTACGCCGGCCGGCGCCCGTACCCCACGACTCAGGCCGCCGCACCGGGATGCTGCCCGGCCCAAGCGCTACCATGGCGACTCCGGCACGTCTTCTACATGGCCGCATTCGCTAGCCTCAAAACCACCGGACCGCACGGCAGTTCTACGACCGCAAACGCTCCGAGCGCCAAAAGCACACCAAGGCCACGATCGCGCTCGCTCGCCGACTCGTCGATGTCCTCTGGGCTCTCCTACGCGACAACCGAACCTGGCAACCACTCCCGCCAGGCGCCGCACCGGCCACTTGACACGATATTGAGACCAGCTGTCTCGTCCAGTTGAAGATTGCGCGGAATGCCGCGCGCTTGCTGGGGTTCGCAATCTTGATCTGGACGATCCCAGCGCCGGTCGTCCGGATTGACATTGCAAGTTCGGCGACCGGCGCATCCGGGCGTGTCGAGCGGCGGCAGCATGCAGCGTAAGTCCCTCGAGCGCTGAACGCGTTTGACAATCACCTTCGGCGACCGATCCCGGCAGCCGAAACCTACTGATGGAAACCGCCGGAAACACCGTTAGCGCGATAGTCCCAACGGCGGAGGACTCCGTTCCCTTTCGGGCGCCGGATGACGAATACGCCGGGATCGAATACGACGGGTTACCGGTAAAGTGCGGCATGCTAGCAATTAGCTTGCTGTGCAATGGTTTTGAGGATTACCGATTGCAAAGATACCTGCAGCGACACCGACGCCGTCGGCTTGATCGGCGTCAACGACTACATGGTCGATGTGCAGGCGCCGTTCGGCGGGGGTGAAGGCCTAACGGTCTGGGCGAGGAGCTGGGGTCCGCGGGGCGGCGACTGCGGAACTGCTCGCTGCTGACCGCGCCGAGATCGGTGCCGGTCAGGGTGAAGCCGGGAGCCGGGGCTCCGACGGCGGGTAGCTATGCCCCCATTGTGCCCCTCGACACCAAAAACTGCATACACATAGGGCTTGACGTGGCCGGGCCAAAACTGTATACAGTTATGTACGTACGTTACAGGAACGGACTCGTTGGTGAGGCCGGTAAATTTAAGGAGTCAAGATGGAGCACATGAACTTGCACCGCCTTCGTGGGAGCGTGAAGGTGCTGTCGGCACTGATCGGCGCCAGCGTCGTCGTCACGATGGGCGCAGCGACCGTCGCCTACAGTGGCTATGAGGCCGACGCAAGCACAGCAAGCGCAAATAGCGTCATCGAGCCAACAATTACCCAGACGCCGCCGCCGCCGGAACCTAAGATTTCCTTCGCCAGCCCGCCGGTCAAGGCCATCCCATGTGGGAAAAGGCAGACCATGCCGTGCTCAACCTAATCTAATTGCTTCCGGAAATTTGACCATCGATGTGGGGAGCTCGAAGCCGGATTGGCTTGGCGCGTAGTCCCCGGCGGCTCGGTGGGAGTGCGCAGAGACGGTCCTAGGACGGATGGCCTTCTTCTAACCTCGATTTTTGCGCGCGGCCTTGTCGGGTCGGAGGTGTCGGTACTGCCCGGCTTGTCGGGGCTGATTGTGGCAGGTGGGTATGACACGAGTGATGGCCCCAGGTCTTCTTCCAGGTCGCGGCCGCGTTCTCCTTGTTGTCGGAATGGTCGATGGTGATGGTGGCATCGGGCTGCTGAGACCTGGCAACGCGGGGAGTAATACCGCAGCCGACCACCTCACCGTGCTGGAGCAGGCGCTGAAACAATTGCCGGCGGCGTAGAGTCCGAACCCGGATGATCCTGCCGGGCAACAGATTCTGGTGCGATCGGATTCCGCCGGCGCCACCCACGCGTTCGCCACCGCCTGCCGTGACGCCGGGGTGGGATTCTCCTTCGGCTACGCCGTCGACGCCCGCGATGCGCGACGCCGTCGAGATCCTCAACCGCAACGACAGCTGGTATCCGGCCATCGAGTCCGACGGCGGCATCCGCGACGGCGCCTGGGTCGCCGAGGCCACCGGTACTGGTCGACATGGGCGGCTGGCCGGCCCGGACCCGGCTGATCCTGCGCAAAGAACGCCCCCACCCCGGTGCGCAGCTGAGGTTCGCCGACTCCGACGGGCTGCGGATCACCGCGATTCTTCACCGACACCCCGACCGGTGTGGTCCCCGGCCAGCTCGCCGGGCTCGAACTGCGCCACCGCCAGCACGCCCGGGTGGAGGACCGGATCCGCGAAGCCAAGGCCACTGGGCTGGCCAACCTGCCCTGCCACCGGTCCGACGCCAACGCCACATGGCTTGAAATCGTGCTCGCCGCGATCAGATCTGGTCGGCCTGGACCCAACTGATCGGCTTCACCGAACACCGCGAACTGGCCACGCTGTGAGATCGAAACCTTCCGCTACCGGGTGCTGCACGTCGCCGCCCGCATCACCCGCGGCGCCCGACAAATCCGACTCCGGATCGACGCCACCTGGCGGTGGGCCACCGCCATCTCCCAAGGATGGCAACGACTCCGAGCCGCCTTCACATAACCACCTGCCACAATCAGCCCCGACAAGCCGGGCAGTTGATTCACACCGTGCCGGCCGACTCGCCACCAGCCTGGCCGCCAGCGGCGGGTGGCCTGAGAATGCAGCGTTCTGACCGATCACCGACGGCCCTCCCCATGGGTTTGCGATGTGCTCGGCCACGAATCCGCCCGAGGCGGTACGTGCTTCGTGCCGCTAGAACAGGCGCGGGGTGCGGTTGTGGTGTCGGTGGTCGTAGTGCACGACAGTGGCGACGAAACCGACGCCGACCCCCAGACTGCCCAGCAGCACCGCGGCGGCGACCATCGCCCACCCTGGGTGGCCCGATCCGGCGGCGAACAACGCCAGCGGTAGCGCGACAAGTCCGACTAGTGCGCACAGGAAACCGGTCCACGCAGCCAAACCATTGAGCATCATCATCGAACTTACCCTTCGACAGGGCCGTCATTCGTCGTCGCTGTCGTTGTCGTGGTAATGACCGGCCGGCTGAGTGTCCAGCACGTGGAAGTCCTTGTCCAGGCGAACCTCCTACCGCGGTCCCGTCGGGTCTGGTGACGGTCACGCCGTAGACAACACCGCCCTCGCGGTCTCCTGATCGACCTCGCCCGCGGTGCCGCCGGGCACTGCCCTGCGTGGCCGCCGCGCGCGCCCAATCTGCCGCGGACCCGGGGGCAGATGCTGCGGCTATCCTGCGGTGTGCCGGAACACAAGGGAGGTCGACAGCGTCGTCTTGTCGCCGACCATGCCGAGCATGTTTCCTGTCACGCCCCACTTCTTGCGGTTCACGGTGGTCTGAGTGCTGAGCCGCACCGCGCCGTCGTCGCGCACCGCCACCCTGGCCCGCATCGGCATTGGTGCCGTGGTGCCCTTGACGGTGAGATCAGCCCGCAGCTTGAGGGTCTCATCTGGACCAGGTTCGACGCCGGTGACGACCACGCTGATATCGGGGTAGTTATCCACATCCAGGAACGTGGGCGACCGCAGATCGTCGTCGCGTTTGCCCAGTTTGGTGTTCAGCGACGCGGCCTTGATGTCGACTCGGCCGAATAATGTTCCGCTGTTGGTGATTTGGCCGTCGCCGCTGAATTCGGTGAAGGCGCCGTTGACCTTCATCGCGCCCCACATCGTCTTGTTGTTGAATGTGATCGTCGACTGGTCAGAATCCAGCGTCCAGACCCCGACTGATTCAGGATTCTTGAGAAGTTCTGTGACGGTAGACATGTCACCTCCGGGAGGGTTCCTGTTTGTGAAGGGGATCCAGCACGCGATCGAAGCATTCGTCGACGTGGGTGTTCAGCCCGTCGGGGCCGACTCGGATGATGGCAACCAGCATCGAGTACGGAGTCCCATCGCGGGCGGTGCCGTGCAGGAATGCCGTGGGCGGCCGTCTCGCCGATCTCGCAGTACATCGTGCGTCGCGTTCGTCCATCGCGTTGGCTACTCCATTGGCTACTCGTCCGGTGCGCCCAGACTCCGACATGTACACGATGTCAGGTTTCGGTTGTTCATGAGGCCCCTGCGCCCGCGCACATCGAAGCTTGGAGGAACCGTCGGCGCGTCGGCCTCCAGTCGTCAAATCGACCCACAGCGAGTGACCCCCTAACTTCAAAGCAGATTTGCGCCACCATTATGATCGCCCCCTTATCAGCCTTCAGTCCGGACAATGCTTCACCACCGGCGATCTCGGGGCGGTCCAGGAACACCAGCAGCGACGTCGAGGTGCAACCACCCGCCGGGCGCCGGGGCCGCCCACGCCGCCGGGCAGACGCCCGCGCGGAAGGCCGGCGACCTCCCGCAGCATCCCCACCCCGGCATGCGACACGACTCCGTGTTGCCTGGCCCTGGTGGAGGGTCCCTCGGGCGTGATCGCCTCCGGCTTCACGGTGGCCGATCCGGACGCCCTCGCTGCGGCCGAGACCGCCCTGGAGCAGCGCGGGATCCGTGTCGAGCACGGCGACGGCGCCGCGGCGCGCTCGCGCCGCATGACCGAATTCATCGCGTTCGACGACCCCTTCGGCAACCGGATCGAATTGGCCACCGGACAACGCAGCTCGACCGAACCGGTGCGGCTGAGCCGGGCATCGGGAATCACCGAATTCGGCCACCTGCGCCTCGACGCGCCCGACGTGCCCGAGGCCTACCGCTTCTGGTCCACCACGTTCAATGCCCGCGTCTTGGACTGGGTGGGCGACGGCGCGTGCCTGATGCGCATCGACCCCGTCCATCACAAGCTCGCCGGCTTCCGAGGCGACGAAGCCGCGCTGTGCCCCGTGAACTTCCAGGTGGCCAGCTACGACGACCTGTTCCGCAACTGGCACTTCCGCGTCGACCGCGACGTGCAGATCGTGATGGGACCGGGCCGACACCCCACCTCCGGCGCGGTATTCCTGTACTTCCGCGGCCCGGAGAACCTCACCTACGAATACGCGGTCGGGGGCCGACTCATCACCGACGATGCGGCATGGACCCCGCGCTGCTTCGACGCCGAGCAGCCTGCCTCCCTCGACATGTGGCTCGGCCCGGTCGCGCCGACCACGCGGCAGCCTCAGCTGCGGCCGCCGGTACCTGCTCCCGCCTGACCGCTCACGCCTCCGCGGCGACGGACAGCCGCGGAGGCACGGCGTGGGCCAGGGCCATCGCCTTGGGCACCGCCTGCGGCACGTAGTCGGGCGCGCAGTCCTCCAGCACCCGCAGCGCGGTGCGCTCGAGATGCTGCGCGGTCAGCGACACCGCCGCCTGCTCGTCGTGCGCGACCATCGCGTCGAGGATCGCCGCGTGCTCCACATCGCCGGCGACCGCCCAATGCTTCGGATCGAACAGCTGCACAATGCGGATGTAACGCACGCTGCGGTCGGCAAGCGACCCCAGCTGAGGGCGTAACGCCTCGCCGACACCGGCACCAAGCAGTCGGTGATACTCCTCGTGCGCGGCGAACCATCCCGCCACGTCATCCGAACGGGCGGCGCGACGCATCGCGCTCAGCTGTGCCCTGGCCTGCCGGCGCTGGCGCACCCCGAAATCCCCGACCGTCATCGCCACCGCCAGGGACTCGAGCAGGATCCGCGCGCCATAGGTCGAATCGAGCCCGGCCGGATCGAAACCCGCCACCCGCATCCGCTGGTTGGGCTCGAACTCGACCAAGCCCTCCTCCTGCAGCATGCGCAGCGCCTCCCGCAGCGGGGTCCGGCTGACACCGAGCTGCTCGGCCAATCCTGCCTGCGACAGCTTCGTCCCCGGCGGCAACCGGCCGTCGAGAATGCACTCCCGCAGATAGCCGTGCACGGGCCCGGTCGACTGTCGGGCCTGCGTCAACTCCAGCCGCTCGATACCGGAAATCCGGACGGGACGTCCTACCATGCCCCCATTGTGCCCCACGACACCAAAAACTGCATACACATAGGGGCTTGACGTGGCCCCAAAACTGTATACAGTTATGTAGGAGACCGCTGGTTGTGAATCTGTCAACGTGAGGAGGATCGCAATGATCTTCGTGAGCCGTGCGATACCCATCAACGAACCCGGCGCGGCGCGGCTCGACCGCGCCGCCGTGTGGGAGGGGTTGGTGCGCAAAGCCAACAACGCCCTGCCGTTCGTGCAGCGGCTCGATCGGGAACTGCACTTCGGCGCCTTCGCCGTACGAGATGACCGCACCGGTGGCGGCCGCAAGCTCTAGGTGGCCACTCAGAAAGTCGGCACGGATGTGCGTCTCGATGACGCGTTCGACGTGCAAGCCGCCCTCGGCCGCTTCATCGAGGTAGATGTTCACGTCGCGCCGGAGACGACAACCACCGCGCGTCCGGTTGTTTCGTCACCGATCAGATATGAGGCGTGTGATAGGCAGGCCAGGTAATACTGCGTGAAAATCATCCTGTGCCCCTCGCTGAGGCTGTTCTAAGCGTAGTTCCGTCGGCGGCGCCCGTCGTAAGTCAGGACTATTTCGATCGCCGGTAGACGCGTGCGGGGATTACCCAGCGCGCGACGTCGGCATCGTTATCCCAAGAGGCGTCCGTCAACCAGGCAGCTATGCCCAGCCGCCCTCGTGTGAACGTTGACGCAGTGTTGGGCCACGTCGTCGAGTAGGTCGACGTCACCAAGGGGCAGGGTGGCCGACAAGGTTCGAGCTGTGCGCATGACGTCCAGGTCGAACACCGCGTCGACGAGGCGGCGACGTAGTCGGGGGGAGGGGTAACCAGTGGCGACGTCGATGCTGAGCTCGACGCTGGAACAGGTGGGCCGGATGTCGGCATACGCGATGTGGTACGGACCGACGTCGATGTTGACGTGGTATGCGCTGTGGTCGGCGGCGACCTGAGTCGAGAGGGCGTAGGGGTCGGAGTCGGTCTGGGATGCGTTCATCGCTTCTCCCGGTGTGCATCAATTGATATTGAGCCTCGGCGGCGGTGACGCCGATCGGGTGTCGTGTAGGTCCCGACTTCGGAGGTCTACGGATACGGTCCCACCAAATGTGGCCGGGCGGAAGTCCCCAACTTAAGCCAGGATCATGCCGTCCAGCGCACACCGACGCTGACTCACTACCCTTCATCTGTTGACGATGACGTAACCCTCGACGCTGTCTTAGTTGACAGAAGCAGCGGCGGCAGGGATGTGCCGGGCCAGTTCCCAGAAGCTTGGGTAGATAGGCGCACACCGGGGTCGGATTACCGTGCACGCCGATGTTTCGCCCAGAGTGAGCGCGAAGGCTGATATCTCGACGTCGCGCGGCAGACCAACGTTCCCGACAACCCCGGGCGGGCAAGGGATAGACACCCCCACATGCGCGGCGAAGGATCAAGAGAGCCGACCTGACCGCATCGACACTGACCAAGTGCCAGATGGTTGGTCCGGCGAAAACGCGCGAGCCGAGGAGGAGTCATGCCCACGACTGATCCGACGTTTTACCGCAGCCCGGGCCACGCAGTCGCGGCTGCCCCCGAGCAATTCGCCTATGTGGCCGCGTTCGACCCCACGAGCCAGCAGAAAGACGCGCTTGCCGTGGTCGACTGCGACCCCGAGTCCACAACGTTCGGCGGCGTGGTCGGCTGGAGCGAGCTACCAACGTCCGGTAACGAACTCCACCATTTCGGCTGGACCGCGTGCTCGAGCGCGCTCTGCCACGAGGGACATGGCCAGCATGAGGCGCTTGAGCGGCGATATCTGCTCGTTCCGGGTCTTCGCTCGTCGAGGACCTACGTCCTCGACACCAAGCCCGACGCCCGCCGTCCGGTGGTGATCCACACGATCGAGGCCAGCGAGCTCGCGGCCAAGGCTGGATACTCTCGCCCGCATACGGTGCACTGCGGACCCGGCGGCATCTTCATGTCGGCGTTGGGTGGGACCGACGGCGCCGAAGGTCCCGGCGGCGTAGCGCTGATCGACCACGACACGTTCGAGGTCATCGAAACGTGGGAGCTCGACCGGGGACCGCAATTCTTGGCGTACGACGTCTGGTGGCATCTGAAGTACGACACCGTGATCACATCGGAGTGGGCGACACCGTCGATGATCGAGAATGGGCTGAATCCCGAGGACTTGCTTGGACGCAAGTTTGGACACCATGTCAACTTCTGGAGCATGTCCGAACGGAAGCTGACCCAGCGCGTCGACCTTGGCGACCAGCACCAGATGGTGCTCGAGCTGCGCCCGGCCCACGACCCGTCCAAAGCGTGGGGATTCGTCGACACAGTAATCAGCGCCGAGGACCTTTCGGCGTCGGTGTGGCTGTGGCACAAGAACGGTGATCAGTGGTCGGTCGATGAGGTGATCACGATCCCGGCCGAACCCGCCGACGCCGACGACCTGCCACCGCTGTTCAAGCCCTTCGGTGCGGCGCCCCCGCTGGTCACCGACATCGATCTGTCGGTCGACGATCGCTGGCTGTACGTATCATGCTGGGGCACAGGAGAACTCAAGCAGTACGACGTCAGCGACCCGTTCCATCCGCGCGAGACGGCGTCGGTTCGCCTCGGCGGGATCGTGCGACGCGAGCCGCACCCGGCGGCTCCCGATCTGCCGCTGGCCGGTGGACCGCAGATGGTGGAAATCAGCCGCGACGGTCGACGGGTGTACCTCACTAACTCGCTGTACTCGGCGTGGGACGACGCGGTCTACCCCGACGGCGTCGGGGCGTGGATGGCGAAACTCGACGCCGACATGTCCGCCGGAGGTCTTGTCCCCGATGTCCGATTCTTCCCGCACGACGACGTTTTCCGTGGCCTGCGGGTGCACCAAACGCGGCTTCAGGGCGGCGACGCGTCGAGCGACTCCTACTGCTACACCAGCTGAACGTCCGCCAGCCGAGGTCGCCGAGGAATTGTCCAGGCTTGCGGAGTCACCAGTCGACACGCCGCGCGACACGGCGTAACGATCGAACAGATCGCCTAGTCGACCTAAGCATCGGCGACGTTCGCCGACCAGCGGGGTTGTACTGCCCGGCTCGGGATTTTGCCCGATTACCCTATGGAGTAGTCACACGAAACCTATAATGCCCCAACAGGTTTCGTTCGACCCGACTGTTGTTCCTGGCTTAGCGTGTCTTGCTGTGCATAAAGAATACGAAGACTGGACGGCACCGCCCGAGATCCAAGACCTTTCGGCGACGTTGACGATCCGCCAGGCGGCGAAGGTGGCGCGGGTGAGCGAGCACACGATCCGCCGACGGGTCTACGACCGGACGCTGCTGGCGTACCGGACCGGGCGCGACTGATCCGCATCGACCGGGACTCGCTCATCAAGTTCACGCGCTCGACGGTGATCGGCGCATGAGCCGCCGTCTCTGCCCTGGAGAGGCCCGTCCCCCAGGCGACTTCTGCGTGGCACGTATCGAGGCCGCCAACAAACGCCGGGCCTGGAGCTGGTCAAGAGCCGTCGCCGTGACCCCCGCGCCGTACTACGCCCTGTACGTGCTGGTCAAAGACTTGGCGGGCACCGGCGACGTGGTGCCCAGGCCCCCATCTCCGCATTCGCCAGGGGTGAGGGCATGACCCTAGGCTCCCAGCCCCTCCGCTCGCCGGAGGACTGGTGGACAATCGCGGCATGGGTTTTCGCGCCACGGTGGATGCCCTCGACCCGGATGCTCGCCAACGCGTCCGCCAGGCCAACCTCGCCTTCATCCGCGACGCGAATGTCCAGGCAGTCGAAACCAACGTGATCTACGCCACCCTCACCAAGGGCCGCTGACCGTCCCGCGGTAACCCGGCTTGCGCCCTCCGCCGGCCAGGGCGATACGACATCTTGGCGGCCTCCGTTCCGGCGACGCCGCCCCCGATGATGGTGACCTTTGCGGCGGAGGTGCCCGGGACCCCGCCCAGCAGCAGACCCCCTCCGCCGGCAGGGGTCCACGATTGAGGCATGAGCGACAGCCATGACACCCACAGCCGTGACAACCGTGACCCGCCGTGCGCGCACTGCCGGGACTCGGTCATGTCGCGGCGCCGGGTCGGGCCGCGGTCGACTCGTTTCGTTCCGGCGTGTCAGCGTTTCGGCACGTTGTAGTTGAGACGGCGACACCTCAATGGTGTCAGTGGAATCGAATTCGTCCACCACCACGCCGACTTCAGTCAGCGTGCCGATCGACGTGACCTGATGGCCTTCGATGCAGACGACTCCGGGAGCAATTTCGGCGGCTCGATGCCTACCCGCGACGAGGTGCGTGACCCGCTTTGCAGGAGGTTTTACAACCATAGGCGCGAACTACTTTCTCGCTTGGGTTTCTGGTGGGATGCCGGGCTGGCGCTGTTGGCTCAACGGCAGGGTTGCAGCCCGGAGTCCGCCTCGTCAGGGAGTGGACGCAATCTATCCGGTCCCTCTTTCCAGGTGAATCCGCCGCCGACCTAATACTGATCGAGGTGCCGCGCAGCGCCTGCCGCAGCTTGGATTCCACCGCGCCGCCGAGGTCATCGAGGTCGGACATGAGCTGGCCGCTCGCGCGCTCGGCATCCTGGAGAAGCCGGCGACACCGGCACTGGACCAATGAATTAGTCGAAAAACTCCGCAATGTCGCCGGCCACCCGGCGACCCTGCTCGCGACCTGCCCGCGCCGACGGCACCCGGCACGCGGGGTCGAGCGGGTTGGCGCCGAATGCGGTCAGCGACTCGTCGTCGGCGAACACATCGAACGCCGAACCACGAAACGCGTCGATCTCCGCGGCGCCGCCCCCGCCGAACGGTGACGGTGCCGATCGACCCGCCGGCACCAGCACCACAGCCACGTCGCAATCACCGGCGAGCGCCAGATTGATGGTGCTGCCCACCCCGCCGTCCATGTAGCGCCGGTCACCGATCGTCACCGGCGGCCAGGCGCCCGGCACGGCGCAGCTCGCGGCCACCGCGTCGACGAGCGCGACGCCCGACCCCCGGTCGAACGCGACCAGCTCGCCGCTGGCCGTGTCGATCGCGGGGATCCGCAGCACGCGGTCCGGCCACTCATGCGACGGCAGTCGCCCGGCGATCACCTCACGTCGGACCGACTCGGCCACCGTGGGTGTCGACAATGCGGTCTTGCCAATCCGCTGCAGCTTCTCGGCGGTCGTCGTGTTGGGCTCGGCCATGGCGGTCACGAACAGTTCGGTGATGTCGTCGATGTCGACGCCGGGATTGATCTCCGGCGACGCGGCGGCCACCTGCCGGTCGAACAGCGCGTCCAGGCCGACTCCGCTGCCCAGCTGGGCGGCCACCGTAGAGCCGGCCGACGTGCCCAGCAGCACGTCGGAATCCAGCAGTGCCTGCGCCGTGTCCACCGCTTCGTCGGCTATGCCTCGCAGAATGCCGATCTCCCAAGCGATGCCCGCAAGCCCTCCACCGGCGAGTACCAAAGCGCGTTTCTCTGTCACGGGCATCCAGTTTGCCAGTGCCACGCATAAAGTCTTCACCCGCGGTAACCACTCATGCCATGGAACCCCGCGGCACCCTAGGGCCGATGAGATACCAGCCGGAGGCCTCGGCGGATACGCCGAGGTGGGGCCTGCCCCGCGCGGTGATCGTGATGCTCTGAATGGCGGGGGCGGTCATCGTGGTCGCCGGCACAGCGGCTTTCGCAACGCTGCTCACCGAGCTTCTCTTCCTGGCTGCCGACCGTCGCACCCACCCGGGCGACGACCTCCTAAGCTTCATCTGTGGGACACCGGCGGCCCGTGGCGCGGCCTGGTCGCGTCCGTCGTTCCGCATGCCGCCTGGGCCAGGCGGTTGGTTGACCATATATAGGCTATCGGCGAAACTGCTGCGAGTTGCATTAGATGAAAGTTCTCGCACCCGTTGATGATTGGTGATTCACCAGCTCACCGCGTTGACGGTCGTCCTCGCTGTCGAAGGACTTGCGGCATCTGTCGTGCGTACGCCGAGGTTGCCATACAGTTCAATCACTTAAAGAATGATTCGGGTGTTTGGTGAATCTTTGAGCGCGCCCTCAACCGCCAGCCGTGTAGCCGGCAATCGACCGCCCTTCCTCCCTTTCCCTGCATCGCCAGAAAACGTCACTGTGACGAATTAGCTTGTGGCGCAGGGCTATCGGCACGCCGCGTTATGTAGCGGTCCCACCGCTCGCGTTTGATCACTTCGAGGATCGCACACGCTCCGGCGAGGGGCAGGCCAGACGGATCTCGTCGAGCTCCGTCATCGCCTCGGACCCCGGTCGCGATACCTGGCCGCGGCGAGCAAGCAGATACCGAACGCGATCAGCACGACGCCGGTGACCGCCCACACGGCCGGTCATGAACGAGCCGCCGATCAGTCCCCCGCCCTGGCCGAGAAAAATGTCGCCGACGACGATCAGCAGAAAGGGCGCTACGGCGTGCTCAATATTATTGCCGCACAAGAGCTGATGCGGCCGACCGAGATCGCCGACGAACTCGACATGATGCCGTCATCGGTGTCGCGGCACCTGCAGGCGTTGTTGGCCGAGGGGCTCGTCGCGGTGAGCGGCAACCCCGATGATCGGCGGTCATCGCTGGTGACGAGCACCGATACGGGGCGTGCGCCACTAGAGCGCTTCGAGGGGGCGGAATCGCCGCCTCCCGCACGGTGATGGCGGACTGGAGCCGCGACGAAGTCGTCGACCTCACCGACGCTGTGCTCCGGCTTATCGATGCGTGGGAACAGCGTGGATCGGCCGCACGGCGACCTGGTCAGCTCGACCGCGAAAGCACAGAACGCATCTGACAAATGAAGGTGTCGATCATCGGCGCCCCGGTGGCGGGCGCCTGCTACATCCTTCCCAGCATGGCGACGAGCGTGTCCCGAGTCGCGTGGAATTTGGGTGACGATCCACGGTGAACTCTAGGCGGCGACACCGACGGTGCCGGTGTCTTGGGCGGTTTTGGGGTGGGCGTGTCGGTGCAGGGCCGTGGCGAGTTGGGGCATTTGTTGGTGGCCCTTGATGCGGCGGAAGGATCGTTCGGCGTTGAGCATTCCGGCCGCGGTCCAGCGCAGCACCATCTGCCCGTCGCGCCAGCGGGTGACGTTGCGGTTGGTGGCCCTCGCGATGGAAATCATCGACTCGACCGGGTTGGACGTGGTCAGCGTCTTGGCGAGGCGGCCGTCGATGCCGAGGCGGGCGACGGTAAACATCTCCTCCAGCCCCTCGCGCAGGCTGGCGGCTGCGCTGGGATACTTCTTATCCAGTTGTGCAGCAAGGTGTTTAGCATTGCGCAGCCCTGCGTCGGGGTCGGGGTGGGCGAACGCTTTGACCAACTTGGCGTCCACCCACGCCTGCTCCTTATCGGGCAGGTGATCGGCGAGGTTGCGCCGCTTGTGCAAGGTACATCGTTGGATCGTCGCCTTGGCGCCAAACACCTCGCGCACCGCCGCCGACAGGGCCTTGGCGCCGTCGATGACCACCAGCAGCCCATCGTCGACGGCCAGGCCGCGCGCGACCAGGTCGGCCAGCAGCGAGCGGACCACGGTCTTGTTCTCCGTGGAACCGTCCCACAGCCCGGGCAAGCCCGCGGCGTTGGACGCGTCGGCCAGGCGAACAGTAGGTAGTGTCTTCATGGCGGTCCCTTACTCCTTCTTCGAGGTGTACTTGGCGGTTCACCCGAAGACCTACCATCCGGCCACATCGCGGTCGTCGTGACCTGGAGCATCTACCAGCGGATCATCGCCGCCTACGCCCACCCGGACTGGAATCGCGGCAAGGCCATGCTGGCCAAGATCATCGACTCCCTGCGCCGCGGTGTACCCGCCGGGCTGGACGAACTGGCCCGGCTCGGCCGCACTCTATGGTGGCGCCGCGGCGACGTGCTGGCCTACTTCGACCACCACAGCTCCAACGGCCCCACCGAAGCCATCAACGGACGCCTGGAAGCACTACGCCGCAACGCCCTCGGATTCCGCAACCTCACCCACTACCGAATCCGATCACTTCTCCACTGCGGCAACCTCACCCACCGCATCGACGCACTCTAAATCCGGAAGAGCCACTTTCCTGGTGAGCACATCGTCGGGCTCACGGCGGTAGTGGCGAAGTTCGTAGCCGCTCACAGGATGCCTTTCGAGGATGGTCACCAGGTACCGGGGAGCCGCAACGGGGTGCGCTTGAACGAGGACATCTCTTCCAGCCGGTCATGCAGGACGGCTTTTTCTTCAACGAGTCTGTTAATGCGGGAACGCATCTCAGCGTTCTCGGCGCGTAGTCGGGCGAGTTCGGCATCGCGGGGGCGACGGCGGAATGAATACGTCAGGGTTGACCTGGTTCCCTCGTCGGTGGACCGGTGGGTCCCCCGCCTCCAGCTCTGTCGTTGTCGTTTGCTCTGCCCAAAGGATGGAGCTCGGCGCGAAGGGTCAGGACGGGCCGGCCCGCTTCTCGACTAGCTTGGGTCAAGACCGTAACGGCTCGCTGCGGTCCCGTCATCTTTTGCCGACGTTGGCGCTTTTGGCCGCGGCAAATCCTAATAGCGTTCTAAATGCGCAGGAAATCGAAGCGTTTTCGCAGGTGCAGACGGTGCGTAATTCCGCCGTAGCCAGTTCGTGACCCTTCCGTGATGTGACGTAAATCACAGTTGCCCGCCAGGCGCCTGCTTGACGGGAGCCAGCGCGATCACAGCGGCGGCGAGGATATCGAACATCAGCGCCAACGCACTGGCACTGCGGAATGCGAGCGGTCGACTGCCCGGTGGAGAGCCGGATGAGGGAGAACTTCATGTCCGGTTCGGGGAGGGGTTGCAGGAAACGAGCCGCCGCAAGGGGTTTCGCGCCTGTTTCCTACTCCACTCCCTTGGAGGGCAGCGGGAGTCCGAGGGGGTCGTAGTACCGCTGATCGGCGTGAGAGACACGCCGGGAGGGAAGGGCCCCTGCTTTGATCACGCGCGCGAAGCGGGTAAGCATCAGGGCATGACCGGGTCTGCCCGGTCCAACCTCCCGGCAGGCCACGGCCTGCCGTAGCCGACGAGCCGTTGGTTCCGCGATCGTCAAGTCGTGGACCTCCTCCCCCACCATCGCGCCGATCGCGGGAACGCTGGGCTGCCTACAACGCGGTGAGCGAGTACGTCGACCACCTGGATGGCGCTTTCGTCTACGAGATCAGTTGACCGTTCTTTCTTGCCGGTGGCTGAGCCGCGGAAGAGGAGAAGGGGATCGCGTACGCGATCCCCACGGGGCAGGATGCGCCCGTCCAGCTAGGCGACGATGTAGTCCAGGGTGCGTCTCCAAGTGTCGTTGCCGACCTTGCCGTCCACCGCGAGGCCCATCGCGGCCTGGAAGTCTCGTACGGCCTTCAATGTGTTCTGGCCGAAGTCGCCATCTGGCGCCAGCAGATCCGTGCCGCCTTGCCGCTGTTTCCAGTTGTTGAGACGGCGCTGACATTCGCGCACCGGTGGCGAGTTGTACATGCCCAGCTCCAGGAGCGGGTAACCGGGCGCCTCGTCTTCGAAGTAAAAGCGCACATGCAGATGGTTGTCGTGGTTGACCCAGTTCACGCACCCCTGGATGTTCGGATCGTTGAAGCCGATGACTTTCACCATGACGACACCGTTCGCATAGATGATGTCAATGAGCTCCTGCGTGAGTGAATGCGAGTACTTTGCCTGCTTCCAGGTGACGGGTCCTTCCGTTCCATCGTTTTTCATTGGGCGCAGGTCTACGTCCCGCCCCGTTTCATGCGACGCGTGGCCCTCAATGTCGCCACCACCGCGCAGGCTTATGTCGCCGACCCCCACGCGCGGCGCGGCGCGGCGAAGCCGCCATATGCGACCGACTTCGTAGAGCGCGGCAATGGTCGAGGCGGTCCCGTACCGCTTGTCCGGCGAGTAATAGCCGAAGATTCCCGGTCCATCGGTCAGCTGCGTCTCAACCGGCCACGCAACCCGCGCAACGGCGGTCGCTGCGCTTTCTCTTGCGAACGTGTCGATCGTCAGCTCGCTGACAGCCGTGGGGGGAGCACTCAGGATCGAGGCGGGCTGCGTTCGTGCCACGGGCGCTTCGACTCTGGCGATATCAAGCCGGATGTGGCCTGCCTCCTGAAGCCGCTTCAGGAGTACCATCGCGCCGCATTGCCGGCTTACCGCCGTCTCGGACCATTGGCCGTCACCGACATATTTTCCCTTTGTATAGTGATTGCTGAAGCTCCACAGGTACGGCGACTTCACATGCGGGTGGTACAGGCGATATCCCCAGCCGTTGAAGCCCTCGAACAAGTAGGCCAGGTGTTCGGTCGACCAGTCCGTGACCTGGGTGAGCCCGTCATATTCCAGCGCGTCGACAGCGCTTTCCTCCCAGGTGAATGGCGGATTGCCAGATCTGGGCCGCCCGGCGGGCACGTGTACGGTGCGCGCCGTTAGCGGGTCGCCATTATGCAGATGGCTGTTGAAGTCGCCGCCCGCCTCGAGGTTGTGGATTATCGCGATCGCGAACCATGGGACCCGCGTCAGCCGCTCGACCAAACGATAGGCCTCCTTGTGGCGGACGATGCGCTCGACGATCGAATCCACTTCGGGCAGCTTTTCGCGACGAATAGCCATCTCGGCCCACAGGTTCGAGTATTCGTCCTGCACGTCGGCAAAACGTATCCTGCGCCGGGCTGCCGCCGCGTCGGCTGTGAAGCTCCGGAAGTCCGAATCTGCTGCTGTAAAAGCGTATTCCTCCTCGAACTCCTGAATTTCATGGTTTTTGTCGGCTACAATCCCGTCGATAAAGCCGGCCGTTTCGTTTTCTTTCGAAGATGTGGATGCTTTGCTTGCTTCAGTAGTTCTCCTCGCCGCAGCCATTCGCGCGCTCCCATAGATTGAAATTCAGTTGCGTATTGAAGGTACATTAATATGTCGAGATAAGAGTGGGACTTGCCGAATATTCGGCAACTGCCGGCAGTTGTGCCTTAGGTAACTCAACACGACTCGGACCGCGGAACTCCCGAAAACACGTCGGTCAGCCGGGGAATTCAATCGCGGGCCAGGACAGGGAATCCTCAACGAGCTCGAAAACCCAGCGTGCCGACGAAAAAGCCGATCGCTGGCTCATACTCCTCGACCACGATGGCCACGAGGCTAAGATGCACCGCGCCAGCATAGGCAGAGAGGTGATCCCTGACTCGCCGTGGTCCGCGGAGTACCGCCGGTGCGCTGCGTTCCGCCACCCGCATTAAGCGCCAATGCCCCATGCGCAGCAGCGGTCGCCGCGCCACCACAGAACGTCCCGCTCAGTGTTCGTCTAGGGCAGCGGCAAGAGAGGGTGAGGCGATCCGTCGCAGTCGGTCGAGGCCGAAAGACTGAAACGTGGGGTTGAGTGCGAGGGTGGCTGTTGAGCCGTTCTTGGCGGCACCGAAAACTGCCGCGCGGATCATGGGGTCCTGGCTGAGATGATAGGCGATCTCTCCGGCGTACAGGTCTCGGTCCGCTGAACCGGCCAGGAGTTGGTCGAGGGCGGCGTCGGCGGTCGTGACAGACCGGTCAGGTAGATAGGGGGCTAGCCGTTGAGTGGCGGTGAGGGAGTCGGCGGGGACGAGTTCGGTCGCGGCTCCCAGCGGTGGGACAGCCGCGGGGAGCGGGGTCGTCAGCAGTGCGTCAGCGTTGACGATTCCGCTGCCGTACTCGCCGGTGTCCCATCCGGCCGGCCGCCGGGTGCTGTGCCTTAGCACCTCGATGAAAACGGCTTGCAGGTTTGGCTTGCCGTACCTGGCGATCAGCGCATCGCGGCCGTGATGGGCTAGCCACAGGGCCGCCACTCCCGCGGTGAGGGCTACGGCGTAGGAGGTGCCTGAGCCCAAGCCGGTGGTGTACACGTTGCCGCCGCTGGCCTTGTCGGCCCGCGCGACGTGGACGCTCTCGCCCGGCGCGGTGACGTCTACGGCCGGACCGTGCGAGGAGCCGCTCCACGGCCGGTCCTGGATGTTGCTGGCGGCGACGGCGATGACCTCGCCGTAGTTGGCGGGGGCGACGACGAAGCCGACCTGGTTGCCGGCCGCGGCCAGCACCAGTATCCCGTCCCGGATGGCGGCGTCGATGGCGGCCCTGAGAGCGGGCGAGAACCCCACGCCGCCGAGACTCATGGTGATCACGTGGCTGCGGATCTGCCGCGCATACTCAACGGCGCGGGCAACGTCGCCGTCGAACACCAGGACCACGCTGCGGTTGGAACGCAAGGGGACGAGGGTGGCCTTGGGAGCCGACCCGACGACGACGCCTGGCTCGCGGCTGATGACCACGGAGGCGGTGCCGGTGCCGTGCCCGGGGTTGTCCATCCACCACCAGCGCTTCGTCAGGGGGTCGGTGGCGTCGTCGTCGTTGTCCAGCAGGTCCCGGTCCCGG
This sequence comes from uncultured Actinomycetota bacterium, assembly GCA_963715885.1. Classification (GTDB taxonomy): domain Bacteria; phylum Actinomycetota; class Actinomycetes; order Mycobacteriales; family Mycobacteriaceae; genus Mycobacterium. The sequence continues at coordinate 26,361 of CAVQSK010000015.1, forward strand.
GTGGTGTCCACCCCCGGGTTGAGCTCGGGGTGCGTGGTAACCCCGGTGTCCGGCTGGGCGACCACGACACCTTGGCCGCGTTCCGGCGACCGGTCCCATGACTGGAGGACATGCAGGTTCTTCAGCGCCCAGAGAGGGTCCTCGGTGCCGGGCAGCGGTTTCTCGTCACCACCGAGGAAGGCCGCGTCCCGGCTGGCGGGGTCGAACGGTCCGACTGGCGGGTACATGGCGCCGGAGGGCAGGTCGGGTTGAACGTCGTACCCGGTACGGGCCATCAGGGACCGTGACATTTCGAAGGCCTGGGCCCGGCGACGGTCGTCGCTGTCCCGGGGCAGTGACCCGGTCACGGCGTAGTAGCCCTGCAGTTCTGGTGGCGGTTGTGCGTCCGAGCCGAGATCGGCCCGCAGGTCGAACAGCGGGTCCACGTCCCAGCCTGGACCCATCACGTCGCGGACCTGGCGCTGCACAGTGCGGCGGTCGGCTTGGCCTGCCGCAACTAGGAACCGGAGCCGGATCGGGACCTGTGTGGCGGGCGAGGTGACCAGCGTGGCGCCGTGCTGGACGCCGACCTTGCCGTCGGGGAGGGGCCCCAACTCCTCCCGGAGGCTGGCGACCAGTCGGCCTCCGGTGTAACCGGCCAGGCGCAGCCCGCGCGCCCCCGAGGCCGGCAGGTCGAGCCGGGTGACTCTGTCCTGGACGTCGAGCGACCTCACCGGCCGCTCGTCCAGCCATACGTCGAGCCGGTCGATGCCGACGCAGGTCACCTCCAGTACAAGGACTCCGTCCGCACCGGCGGTCCCGTCGACGCCCAGCCCCCGGGCGGGCTGGTTGCGCAGCAGCGACACGGCGCGGGTGATCACGTCGATGTTGTCGTGCTCGATGTCGCGCCGGGTCATCAGGTGACGCTCGTCCGGCACTACGCCGAGGTCCTCGACCGGCGTCCCCGCCGCGGCCCCGACCCGCAGCGTGCGCCGGATCGCCACCCGCATGTCGACCTCGCCGGGCAGGTCGCGGTAGGGCGATCTGACGCCCTCCCGGGTGGTCACCAACTGGTGCAGCAGGCCGTGCGTCCACACATTCGCACCACCCGCTCCGGTGTTGGCGTCGACGCCCAGCACGGGCCCGATTCGGTGGTCGGCGAAGCCGGCGCAGAAGATGTCCGTTGCCGAGTAGCACCGCGCGTCAGTGATGAGCACCACTGGGCCGTAGTAGCGCTGCCCGATGCTGTTCGCCAGGTCCGTGGGGGTGATCGAGTACGCGTTCGAGTACGGGGCGCCGGTCTCCACGGCCTGCTCGATTGAGAGCAGCCACGGTCCGAGATCGATCCCGCCCTCACCGTCGCGGTGCTGACGGCACAGGTCGCGGTTCAGCGAGGTGGTCGTGAACTGGGTCGGCTCCGGCGTGATCGGCATCGGGGTGAGGATCTGCAGGGTCAGTTCGGCGGCGAAGATGTGCCCACCGCCGTTGCCCCGGACATCGACGACCAGCCCTGCCGACGGCAGCAGGGCACACAGCCGGGCAAACTCGGCGACGAAGCCGCCGGGATCGTCGACATAGAACGTGAAGATCCGCAGGTGACCGTACTCGACGCCGTCGACCACGACCCGGCGCGCGCGGAACACGCTCGGCATGGCTGACGGGATCTCGTTCGCCGCAGCCTCCGGTGGCGCCGCTCCGACGTCCAACTCGGCGGCCGCGACCGCTGGGGCGAACAGGAACTTCCGGGCGCGCTGCGCCTCGTCCAGATCCAGGTCCAGCCCGAGCGCGGTCACCGTGTCGTCCGGCGGTCCCTCAGCCGAGACCATCGGTGGGAGGTTGGGGGCCACCAGCCACGGGATCGTGAGTTCCCGGACATCGCCCTCCTTCTGATACCGGACGGTGACCCAGTCCTCGTCCGGGAACCGGTGGATCCGCAGCGGCCGGATGGTCAGCGACTCGACTCCACGGGAGTGGCGGGCTGCGGCGTTGCTGCCCGCGTAGCGGGCGGCGTTGACCTCGACCGCCCTATCGATCGGCATCCCGTTCCAGTGGGTGACCAACACCCCCGGGCCCAGATCACCCACGTCCGCACCCTGCGCCACCTTTGTTACTAGGTACCGCGCGACACCATCCTCGAAGAACTCCTCCACCAGGAAAGGCAGGAACGCCACTCGGCCGCGGTACGGACCGGGCAGCAGGTAGTTGGTGTGCAGGTCACGCAGCGAGTGGAAGATCTCCGACATCTCCGCATGGAAGCTAGCCGCCGACGGCAGGGTCCGGGCGTCCAGGCCGTCCAGCCGGGCCCGCAACAGGCGCAGCCGCTGCACCGGATTCACCGCATGCATCGCCGCCTTATGCGGTAGATGGACGTAGTTCTGCTCGATCAGGACCAGAGCCTGGTCAACGATCCGTCGCCGGTCCGCCCTCGACAGCGTGACGTCCCCGCGGCGGAAGTCCCTCAGTTCCACGACCTCCGCCAGAAGCGGCTGCAGACCGGGGGGCGCGGCGTCTCTCAGCTCATCCCCTACCGACCCCCTCGCATCGCTGCCCGCACCGATCGCGGCATCTACCGATTCAACAGAGATGTCCCGCAACATTGCAGCCTCCCGCCCGGCAGATCTACCGCAGTCAATGCTGACCGATCAATGGTCGACTCAGAGAGGGTCTCGGTTGGCTCCGCGCATTCGGATATGGTTCACCGCATGATTCCAGATATGTAACCCCAGGGATTACATGACGGATATGGTATTCAATATGGGGGGCAGTGGCAGGTGAAGCTGCCGCGAACCGCAATCCACACATGATCGCCATCACTAAAGCTGGTGCTTTAAAAAGTAACCTTGTCCGGCCAACGCTCCGCTGTCGCCGCCGCGAGAATGGACGGAACTGAAAGCGAACCGTGTGCGAGGACGACATCGTTGGGGTCGATCGTGGCGAGGGGTCGATGATGCGTCTGTTCGCTAGGGGGCCGGTGATCGCTGCGGTCATTACGATGCATCCGAAGCTGTGTCCCATTAGGTGGCAGCGTGCCTGTGGCGCCTGAGTCTGCAGGTTGACGAGAAGCGGATGAACGGCGCGCTCCCCCACCCACCACCCGGGCGCGATGCTTCATTGCCCGAAGGACATCTGACGCACCGGAGACATCAGCCGGTCCCACAGATCAACATCGAGGCTCAGATGCCCGGCGGCCTGGGGGATACCGACGATGGCCGTGGGTGACCGCAGCGATGGGCATGGTCAGCGTGAGTCCCTTGATGCCGGTGAAGCGGTCACCGACGCGTTGCGTGAGCACGATGTAGGCGGCACACCCCACGGCGGCCAGGGCGGCGAATCCGACGCCGGCGGGATAAGCGCGCTTGTGCCAATCGTGTATCGGGCGGCGTTCAGTTCGTCCCTCCGGGCGTCCGCTTCGGCCCTCGTGTTGTACACCTGTTTGAACCGTATGGTCTGCCCTCCGGCGACACGTCGGAGCTGACCATACGCCACCTCGACCGATACCTGTTTGAACGCCGCCAAACCGTCTGCATCAAGACAGCAGTCAAGCAGCTGCAGTCGCTCGGCACCGTACTGCGGAAGATCGGTCCGCAGAACCACGTTTCCGACGAGATCATCTCGTGGCTTGACCGCCGCCGATCCAAAGAGGTTGTCTCCCAACCGCCGAGCGGCTATTCCGATCGCGAGTTGAGGCGATCATGGCAGCGGCTCGCTCCGAGGTCCCTCGCTGACAAACCGCCCGAGCACGCGAACCTGGTCCGTCCGTTTCGGCATTGGTTTCTGCTGCGGCGAGCACGCAATCGCGCAGCCGCGCGCCGTCACCCCACATCATCGGGGCGTGAGCTGCGTCGCCGGGTCCTGGTCGCCCTTGAGCTGCTCGCCTGGATCGACGAGCAGGGAATCGCGCTCGAGCAGCTGCGCCAAGACGATCTCGATCGCTGGCTGGACGAGGAGAAACCGCAGCGCCACAACCGAATCCGCTACTTCCTGAAATGGACTGCCGATCGTGACCTCACCCGAAGTCTTGCTGTCGCAGTGATCCCGCGACAGCAACCAGCGGATCTGCTCGGCGATGACGAACGCTGGCAACTACTGCAACGCTGCCTCAACAACGAGACCATGCCCATCGACGTCCGCGCGGCAGGCGCGCTCATTCTCCTGGTCGGGCTCCAGGCCCAGCGGATCCGTCACCTCTGCGCGGACATGTTGTGGCACAGGATGGCAACACCTATCTGACTACCGGCAAGCATCCGATCCTTCTGCTCCCCGCCTCGGCGCGATCATGGGAGAGCTGGCCGATCGACCACCCACCCGGCTCATGATCCACCACGGAACAGACGCTCCGCGATGGCTGTTCCCGGCCGAGTTCCCGGACAGCCCATCGACAACCACAGCCTGACCAATCGGCTCAACCGGCACGGCATCAGCGCGCGCCCCGGCCGCAACGGCGCCCTCATGGCGCTCGCGGCCGATCTCCCCGCCGCGATCATCGCTGACCTACTGGGCATGCACATCAACACTGCAATCCGATGGCTCAGATTCGCCGGACGTGATTGGGCCGACTACCTCGCCGCACGAGCCGCCGAACAGGACAAGAAGTCCGGAGAAGCCGGGAAATAGTGCAGGGCCGGAAAATCGCCTCTCCACCAGCAAACGCGGCGAAATTATTGCACACCAACGCTTTCCGATCCTGGCGAGATCTCAGCCACGTGGTGAACGCGCGAATTCGCCACGTTGAGAGCTGTCGACGAGGCCGCTTTCCGAGCACACCGCTGCGCTTGGTGATCTTGGAGTTCGTGCGCTACGCCGAGGCGGGTCAGCGCATCCATCACGATGAATGAGATATGTGAGCACCCGGCAGGGCCGGCGCGATTGACTTCGCGGGTGGTTCCGAAGACCATCGCTTTACACGCGTCGAGGGGGCGAGCCATGGCCGATGGAACCGAATCGAAACGAACGCGAAGCGCGGAGGGGATCGTGGTTCGCGCGATCGAACCCGCCGACGGTGACGAGTGCGCCCGGATCGTTTATGAGGCGTTCGCAGGCCTTCACGACCATCACCGATTCCCGCGCGACTTCCCGACGCTCGAAGCGGCTTCGCAGCTGACGGGCAGCTTCATTGCGCATCCGCGGATCTGGGGCGTCGTCGCGGAGGCCGATGGACGGATCATCGGCTCCAACTTCCTCGACGAGCGCGGCCCGATCACGGGGGTCGGGCCGATCACCATCGATCCCGATGTGCAGGGGCGCGGCGTTGGCCGGCGCCTGATGGAGGAAGTGATCGCGCGGGGCGCCGAAGCGCGCGGTATCCGGCTCTTTCAAGACTCCTTCAACATGCAGTCGCTCGCGCTGTACGCCTCGCTGGGCTTCGAGGTCAGGGAGCCGGCGGTCGTAATAAGCGGCACGCCGAAGAGCGGGCCGCCGGGCGGCATCCAGGTCCGTCCGCTCGAGGAGAGCGACGTCGAGGAGTGCGAGCGCCTCTGCCTCAGCGTCCACGGCTTTGAGCGCACCAGCGAACTGCGCGACGCCATCCAGACACCGGCGCTCTCACCCGTTGTCGCGGTCCGTGACGGCCGAATCACCGCCTACGCCACGACCGTCACCTTCTTCCCGGCGGCCTACGGCGTAGCCGAGACCGAGGACGACCTGTGCGCCTTGATCGCGGGCGCGCTCGCGGCAGGCGAGGTGCCGGCCTCCTTCCTCGTGCCAACCCGGCAGGCGGGCCTCTTTCGTTGGTGCCTGAGCCAGGGGCTGCGGCCGATCAAGCCGATGACGTACATGACACTCGGCGAATACCGGGAGCCGGACGGCGGCTGGATTCCGTCGGTGCTCTATTAGGCCGCCAGCACCAGCCGACGCCGATTATCGATTGGGTCTTCACCAACTGAAGGAATAGCGCACGTCTGGAATACGTTCGCTCCGCCGGTAAAACGGGCGAAACTGTCTACACACTAATGCTTTCCGAGCATTGCAGGATGCGGAACCTCGACGAGGGTGAGTGCCGTCCGGCTGTGGGCGAAGCATCGCGGCGGGCGCCGCCGGCGCGGAACCTGCGAATGATGACAGGGCGGCTGGTGTGTGCCGGCAGTCATCATCAGGTAAACCTGGGGGGTGCTCGAGCTGCGCCCCAACTGCGAATGTTGCGACGTCGATCTTCCGCCCGCGTCGGAGGCGATGATTTGCACGTACGAGTGCACCTTCTGCCGTCGCTGCGTCGATGGCCACTTAATGGGTGTGTGTCCCAACTGCGGCGGCAACTTGTGCCCCCGGCCGATCCGACCCGCTGTCCTGCTTGACCGCAACCCGCCGTCACCGCAGCGCATCCACGCCGCGACCCCGTGTCCGCTGCGGTGAGCCAACGGCCGCCGCCGACCGCGCGTAGCGTCCTAACTATCGGGTTGGCCATCCAAAAGGAGGCACCGATGAGCGGGCGGCAGCAGGCGCGAAAGCAGCAAACCCATTCCGCCGAGGTCCGACAGGTATACGAACGCGTGCTGGCCGGAGCGTCGGTGCGCAGCCGCTATGTCGAGGTCGCAGGCAATCGGGTTCATCTCCTGGAGACCGGTGCGGGGCCGCCGGTAGTCCTCCTCCACGGCACGGTGGACTCAGCGGGGTTCCTTCTCCCGTTGCTGAATGAACTCCAGGGAGTTCGTGCGCTGGCCCCCGATCTGCCCGGTCGAGGACTGAGCGACCCGATAGATCTCCCTCGGCATCGCTATCCCGAAACGGCGGTCGCATGGCTGAATGATCTGCTCGACATGTTGGAGTTGGACACGGTCGCGGTGGTCGGCCACTCGGGGGGCGGGCGGTGGGGTTTGTGGTACGCAATGGCTCACCCGGGCCGGGTCAAGCGGCTCGTGCTGATCGGTGTTCCCGGGTTGCCCAAGACCCGCTGCCCGTTGCCGATCCGGCTAATGGCCACGCCCGGGGTGGGAGAGCTGCTGTCGCGGTTGGTGCCCCCCAGCCCGAAATCAGTGCTGCGGTTCGCGAGTTTCATGCGAGAGCAGGCGACGCTTGGCGCTTACCCGGATTTGGTCGACTTGATGGTGGCCACGGGCCGGGACCCGATCGCCGCCGCGAGCGCACGGTCTGAGATGCGCGCATTGGTCTCGCCGTTCGCCTTGCTGTCGCCTTCTGGCTTCCGGCGTCATTCACAGGTACGACGCGACCAGCTGAGCCAGCTGGCCATGCCCACGCTGATGGTATGGGGCGAACATGACCCGCTCGGCAATAGTTCGGTCGCCCAGGCAGCGAGCGACCTCATCCCGCACGGCCAACTGGTGGTGCTGCCCTCCGGACACGCGCCCTGGCTAGGGCGGACCGCCGAGACCGCCGCAGCGATCTTGGACTTCGTGCGCTAGCTCCATCGCCCCTGCGACATTCACACCCGTGATCGACTCCGCCAACAGCTTCGTATGCTGTGGCATGACCGTGAGGAGGTCACCGTGACGATCCGGCCAAGCCCTGAACCGCTACGTGGGACTGCAGCTGGGAGCCGCTGATGGAAGGACCGCTCGGTCGACCAAGAGCGATCGCCACAGCCAGCATCCCGGCCAAGAACTTGACCACCCCCCGAAGAGCTGCGGCTACCTTCGCCACCTCGGCGGGTCCAGGGCGGCCAGCTCGTCGAGCAACGTCACGGGATATCTCCATGTCGGCCCTCGGCCACACGACCCCTCGGTGGGGTTTACGCCAACCGAGGCAGAAGGCCGTCTCTTGTTGGCATCACGGCTCACTCGTAGAGGTCGGCTACCGATGCGCGTCGGTGAGTTTCGATCCCTGTGCGACGCCGTTCTTCCTTGAGGTGATCCCACTGGCGCCACCTGTAGCCGCCCGGACCCCAGCCATCGCGCTCACCGGCTTCCTCTCGGGCCTTGCGCTCCGCGGTCTGTTCGCGGTACCGGGTGACGTCTTCGTGGGCCAGGCTCGCGGGATAGAAACCCAACCCCTCGGCCAGCTCAGCGCGGAGCCGTTTGCTTTCTTCCCGACTCAGATCTGCCACGGCCACTCCTCCTGCACCATCTGTAACCTAAGAGTCCGTTACCGGATTCCTGCGCTAGCCCGAGATCGCAATGGAGCGTTGCGCGTTCGAACACGTGACGTGCGCTAGGAACCGCTGAAGCGATGCCGACCACTTGAATGAAGCGCTGAACTTCTTTCAGCTGCCGTTGGCCGGGACACGCGGATGTTAACAACCCCGACCCGGGATGTCGTCGAAGGTTACGTTGGCGGCCAACAAAATTCGTGAGGTCACTGACCAATACGACGCCCCACCCCCGGCGAAAGCATCATTGATGAGTCAATGCGAATCCGTCTGCGCGATGGGTGACAGCGATCTATCCTACGAAGGCCCCGGATGAGGCCGCACGCGACGAGCCGCAACCGCATACGGCGCTCGTCGGCAAGTGACGACCAGTGCCACATGCCGGGGACCCGGTCCGCGACCGGCGGGTCGGTGACGAGTCAACAAGGGGGTCCGGGGATGACGGAATACGCAACGGCAATCACGTTTCCGCAGACCAGCACGACCTACGAGGCGTTCAGCAAGCTGTCAGCCGCAGCCAACCAGTATGGGGTCCGGTCGGCCGGGATCATCGAACGTGACGCTCAGGGGCAGCTGCGGGTTCCCGAGTCGGGCGACGCCGCCGCCGGTATTGGAACCGCCAGTGGCAGCTTGATCGGGATGCTCGTCGGTGTGCTCGGTGGCCCGATCGGGATGCTGCTCGGGTGGAGTGCCGGCGCCGCGACCGGCGCCCTGTACGACGCGGAGCGCCTAGACACCGGTGACGAGGCGATCGCAGCATTCGGGCGCCTGATACCGCCTGGTGGCAACGCGATCCTCGCCGTGACGGACGAAGTCACAACCGATCCGTTGGAGCAGTTCGCGGCCGGATTCGGTGGCAAGGTTTCCCGGAGGCCGCTGGACGAGGTTCTCGCTGAGTTGGAGGCGCAGGACGAGGCCGCGCGGGAGGCCGACAAGGCCGCCCGAAAGGCGATACGTGAGCAGAAGAAGCAGGAGCGCAAGGAAGACTTCCAGACGCGAGTGGACGCGTTGAAGGCAAAGTTCCATAAGGAGTAGCGAGCGTCCTCGGACAACCGCGCCGCCACCGCATCATTGATGTTCAGGGGCGCATCCATGAGGTCATCGTGGTCGCCGAACTCTTACGCGATGCTGGCGGCGAAGTGATCGGCACAGACGGTTTCTCTGTCGACGTGACGTTCCCCCCGAGGAGCGCGAATCGTTCATCAGCGACGCCGTCGCCGAGATCGCGGCGAACCGGGCCGTCATTGAACAAGTCAAGGGCATCTTGATGATTGTCTATCGCATCGACGCCGACGCGGCGTTCGACCTCCTCAAATGGCGGTCGCAGGAAGCCAACATCAAGCTGCGGGTGCTTGCCGATCAGCTGCTGGCCGATTTTCGGGCTCTCGACTACGACGACACCCTGCCCCCACGCCCGGTGTTCGACCAACTACTGCTAACCGCCCACAACCGTGTCCGGCGGTGATGTGTGACCGCGAAACCGTCGATGCCAACACCGTCGGCAAGGTCGTCCGTTGGACCGCAACGATCGTAAAGGAGCGAGACATGATCGAATACGACCTCGATACCGAGCATTCCATCCTGCACGTGCAACCAAAATCTGCGATCGAGCAGGACGACTTTGTGAAACTCGCGAAGGCGGTCGACCCGCACATCGAGGCAACCGGCGCTCTTGTGGGTCTCATCATCGAAGCCCCGTCGTTCCCCGGATGGAAGAGTTTTGGGGCAATGGTCAACCAGTTTCGCTTCGTTCGAGATCATCACAAGCGCATAAAGAGAATCGCAGTTGTAACGGACTCCCACATGGGAGATGTCGCCGAGCATTTAACGTCACACTTTGTGAAAGCGGAGATCAGGCATTTCCCCGCCGGGCAGATCGAGGCAGCACGACAATGGATCATGAACGGCTCGTGATGCATTGACAATGCGCCCTGGCCCAACCACTGGCTGCAATGCCGCAGAGCCGAGGCCACCTCACGCCGGGTGAACGGGTCCAGGGCGGCCAGGTCGTCGAGCCGGGTCGCGGGAGACATTTCCGGCTCGGCCATGATTACTCGTTGGTGTCGATGACACGGGAAGTCATCGACGCGATCTCCGATACAGGCAGTGGAGAGTAGAAGCAGCGGATCCAGAACGATATCAGGGACTTACCAAGGGGGAATGGTGCACTTGTCGTGGTCTCATTGCTCGTTCGCGGCGTTACTGGCGATTATCGTCGTCGCCGGTGCAGTGAGCGGGACGTCTCCGGTGATCGCCGACACCGCGTTAGCGGATCCCTACATCGATCACCTCGCCGAGGCAGCCGATCGCCCACATTGAGCTGGGCGGACTGCAGCGACGGATTCCTTTGCGCCACTGCGGTGGTCCCCTTGAACTACAAGGACCATCCAAGCCACGGCGGCGACTTCGACCCGACGTCGGCGGCGCGTTGAATAGCTTGAGTACCAAGGCTTCACGTTCACTGCCATGGACGCCGGCAAGTTCACGAAAGCGGCGCTGCAGGTGTTCATGCAGCTGCGCGAAAGTCGGTGACAGGTTGTAAAGCTCGTCCGGGTGGTTGGCATCTTCAACACCTTCGACGGCAAACCGAAGCGAGACCTGGTCTATGAGCTGTGCTCGGTAGCCGACTATGTGCTCGCCCTGGGCACCTGCGCCAGGCGCTGCGCTGGCGATCGGAACTCGTGGGTGAATCGCCTTCACATACAACGATTTCCGCGCCACAAAGTCGTTTCGTCGACGGTTTGGGGAAACGGTGAGACACGGTAGTTGGCCGCATCTCCACGTAAGCCACATCGCATCAGCAGCGTCGGCTGGCGTCTCTGCCAGCCTCGCCACCGTCGCCCACTCGCCGGCAACGATGCGGGGTTTCCATCTCACGCATCGGTCGCATCGGGCGTCTTCACGATGTCGGAGTTACGAGCGGACGGGACTCCGACATCCAAGTAAGCGACAATGAAAGGGCATTCACATGTCACTACAAGACGACAACAAGGCCGTCGTCGGCCGCTGGTTCACCGAGTTCTGGGGTAACCCGTGGAATCCCGGCGTCGTCGACGAACTCGCCGCTCCCGACATCTGCTTCGAGTACTCCCTGCACCAGCCGCTGCGCGGTCGAGCCGCCGTCAAAGAGTTCGCCACGAACTTCCGTGCAGCGTTTCCGGACCTCAACTTCTCGGGCACTGCGGAGCTCATCGCCGACGGAGACTATGTCGTCGGACAGTGGGAGGGCGGCGGAACCCACACCGGCATCGCGTTCGACGACCTTCCCATCGGCTCGCTTGGTGCAGGGTCCGGGAAGTCCATGCGCTTCACCGGAACCACAGTTCTCCGACTAGAGGACGGCCTCATCATCGACGAGCGCGGGCTCGACGATGGCGTAGCGGTGCTGCAGCAGCTTGGGATTATCACCACGGCCGCCAAGTAGCCGGCACGTCTGCGGCAGCCTTCACCTGATCGCGGCCGGGTTCACTGTTATACGCAGCGAGCCCGGCCGTCTGGTCCCCGTGGCGATGCTTCTGTTACCGCGTGTCCGCCCACCGTATGCGTGCGGCCCTCGAGACAGCTGCGGAGCCGACCGAACAGGTTCGCCCAAAGCCTCGCTCCCCCTTTGGTTTTCCGGGTCGGAAATGAGATCTCATGACGAACGACTTCTGATGGATAAGATTGATTTTCCATCTTGTGTGTACGATGTGCCCGGCAGCTCTGACCCCGGCTCTGCGCCTACGTTGGTTCATGGTGCTGCGGACGATAAGGCGGCGGATGTCGATCCGTTCCCAAAGTAGTTCACCCAGTTCCTAAATGACTTGGCGTTGAATGGCATTCCCTGAGCGTTCAGAAAGCTCGCTCGAGCTGTCGAAACAGAACAGCCACTACCAGCGGTGTGCGGCTCAGTCGCCGCCCGCAGACTGCGCTACCTCCGCGGCTCCGTCCGTTCCATAGAGAATGAGATCAGAACGATCGATTACATGATCGACTCACTCGCCCGCCGATTTACGGGAGATCGGCCGTGGACGAACCCGGGCCGTTGACGCGAAAAGTCATGCAGTATCAAGGCACCGTGCGGCAGTTGGTGCCGACGGTGAAAACGCCGGAAGACTGGGCGCCACTGGCCTCTCTGATCGCAATCGACCGGTTTGAACGGATCGGCACGTTCCTCGAAGTCCAGAACTGGCAGCAATACGCCGAGATGTTGACCGGATGGGCCCAGTCCGTCGATTCGTTCGAGACAACCGTGCGACGCGTGTCTGAGCTGCCAGAGCTCGTCTACTTCGATATCGAAGAGCGGCACTTCTTCGGTGACACCGCGGACGTGGTGAACTCGATGACCGTGTTTGAATTCGACACTGACAACAAGATCTGCCACGTCGACGTTTACCGGCAACAACCCGCCGCCTGGGGGGCCGCGCATCGTCCCCGCCGAGCTGCGACCCTTTGGTGGAGCTGGGGAATCGAACCCGGCGATAGTTGGGCTAAATGCCTGGTGAACTGGGGAAACACACTGGTGTAACAACCTGTTGCGACCTGAGAAACCTGTTGCGGTGGTGAACGTTTCACCACGACCCGAATCGTGGTGACGACGGAACTACTGTTGGCCATCTTGCCCAATCCACCATCGTCGAAATCATGCCATGAGAACCCTTGGACGGTTCGTCGCGCTGCTGTTGTTGGTCGGGTTCGTCGGCGCCTACTTCTGGCCGATCGCGCTCACCATCGCCGCGGCGACCATCGCCTTCCACCTTGTCTTGCGTCGCTTGACGCGCGACGAAAACGACACAGAGAACGGGGAACCGAAGTGACAACAGGTATTCGAGTGGCCGCGATCGCCTCCGGGCGCGTTCCACGCTCATCAGGTTGGGCACGCCCGGCTAATCTTTTCGTGTGTCGGTTAACGGCCTGTAACGGATCTCGGGTGCGGTCAGACCTAACAAACGGGCCGATCAGCCAGCGCCCACTTGCCAATCTCGACAATCGCGGAATCGAGGGAGCAAATTATACGCTGGCTCGCACAAATCGATTATTAATTTTCGGTTTGACTTCGCGTCCCTACTACGGCAACCCTGAAGGGGCCGACGCCGTTGTCGGCTGCCCGAGGGTGGGGGCGGATTTCAGGGGGGTCGATGTCCTCCTTCGGGGCTGTGTGGTGAACCTCGCGCAGCTCTGGATCCCTGCCGAAAACAGGAAGAAAGGGAGCGTGTATGAACACGATGAAGAAGACGGCCACAGGCGCCGTTCTTGGAGGAGCGCTGCTGACCGCGGGAGGCCTTGGATTCGCGCACGCAGCGCCGCCGGCCCAGTCCGTTGTCAGTGACGGCAATGTCAATGTCACCGTGACGGCTGGCGGCCAGCAGGTCGGCGTCATCCGGGACGTGTCGCTGGCGAGCGCGCAGGCGCTTGCTGCCTCTACGTGCCCCACTGCCGGGATCACCCCGGAGGCGCTCCAGGCCCTCGACGCCAACGACACCCAGGTGCCCGGGAGCTGCGCGAGCCTTGGCAGCGGTCTGACCTTCACGTTCGCTCAGAACGGCCTGGCTGCGGAGAACGCTCCGGGTGAGGCCAGCGTCGCAACGCCGTCGAGCCCCAGTACCGCTGCGCCGACCACCGCCAGGTAGGTTCGGCTCCGGGTCCTCACCGCCCGTGTCTTCGCGGACGCGGCGCGGCGTTCGTCGCAGTCGCGGTGGGGTTCTGCGCTACTACACATGCCGCGCCGGACGCGATACCGCCCGGTTTTGTGGGACTGGATCTGTTGAGCGCACTGACGACGGTGAGCCGCCGATCATGGCCGGCGCGCACCAGCGGGCCGTCAGGTTCTTTTGGGGCACGCTGTTTGCCGCGACGAGCTCGTCGATTGCGGCTAACGTCGCGCATGCAGTGTTGAACACAACGACGGGTCGACCACTGATCGCGGCCGCGGGCGCGGTCGTGCCGCCGGCGGTCCTGCTCGTCGCGACTCACGGTGTCGCGCTGTTGGTGCGGGCACGCACGGCGGGGTGGGCGTACGGGTGTGCGTGGGCGATGACGGTCGCGCTCGCGGGGTGCGCGTTCGGGCTGTCGTTCGACGCGTTGCGGGATCTCACTCGGCGCTATGCCGGCTATTCGGATTGGGCGTCGTATCAGGTGGCCGCTGTCGATTGATTTGTCGATCGCGGTGTCGACGTTCGCGGTGCTGGCGTTGACCGGTGCGCCGCGGCGCGCGGCCGATGCGTCGCCGGTGCATAACGGTGCATTGCTGCCTTCAGGATGCTCGTTGATCACCCCGTCGCCGTAGCCCGTGATGGCGAAGTTGCAGGTCACCTCGCCGAACAGGGTCTGCCAGTCGGTGATCCGCACCCGGATCATCACCTGCCGGCCGTCGCTGTAGGTGTTCTCGTCCCAATCACAGCCGCCGTCCCAGGTGGCGTGGTCGTGCAGCAACGATGTCGCGCGATGACACTGCGGAACTCATCCAAGTGACGCATCAGCTCCCGGGCCGCCCTGGGGTCGAGCTTGCGGGCGCTGATCAGGCCCATGATCTTCTGGTTGAACCGGGTGGTCTCCTCCGTCAGCATCTTTGTAGCCGTCGGCCAGCAGCGGGATCCAGCCGGGGTAGCAGGTAGGGCGCCGTCATCTGTAGTCCAATGTCCTGGCGGCGCTTGTTGAACTTCGCGATGGCCGCATTGCGTCGGCGCGTCTGCGCATCAGCCAGTTCGGTGATGTTCTCGTCGTTATCGGTCATCGGTCGTCCTCTAGGTCTCGATCCATAGGTTCGCGGCGGTCATTGCGCGGATGTGCCCTCTGCTGCAGTCAGGAACTTGCGACGACTTGGCGCCCAGGTGACGACTGGCTCGCCCGCATCCATCCGAGTGAGAGCCGCGCGTGCGGCCGACACCGTGCTGCTGTTGGGGTGGGCGTTGATCGCCTCGCGCTCGGCCTCGGTCAGGCCGTACCCACGTGCGTCGCCCTGCCCGATCTCATCGAGGTGTGACTGGCGGATCGACTCCCACAGGCCGGGCACGACGGGCTGTCTGATCCGCTTGCGCGCGGGTTTCCTACGGCTTGGCTCACCCGTTGCCCGAGGCAACCCAACGCCGGGCGGTTGGCTGACGGGTTAGGACTGGGGTTGGGGTTTGGAGGACTGTGCGGAGATTGGCTTCCGGCTCTTCGCCCGGAGTTCAGCGCTGATCTGTGGTCGGTGCTTGGTCGGTGGATCCGCGACACGCCGTGGTTCCGCATGGTGCCGGATGACGCTATAACACCACGTCAGAGCACCTTTCAGAGCCACCACTAGGAGGGCTCGCAGGCTCTCCTAAAGCCGGTGTCGCAGGTTCGAATCCTGCCGGGGGCACAGGTCAGGCATGGTATCTAGTTTCACTTACCAAAGTGATCCATCGTTTATTCATCGTTTGTGGTCCGGTCTAGGAGGTCTGCGACCGCGGCATGTACGCGGCCGCGAGCCATGTACTAGTCCTGAGTCATTGAGATTTGACGGTGACCGAGATGGTCAGCACCGATCCGTGCGGACAGCCCCTCGTCGTCGATGAGGGTGGCCACTGTCTTGCGGAAGCTATGACTCGTCGCGTCCGGCACGCCAAGGTCCTGGCGCACCTCACGCCAGCGGGCACGGAAGTTGTCCGGGTCGCGCCATGTCCCGGCGGTCGACGGGAAGATCATCGTCTGCTCACCGAAATACGGCACGCCACGACGAGCAGACAGCACAGTGGCGGCGAAAGCGGGCAGCGGAAGAGTCCTTCGGCCGGCGGCCGTCTTCGTCTCGTCTATCCGCATCAGCCCCTGGCCCGCCGCTCTGATGACCTTTCCGGTGACAGTCAGCGTCGCCGTAGCGTCCTCGAAGTCGACCCAGCGCAAGCCCAACAGCTCGGAGATCCGCAGACCCGTCGCGATAAACAGGGTGATGGGGTCGACGAGATCGTGGCGTTGACACGCCTCTGACTCCCGCAGCTTCGTCAGCAGACCGCGCAGCTCGTCAGCCGTCAACGCGGTAGCCCCCTTCGGCCGACTCTTCGCCCGCATTGGCGAGACGTCGCGAACGGGATTCGCCGCAAGGACATTGGCCATCCAGGTGAAGTCCGCCCTTCAGAATTGTCTTGGCCTGCACAGCCAACACGTCACCATGAGCCCGACGCATCGACCGAATGGCAGCGTCGAGGCGAGCTGGTGTCGCTTCGCCAACACGAACGCCAGCGATAATCTTCCCGAGCAGCTTCGCGCAATACCGGTAGGTGTCGATCGTCCGCACCGCCCTGCCGTCCTCCTCGAGGCGATCAATATGCTGGTCGACCAGCGCGATGATCCTTGAGTCGAGCGTGATCTCACTGTCGCCGGCCGCGCGCCGCTGGTTTAATGCATCGACGAGTGCGTCCTCGGCCAACTTGCCGTGCGCATCCTGCTCATCCGCCGGACCGCGGCGCTCGACGATTCGAGTCACGCCATCCGGGTCGCGAAACCTGGCACGGGCCAACCACACACCACCACCCAAGTACTTACGGGTGATCTTGCCGTGCTGCCCAATACGCAGCGGCGGGCGGCCAGCCATATCGCTTAGCCAATTAACCGCGAGCTAGGCGGACGTGCGTTTCCCATCTGCGAATTGCTGTGCTTCCCAATCAACTACGTCACTCAAGCGGTATCGGACGTGTCGCCCAAACCTCGCATAGCGAGGGCCCGTCCCCTTCGATGCCCACTGAGCAGGCGTCTTCACAGGTAACCCGTAGCGCTCAGCAAGCTCCTGACGAGTGATCCACTGATCACCGGTATGGCTGTCCATGACGGCGCCCTTCGTTGAGGTTCGCGAATCTCCTGACGAGGTGGAGAGTTCTCATTTGGTCCGAAGGTAAGCCCGCTAACCAATACCCGTCTACCACTGCGCCGGCATTCAGTGGCCGATTCCTCAAACGCACCTGGATTCACGCATTTTCGCCACACCATGTTGAAATACGTTGACGTGTACCGGTGCTCCGATGGCGGCGCCCTGGTCGGTCACCGTCACAACCGGCCAGGCCCGGACAACTCCGCGCTTGCGCCCCATATGCAAGCCTTTCCCGACCGTCGCCGGTGCAAGGCATGACCAACTGTGCATGGAGGAACGCGCACGTCCACACGCCGGCGTGCCGTGCTTCGTCGTTCCCTGGGCTCTTCAATCCATGGACACGCATACTCGGCGCTCGCAACCCCTGGGTGATTAGCTAACCGGTAACAGCGTGATGTCGAAGTCGGTGTCTCAAACCTGAAGGCCACCGCTAGTCCCACGTCCACGCCATCACGCCGGGTTCCACGCGATACGGGCAGTTCGCCCTGGCCATCGGCAACCTGCTACCGCAAGAAGACGAGGGCCACTGTCGGCGAGTCGACCACCACAGCGGTCACCACAACAACCACGATCGCGACGACCCAGGCGCACTTTCGACCAGAGAACTTCACGATTGTAGTTCGGCAGATGTTGTCTTGCATTGGCCGATTTCATGCCACGCTTTGGCCCACGACCGTTGTCCCGGCACCCGGAGGGGTGGCACATGCCGCACGTAGCCGCGCCCGCCGCATTCGTTTCATTGGCGCTCGCGCCGCTGGTGGTCGGCCTCGTCGGGTGTCCCACGGCGGTCGGCCAGACCGTGGTCGTCGACAAGGAGACCGTCGCCAGCACGGTGAGCGATCAACTCGCCATACAGGTGGGGAGTCGCCCTGATTCGGTGACCTGCCCGGCGGACCTGGAGGGTGTCGTAGGCACGGAGCTGCGGTGCGAGCTCGTGGCCGGCAATGACACCTACGGCGTGACGGTAACGGTCACCAGCGTCAAAGGCACGAACGTCAACTTCCATATCGCGGTCGACGACCAACCGAAACAACCGCAATAACTGGCCTGGTGAGGTCGCCGTCCCCCCGGCGGCGCGGGCGTACGCCTTGCCGTCGACGACATGGCGGCAGCGATTCGAACTTGCTCGATCCGATCTGACCGACCAGCCACTGGCGAGCTTCGATTCGTCATGCACCTCAACCACCGGTGGCTCGAACCCCGCGACCAACGGATTATGCAACCACTGTTCCCGCACGTTGCGGATGACTCCGATTATTATTCTTACACAGAAGATTTGATGATTAGACTGCTTTGCTGATTCCCGAGGATTCCGGTCGCTTCCGGTCCATACTCGCCGAATAACGACAACTAAGAAAACCCGTACAACGCGTGTCCTGACCGGGTCACACCACTCCCCTGTGTCACCTTCGGCTGATGGCAGAAAAGCCCAACGAGGTCGAATGCGAATGCTGCGAACTCACCGTCCCTGAACGGCACGCTGGACCGATGCAGCACGGTCAGGCGACGACCGAAACGGAGAATCCCGAGCGACTCCTCACGGATGCCGGTTGAGCGGCGGTGCAGCGTGTCGCTGAAAGCGCCCGGGCTGCTGACGTCCGGATCAGGGGCTGCTGCACAGCGGAAAGCTGCGCGCTGAGCAGACCGCGCAGCTGCTGGCGAGGGAGATCGGCGTGGAGCCCAGCGTCGAGGCGCGAGCGGGTCTTGCGCCGAATGGCCCGGTGCTACCGGGGCGCGTTGCCCGCCGTTATCGCCTGGCTCGCGCCCGAGCCGCCGCTCGCCGAGTTGTGCACGCTGTTTGAGCGCGACCGCGGCGCCCAGCGGGCCCTGACCACCATGTGCATCGACGTCGGGCAGGGCATCACCGTCATGCTCGAAACCGCGTAAAGGAGAACACCATGACTGAATTGGCGCACGATTACCTTGACCTCGACGGCCTGTTCTCGGCCGAGGAGCTCGAGCTGCGCGACCGGGTGCGCCGGTTCGTGCAGGAACGGATCAAGCCGAACATCGCCGGCTGGTACGAGGCCGGGCACTTCCCACGCGAGCTGGTCAACGAGCTGGGCACGCTGGGCGTGCTCGGCATGCACCTCACCGGCTACGGCTGCGCAGGGCGCAGCGCGGTCGAATACGGGCTGATGGCCATGGAACTGGAGGCCGGCGACTCCGGACTGCGCACCTTCGTCAGCGTGCAGGGCTCGCTGGCGATGAGCGCGATTCACAAGTTCGGTAGCGAGGAGCACAAGCAGCGCTGGCTGCCCGGGATGGCCACCGGTGAGCTGGTTGGCTGCTTCGGGCTGACCGAGCCGACCGCGGGCAGCGACCCGTCGAGCATGCTCACCACCGCGGTTCGCGACGGCGAGGGCTGGCTGCTCACCGGGACCAAGCGCTGGATCGGCCTGGCCTCGATCGCCGACGTGGCGATCATCTGGGCCAAGACCCAGGACGGTATCCGGGGTTTCGTAATGCCTACCGACACCCCTGGGTTCACCGCCACCCCGATCGAGCCCAAGCTGTCCATGCGGGCGTCCATCCAGTGCGACATCACGCTGACCGACGTGCGGCTGCCGGCCGACGCGGTGCTGCCCGGGGTCACCGGCCTGAAGGGCCCGTTCTCCTGCCTCAACGAGGCCCGATACGGGATCATCTGGGGCGCCATGGGCGCGGCCCGCGACGCCTACGAGGTGGCCCTAGACTACGCGCTGCACCGCAAGCAGTTCAGCCGCCCGATCGCCTCATTCCAGCTCACCCAGGCCAAGCTCGTCGACATGGCCCTGGAGATCCAAAAGGGCGTGTTGGTTGCGCTGCACACCGGCCGGCTCAAGGACGCCGGGACGCTCCGCCCCGAGCAGATCTCCTTCGGCAAGCTGAACAACGTGCGCGAGGCCATCGCCATCTGCCGGGAGGCCCGTACCGTGCTCGGCGGCAACGGCGTGACGCTGCAGTACTCGCCGGGCCGGCACGCCAGCAACCTGGAGAGCGTGCGCACCTACGAGGGCACCGACGAAATCCACACGTTGATCATGGGTCGGGCCATCACTGGCCTGCCGGCGTTCGATGGCTGAGCGATGACCGTGAAAGTCGAGATCGACGATCGGCTGGCCACCGCCGCGGGGTGCGCAAACGGCT
Source organism: uncultured Actinomycetota bacterium (assembly GCA_963715885.1). Lineage (GTDB taxonomy): Bacteria > Actinomycetota > Actinomycetes > Mycobacteriales > Mycobacteriaceae > Mycobacterium. The sequence continues at coordinate 46,310 of CAVQSK010000015.1, forward strand.
GAACCGGCAGGTGCTGGCCGACCTGCGCGCGGCGCTGCCCCGGCTGCGCGACAACGACGCGGTCGTTCAAGGACGACTTTGCCTGCCGAACCGCGCTGGGTCACCCAATGGGCCCGTTCGAGTTGATGGCTCGCACGACCGACATCTCCACCACCCAACGGGTATTCCGCGAAACTGTCGTGAGCACACGCGCATCGGTCGTCCGCCCGGCGGTACTCTTTCGTAGTGCGCGGTGATCCAGTCGTCGGCCTCGGTGGTGACAGTGTCGTCGGCGTGTCGGCCCACCTAGCACCCCCGGGCAGCGTGCACAACGAGCGATCCGGTCGGGGGGCCCGGTACCGATCACCGTGAAAAGGATGCCGTAGACGATCTTGGTGTCGCGGCCGAGCCAACCACCGATGGCACGGGCGGAATGCTTAGTTCCGTCGAACCGCATTCCTATGAGTTCAGTGTGGTTGCGCCGCAGTCAATTCATCCTGATCTAGTCTAGTCGGCACCACCCGATCATTGTGATGTAAGGGCGTCACGATGGCCAAACTCGGCATGCGTGATCATGCGGGGCAACCGCAAGCTGCGCTACCGCGGAATCGCCAAGAACGACTGATGGATTAGACCGCCGCCTCTCGCGGTAACCTCCAGCGTGCGATCAGGTGGTGGCTCGGGTGGCTGCTGCGTTGGTGCGGTTCATGGCGATGAGGCCAACTCGTCAGAACTCAGCGCGATGCTCGGTCGACTACACGTCGCTCGACACCTGAGGAAGCGCGCCACCTGGCCCGCGCGGCTGCCAACTGGACCGAACGGTGGGGCCGAGAACCCAACGCGCTCACGGTCATCGAGGTCAACCACCGCCTCCTTCGACCGCTTTATCGAGCGGGTCGGGTCGTTCGCCCGCCGGCTGGGCTAGTTGACGTCGGCGAGATCTGCGGCGATCGCCCCACAGGCCCGCAGCGTGTCCGCCAGGTAGCCGGAATGTTGCGCGTCCGGCCAGGACGACAGCTTCACGATCACGGTGTGAGCAGCGAGGTCGACGTAGATCAGTTGCCCGTGAATTCCCAAACACAGCAGGATGGGTCGCGCGCGGTTGCGGTAGAGCCAGAACTGATTGCGATACAAACCGCCGGGCAGCATCGCCTCGTTGTCGGTGTGGGCGAATGCCTCCCGGACGTCCGCAGGGGCTCGAAGGTGTCGTCGAGCCATGCCGATGGAATCACCTGGCGGTCTCCGACCATCCCCCCGTCGAGCAACATCTGTCCGAACCGGGCGCGGTCACGCAGTGTGGCCGACACACCGCCGTCGTGAATCGCGGTGCCCATTCGGTCGCAGGTGATCTCGGCATCGAATTCAGCGCCCATCGGCTGCCAGATCAGCGTCGAGATCAGCGCGGCCATCCGCACGCCGGACGCGCGTTCACAGACCCAGCCCAGCACGTCGGTGTCTGCGGAGCGGTAGGTGAACTCCCCTCCATGCTTCTGGGCGGAACCGATGGTGATCAGGTAGGCATACGCCCCAACGGGATCAGAAGGCAACGCCGGCGCCCAGCCCACCGATTCGCTCCATTGCCCGCACCTCGGCGTCAGTGTTGGTGTACTCCTCGCGGAACCGGATCCCGGTTTACATGTCGAGGACATCACGCACGGTCGCACCCCGGTAACCCGACTCGGACACCGACATGATCAGGTGCCGGGTGGTTTCGGTGATTCCCCCGGCGTAGCGTTCGTCGACCACCGCGCCGTCGTGGATCACCATCATGGCATCGGTGAACGTGCCGGCAAAGACATCTTCCACCGTGGAACGGCTTCCATCCAGTCTCGTCATCGTCGGATTGCCCAGCACGCGACCGGTTGCCGACAATGGCCGCGGAGTCAACTTTCCGGCCGAAATCAACTGCGTCGAAAGGATTTCCCGCACGTGCCCCAGTCACCAGCGCAGATTGTGTGGTTCTTGCCAATTCGATACGTCGACCTGCAGGTCGGGCGGCGGAGGGAATCCGGTCATCGGGCCGGCGCGCATGTCGGGCATCGTATCGGGTGGCCGGACTGCGACCGACGAGGGCGGCTACTATCGCTGCTGTGACGACGGCTGGCGGCGGGGCGGCTGGCGGTGTTCCGGTCAGCGCCGCCAACTGGCAGTTACCTCCGGGCAATCGGTGGTCGTTTTGGCATGTCAGGGAAATTCTGCCGACACAACCGATCTCGCGGGGCATTGGCCCCGTCCGTGCGCTGGCGGCGGCCGACAAGCCATCGGAGGTGACGGAGATCGGCCTGACCCGCGTGGACGGATCACCCGCCACGGTCGGCCAGGTGTTGGCCGAGACGTACACCGACGCCTATGTGGTACTCCAGGATGGCGCACTGGTCACCGAGCGGTACGGCGCCGAGGGTGCACCGGACCGGGTACATGCTCTGATGTCGGTGTCGAAGTCAGTGGTCGGCTGTGTGGCCGCCGCATTGATCGACCAAGGGCTGCTCGACCCGGGCCGGCTGGTCACGGAATACGTTCCCGAGCTCTCCACGAGCGGCTATGCCGGGGCGGCGGTCCAGCATGTACTGGACATGCGCAGCGGGGTCCGGTTCCGCGAGGAGTACACCAACCCGCACGCCGAGGTGCGGGCACTCGGTGACTGGCTCGGCTGGACACCGGCATATCAGGGTGATACACCCGGCGGGCTGTACCGCTACCTGACCGGTCTTGTCGTCGAGGCTACGCACGGCGAACGGTTCCTGTACCGCTCGGCGGAGACGGACGTGCTCGGTTGGGCATGCGAGCGCGCCGGCGGCAAGCCGATGGCCGAACTGATATCGACGTCGGTCTGGCAGCCGATGGGGGCCGAATTCGACGCCGAAATCTTATGCGACGCAATGGACACCGCGATCCATGATGGTGGGATGTGTGGCACGGCACGAGATATGGCCAGGTTCGGCCAGATGCTGCTCGACGGCGGCGCCATCCTGCAGCCGGACGGCGAGAGGCGTGTCGTGATCGGCCCACGGTACTTGCGCGACGCCTGGGCCGTGGACGCCGACACCCGAACGGTTTTCGCCGCTTCGCCCGCCGAGGTGTCGATGCCCGGAGGATGGTATCGCAACCAATTCTGGTTCCGTCCAGGCCACCACGGTGATGTCCTGCTGTGCTTGGGAATTCACGGGCAGATGGTCCACGTCAGCCGTCGCACGCGGACGGTGTGTGTGAAGCTGTCGAGCTGGCCGCAACCGCAGGAACCGGGCTTCCTGCAGGACACCCTGCGCGCGTTCGACGCCATCGGTGGTGCGCTCACCGGCCGGCAACCCGGAACCGATCGGCACCGGCTACCCGGAATCGTCGCAGGCGCACACCGCCATGGTGCAGCCGATCGGTCGAGTACAGCGGACGATCCTCGGTAGCCGATACCGCCCGGCGTTTCCGCGTATTCCGCGGACGACCGATGCGGATCGTCCTACGCTGTTGTCGACGGATCGGGAGGCAGAAATGACCGACGAGAAGCCTCGGGTGTCGCGTCGACAGCGATCGGCAGCACCGCGAAAGCGCCGGGTGTCGTTGCCCTTCGGGCGCGCACCACTGAACGGGATCTCCGAGATCCGGACCTTCTTCCGCACCAACCAACAGCCGATCTATTTCGTCGGTCCAACCGCTTTCAATCTTCTGGGCATCGACCGCTGGGTGCGCAACTTCCAATACATCGCGTACTACGATTCGTGGGACGGTGCGCATCCGCGGGTGTTCGCACCGAGCAACAAGCCGTATGTCGAGTTCGAATCCAGCGAACACGTCAACAACTATCTGCTGCGCGATCCCGAGGTACAGGCATACCTGCAGCGTCGTGGCGGCACGCCGATGGTGGCGATGGTCTTCTTCGATGCGGAGACCGAGGACATCTGTAAAGAGCTGGGCTACAACCTGATTTTGCCGCCCGACTCACTTCGGCGCCGGCTGGATTCGAAGATCGTCACGACGCAGCTCGGCAACGAGGCGGGAGCGCCCTCGGTGCCCAACGTGCTCGGCACAGCCGACGGCTACGACGAACTGGTGGAGTTGGCGACAGCACACAAGCTGGGCACCGACCTCGTGGTTCAGACCCCGTATGGCGACTCCGGTAAAACCACCTTCTTCATCAAGTCAGAGGAGCACTGGGATACCAACGCCGACAATATGGTTGGCCAAGAGCTCAAGGTGATGAAGCGGATCAACAACAAAGCCGCGGCGGTCGAGGCGTGTATCACGCGTCATGGCACCATCGTGGGCCCGTTCATGACCGACCTGACGGGGTATCCGGAGCTCACTCCGTACCAGGGTGGCTGGTGCGGTAACGACCTTTTCCCGGAGGCGCTGTCGGACAACCACCGGGCCACGGCGATCAATCATGTGCGCAAGATGGGTGACCGCTTGGCACAGGAAGGCTACCGCGGGTTCCTGGAGGTCGACGTCTTGGTCGACGTGGACACCGATGAGGTTTACCTCGGCGAAATCAATCCGCGTATTTCCGGCGCCTCGTCGATGACGAATGTCACGGCGGGCGCCTATGCCGACGTGCCGCTCTTTCTGTTCCATCTGCTCGAGTTCATGGATGTGGAGTACACGGTCAACGTCGAAGAGATCAACGATCGCTGGCATGACCTTGCGGCGGTGGACGTGTGGTCGCAACTGATCATGAAGGAGCCAACCGATTCGGTGGAGCGGATACTGGCCGCACCGCGAACGGGCACCTGGCACCTCGGCGAGGACGGCGATCTCACCTTCGCTCGGGTCACCAACGATTGGCATGACATCACCGGTGAGGATGAGGCTTTCTGGCTGCGCGCCTACGGCCCCGGGGACTTCCGGTTCCGCGGCGCCGATTTGGGCATCCTCGTCACAAAAGGACGTATGCAGACCGCAGAAGGGCTCACCCAGCGCTGCGTGCGCTACATCGACGGCATCCGCGGCCATTATCAGTCGGAGCCCCTGCCGGACCCGCCCGCGGTGACGCCGCTGCCCTACGTCAAGTAGGCGTGATTGGCCGCTGGTGCGGTTTCGCGACTGCAGCCGCTCGGCCACCTCGATGGCATCTTCTCGCCGACATCGTCTGAATGCCAGTTCGGACAGCTATGAACGAGTACGGGTCGGTCACCACTACGATCGCCAACCCCGACGCCACCACGTACAAATCGAGGAAGGAGCCGGTGGCACCGCACCGTCGTGCCCAGTGCCATCCGCGCCGGCGAACAGCCATCGCCCAGACTTTTATCCCTGTTGCCGCTGGGCATCATTCGTGAGTTCGAGCATGGGTCCTGCCTACGTGCTGGACCGCCGGTCAGCACCCGCTGTCGGTGCCCCCGACGGCTACCGCCGCTGGGATCCTCCCTCTCGCCAGCCGGGCAGCTGAGCCAGCCCACCTCGGCCGAGTCGGTACCGGGACGACAGGTTCTCCTGTTCCATGCCAGCGCCTACGACGAGCTCACGCCACCTATACACCGGGCACCGCCAGGCCAGCACGCAGGCCGCCTCCTGGCTCACGGCGCACCACCCCGATCGGGTGCGCCTTCATCCCGGGGACACGTGACAACCCCGGTTTCGATGCCATCGTCTTATTCTTTCGATGCGTCAGCAGTGGTTCACACACGTTCGTCTTCCGGTCGCCCACCTGACCCGCTGACAGCGGGCCTTCGACCGCAACGCTCGCCACCCCGGCTCTTTACCGACGCAGCTTGCGGTGGTTTGAGTGCTCCGCCTGCACGACGCACCCGAAGGGCCCACCTCCATCACCGGCACAGCACGTTTCGCTCTGGCGATCTTCTACATCGTCATCACTCCACTTTCAGGACACACTCAGGTCGAAGTAACTACTCACGCCCGGAACAACGTTCAACGACCAACAGGGGATGCCCCATGGCGAGCACCGTGGCTCAGGCCCTTAAACGCGCGGTGCGCGCGACGTGCTCGACGACGTCACCACCAGCGCGGCTTACTCCTCGGACGCCTCGCTATACCGGATTCCGCCGGCGGTGGTGGTGCGCACCCGCGACACCGACGAAGTGGTGGCGGCACTGGCGGTGTGCCGTAGCGAGGGGCAGCTCGGTGGGCCCCGACGTGGTGCTTGATTTCAGTAGGCACATGAATCGTGTACTGACCATTGATTCGGAGTCCGCCACTGCGGTCGTGCAACCCGGCGTGGTGCAGATCGACCTGCAAACGCGGGCTGCCCGGCACGGTCTGCGGCTCGGCCCTGATCCCTCGACATTCACCCGCTCCACGATCGGCGGCATGATCGGCAATACCGCCTGCTGGTCGCGGACCCTCGGCTACGGACGTACCAGCGACAATGTCGTTGGGCCGCAGGTCATTACCGGCGGCGGAGACAACTTGGCGCTACAGGCGCCGACCCCCACGTTAGCACTTCGGTGAACGCGGTCGGCTGGTGCGCGATCCCACGCACGCCGCGCTGGTGGTGCTCGCGTTCGACCACATCGCCGCGGCCGGTGATGCCGCCCCTACCGTGCTGCTCAGCGGCCCCACCGCCTGTGAAGGGATCGACTCGCACATCGTCGACGTTGTGCGTGAACGTCGCGGCCCGATGGCCGTGCCTGCGCTACCCGCAGATCAGGCGTGGCTGATGTTGAAGTCGTCGGCGACAATCCAGCCGGCACGGTGGCCGCTGCCCAGCAGATGATCGCCAGTTGCGCGGTCACCGACAGCAGGTTGGTCACCGACCCGCACGAAGCTGCCGTGCACTGGCGCATCCGCGCCGACGGCGCCGGACTGTCCAGACGCAGCCCCGCGGGTCTGCCGGCGCACGCCGGATGGGAGTACGCCGCCGTGCCGCCGGCGCGACTGGGCGAATACCTCCGTGACTTCGAAGCGCTTCTGACCGCCTACCGACTCACCGGATTGCCCTACGGTCACTTCGGGGACGGCTGCATGCGCATCTGCCTCCCTGCTGGGTTACTCCGGAGTCAAGCCGGCGGCATGGCAAGCGCGATGAACTGCCGACGGCCGCCGTCTACCCGGTGGGCCGGCTTCGACCTGTGTCGCCAGTACGTCACATCCGCCCATCTGAGTGCCGCACCATGGCGAGCATTTACGTGGCAGTAAAGAATCCAGACACACCCCACTCTGCTGGCAACTCTACGTATTCGGGATTTCGCGTTCCAGTCAAGTGAGAGGTGGTGCGGATGTTTCGCGATGGAGGGCATCGAGTTTCGCTGCTTCAACTCGGAACTGAGGCGGCAGCGGCCACCACACCTATGTGGAGGGTAACGGCGCGGGCTATCGATGTGGTCATTACACCTGATGAGCGACGTCGACACCTCCCGCGCTCAGGAGCGCCACCGCTGTACGTTAGTCGGGCAGTTCCATTGGCCCGTTCTCGGCGAAGACGTCGCCAGGGCCAGGGTTGTCCGGATGGGTGCGACCACCGAAATGCCGCTGGATCCCCCAGACCGCGTTCAACGCGGTTTGTACCGCGCCCTCAACCCAGGCGGGGGTCCACGAGATGTCGTCTCCCGCAAGGAAAATGCCACGCTGATGGGCGGGCAAATCGTCCTGCATGAAGTGCGAGTACATCCGCAGGTTGTATCGGTAGTGTCCGGGTAGCGCACCCTTGAACGCGCCGAGGGAGTGTTCATCGGCCTCCCAGGAGACGGTGATCGGGTCGCCGACGATGTGGCTGGCGATGTCGACGTCGGGGTAGATCTGCCTGAGCGCCGCAAGTGCGAGCCGAACCCGATGCTCGACGGTGTGCGGCAGCATCTTCAAGGCGTCGCTCATCCACGAATAGGTAAGGCAGATTACGGCCGGTTTGTCCTCGCCGTTGTCAAAGAGGTACGTCCCGCGGGTTAGCCGGTCGGTCAGCGTCGTACTCATGACGTCGCGGCCGGTATTCGGGTCCTTGTCTTTCCAGAACGGTCGGTCGACCATCACGAAAGTCTTCGATGACTGCATGTAGCGCGTCCGGTCCAACGCCGTCCACAGCTTGTACGAAAACAGACTCTCTTCACAATGTATTTGGGTGGTCAGTAGCCAGCCTTGGCATGTGACGAGCACCGCCGGAAAGCGCCGGACCACTCCCCACACGTCGGTAATTTCAAACCCATTGTCGGCGTGAGCTATTCGAGCGACACCGGGCCTGGTGCCGCCAGAGTGCAGCGATGCCAAGCTGGTGCCCGCCGGCCAGTAGGTAAGGTTTGACGCCGCGTGCTCCCACAGGCCGCGGGGTACCTGCTCGGCGCCGCCCACGATGAGGCGCTGGTCCTCGTCGCAGTTGGTCATCACGACACGGAAGATCTCCAGCATCGAGTTCGGGAAATCGGAGTCCCAACCCCCGGTCCCGAATCCGACCTGACCGAACACCTCACGGTGGTAGAAGGACAACTTCGAGAACGCTTCCGAACTCGCCACGAAGTCGTAGAAGGTGCGGTCGTCCCATATCGGCACTAGCTTGTTCCACAACGACTTCAACCTCGCCACATCACGAGCTCGGATCGCGTCCTGAATCCTGCTGTACCCCAGGGCTTCCAGCGCATCAGCCCAAGCCTGGGCCACCTCCTGGAACAGCGCCGGCAGTGTATCGGGCTGCTCGGCATAATGCGTGGTGCCTTCAATATGGATAACCGTGCTGTTGGACGCGGGCGTAAGTGGGTTGGGAAACGGCGCAGTGCTGAGCCCAAGGAGATCGACGTAGTGATAGAACGCGGTCGAGGAGACCGGGAAACGCATTCCGCCCAGCTCTGCGATCACGCCCGTCGGTGCACCCTCGAACTGTTGTGAACGCAACCGGCCACCCAGGTGAGACGCCTCGTACACGACAGGTTTTAAACCGAGTTTCATGAGTTCGTGCGCCGCGACCATGCCCGACATGCCGGCCCCCACGATGGCAACTTCCTCGCCGAGGCGCTCGGTGGGGATCGAACCAAGTCCGGCCGGGTGCGCGATCCAGTCGTCGAACGGAAAGGGAAAGTCGGGGCCGAATATGGTGACCGGCCGCTGCGCGCGGTCTGCCGCAGAAGCGAATTCACTCGCCATGTCCGCGGCCCTCCATCACTTGGTGCACGGAAACGGAAAGTTCTCCAGCCAACTCCCGCGTCAACCACATGTTACGCACCATTACTCACCCGGTGACCCTCCGCGCGCTACGCTCCCAGGTGTTTTGCGGGTGGTCGAAGTCGTCGACGTCGATGGCGGTGTCCTCGCCGATGGGTGGGCAGCCGACGAGGTAGTCGTGGGCACCGTAGGAGCGCATGTGCACCCCGGTCGGGTCGATGGTGAGCGGTAGGTCCTGATCGAGCGGTGAGTCGACGGAGAAGGTGAAGGTATCGCGGCGGCGGGCTTCGATCGGCAGGTCCAGCCCGGCCATCCGCGCAAGTGGGCGACCCGGGTGCCTACTATTCCCGCGGTGATGGTTTCGCCGCTGCGCAGCAGGATCGTCTCGATGCGATCGGCGACCCGCTCCATCGCGACGACCTCGTTAAGGATGTAGTCGACACCGTTATCGACGGCTTTGCGGCCCAGCCAATCCACCATGGTGAGGGCGTCCAATGCGCCCTCGTCGACGGTGTTGAGGCTGCCGGCCACGATGTCGTCAAGATGGTAGAACGGGTAGGCCGACGCGATCTGTTCTCCGGTGAGCATCCGGGTGCCGGCGCCGCAGGCGGCCTGCAGCGCCTGATCGCGGCGCAGGATGTCGGCGAAGTCCTCGTTGTCGGCGAGGTAGAGGTAGCCGAAATTGCGGATCGGGATGTCGGGGATGTCCGCGGCTCCCGCCGAGGTTCTCGCGGAAGTTACGGACAAACTCCGCGGCGTACTGGGCGATCGTGACGTTGATCTCGGTCGCGAACTGTTGCCGCATGCAGTTGTTGCTGGCGATCGTCGCCGACCGCGACCAGGACGGGTCGCGTTCGACGACCAGCACCGACCCGTCGAAGTCGGGGTTGGCGCTCAGGAACCAGGCGACCGCTGATCCGGCGGTCGCGCCGCCGATGATCACGACGTCGTAGCTGTTCCTCGCCGGGGTGGTCGTGAAGGTGTGGCTGGCCATCATGTGGGGGGTGTCTTTCAAACGGTGTGAATGCCGGGACGGGGGTGGGTTGGGATTGCCCGGGACTCAGTCGAGTTCATAGATTTGGCCGGTTTGCTTGCCCTCGATCGACCGGACGTAGGCCTGGCCGACCTCGGCGAGCCCGACCGAGGGGAAGCCCGGGAAGTAGTCGCCGTAGACGTCGAGCGCCTCGGTGAACACCGTCGGGCTGATCGCGTTGATGCGCTGCGGGGCGATCTCGATCGCGGCGGCGCGCACGAACGATTCCAGAGCGCCACCGGCCATCGACGCCGCGGCGCCGGTCACGATCGGGGATCGGGCCAGGACGCCGGTGATCACCGTGAACGACCCGTCCGCAGCGATGCGGTCGATGCCCTGGCGGACCAGTTCGATCTGCGCTAAGACCTTGCCCCGGTAGGCCGCGGTGTAATCGTCGGCGGTCAACTCCCGAATCGGTTTGAACGGCGTGACCCCGGCCGCGCAGGCCACCGCGTCGAGCGCGCCGACCTTTGCGTACAGGTCGGCGATGGATGCGGGGTCGGTGAGGTCGACCCGTGTGTCGCCGCTGCCGCGGCCCGCCGTGACCACCGTGTGGCCGCGCTCAGTGAGAGCCCGGTACACCGCCGAACCCAATTTTCCTGATGCGCCTACGAGCAAAATGTTCATGCCGCCGAGGTTATTGGCGCCGTCGACGAAAGAGAAATACCTTCTGACGTGACGTTAGCTCGACAGTTATGGACCTGGAGTTGCGCCATCTGCAGGCGATCGCCGCGATCGGGGTCAACGGGTCGATCAGCGCCGCCGCCGTCGCGTTGCACATCGCTCAACCCGCATTGTCGCGGACGCTCAGCCAGCTGGAGAACCGGCTGGGAACACGGTTGGTGAGGCGCACGCGACGGCGATCAGTGAAGCGCTGGAATACCTTACCGACCATGCCGGCTATACCCCCGTGCATAACCCGCGACCACCGCTTCAACTTGGAGATCGTCAACATCGATCCACCTACTCACGTTGGCCGTTGCCACCCACCGCGGTGGCCGGGTTGTGGCACCTACTGTGCGACAACCATTCTCGCACCCTTGTGCAAATGTGCCGTGCAGAAATGTGAGTGAGAGCGAAAGTTGTTGCTGGAATCAATATTCAGCTGGAGGTTGGGACAGGTAGTGACGACTGAGACTTGTGTGGTCATCCAAAGGTATTGTGGATGTGTGGGATTGGATTGGTCAATGATGAGAAGCCATGAGACTGAACAAGTCACGCTGGCCCGCAATCGGATCTCCAGTCTGACATTGTCTGATTACCACCTCTGCACACCGTGATTAGGCACCGGTGGTACGTCGATGATGGGACCCGGCGGCAAAGATGGTGAGAAGCTATGGATTTGGCCGCCGCCAGGCGGGACACCCGCCAGCCGCAGGCTGGCCTCGAGTCGCTACGCGCTTGCATGGGCGGTCCCTCTTTGATCATGTGCCATTCAACGATGGTCGCACCCGCGGCATATCGCTGGAGGCCGATACAGCGCCTCAGCGCGACCCTTCACGCGCCGGCGCCTCGTCCGCGTAGGGCGAGAGCAGGAACGAGAAGCGCGCGATGCGCGGCGCCCAGAACTGGAACGGCTTCAAATCGGGGATGGTGACGAGGGAGCTAACCTCCTTGATGCCGTCGGCCAGACGGGTCCATTCGTCGACGTCGTCCGCGGGTATGTAGCCCACCACGTCGTTTTTCCAGCCGTTGTCGGTGGGGCGAGGGGCCAGACCAGTGGCAAAGTCGGCCCAGCGCTCGGTCGAGCGGCGGCCGCGGAGGCCTCCTCGCACGTCCCCGCCCGCCGTCGCGACGAGCACGTCATGAAGCAGCCGCGCGTGTCCGCTCAGGAGGCCGAGCAGGATCACCACCGCCTGGTATTCGCCGGGAGTGGTTTCGTCGCCGAGGAAGCGCGCCGCCGGGCTGAGGTCCCGGGTCGAGCGCATCATCCGGTAGAGGTTCACGAGCCGCTTCGTCTCGCGCGGGGTCTCCACGAGCGGTGCGAGCGCGGTGAGCATCCTCAGCTCGTCCGGTGTCAGTGGCCGTTGCTCGGAGCGCTCGGGTGCGCCGGCGTGGATCGCGGCGATCTCGGACTTCTCCTCGGCCGGCGTGGCCGCCGTCTCGCCGGCCGGCACGGCGATGGGAGCATCCGGCGGCTCGTGCGGTGCAGGCTCCTGCGTCCTCTCGGTCCGCGTCGTCTCGGCAGTATTCGACTCCGCCTCGTGGTCGTTGGTTTCGACGAAGCTGCCGACGAGCCTCTCGAAACTTGCGGCGGTCATCCGCGGCAGCGCGAACGGAATGTTGAAGATCTTCTCGAGGTAGTCCTGGGGTGTCGACTCCCATCGGGGATCGCGATCCGCGCCCGGCATCGGTGTCGTCAGCATGCTGCGGTACTCATGGCGCAGGGAGTGCAGCAGCCACCGCGGGTCGACGCCTACCACGACGACGAATAGGTCAAGTGCGAGCAGGAGGTGCACGGCCTGCAGCACCTCGACCACCTGCGAAGGGGAGCAGCGGTCGAGGTCGTCGATGTAGAGCACGATGCGATCGATCGCCCGCTTTGGGTCATCGGCGCCAGCGCCGCCCCTGCGCCATTCCTTCATAAGCTGGTTGAGCTGCTCGAAGTCCTTGCGGATCGTGGAGATCAGGCCGAGCTGCCCGCGGTAGGTGTCGCTCGCAGCTCGCTCCGCGACGAAGCGGTACAGCCGCTGGCCGGGGGTGAGCTCGGCAAGCTCGCGGGTGAGCTCGCCCACCTGCTGGATGACATCGTCGAGCTGTGTCTGCAGCATGCGCTCGTTCGTCTCGGCCTGGAGCAATGCCGCGCGCTCCTCTGCGACGGCGGCCTCCTGCCCGCGCCGCAGCCCATCGGCGACCTGGCGGAGCAGGCGCGCGCCGGACCGCAGTCGTGCGGCGATGGCGGCTGCGGTGGTCAGCAGAGCGAGCACCGCAGCGCCGGCGCCGGCGAGATACTGCGAGGCCGCGATGCCAGCGACGATCGCCACCGCCGCGATCGCGATGCCCGGGGCGAGCGTCCAGCGCGGCACGCGGGCGACGGCTCGCCGTGCGGCGTTGACGTCCTCAGAAGTCTGCTGAAGCTCCTCGGTGAGCACTTCGATCCGCTTGGCGTCGGGCACGCCGAGCCGGTTTAGCGCCCGTTTGAGCTCGTCGTTGAGCTCCGGCGCCTCGAATACCGCCTTGGCCATAGCTTGCGCACTCGCCCGGCGCTTGGCGATGGCGTTGTCGAGTTCGGCGGTGAGCCGGGCGGTTTCGGCCTTCGCACGCTCGGTCGCCGCCTTGAGCTCCTTGCGGCGCTGGAGCCGGTCGTCGAGCTCGAGGCGCAGCGCATCGCGCTGCGCCTCGGTCGACTGCGCCGTGGGCCCGGCGAGCTGCTCGAAGATCTCGTCGCCCAGACTCGCCCATAGATTGCTGTCCGCGTAATGCCAGGCGTTAAAGCCGATCTGAGTGATCTTGCTTTGGTAGCGCGGGTCCGAGGATGTCGACAGCTGGTGGATCTGCTCGCGCAACAGCCCCATGAAGTAGCTCTTGCCCGAGCCCCATTCACCGAACAAGCCAATCGAGAGCGGCATCGGCGTCTTCTTGTCGACGACAAGTGTTGCGAACATCGTGACGTCGACGCCCAACCCGAGATGATCCTCGATGAGCGGGATGCCGGTAGTCGGGTCCACAAGATCGGCCGAGACGCCACCCGCGAGTTCGATCGGCGGCGCCGGCTCGGCGAGCAGGGCATCCCATGCGGCGTTCGGCCCGTATATGCCAGCGATGATTTCGCGCAGGGTCTGGCGCAGGTCTGGAAGCGGCAGCCCAAGTGTGCGCTCGACGGCGGGCACCGAGAACGCGGTCGCAGGCTCGCCGAGCGCGGCTGCCAATAGATGGCGTCGGTGCAGGAGGTCGTCGCCGACCTGAACCCGCACCGATTCGGCGACGAGCACGATCCTCCCGATCGCCGAGTTGCGGATCTGCTCGTCGGTCAACGCTTTCGGGTCGGTTCGCGCGTCTCCGCGCAGCGCGTCGATGTCGCGCTCGAGAGACATGCCCTCGTGCCCGGCATTGAGCCGCGCGAGAAGCTGCGCCGGAATCGATTTGCCCGGACCTTCAGCCCCCGTCCGTAGCACCCCGAGGAGCACAGCCGGGCCGGGGCCAACACTGTCGACGACGTCGAGCGCGTAGCCGAGGGCCCTCAGTGTCGCCGAGCTGAGCGGCGGGCGCGCCAGCGGGCCAGCTGCGTGGGTCGCCAGCAGCCGCCGCACGGCCTCGGCGCCGAAGGCGCTCACGGACCCGCTGGTGGCGTCCGGGCCGGCGATGCCGACCACGACGTCGCCAGCGACGACCGGCGAGCCGCTCGCGGTCTGGTCCTCGCCGAGCCGGCCATCGAGTGTGACGGTGAAGCGCTCGTCTCGCTCGCTCGGGCGGCCGAAGCCGGAGACGAAACGGACCGACGGGGAAATGTCGCTGACAAGCGCGACGGTGACGGGCTCCCCCGCGGATAGGGGGCGAACAGTGAGCTGTGGCCTCGGCGGGCTCGACAACTTCATCAGCGCGAGGGCGCCTTCTGCGGCCGTCTGCCGGACCCTCACCGGCATCGTCTCACCGGGCAGCTGGGCGATATCGGCGTCTTTGGCGATGTGCGCCATCGTGACGATGACATCGCCGTGCACGAGACCGAGTCCGCGGACGCGCGCCGGCGCGGAGCCGTCGTCGCCCTTCTTGGCCGGCGGCGTCGACATCAGGACCGCCAGGAACGGCCACGATTCATCGGGTGCGTCGGATGCGCTCGACACACGCCGACGCTAGCCGCACCAGGGACGGTGGGATAGCCCTAGCTCGTGATCCGCGTGCGGCTGTGGGTCGGAAAGTTTGTCGGCTTGGGTGCGGCATAAGGGGCTTGGGTGGGCTTAGCGTCTGGGCTATGGCGAGTAGCGCAACGACCACGGCGGCGCTTAAAGCGGCGGGGGTAGCGGGGGTGGCCGCCCAGGGCGAGCTGACGAGGCACACACGGTTGAACACCGACGATCTTGTCGGGTGCTGCACGGCGCCGCAGCCTTGCACGATTGACCCGCGGCGTTCATCGCTGGGTCACTGTGCGATCCATCGCTTATTCATCACTTATGACCGAGAATGGATGCGAATCTTCGATTGCCAACAAGACCGATAAGCACACGAATGCCGTTCTCCTGCAACATCAATCGCCACGTAACGGCAATCGTTGATTCCTCTCTATGAGTCGGTCCCACTCCTGGTCGGTGAGTCAATGACACGAAGTGGCGTTCAATGGTCGCCGATGGCTTCTCTCGCGGTGGCATCGAGGCGTACCGCTACGTCGTCAAGGTCGGGTGGGAAGAGCCCTTGAAGAGCCCTGCATAGTGATTGAGCGTCGTTGCAGCCGACTCGTGGCCAAGCAGGCGTGCGACGGCAACCACCGAGGCCCCCGCTTGTATGGCGAGCGACGCCGCGGCGTCACGGAAGTTGTGCGGAGTGATCGTCAGGCCCAGTGCAGCGGTAGCCGCATCGAAGCTGTCGCGTCGGAAATTGCGGTTTCGCAGCGGCGTGGAGTTCGCGGAGGGGAAAACGAGTTCGGAAGGGGCCGACTGCGCCTGTAGATCGGGTCGCCCCGTCCGTCGGGCCCGACGCCGCCACCGCCGATGCGATCGAGTTGGCGCGCACATTCGCCCCTTCGCTGTCCGTGGCACCAACCCCACCGCCCGAAATATGCTGTGGAACTTGCAGTTTGACAATTTCTTCCCTGGAATCTGCAAACGAGACAATAGCGTCCAGAATCCGGCAAGAATCCTTCAAGGGCCCTATCGGACTCTGGCGTCACCCGGAAACGAATCCGGACTACCCACAAAACCAAGGAGTCCACAATGTTCACATCACACCGCTTGAGCAAGCTCGCCTGCACCGCCGTCGTCGCTGCCGGCTTAGGGTTCGCCACCGTGGCCACCGCCGCCACCGCGTCTGCCAGCTCGACCGATGACACCTTCCTATCCGATATCAGCAGCGCAGGCATCCAGTACGACTCAGCCCGCTCGGTCATCGCCGAGGCACACACAGTCTGCTCGGCGCTCGACGATGGCTCCGACCCCACGTCGACTCATGACGAGAACTCGATCCTGAACAACATGAGCGATCAGCAGGTCCAGATGTTCGTCGCCGCCTCGGCCGAGGCCTTCTGCCCCGAGCACCTCGCCTACGCCTAGAAAGCTGGGTGCGGCAACCCCGTTATCGCGAGGTTGCCGCACCATCCCGTTGCAGTCAGACCTTCAGCCACCATCCGTGCAGCGCGTCGAGGTTCTCTTCGCCCTGCACATCAGCGAGCAACAGCTTTGACTCGTCCGTCCACGCGATGTTGGCGTTGTTGTTGTAAACGCCGCATGCGAGCTGGCCCGCGGCCTGATCCGGGGTGGACGAGTTACTCCACATGATCGGTGAATCGGCACCGCCGCCTGGACACGGCACCCACTGCTCGTCATTCTTGATGATTTCCCGGAATTGATCGTTCAGCGTGACGCGATCGGGAAACAGAGAGTAGCGCGCCGTCACTGGGCCACCGGGGCTGGAGTTCGTGCCACACTCCACCGTGGATAGCGCTTCGGTAATCGGCGGATCGATAAATTGGCACGCGTTGCTGCCGTAGCCGCTCGGCAGCAGCTCCTTCAGCTGTGAATCGTATGCCGTGACGGCGGTGGTGCTCCGGACGGTTGTGGCCGGCATGCTCGTGGACGACGAGTCCCGCTTGGCCACCAACCACCAAATTCCCACGCCCCCAAGGACAATCGCGACGACCGCCGCCACGGCGATGCCGGCGATGAGCGCTGGTTTGCGCCGGCGTGGAGCTGACCCCGGCTGCGGCTCGGACGGGGGTGGGGTCGCCTGCGGTGACTGCGGTGTTGACGTCGGCTGAGGTTGCGATAGCGTGCCGGGCACCGCCGACTCCGGCATCGTCGCGGCCTGGCTGCGCCGCAGGATCGTGTCCGCCTGGTCCTGGTCGCGGCGCACGAGCGCGTCGTGTGCGGCCAGGGCTAGATCCCCGGCGCTGGCGTAGCGTTCCTCGGGTTTCTTGGCCATGCCCCGCGCGATCACCGCATCGAACGCAGTGGGAACTCCGGGGCGCAGCTCGCTCGGCTTCGGAATCGGCTGCATCAGGTGGGAGGTGATGACGACGCTCACGCTGTCGGCCTTGTAGGGCTCTGAGCCAGTGAGGCATTCATGCAGCACACAGGCCAGCGAGTAGATGTCTGCACGGTACGTCACCTCGTCGCTGGTGAAGCGCTCCGGCGCCATATAAGCGTAGGTCCCGACCGCGGTGCCGATTTCGGTCAGCTTCTCGTCGGTGGCGGCGTTGGCGATACCGAAGTCGACCAGATATGCGAAGTCGTCGCCGGTGATGAGGATGTTTTCCGGTTTCACGTCGCGGTGCGTTATGCCGCTTTCGTGCGCTGCGTCAAGGGCCGAGGCGACCTGGCGGATGATCGCCACCGCGCGCGCCGGCGTCAGTGGCCCGAAGCGGCTCAACATCTTGCGCAGATCGGTGCCATCGATCATCCGCATGTCGACGTACAGCAGGCCGTCAATCTCGCCGTAGTCATGGATCGGCACCACGTGTGGCTCCTGAAGCCGCCCTGCCGAGCGCGCCTCCCGCTTCAGCCGTTGTCGGAAGACCTGGTCGTGCGAAACGCCCTCGGGTAACAGCTTCAACGCGACGACGCGATCCTTGCCGGTGTCCTCCGCCTCGTAGACCTCGCCCATACCGCCGCGGCCGATCAACCGCCTGAGACGGTACGGGCCGAACTGTGTTCCGACCCGCGAGTCTCCGTCGGTGCCGCTCATCGCCGTCTCCTCGCCCTCAGGCAGCCCGACGGATGGGCTGCGTGGGGCACCGTTGTGCTAGGCCCCACGCTAATGCCTCCGCATGGCGGCCACAGCGAAAACCGAGTTGCGGATCGGCTAATCGCGGGGCTCGAATTCGAACGTGAACTCGTGATCCGAGATGCGGATGTTGTCGCCGTCGGCCAGCGTCGCGCTGCTCCGAATTCGCTCCTGCTGCACATGAACTCCGTTCGCCGACTGCATATCCGCGATGACGAAGTTGGCGCCGGTGTCGATGATGACGGCGTGGTTGCGACTGACACCCGGGTCGTCGAGGACGATGTCGTTGTCGGACAGGCGCCCGATCCGGGTGGCCGTCTTCGTCAGCGGGTAGGACCGCCCGGAAGCGTCGCGCAACCGGGGCGCCGTAGACTGCGCGCTGACCGCGGTGCGGTGGCCGATGTTGATGACGGTGGCGGCGGCGGTTCTCTTGGCGGCTTGTTTGACGTCTAACGGATCCTGGCGCAGGATCCGCTCGTGCAGCGCACGGATGGTCGGGCCCGGGTCGATGCCGAGATCGTCGGCCAACGTGTTCTTCAGCCGGCGATAGGCGTCGAGCGCGTCGGATTGGCGTTCGGCGAGATAGTAGGCGGTGATCAGCTGCGCCCACAGCGGCTCGCGATAGGGATGTTCCGCTGTTAGCGATTCGAGTTCACCGATGACGGCAGAGGCTCGGCCGCAGGCGATTTCGGCCTCCGCGCGGGCGGAGTGAGCGGTCACCTTGTCCTCGACGAGCGCAGTCGCGTAAGCGTTGACGAACTCGAAGTCCCGCAGGTCCTCGAGAACCGGACCACGCCACTCGGCAAGTGCGGCCGACATGTGACGACTGGCCTGCTCGAAGTTGCCGGCCGCGGCGGCCTGTACGCTGACGTTCTTCTCGATGATGAATCGGCCGAGATCGCAGTCGGCGTCGGGGACGCTGAGCCGATACCCGGGCGGTGCGCTGACCAACACCCGGCCTGAGTCGACTCCCACACTGTCGAGCAGTTTGCGCAAGTTCGACACATAGGAGTGCAGGCTGGCCCGCGCCCCCGGCGGTGCGGATTCTTCCCATACCGCGTTGATGAGCGAGTCCGTCCCGACAGGCCGGTTGCGGTTGATGACCAGCATCGCCAGCACCGCCCGCTGCTTGGGCGTGCGCACGGGCACCAGCGCGCCGTCGACGCTCATCTCCAGCGGTCCGAGAACCCCGAACCCGACACCCGCCATGGGCCATATTGTGACGCGGGTTGACGTCGAGCAGTGGCTCAAAGAACTTTTCAAGAATCCGTGAAGGCGCTCGTTCGAACCTGATGCCGTCCCAAACGACCAACTCAGAGAGAGTGAGCCCTAGACATGACCGACAACTTCTCAGCACAGCCCGCCAATCCGGCCGAGTCGTCTGAGCCGGCAACCTTCAGGATCTCGAGCCAATCCCGGCCAGATACGAATGGCCAGTACCGCAACCATTCCCGCGCTCGTGTGGTGCTCGCAGCGCTGGCCGCGGCGCTGGTGATCGCCGGCACCGGCGGAGCCGTCGGCGCTGCTGTGGAGAAGTCTTCGCCAAGCGCACACACGCAAGTTTCCAGCCCGGCCAGCGTTCTCAGCAGTCCGCCGGTTCCCGTCTCCAACTCGATCGAGCAGGTCGCTCAAAAGGTGCTGCCGAGCGTCGTGGAGATCCAGATTCACACGGACGAGGAAGACATGCAGGGTTCGGGCATCATTTTGTCCGCGGACGGCCTGATCTTGACCAACAACCACGTCGTGGGGGGCTTCTTCAATGGCCGGATTTCCACCGACCAGGTGAAGGCCTCGGTCAGGTTGCAGGACGGCCGCACGGCGCCGTTCTCAGTGGTGGGCTTGGATCCGGCGACGGACATCGCCGTTATTCGGGTCGACGGCCTCAGCGGGCTCACCCCGATAACCGTGGGGTCATCGGCGGACCTTCGTGTTGGACAACGGGTGGTAGCCGTCGGCTCACCCCTGGGCCTGCAGAACACGGTCACCTCGGGCATCATCAGTGCCCTGCACCGCCCCATGTCCAGCCCGGGGGAACTAGGTGAACAGGACCCCCTCTACGAGGCGATCCAAACGGACACCGCGATCAACCCTGGAAACTCCGGCGGAGCCCTTGTCGATGAGAACGGCGAGTTGATCGGAGTGACTTCGGCGGGCACGTCTCCGACCGGGGATTCGATCGGTCTCAATTACGCCATCCCCGTCGACCAGGCGAAGCGCATTGCCGATGACCTGATCGCCACAGACGGACGTGCTTCCTACGCAACCCTCGGTGTTCGGGTGGCGGACGACCCAGATGGCGAGGGCGCCAGGATCGCCGCGGTGACCAATGGCGGTGCCGCTAAGGCGGCGGGGCTGCCGGCCAGGTCCGTGGTCACCAAGATCGACAACGAGCCCATCGACACGTCCGACGCGCTTGTGGCAGCGGTGCGGGCCAAGACGCCGGGTGCTCGGGTGACCTTGACCTACCTGGACCCCGCCGGTGCCACGAAGACAGTACAGATCACGCTCGGCACCGAGCAGACAAGTCACAGTCTGCCCGATGGCTCGGTGGCGCCAGCGAGTTAACGCCACCGCGGAGGGTTCCCCGGGCCGGCTCACGGTTCGGGAACGTTCTTGTCCTCCGACGGTACGTCGCGCGGGCAGCGGCCGAACCACACCAGCAGGAGCAAGTTCCTCGCCCCGGTTCGGCCTTCCAGGTCGTGGCGCCACAGCGGCGACGCAGGCCTAATCGGGAAATGCACGCCAAGTCAGCCGCAGTGCAACAGCGGTCGCTCATCGCCACTGTGAATCCCGCAACCGGGGAACTGGTGCAGGAGTTCACCCGTATGAGTTGTCCTGTGTAAGCCGCGGTGTGTTGATGCTGTTTCAGTAGGTTCTGGAGTGCTCGGTGGTTGGCGGGTTTGTAGGCGGTGTTGGTCTGCCAGCAATGCCAGATGACGTAGAGCCAGGCGCGGGCGAGGATGCGTGTGGCGTGGGGGTGATCGTGTCCGCGGGCTCAGGCGCGGTTGTCAAATCAGGGAGGCCGCTGAAAAAGAGCGAGATTCCCAACGACGTTTACGAGGCTGAATTGTTCCGTCTCCAAACGGAATTCGTCAAGCTGCAGGAGTGGGTGCGGCTTATGGCGGGGCAAGCTTCGCCGCGAGCTGGCCGACGAATACGTCGCCTACATCCGCGACACCGGCCTCGCCGACTACCGTGCGACGCCAGGCAATCTCGGCGCGCTGATTGCGGTTCGCGATCTGGACGACGATCGCGCCGAGGTCATCACGTTGAGCTGGTGGCCATCGATGGATGCGATCCGCGGATTCGCCGGCGACGTCGAGCGGGCGGCTTACCACCCGCAGGACGACCGCTACCTGCTGACCAAGCCGGAGAAAGTTCAGCACTACCAATCGCACGGCGCGTTCGATCCGCCTACGCACGGGTGAGGCTATCTCCGTCGCCCGCACAACATCGCGGCGTTCGGCATCGTCCTCGACGAGCAGCTGCGCAGCTCCACGTGTCCGCAGCAACCCCATGCTATTGGGGTAGGACGGCAACCAGACGGGGTCGCAGACGCTTCGGTGGGATCTCGGCGCCCGCCGCGAGGTCGGTGATCAGCGCATCGGCGTAGGCGACCAAATGGGCGGCGTCGATGGCGTATGGCGCCCGTCGGTCGTCCTGGGCAAGTCGGGCCGACGCGCGGCGGAGCAGGGTGGTTGCCCCCTTGACGTTGCCACGCTGGATGTGGGTGATGCCAACAGCGAGTTGGGCCAGGCCCTGCCACAGCATCCGGTCATCGTCTGGGCCGTTCTTCCATGCGGCCTCGAGCACCTCATGCGCGTTGAATGCCAAGCCACGGTCCAGCAGATCCTGGGCATACGCGAGGGTTTCGGCTGGCGGCAGCTCGAGATCATCCGGGATGCGTAAAACGCCCTCACTGCCGTGCGGAAGGGGTCGGCCCAGAGCGTCGCGCGGGCGGGTGCTTCGGGGTCGGCCGGATTCGTCGCGATCACGCTCGGCCATCTGCCCATCATGGCAAGGGAATCGAGACCCGCATCCTGCGCTGCGACAAGTCACACCGCTTCACCCGTCAAGTGCCGTTTTTCGCGACGCCGGCCGATGACGGATATCACTGGTTCGCCCGCACTAGTTGCGCCGCTCAATGCACTTAGCGTGGCGAAACCAGTTGGCGTCGCTTAGACGTAATCTTGCGACAGTCTCGTCAATTTGTGGAAGGCTACAGGCGTGCTGTCGAGGACCGTCGACTCATGATCTTCACGGCTTACGGCTTCTTCTACGACCCCGAAGTCGTGCCGATCTTCTTCGCCATCGACGTGATGCTGGCGCTGGTCGGCACGATGATCGCCACGCTGTGAGCCTTGCGGCCGACGCCGCCCACGGCCCTCCAGGCGTCGCGTCGACGATCGAGCAGCCGACGGTTCAGACGGTCAATCCGCACCGTCACCGCGATCACCACCGCAATGATCGCCAGCGCGACGCCAAGATCAGAATGGCCGTCATGATGTCTAACGGGGACTCTTCTGCGCTTGCTCGCGCGCTTTGCGCCGTTCCTTGATTGCCTTGCGTTGCTTCCTGGTGCCAGCAAACAGGAGGAGCTCCTCCTGCTCCCGTTGGTTCATGCCTCCCAAACCACCAAAACTACCTATGTCGCCGTAGTCATAATCTGCCGCCGGTCTTGAAATCGCCTGGTCCGCCCAGGCTTCCGAGGGTTCCTCGGGATGCCTCGCGTGCCCTCCCTCCAGCGCTGCACCGTCGAACTGCCTCCGGTTGCGTAGCCGTTCGATCGCTTTCCACGCGAGAAAACAGGACACGAACAGCGCTAGGAAGATCAATGCTCCCCAGAAAAGCGTCGAGATTTCGAAGTCGCCATATGGGCCGTTGTATGGGCGCACTGCGTACATTGCCATTTGCCACCCCTCCGCCCTCTGGCCGTCAGTATACCCAGGTAGGAGGTTGTTTTGGGCTCCGCACGCGATGGTCCGAACAATTAAGTCAGACGTCGAACAGAGGCATTACGTTTTCCCGGTGGCCGCCGAAGCAGATGATGAAGGAGTGGGTACCGCCATTGTCGTGACGCTGCTGGTGCTGTTAGCCGTCGGCATAGTGGTCGATCAGCTCCTTCGGCTAAGGAAGTGGCTGAATAGACCACCTAGTCGTGAAGACCCCGAACCACCCTTGAGTGGCTGAGGAGGACAACGAAAGCTTGCTTCAGCGGCGTTGAACCAAACTCTGGGGCAGTCGATGCGCTGACGCGGAGGATGAGCTCCGCCAACGCCACATTTACCCGCCTGTGACAACGGCGTTGTCCGACTCACCCTTTGGGCAGCTTGTCAGCGATGCCTCGGGCGATGGTCACCGGGGCATCGCCGCCTCTGTTATAGCTGCATGCCGTCACGTCGATAGCGACATTGTTGGCCACCGTCAGCGCTCGCGAGCAGCCCCAGCCGTCGCCGTCCTCCATGACCATCGAGGTGGTCAACATCCCGTCGGTGATCTCGACCTGCCCCACCGTCCACAGGGTGTCGATGTTGAATTCCCGCAGTTTGAGGTTGTACCGGCGGTCGGCACAAGGCGCCCAGTCCTCGTCGGAGCCCGCGAAGAACTTCGCAGCGACATCGTGGTTGGGGAACGCGACGACGGATTGCTCGGCGAAGTGCGGGGGATCCTCCCCAGGTTCCTGCAGGCTCACATAGCGCATAGCGGACCAACCAGTGCCGGTATAGACCTTGTACTCGGCGGCGCCGTAGACCGGCAGGCAGGCGGCGTCGGAGATGTCCTCACTGCTGTCCCACATCTGGCTCGACGCCTCAGCGACGGTCATTCCGGTCGCACTCATCGCCGCATTTATCTCGGCGGGGTCGAGCAACAATCCGTCCAGGTCGCCCGCCGCGACGGGCGGTGGCGGCGGGCCAGAAGTGTCGGCCGCCACCGGCTTTCCGGGCACGGTGGCGGCGCAACTGGTAAGGACCGCAGCGGCCACCAACACGGCCGCCGCCGGGCGGCTACGCATTGCCCCGCGTATCGATGACCCGCTGCGCGACGTCGACGAGCTTGGTATTCGTGTCCTGCGACAGCTGGCGCAGCAAGTCGAACGCGCGCACGTCGTCGACGTCATACCGCTCCATGATGATGCCCTTCGCCTGACCGATACGGTCCCTTGTGGAAAGCGCCGACTCCAGCTGCTGCTCGTGACGACTGGCCAGAATAGCCGCGGCCGCATGGGCGGCCAGCACGGCGCCGATGGTCTCCGCTTCCGCATCAAAGGCGTTGGTTTTGAACGAGAACAGGTTGAGCGCCCCCGCGGTCCGGTCACTGGTATACAGCTTGAACGACAACCCGCTGAGCACACCGATCTCGATCACCGCCGCTGAATATCGAGGCCAACGCCGTTCTTCACGGAAATCGTCAGTGCGCACGATCAGAGCATCGAGAGCCGCCTCAACACACGGACCTTCGTTGTACTTCACCTGCAGTTCGTCGAGTCGGTGCGGCAGATCGGACGTCCCAGCCAGGGAGTCGAATTTTCCACCAGCAGCAAGGAGCAAGACGCCCGCAGTCTCGGCTCCCGGAATCAATTCCAACGCCGTCGCCGTGACGTCGCACAGCACGTCTTCCAGGCTGCGCGGCGCCGCTACGGCGCGCGCCAGCTCGGCCATGCGTTGAGCCAGGTCGTAACTTTGCGGCGACGGCATATTCCAAGTCTTCCCGTTGACGCTCAGCCGCACACGACAATTACGACGGTTCGCGTTTGTCCTTGACTACAACGGGCATGCCCCATTGCAGGCGGGTGCGCTGGTCGACCGTCGCATCTGCTAGGTCTCGTCGGTTCAGACATCGAGCCGGCGGGGCCGCTCTTGAGGAACGTGTCCGAGTCACTCTCTTAGTTGTAGTACCATCCTGAGCATGGACAACGTCTGGATCCTCGGCGGCTACCAGAGCGACTTCGCGCGCAACCTCACCCGGGAAGCTCGTGACTTCGCCGATCTGACCGCCGAGGTGGTGGATAACACCCTCGCGGCGGCCGAATTGGACGCCTCGGACATCAACGTGGTGCACGTCGCCAACGCGTTCGGTGAGTTGTTCGCCCGTCAGGCTCATCTCGGGGCGATGCCGGCCAGCGTTAACGATGGGCTGTGGAACACGCCCGCATCCCGGCACGAGGCCGCGTGCGCGTCGGGCAGCGTCGCGACGCTGGCGGCGATCGCCGACTTACGGTCGGGCGCGTACCGCTCGGCCCTGGTCATCGGCGTCGAACTGGAGAAGACCGTGCCGGGCGACACCGCGGCAGAACATCTCGGTGCCGCCGCATGGACGGACCACGAAGGCGGCGACGCCAAGTTCATGTGGCCGTACATGTTCGCCCAGGTGGCCGACGAGTATGACCGGCGCTACGGCCTCGACGAGGGCCACCTGCGCGCGATCGCGCAACTGAACTTCGCGAATGCGCGCCGCAATCCGAATGCGCAGACCCGCGGTTGGACGGTGCCCGATCCGCTACCGGACGATGACGAGGCCAATCCCGTGATCGACGGCCGGCTGCGGCGATTCGACTGCAGCCAGATGACCGACGGCGGAGCAGGTCTCGTCCTAGTCAGCGACGAGTACCTGCGCGACCACCCCGGCGCGCGACCGATCGGCCGTATTGACGGCTGGGGGCACCGCACGGTCGGACTTGGCCTGCAGCAGAAGCTCGACCGCAGCGCCGATGATCCCTACGTGATGCCCCATGTGCGGCAGGCGGTGCTCGACGCGTTCGAACGCGCACACGTCGCCCTCGACGACCTTCACGGCTTCGAGGTCCATGACTGCTTCACTCCGAGCGAGTATCTCGCCATTGACCACATCGGCCTGACCGGCCCGGGCGAGTCGTGGAAGGCCATTGAGAACAACGAAATCGAGATCGACGGCCGGCTGCCGATCAATCCCAGCGGCGGGCTCATAGGCGGTGGCCATCCCGTCGGCGCATCGGGTGTGCGGATGCTCGTCGACGCGGCCAAGCAAGTCAGCGATACCGCCGGCGACTATCAGGTCGAGGGCGCAAAGACGTTCGGCACGCTGAACTTCGGTGGAAGCACCGCCACCACCGTCAGCTTCGTGGTCCGCGCAGCAGAGAGGTCCTAGCGGTGGAGGTGGAGATCGTCGGCAAGTTCCTTTCCACATTGCCCGAAGACGACGAACACCCGTACCGCACGGGCCCGTGGCGCCCGCAGACCACCGAGTGGGACGCCGACGACCTGACCGCCCTCAACGGCGAGATCCCGCACGACCTCGATGGTGTGTATCTGCGCAACACCGAGAACCCGCTGCACCCTGCCCTGAAGGCGTATCACCCGTTCGACGGTGATGGCATGATGCACGTCGTCGGGTTCCGCGACGGAAAAGCATTCTACCGCAACAGGTTTGTCCGAACCGAAGGATTTCTTGCGGAGAACGAGGCGGGTGGCCCGCTATGGCCCGGCCTGGCCGAGCCCGTCGACCTGGCCAAGCGAGAACACGGCTGGGGCGCCCGAGGTCTGATGAAGGACGCGTCGAGCACCGACGTGATCGTGCACCGCGGCACCGCGCTGACGAGCTTCTACCAGTGCGGTGACCTCTACCGCCTTGACCCCTGCTCGGGCGACACTCTGGGCAAGGAGGATTGGGGCGGCGCGTTCCCCTTCGACTGGGGTGTGTCGGCGCACCCCAAGGTCGACGACAAGACCGGCGAATTGCTGTTCTTCAACTACAGCAAGCAGGCGCCGTACATGCACTACGGCGTGGTCGACGAACGTGGCTCGCTCGTGCATTACGTCGACGTCGATCTGCCGGGACCGCGGCTGCCGCACGACATGGCGTTCACCGAGAACTACGCCATTCTCAACGACTTTCCGCTGTTCTGGGAGCCTGAGTACCTGGAGCGCAACGCCCACGTCGCGCGGTTCCATCGCGACATGCCGTCGCGCTTCGCCGTCATCCCGCGTCGCGGCTCCACCTCGGAGGTTCAGTGGTTCGAGGCCGAGCCCACGTACGTCCTGCACTTCACGAACGCCTACGAGGACGGCGACGAGATCGTGCTGGACGGGTTCTTCCAGGGCGACCCGGAACCCGCCGACAACGGCATGGGCAACAAGTGGCAGCGGGCATTCCGTTTCCTCGCGCTGGACCGCATGCAGGCCCGTCTGCACCGGTGGCGGTTCAATCTGGTCACCGGCCGCGTCTCGGAAGAGCAACTGTCGGACAGCATTACGGAGTTCGGCATGATCAACGCCGGCTATTCCGGAGCGCTCTACCGCTACACGTATGCCGCGACGGGAAAGCCATCGTGGTTCCTGTTCGACGGGCTGGTCAAGCACGACCTGGTGACGGGATCCGAGGAGCGGTTCGCCTTCGACGATGGGGTGTACGGCAGCGAGACCGCGATGGCGCCGCGAATCGGCAGCAGGTCGGAGGACGACGGGTATCTGATCACGCTGACCACCGACATGACCGCCGAGGCCTCCTACTGCCTGGTCTTCGACGCTGCCCGGGTCGCCGACGGACCGGTGTGCAAGTTGGCCCTGCCGGAACGGATTTCCAGCGGAACCCACTCCACGTGGGCCCCCGGGTCGGAACTGCGGCGGTGGCGTAAGGCCGACTCCGCGGCCGCTGCGATTGGGCTGTAGGTGGCGCGGTCTGGCACCAACGCCGTCGGTCGCATGCTCGGCGTTCTGGGCGACGAGTGGACGCTGCTGGTTATCCAGCAGGCGCTGGTGGGCGCGACGCGGTACGGCGACTTTATGGCCCGACTGCCGATCTCCAACTCGGTACTGACGCAGCGCCTGCGGACACTGAGCAGCGATGGGCTGCTGGAACGCCGTGCCTATCAGGCGAATCCGCCGCGGTTCGAATACCTCGTCACCCCGCAGAGTAGGTCGCTTTGGCCGGTGCTGCTGTCGATCTGGGAATGGGAGCGTCACTGGGTACCCGACCATGCAGAGCCGCTGCCCGGCATGCGCCACACGACATGCGGTGGCGACTTCGCTCCGCTGGTCACTTGCGGCTCATGTGACCAGACCACCACCGAGAAAGACGTTGTGGCACAGTGGGGTCCGAGCGGTTCGTGGCCACGATCGATGCCGGTGGCTGCAACGCGGCGGCGCTCAGAAGCCGACCGCGCCGACGCCGCCGCGGGCCTGTTCCCGCAGACCATGAGCGTTCTGGGCAATCGCTGGGCGTTCGCCTTGCTGGTCGGCGCATTCGTCGGCATGAGCCGATTCACCGACTTTCAGACCCAGCTTGGCGCACCACCCGGTTCGATCGCTGACCGGCTGTCGATCTTCACCGCCAATGGCGTACTCGCGGTTGGGGACGACAACCGCTACCAGCCCACTGAGAAGGGCCGGGCGTTGTATCCCGTGCTGGTCACCGCCCTGCAGTGGGCGCAGCGGTGGTACTGGGCGCCCGAGGGCCCGGCGGTGGTCATGACGCACACCGCCTGCACACGCCCGTTCAGTCCGGTGCTCACCTGCGATCAGTGCACCCGGCCGCTCACCGGCGCGCAGATCGAGGCGATCTAGTCGAGCCTCGCGATGAGGAACTTCGGGGCGACCTGGCGATAAGCATCCGTCAGGATTTCGCCCACTTCGTCCCAATCGGGGCCTTCTGCCCGCTCGTCAAGCCGCATCCCTATCCAGTCGTAGCCTCCGAAGCAAGGGACAAAGAATCGCCGTGGATCCGCCGCGACGAGCTCTTGACGGGCTCCGGGCGGGGCGGCGGCCCAGAACGCAACGTGGGGCTGGTCGAGCCGATGCTGTTCTGGATCGACGAACTTCGCGAACGACCTCTTGCGGACGAACCAGGTGGGCGCGCCATGGGTCGGACGTTCAGTGACGTCCGGCAGTGCCAAGCAGAGTTCGCGCAATTTCTTGAGCAGATCTTCGGACTCCGCTGCCATAAAAAAACATCGTCCCACGGGATTACACCGCCGTCAGGAAAGCTGTGAACGCCCTGCTCGGATCCTGTCTACATGGCAGTATTTCGTCTGGCAAACCATCGGTTTACCGGGAGGCATCGGATGACAAAACCCGATTTAGTGACAGCTGCTGAACAAGCCGAACCGGTGACCCCCGACGCGATCCTGCAGCTAGGACTTGCGTTCTGGGGCTCGAAGGCGCTGCTGAGCGCGGTCGAGCTGAAGCTGTTTGCGGCTCTCAGCGAGGCCGGCCCACTCGATGCTGAGGAGCTCCGCGAGCGACTCGGCCTGCATCCGCGCAGCGCGAGGGATTTCTTCGACGCCTTGGTCGCGCTCCGGATGCTCACGCGCGACGGCGCCCGATACTCGAACACTGCGGCGACCGAACTCTTCCTAGACACGTCCAAGCCCTCTTACGTTGGTGGGATGTTGGAGATGGCGAACACACGCAGCTACCCGTTCTGGGGATCGCTGACCGAGGGTCTGCGGACCGGGCAGCCGCAGAGCGAGGTGAAGTCCGGAGACGACTTCTTCGACACGCTATACGCCGATCCGGAAAAGCTCGCGCAGTTCACAAGCGCGATGACCGGACTCAGCCGCGCGACGGGCGAAGCGATTGCGGCTAAGTTCCCTTGGCGCGACTACGGCAGCGTGATCGACATCGGTTGCGCACAAGGCGCCGTCCCAGTCGCAATCGCGACTGCCCATGACCACCTGACTGGCGGCGGCTTCGACCGGCCGCCCGTAGAGCCGATCTTCAACTCGTACGTCGCCCGATTGGGGCTCACCGACCGCCTCAGCTTCACGGCCGGTGACTTTTTCGCCGACCCGCTGCCCAGCGCCGACGTGCTCATCATGGGCCACATCCTTCATGACTGGGACCTGGACCAAAAGCGCCTACTCCTGCAGAAAGCCTACGACGCGCTGCCGAGGGGTGGGGCACTGATCGTCTACGAAGCAATCATCGACGACGACCGGCGCGAAAACGCGTTCGGCCTCCTGATGAGTCTCAACATGCTGATCGAGGGGCCGGGTGGCTTCGACTACACGGGTCCAGACTGCCGCGCCTGGATGTCCGAAACGGGCTTCAAAGACAGCTATGTCGAGCACCTTGTCGGTCCCGATTCAATGGTCGTCGGCATCAAGTAAGGGCGCGTTTCAAAGCAAGAGAGGTCGCGAGCGTCACACAACCGCACAACATGCTGCGTCGGGCCTCCATAGCTCAGCAGAATCCAAGGCATGTGTCGAACGGTAGACCGCGGAACCGACGAACCGGAGAATGCTCGCCGGTGCTAGACCCAACTAACTCGACCGACGAGTGAACGGCAGAATGGTTGCCTCGGCGGGCCGTACGGGCGCGGGCGGCTCGGTCAGCGTGTTCAGTGCGCCGCCGTCCTCCTCGGGGATTTAGTCGCCGCCCGCACCGGTACCCGTACCCCGCCTGTACCCCCAACGTAGCCGTATCGTAGCCGTCCTATGCCGTACCTCAGTCGTATGCTAAGCGGCCCAAAACAGCAGGTGCCCTTTGTTATTTGGTTAGCTAAAAGCCGCTAGCCGGGCGTTTAAGTGGGTCCGCACCGCAGGCCATTCGATGTCGAGGATCGAGTACACGACGGTGTCGCGCCGCGACCCGTCGGGCAGCACCTGCTGGCTGCGCAGTATGCCGTCGAGCTTGGCGCCCAGCCGCTCGATGCCCGCCCGGCTGGCGAAGTTGAAGAAGTGCGTGCGGAATTCGACCGCTACACAGCGCAACTCGTCGAAGGCGTGACCGAGCATCAACAGCTTGGTCTCGCTGTTGACCCCGCTGCGCCGCGCGGACGCCACATACCACGTGTTACCGATCTCGAGTCGCCGGTTGGCGGCATCGACATGCAGATAGCTTGACGACCCGACGAGCGTGCCGTCGAGGCTTCGCACCACGAACGTCAGGCCCTCATCGGGGTGCTGCGCCGACAGTCGCGTCTCCACCCACTGCTCCGCGGCATTCGATTTCGGTGCATGGGTGAACCACAGAGCACCGAGTTCGCCGTCGGCGGCGGCCGCGGCGATCTCCGGAATGTGTTCACGGGTAAGCGGTTCCAGCGCCACCCACCGGTCGCCGGTCAAGGTAACCGGCTCGACGAACCCGTTCATGAGTTTCGGCCGGCCGCCGCCCATGCGGCTGCCATCGCCCACACCGACAGAAGTACCGCGGCGATCGCCGCCGCAGCGCCCAGATAGATCCCATAACCTGCAGACACCGGCGGATACACGTAGAGCCGGTAGTACCACACCGTGAGCACCACCAGCAGCACTGAAATGGCCAGTGCCGCCGACGATGCCAACCGTGCCGAAAGGCCACGCGCGGCCATCGCTCCCGCCACGATCAACGTGGCCGCCAGCAGCACGATGAGCTGTCCGACCCCGAATCCCGGCGGCGGCACCGGCATCGTGCCGACGATGCCGCCGATTGCGTTCGCCCGGCCGCCGCCGTCGGCCCTTCTGATCAGCCATGGCAACCAGGCGCTGACCGCGAGGATCGCCGCGCACAGCGCGACCAGCCAACCGGGGCGCAGGCGAGCCATAAGTTGAGCCTATCCCGTGTGAGAGACCGGTCAGGTCTCTACTGTGGGGTGTCCGACACCGAAAAGGGGGGCCGAGCGATGAGCGAACTTCCGGACTGGGCGCGTCGGCTCGACCTGTCCCCTCACCCGGAGGGCGGCTGGTACCGGGAAACTTGGCGCAGCGAGTTGACGGTACCCCAATCCGCCCTGCCGCCGGACTACACCGGCCCACGCAGCGCTGGAACGGCAATCCTGTTCCTGCTCATGCCCGGTCAGCAGTCGGCGTGGCACACGGTGCGCAGCGCCGAGTTATGGCTCTATCACCACGGCAGCCCGCTGCTGCTCCAAGTCGGACCCGAACAGGCCGGTGCCACAACGCATCTGCTCGGCGCGGACATCGCCGCAGGAGAGCACCCGCAGCATGTCGTACCGCCCGGGCACTGGCAGCGGGCCCGTCCCCGCGACGACGAACCCAGCCTGGTCAGCTGCGTGGTGATACCGGGTTTCGACTACGCCGACTTCGCCCTGGCCCCGCCTACCGACTGAGCAACTGCACCGCCGCGGACACCAGAGCCGCGTTGTCCGGAGTAGGCGAGCCGTCCGGCAAACGCAGGGTGTCCTCCATGCCGATGCGGGTCTGCACGCCACGCACTCCGGCGTGTTCCAGCAGCGGCCAACAACTTTCGTCGAGACCATGCAGCAGCACCGGTGCCGGCGAACCGGCCGCCAAGACCTGACTCAGCAGGTCGTCGGCGGTGGCAATGTCAGCGTCGCCCTGCATTTCGATCATCACCCGCATGCAGTGCCGCGCGAACTCCGATGCTGCCCAGGATTCGGCCGCCTCGGCGTGGAAGATGCCGACCTCGACCCCCAGGCCCTTGCTCAGCAACAGCCGGGCCAGCTCGTCCGAGCCGGGTTCGTGCCAATTGACCGACGCGAAGTCGGGCAGCACGCCCCACGCCTCGACGGCGCGCAACCGCTCGTCCGCATCGGGCAGAGCCCAGTACCCCGTCGTCACCCCCAATGGAAGACCCGGCACCGCGTGGCGCACCGCCGACACCGCGGCGTCGACGTCCCTCGCAAGAAGGGAGTCGACGCCGTCGGTGGTCTTCGGGTGCATGTGCACCGCCTTGGCCCCGGCCTGGTGCACGGCGACCGCTTCCTCCGCCAACTGCTCCGGCGTGATCGGCAGGTTCGGGTGCTGGTCCGGGGTGCGGGCACCGTTGATGCACGCCTTGACGTAGATCCTGGGGCTGCTGGACATACCCCTATTTTTGCCTCAAGCGTCGGGTGCCGACAGGTTGGATCACGCTGCCGCCGTTGTCGACGATCAGCTGCACCGTCGCTTGACGCCGAGCACCTTCAGCGCGTTGTCCTTGAAGATCAGCGGCACCACGGCCGGATCGATGTCGAGAGCCTCGAAGTCGCGGCGCCACCGGTCCATCTGGATGTACGGGTAGTCCGTTCCGAACAGCACCTTCGTGCGCAGCTGACGGTTGGCGGCGCGCACCAGCTGCGGCGGGAAGTATTTCGG
Organism: uncultured Actinomycetota bacterium; assembly: GCA_963715885.1. GTDB lineage: Bacteria > Actinomycetota > Actinomycetes > Mycobacteriales > Mycobacteriaceae > Mycobacterium. The sequence goes on from CAVQSK010000015.1 coordinate 79,234, forward strand.
GCTCCACCCCGACAAATCGATGAACACATTCGATTTGTGCGTCGCGATCGCGATCTGCGAGTCGACCCAGGGCACAGCGGGATGGGCCATCACGATCGTCAGCTCCGGGAAGTCGGCGGCCACGTCGTCGAGCAGCATCGGGTCGGAGTAGCGCAGCTTGATGCGGTGTCCGCCCGGCAGTCCCGCACCGATGCCCGTCTGCCCGGTGTGGAACAGGGCGGGCACCTCCGCCTCGGCGATCGCCTCGTAGATCGGGTAGAAGCGGCGGTCGTTCGGCTCGAAGGCCTGCATGCTGGGGTGGAACTTGAAGCCTTTTACGCCGTAGTCGCGGACCAGCTCATGGACGCGGTGCACCGCGCGTCGCTCGTGCCACGGGTCGACGCTGCCGAACGGGATCAGCACGTCGTTGTTGCGCACCGCGCCCGCGACGAGGTCCTCGACCGAGTTCGGCACGTGCCTCATTCCCGTGCGCGCGTCTATGGTGAAGACCACCGCGGCGGTGTTGTGCCGCCGGTACTCGTCGGCCAGCGCGTCGACGCTCGACAACGCACCGGGTCCCATCTTGAAGTACTGACCTACGGCGTCGACCAGCTCGTCGTCGTAGGCCTTGCGGCCGTGCCCATCGACCTCGACGTGCGTGTGGATGTCGATGGCCGCGATGCCGTCGAAATCGATTCCGTACTCGTACTTTTCGCCCCTCATTGCGCCGAGAGTACGGTCGTTGACGGATTTCAGCCGAATTTCGTCATAGGCCGTACTCTCGGCGACGACTAGGACGACTCCGGCGCATAGCCGAGCGCGCTCTTGATCTCGAGGTACTCGTGGAAGCCGAACTCGCTCCACTCGCGCCCGTTGCCGCTGCGCTTGTAGCCACCGAACGGCGCGTTCATGTCGAAGGCGTGGTTGATCGCCACCGAGCCTGCGCGGATCCGGCGCGCGACCGCACGAGCGGCGTTTAGATCTGCCGCCGAGACATAGCCCGCCAGACCGTAATCCGTGTCATTGGCGATCTCGAGGGCCTGATCGAGATCGTCGTAGCCGAGGATGCACAGCACCGGGCCGAAGATTTCCTCCCGCGCGATGGTCATGTCGTTGGTGACGTCGGCGAAGACGGTGGGCTTGACGTAGTACCCGGTGTCCAGCCCGTCAGGGCGACCCGGACCGCCGACGACGACGGTCGCGCCCTCGTCGATACCCTTCTGCAGGAGGCCCTGGATCTTGTCGAACTGCGCCTTGGACGCCACCGGTCCGATCGCGGTCTTCTCGTTCGGGTCGCCGACCTTCACCTGCTCGGCGGTGGCCTTGGCGACGGCGACGGCTTCGTCCTTGCGGGAGTTCGGCACCAGCATGCGCGACGGCGCGTTGCAGCTCTGCCCGCTGTTCATCATCATCACCGATACACCGGCGACCACGCTCTTCGCGAAGTCCTCGTCGTCCAGCACGATGTTCGGGCTCTTGCCGCCGAGCTCCTGCGTCACCCGCTTCACCGTCGGCGCGGCGTTCTTCGCGACGTCGACGCCGGCACGCGTCGACCCTGTGAAGGACACCATGTCGATATCGGGATGGCTCGACAACGCGACGCCCACGCCGGGCCCGTCGCCGTAGACAAGGTTGTACACACCCGCGGGAACGCCTGCGGCGTTGATGATCTCGGTGAAGATCTGCGCGGAGTACGGCGCCACCTCGGACGGCTTGAGCACCATCGTGCAGCCGGTCGCCAAGGCCGGGTAGACCTTGCAGGCAATCTGGTTGATCGGCCAGTTCCACGGCGTGATCAGTCCGCAGACACCGATCGGCTCCTTCACCACCAACGTGGAACCGTGCAGTTCGGAGAACTCGAAGTTCTTCAGTACGTCGATGGCCGTCGCCAGGTGGCCGATGCCGAGCCTGACTTGCGGGCCGGCCGCCAGCGAGGCCGGTGCGCCCATCTCCTCGGTGATCGCGTTGGCGAGTTCACCCGCCCGCTTCTTGTACTCCGCGAGGATCGCCTGCAGCACGTCCAGACGCTCTTCCCGGGTGGTCTGCGACCAGGTGGCGAACGCCTTCCGTGCCGCCTTCACGGCCTTGTCGACATCGGCCGCGGCGCCGAGTGCGATCCTGCCGGACACCTGCTCGGTGGTCGGGTTGTCGACGTCCAACGACTTCGGCTCGACCGGATCGACCCACTGACCGTCGATGTAGAACTTCAGGTACTCACGCATGCCTCTACCCTTCCCTACTGCGTTCCCTCGGCGTACCAAGTTCGGAATTCGTCGTACTTCGGCACCTCCTCCGAATTGGCCTTCGGATCGATGCACACATGGACGACGGCGGTCTTGCCGCTGGCGAAGGCCCGCTCGATGGCCGGGCCCATATCGTCGTCCTTCTCGACGCCGGCACAAACGACCATCAAGGTCGCGCTCGTAGGTGCGGGCGCGGCGGGACAAGCGCACGCGTTCGGATACCGCAACGTCTCGATGGCCGCAGGCCTCGAGTCGGTTCGCATCGACCTCGCGGTCGTCGTCGACCCGAACGTTGAGCTCGCCCGTCGAAACGGCGGACCGGACGGCTACGCGGAAGCCACCGCGGATGTGCGCCGTGTCCTCGACGATCCGAGCATCGATGCCATCAGTGTCGCGCTGCCCAACAGCGTCCATGCCCAGGTACTCCCCGCGATTCTGCGATCCGGCAAGCATGTCCTCACCGAAAAGCCGCTCGGGCGCAACGCCGCCGAGGCGCCGAACTCGTTGCACTGGCCGAACAGTCAACCGCGGTCACCGGCGTCGGGTTCTCTTTTCGCCGCCTGCCCGGACTGGCCGCGGTCCACGATCTGTTGGCCGCGAACGAGATTGGCAGGGTGCACAGCTTCACCGCGTGGTACAACGCCGATTACGCGGCCTCGCCCGAGGCACCGTTCAGCTGGCGGTACGCGAAGGACACCGCGGGGGCGGGTGCGCTGATCGATATCGGCACCCACGCAATCGATGCCGTGCAATACGTCATCGCCCCGATCAGCGACATCATCTCGTCGACACTGCGCACGGTGATCGACCGCCGCAACATTCCGGGCACCTCAGAGTTCGGCATCGTCGACACTGACGACATCGCCCTGTTGACAGTCGAATTGGCCAATGGAGCCGTCGGGCAGATTCACGTCAACCGCACGGCGTGCGGCGTGCCCAACTCTCTCGGGCTCGAGATCCACGGCTCACGCGGTCACGCGCGGTTCGATTCCATTGCCGCAGGCGAGTTCCACGTGCACACCGACGGCGGTCCGGCCTCGCTGGCGGGGGCTCGACGCGTCATCACCGGACCACAGCATCCGTACTTCACCGATGTCGCGGCCATGCCCGGTGGCGGGGTCGGCACCGGCTACGCGGAAGCGTTCGTCGCCGAAGTCCAGCACTTCGTCCGCTGCATCGTCGCCAATACGCCCATGGACACCAGCTTTCCGTCGGCCTACCGCGTCATGCGGATCATCGACGCAGCCCAGGAGTCGGCGCTGAGCGCAGCCCCCGTTGTCTCGACCACTGCCACCGCGCTGGCCTCGGCCTGAAAGGACACGTCACGATGACCTCATACGCGCGCCTACACCTCGGCACCGCTCCCGATTCGTGGGGCATCTGGTTCCCGGACGACCCCAAGCAGCCGCACTGGTCAACATTTCTCGACGAAGTCGTCGAATCGGGTTTCCGCACAATCGAACTGGGTCCGTTCGGCTATCTCCCCACCCATCCCGAACAGCTCAAGGACGAAGTGGGCAAACGCGGCCTCACCCTGACCGGCGGAACGGTCGGCACCGCCACACATCGAGGCGCCGATGCATTCGAGGAGGGCCGTCGCGATGCGTTCGCGGTCTGCGAACTGCTCGCCGCGATGGACGTACACCACTTGGTGGCGCTACCGGAGATGTACACCGACCTGCACACGGGTGCGCTCACCCAGCCTGCGGAACTGACGGCAGAGCAGTGGCGAGACCTGGTCGATGGTCAATCGCAGCTCGGCAAGCTGGTTGCGGAACAGTTCGATGTGCGCCTCGGCTTCCACCCGCACGTCGACACGCACGTCGACACCCAGCGGTTCATCGACATGTTCCTCGACGACACCGATCCGAAATTCGTCTCGCTGTGCCTCGACACGGGTCACGTCGAATATTGCTGCGGCGACAACCGCGACATCATCAGCCGGCACCCCGACCGGATCAGTTACATCCACCTCAAACAGGTGAATCCGCGGGTGGCCGCGCAAGCCCGCGAAGAGCGCGTTGGCTTTTACGAGGCCATCCAGCGAGGCGCCATGATCGAGCCGCCACTGGGAGCCCCGGCCATGCAGCCGCTGCTCGACGACCTTGCGGTGTTGAATCGGGACCTGCGGCTGATCATCGAACAGGATATGTATCCCGCACCGGAGGGCAGCGCGAAGGCCATCGCCGCTCGCACCCGTGACTACTTCACAAGCCTGGGCCTGCCTCCAGCGGAGGACTAGAAAGAGACATATGACAGTTCTCGACTTCCCCACCCCGCGTTTCCACCTAGCGATGCCGGTCGACGGCCTATCCGCCGCCCGCCAGTTGTACGGTGAGGTGCTCGGGCTCGAGCAGGGGCGCAGTGCGGGCACCTGGGTGGACTGGAACCTTCACGGTCACCAGGTCGTCACGCATCTTGCGCCGAGTCGCGTATCCCGGATCCGCAACCCGGTGTACGGCCACGATGTTCCGGTACCGCACTTCGGCCTGATCCTGGCCATCCCTGCGTTTCACAAGCTGGCCGACCGGTTGCGCGACTCCGGTGTCGAGTTCGTCATCGAGCCCGATGTGCGCTTCGACGGCGAAGTCGGTGAACAGTGGACGATGTTCCTGCTCGATCCTGCCGGAAACGCACTGGAGTTCAAGGGCTTCGCCGATGACTCCCAGGTCTTGGCCGCATGACGCGGGTGGTCATCGCCGGCGGGCACGGCAAGATAGCCCTGATCCTCGAGCGGCTGCTGTCGCAACGCGGCGTTTCGGTTGCCGGCTTCATTCGCAATCCGGCACATGCCGGTGACCTGGAATCAGCAGGAGCCGACGCTCTGGTCGTGGATCTGGAGAACGCTTCAGTCGGCGAGGTCGCGACACATCTGCGAAATGCCGACGCGGTCGTGTTCGCGGCGGGGGCCGGTCCCGGTAGCGGATCGGCGCGTAAAGAGACGGTGGACCGTGATGCGGCGATTCTGCTCGCGGACGCGGCCGAATCCGCGGGAGTCGTTCGCTATTTGATGATCTCATCGATGGGTGCCGACGCGGAGGCTCCCGACGACGCAGGCGATCCGGTCTTCGTGGCGTACCTGCGCGCGAAAGGCGCTGCGGACGACAATGTCCGAGCCCGAAACGCGCTCACGTCAACCATCGTGCGCCCGGGTCTGCTCACCGACGATCCGGGGACGGGGCGGGTGACGATCGCGGACGATACCGGACGCGGCAGCATCCCCCGTGAGGACGTCGCGGCGGTACTGCTCGCGGTTCTCGACACGCCCGGCACCGGCGGTCAGACGTTCGAGGTAATCTCCGGCGACACGCCGATCAACGAGGCCGTCACCACATCAACCCGCGAATGACCTCGGCCTGCGGAACATCCTCCACCGCGATCAATCCCTTGGGAGCGCGGCAGATCCAGTCGATCGCGTTGACCACCCGGGCGTGTCGATGGAACTCGAGTCCGTCCGCCGCTCGACGGTCGAGTTCACCAAGCTGGTCTCCAAGCGATTTCGCCGCTGACTCAAGCCGGCGCGAACACCGACTTGAAGCGATTCAGAGACTCGCGGATGTCGCCCTTGAGCGCGCCGGCCACCACCATGCCGATCGGCCCGAACAATGCTGGACCGCCGAGGTGCACATCGAGGGTAAGGGTTGAGTTGTCGCCATCGGGTTTGACCTTGGCGATCAGCTTGACCTTGACGCCGCCCCTACCGTCGCCGTTGAGCGTCATCGCCTCGGGCGGCTTGAAGTGGACGATGGTCCACTTGATCCGATTGGGCATGCCCTTGACCTCGACGATGGATTCGAGAACCGCGCCCTTTTCGAGGTTCTCCGGCAACTTGCTGCGCCACACCCGATGGATGGTCAGCCATTCCTTGTACCGGGAAAGGTCAGAAGCGCACGCCCACGCCTTCTCCGGCGGCAGTGGAACGTCGACGGAGACGGACAGTTTGGCCATGCGTCAGGGAGTCTGCGGGTTGCTCTTGTCGACGGCCTTCTTGGCGGCGTCCTGCACCTTGTCGACGTGTTGGGTGTATTTGCCCTGCGTTTTCTTGTCGACGATGTCACCGGCCTTGTCGATCGCGGTGTCCACCTTGTCGGCGTTCTTGGCCAGCAGATTCTTCACCTTGTCGAGGAATGCCATGGGCCTTACGCTACTCCGACCGCCACAACGTGCGTCGCTCCCCGAGAATCGCTCCCTGCACCCACCAGATGACATCGATCGCGGCCGCCCCGATAAGGCCGATAACCAGCGCTATCGAGGTGGTCTTCACGTTCGAGACGTCCAGCATGAACAACTCGCGCGCCAGCGGAATGCTGAAAATCACCACGTAGGCCAGACCTGACACCGCGACCAACGCCACCCGCCACCACTGATAGGGCCGTGCCACGACGGCCAGCACCCACACCCCGGTCACCAGCAGCGTGATCAGCGCGGCGGTCGACGCCTGCGTCTGCTCGGTCGCAGTGGCCTCGCGGCCTTGGTAGGCCACCAGGTAGGAGGTGAACGTCGCGGCGCCGACCACGAGTCCCGACGGCAGCGCAGACGTCATGACGCGGCGCACGAAACCGGGATGCGCCCTCTCGTTGTTGGGCGCCAGCGACAGGATGAACGCCGGGATGCCGATGGTGAACCACGCCGCGATGGTGACGTGGATGGGCTGGAACGGAAACAGCAGCGGATCCGTGCCGAACAGCTTGGACGCCAGGCCCGCTAAGCCGACGAGGATGGCCAGCAGCACGGAGTACACGGTCTTGGTGAGGAACAGGTTGGAGACTCGTTCGATGTTGCCGATCACCCGACGGCCTTCGCCGACGACGCACGGCAGTGTCGCGAACTTGTTGTCCAGCAACACGATCTGCGCCACCGCCCGGGATGCCGAGCTACCCGAACCCATCGCCACGCCGATGTCGGCGTCCTTGAGCGCCAACACGTCGTTCACACCGTCGCCGGTCATCGCGACGGTGTGTCCCCGCGACTGCAGGGCGTGCACCATCGCACGCTTCTGGTCGGGCCGCACCCGGCCGAACGTCGTGTACTCCTCGAGGGTGTCGGCCAGCTTCTCGGGTTCACCGGGCAGCTGTCGGGCGTCCATAGTCTCGCCCACCAAACCCAGCGAGCCGGCCACCGCACCCACCGAAACCGCGTTGTCACCAGAGATAACCTTGATCGAAACCTTCTGTTCGGCAAAGTAATCCAGCGTGTCGCGGGCATCCGGACGGATGCGCTGCTCGAGCACCACCAGCGCGGCCGGCGAGATGTTGCCGGGTGCGTCGGGTTGGTCGACGGGCAAGTCGCTCGAGCCGAGCAGCAGCACGCGCAGGCCCAGTGAACCGATCTGCTCGGCCTGCTCAGCGGTCGGCGACCCCGGTTCAAGCAGCACGTCGGGAGCGCCGATCACCCAGTTCCCGTGTCCGCCGTAGGAGGCGCCGCTCCACTTCGTGGCCGACTTGAACGGTGCGGTTGCAGTCGGCGTCCAGCCGGGCGGCATCTTGTAGGCCTCGGCGATGGCGGCCATGCTGGCATTCGGCCGGGCGTCATCGGCGGCGAGCTGGGCCAGAATGTCGGCGACGGTCTCCAGTCCCCAGTCCCCAGCTTGCGCGTGGGCCCATGCGCGTGGGCCCACGCGCGTGGGCCCACTTTCGTCAAGCGGTTTGAGATCGCTAACCCGCATACCGTTTTCGGTCAGCGTGCCGGTCTTGTCGGCGCATACCACGTCAACGCGGGCCAGTCCTTCGATGGCGGGCAGTTCGTTCACCAGGCACTGGCGCCGGCCGAGGCGGATCACACCGACGGCGAATGCGATGGACGTCATCAGCACCAAGCCCTCGGGCACCATCGGAACCAGCGCGCCGACCATCCGCAGCACGGACTCCCGCCAACCGGCGTCGGTGGTGAACAGCTGCGTGTAGATGATGAGAAGGCCGGCGGGCATCAGCAGATAGGTGATGAACTGCAGGATCTTGTTGATGCCATTGCGCAGTTCGGAATTCACCAACGTGAACTTGCTGGCCTCCTCGGCCAGCTTGGCCGCGTAGGCTTCACGGCCCACCTTGGTGGCCCGATACGCCCCGGAGCCGGCCACGACGAAGCTACCCGACATCACGCGATCGCCGGGGTCCTTCGCGATCGGGTCGGCCTCGCCGGTGAGCAGGGACTCGTCGACTTCGAGGTTGGCGTCCTCGACCACCTCGCCGTCGACCACGATCTGGTCGCCGGGTCCGAGTTCGATGATGTCATCGAGCACCACTACGTTGGGCGTTACCGCTACAGTGCCGGATTGCCTGCGCACCAACGGCTTTGCCTGCCCGACAATGGCTAGCTTGTCGAGTATCTGCTTGGCCCGCAGCTCCTGGATGATGCCGATCGCACTATTGGCGATGATCAACAATCCGAAGGCGCCGTTGATCACCGAACCGGTGGACAGCACGATGATCAGCAGCACACCGAGGATGGCGTTGATCCGGGTGAACACGTTGGCCCGGACGATGTCGGACACACTGCGCGCCGCACGGGTCGGCACGTCGTTGGTCTGGCCTTCGGAGACCCGCTTGGCGACTTCGGCATCGGTCAGCCCGGTGGCGAAAATCGTGGTCAACTTGGTGCCCCCCGCGTGAAAGTTCCTCGGTTTCCTGTGTCGTAGTACTCCAGCGTCAGCTTGTCGCCGTCGAAGGCGGCCTTGCCAACCGATCCGGGCGGCGAGTTCTCGGACACCCATGAGTAGGTGAACACGTTGCCGTCCCAATGGTTGAGCGGCACGTTCAGTTTGGTGCCCAGCGCGAGCTGCAGCATGCCGTCCTTCTCGGTGACGCGTGCCGGACCCCAGTAGTCGTTGTTGTAGTCCCCGACGTAAGACGGCAGCGGCGCGGCGGGCGCGGGTGCGGCGGGCGGCTGCTGGCCCACCAGTGAGCCTTCCGGATCGCCCATCGGCTCGAACGCGTCGGTATAGAGCTTGTACCAGTCCTCGCGCACTTCGCCGAACTGCACCAGATCGGCGAACTCAGCGGTCAGCGTTTCGGGAATACCGGCCGGGGTGGCGTTCGTCAGCGCGACGATCGCCACGTCTGCGGACGGCAGGAGCAAGATGTTCGTACCCGCGCCGAGTTCGAAGGCGCCCGAATGGCTCAGCTCCATGCGTGCCGCCGACGTCGAGCCCACGTTGAACCCGTGGCCGTAGAAACCCGACCGCATCGCTGGTTCGGTGGCCGGGCTCGACACGACCTGCGGGGTGACCGCCGGCAGAAGTGCTTTGGCGTCGACGATCTGTTTGCCGTCATAGCTGCCGTTTGCGAGCACCATGGCCAGCCAGCGGGTCATATCGTTGACCGACGAGCTGGCCCCGCCCGCAGGCGCTTCGGGGTCCGCGTCGCGGATGTACGACGGCTCGTAGCGGCCGTCGACGAAGATGTGGCCGATCGCCCGGTTCTGCCGCGACTCGTAATCGGCGAACCGATAGCTCGTCGACGCCATCCCGAGCGGACTGAACAGGACCTGATCGGCGAGATCCTCCCACGACTTTCCCGCGCTCGCCGCGACCGCCTCGGCGCCCGCTGTGTAACCAAAGTTTGTGTAGGCGTACGAAATTCGGAACGGGTCGAGCGGCAGCTCGCGGAGCCGCTCGAGCACATACCGACGGTCATAACCCAGATCCTCGAGCTGGTCACCGGCGTGATCCGGCAGTCCGGAGCGGTGCGAGAGCATGTCGCCGACATTGACCATCTGGGTGACCGCCGGATCCGACAGCGCGAACCACGGGAGCTTGGACACAATCGGGGTGTCCCAGCCGATCGCGTTCACCCCGACCTGGTGCGCCACCACCGTCGCCGCCAAAGGTTTGGAAACCGACGCAAGCTGAAACACCGTGTCCGGATCCACCTTTTCGCCACTGCGGACATCTTTGACACCGAAGCCCTTGGCGTACACGGTCTTTCCACCATGCACGACGGCCACCGCCATTGCGGGAATGCCGCTCTTGCGCATCAGCTCCTCGGCGATGCCCTCCAGCTTGGCGACCGCGTTCTCGACTGCGTTCTCGGGAAGGTCCATCGCGGGCACCAACGGCGGGGGCACGACTGACTGCGCGGAGGTCGTCGGAGGTTGGGTCGGTTGCACCGGTTCATCGGACCTGCAACCAGCCACCAGCAGCAACGTGACCGCGACGGCTGTCCAGGCGCTTTTCACAGCCTGCACGCTAGCCGGTTATAGCTGCCACCACGGGTCGAACGCCCATGCCGTGTCGGGATCGACACGCTGCCCAGGCCTGGGCACCACTACCTGCACGCCCGCAGGTTCGGCGGCGGCGAGAAGCCGTTCGACCGGCTCCGACCAAGGGTGAGGGGCCAACCGGAAGGTCGCCCAGTGAATGGGTACCAGCAACCCCGAGTCGGCCTCGGCGACGTCGAGGTGGGCCCGGATGGCGTCTTCGGGGTTCATATGGATGTCCGGCCACGCCGGGTGATACGCGCCGACCGGCATCAGCGTCAGGTCGAAAGGCCCATGGCCTGCACCGATTTCGGCGAAGCTCTTCGTGTATCCGGTGTCGCCGCCGAAGAATGCGCGGTGACGCGGACCGGCGATCACCCACGACGCCCACAAAGTGGTGTTGCGGGAAAACAGCCGGCCGGAGAAGTGTCGCGCAGGGGCGCAGACCAGCGTCAGCTCGCCGATCTGGTGGCTCTCGTGCCAATCGAGTTCGGCGATGCGGCTCTCCGGTATCCCCCACTTGCGCAGGTGGGCACCCACGCCGAGCGGGACGACGAACGGCGCACGCTGGGTACGGGCCAGCCCGATCATCGTGTCGATGTCGAGGTGGTCGTAGTGGTCGTGGCTGATCAGTACCGCATCCACGGCGGGCAGCGCCTCCAGCGCAACCGGCACTTCATGCATCCGCTGCGGGCCCACCGTGTGCGACGGCGAGCACCGGCGACTCCACACCGGGTCGGCGAGGACGCGGTAGCCGTCGATCTCGATGAGCGCGCTCGAGTGGCCGTACCAGCACGCCGACAGCCGCCCCGCGGCGGCATCCGCGGGCGCGGCCTGCGCCACCGGAATCGGCCCGCCCGGCCTGGTGGCGTCGCGTGAGCCGAACAGTTCGCGGACCAGCAGCCACTGCTGCTCATGATCGAGACTGATCGTCGATGCCGGATCGATGTTGACGAACACCCCGTCCTGATAGTTCTGGGATCGCTGTGCCACTTTCTGGATCTCGGCGGGCGTGGCGCCCAGGGCCGCAGGCGCACCGTGCAGCGCGCGCAGCAGCCAACCGCCGGCCAGCAATGACGCCGTGCCGAAGCCGAAGCGCAGCGCCGCACGCACCACCATCAGGCTCCCTGAAATCTCGGCGGCCGGTTCTCTATCCGCGCAACCTGCGCCTCGATGACGTCCTGGCTGGACCAAGCCCTTTCGAACAAGTCCTTGTGTTCAGGCCGCTGGTCCTCGTAGGCGCCGTCGTCGTTGAGCACTCGCTTCGCATGCTGCAACGCGAGCGGCGCAAAGCCCGCGATTTCGGCGGCCCAGGCCTGCGCGTCGGCCAGTGTGCCGATCCGGTTCGCCATTCCTGTCTGCAGCGCGACGTCGGCGGTGAGCCGTTCCGCAGCGAGCAACATGCCCCTCGCCCGGCCCGCGCCAACCAACGAGGTCAACCGGCGGATGCTCCAGTTATCCAGCGCCAGACCATATTTCGCGACAGGGAATTGGAAATACGCCTCGGGTGAGACGACGCGCAGATCGCAGATCATCGAGAGAATAACGCCGGCTCCGATCGCGGGTCCGTTGATCGCGCCGATGATCGGGACCGGAGCTTTGTCGATGGTCAGGTTCAATGCCAGGGCCTTGTCGGGCAGCTCCTCGGCCACTCGCGCGGCGGACAGGTCCGCGCCGGCGCTGAACACCGCACCCTGGCCGGTCAGCACGATGGCCCGGACGTCTTCGGTGGCGGCTTTCTCGATCGCTTCGCGCAGGCCGTCGACGAGCTCACAGTTGAGGGCATTGCGGCGCTCCGGGCGCTGCATTTCCAGGGTCGTCACGTGGCCGTCACGGGTCACACCAATCATGGCGCCACCCTATTAGCCTCTTCCTGTGAGCCGGATCGGCGCCCTGCAGCTACGCGAAGCCGTGCTGGACGACGGCTCGTTCATCAGCTGGGACACGACCCCGCTGGCCGTCGCCACCAGCGACACCTACCGGCGCGAGCTGGCGGCCGCCTCGACCGCCACCGGCCTCGACGAATCCGTGTTGACCGGGCAGGGCACGGTGTTCGGCCGCCCCGTCGCGCTGGTGGCCTGCGAGTTCGACTTCCTGGCCGGCTCGATCGGGGTGGCCGCCGCCGAGCGAATCACCGTCGCGGTCGAACGGGCCACGCGCGAGGGTTTGCCGCTGTTGGCGTCGCCGAGCTCCGGCGGCACTCGCATGCAGGAGGGCACCGTCGCGTTCCTGCAGATGGTCAAGATCGCGGCGGCCGTGGAGCTGCACAAGCGGGCGCACCTGCCGTATCTGGTCTATCTGCGCCATCCCACCACCGGCGGGGTGTTCGCCAGCTGGGGCTCGCTGGGCCACGTCACCGCGGCAGAGCCCGGTGCACTCGTGGGATTCCTCGGCCCACGTGTCTACGAGCACCTTTACGGCGAGTCCTTCCCGGCGGGCATCCAGACCGCGGAGAACTTGCAGCGGCACGGCGTCATCGACGGTGTGGTTCCGCTCGACGTGCTGCGCTCAACGATCGATCGCACGCTGAAGGTGGTCGCCGACCCACCGGAACCGCCGCCACCGGCGCCGCCTGCCGAGTTACTGCCGGACGTGCCGGCGTGGGAATCGGTGGAGGCGTCGCGTCGCCCGGACCGGCCCGGTATCGGGTATCTGCTGCGGCACGGCACGACGCAGCGAGTGCTGCTGTCGGGCACCGGCCGGGGTGAGGCCGCCACTACGGTCCTGGCGCTGGCCCGGTTCGGAGGTCAACCAGCCGTGGTGCTCGGCCAGCAGCGCGTCGTCGGCGGTATGGTCGGTCCGGCTGCGCTGCGGGAGGCCCGCCGCGGCATGGCGTTGGCGGCGGGCCTGAAGCTGCCGCTCGTGCTCTTGATCGACACCGCCGGGCCCGCGCTGACCGTCGAGGCCGAGCAGGGCGGCCTGGCAGGCGAGATCGCCCGCTGCGTGGCCGAGCTCGTCACGCTGGACACCCCGACGGTGTCGGTGCTTCTCGGTCAGGGCAGCGGCGGACCGGCGCTGGCGATGGTGCCTGCCGACCGGGTGCTGGCCGCGCTGCACGGATGGCTGGCCCCGCTACCGCCGGAAGGGGCCAGCGCGATCGTGTTCCGTGACGTCGACCATGCCCCGGAACTCGCTGCGGCGCAAGGCATCCGGTCGGCGGATCTGTTGCGCCACGGCATCGTCGACGCGATCGTGGCCGAACATCCCGACGCGGCCGACGAGCCGACGGAATTCACCCGGCGGCTGTCAGCCACCGTCGCCAACGAACTGCACCGGCTGCGCGCGATTCCCGATGATCAGCGGCTGGACGCACGGCTCACCCGCTATCGGCGGATCGGTCTGTGACGCCGACGCTGCTGTTCGTCCACAGTCCGGTTCTCGGGCCGGCGACATGGTCGTCGACAGCTGATGTGCTGCGCAGCAAGGGTTTTCGCTGCGACGTGCCCGACACGACTGCCGTCGCGTCCTCGGGCGGCCCGTATTACCCCAAGTTCGCCGCGGCGGTGGCGGAGGCCGTCGACGACGATCACGTCGTCGTCGTCGGACATAGTGCGGCAGGCCCTCTGCTGCCCGCGATCGCAGACGTCCTCGGCGGACGCGTGCTGGCCGCGATCTTCGCCGATGCATCGCTCCCCCATCCAGGGCTCAGCTGGTTCGATGCCGCGCCGCCGCCACTGCGAGACCAACTCCGCGGCATGGCCGAGGGCGGTCGGTTGCCGCCATGGCATGAATGGTTCCCGCCGCGCGCCCTCGATGAGCTGCTTCCCGATCCGTCGCTGCGCACAACCGTCACCGCGGAGATCCCCCGACTGCCCCTTGCCTACTTCGAGGAGCCGGCGCCGGCGACGACGCCGGTACAGCGGTGTGCGTTCCTCCGCTTCAGCACGTCCTACGACCACGCTGCCGACGACGCCGAGCGACTCGGCTGGTGGGTGGCACGCCGGGATTGGGACCATCTTCGGATGCTCACCGCGCCCGATGCGGTTGCGGACCTCATCGCATCAGCGGTTTCCGCACTGCGCGCCGGCTGATGGCATGCTGGCGTTGTGGCGCCTCTGCTGGAGTTCGCGGGCCACTTCTGGTGGCTGATCTTCCCGTTCATGGGTGTAGCGGGCGGAGTGGTCAGAGGTGTCGCGGCGGCCAACGAGCGGCGGGCCCAGCGCCGGCTCGAGCGGTATCGCATCAAGCAGCAGACCAAGATTGCGCTAGCCGAGGCGTCGGGCCGGACGCGCAACAACGAGGCGGCCTACCGGCGGGAGATGACGAAGGTCGTCGAGCGACACGATAGAACCGACACCCGCTGGCTCGACTACGAGATCGACATTGCCAAGCTGCTGGACTTCCCGATGATGACCGACATGCGGGATCCGCTGACGATGAGTTTCCACAGGGCGAGGAGCCGCGCAGATCTGCTGCGGCCGGAGACCGTCGACGACATCGTCGGCGACCGGGACGCCCAGCTGGAGTACCGCGACGCGGTGCACGAATACGTGACCGCTTTCGACGTCGCCGAGGCCGAGGCGATTCGGCGGCGCCGCAGCGATTTCTCGGCCGAGGCGCAGGAGCGCTTAGAACGCGCGCAGCATCTTTTGCGGCTGGCGACGAATGACGGGGCGACGCCGCAGGAGCGGCAGAGCGCCTATGCGCGGGCTCAGAAGGAACTCGACGGGCTGATCGTGCTGCCTGCCACGACGCGGGCCAGCATCGAACGAAAGATCGCCGGCGAGATCGAGGCATAGCCGCCCACGGTGTCGATTCAGTCGGCGCTCATTCGTAATAGGGACATGGAGACCTTTTCTGCACCGTCACCGCGCATCCTGTTGGACGGGCTCGCGTATGTGGAATCCCCGCGATGGCATGAGGGTCGGCTTTGGTTTGCCCATTGGGGAACCGGCGAGGTCGTCGCGGTCGACCTCGATGGGCACGGTGAGGTCGTCGCTGCCGGGCCGCCGGGTCTGGGGTGGTCGATCGACTGGCTTCCGGACGGCAGGCTTCTCGTCACCGGTCCCGAACTACTGCGACAGGAACCGGACGGGTCGATGGTCACGCATGCCGACCTCGGCGCCGTGGCCGACCATCGCTGGAACGAGATAGTGGTCGACGGTCGAGGCAACATCTATGTCAACGGCTTCGGGTTCGACTTCCTCGGCGGCGAGCCACCCGAACCGGGCATCATCGCGCTCGTCACTCCCGACGGGACGGCTCGCCGCGTCGCTGCCGAGATCGAGTTCCCGAACGGAATGGTGATCACGCCCGACAACTCAACCCTCATCGTCTCCGAGTCGTTCGCCGGACGGCTGACGGCTTTCGACATCGGCGCCGACGGCGGCCTCTCGAATCGTCGTGCCTGGGCCGAGAACGTGGGACCCGACGGGATCTGTCTCGATGCCGACGGCGCCATCTGGACCCAGGCAGCCGACACGCGTACCCACACCGGCCGCCCCGACTCCGCCGAGGGCGCGTGCATACGCGTCGAAGAAGGCGGCAACGTGCTGCAACGCATCGAACACGACCGGGCGATCTTCGCCGCGATGCTGGGCGGGCCGGATCGTCGCTCCCTTTTCATGTTGGCAGCGGAATGGCGAGGGACCGACGGCGTGGAGAGCGCGCTCGCCGCCCGGACGGGACAAGTGCTCGTTGTGGACGCACCCGCGCCAGGGGCCGGCTGGCCGTGAGTCCACATCACCCCCGATTATTCCGGTGCCTCCAGGTATCGCTGAACCGTCGGCCCGAGCCAGCAGACGATCTCGTCACGCGACATACCGACCACTGGCGGTAGCCGCAGCACGTAGCGGCACAACGCCAGCCCGAGTACCTGAGTGGCGATCAGGCCCGCTCGGCGCTGCGGCTCAACCGGATTCATCTTCGCTATCACCGGCAACAACTGCCCCGCGAAGATCTCCCGCATGCGTTGTGCCGCTTGGGCATTCGTGGCGCTCGACCGCAGCAGCACAACCAGGGCTTCGTCGCGCTCCCACCGGTCCACGAAATGCGTGACCAGGCGTGCGCCGAGGTGGCCCGGGCCGACGTCGGACAAATCCGGAATCGCGAGATCGAAGTCGGCCGCGGCGGCGAACAGCTGGGCCTTGTTGCCGAAGTACCGCATCACCATCGACGGATCGATGTTCGCGTCCGCGGCGATCGCGCGGATGGTGGCCCGCTCGAACCCGGATTCGGCGAATCTCTCCCGCGCCGCGGTGAGGATCACCGCCTTGGTCTGCTCCGAGGACCTACGCATGCCAACAAGTGTAGGCCAACAAGTGTTGACATAGCCACAGCGCCGGCGCATAGTGGATGCCAACAAGCGTTGGCATACAGCAGGGAGATCCAAATGTACGACACCGATGTACTCATCGTCGGAGCTGGCCCGACCGGACTCACACTGGCCGCATCGCTCGTCGCCCGGGGTATCCGGACCGCCGTGGTCGACCGCCAGGCGGCCATGGCGCACACATCACGTGCGGGCGCCGTCAACGCCCGCACGCTCGAGGTGCTCGAAGATCTGGACGTGACCAGGCGACTGGTCAAAGAAGGCGTACACGCGCCGCGATTCAGCATCCGTGACCGCGGCCGCACGCTCATGAGCCTCGACTTCGGCGGGCTGGCGACGGAGTACCCGTACACCTTGCTGGTGCCCCAGAACATCACTGAGAAACTGCTGTTCGATCGCTTGGTCGAACTTGGCGGGACGGTGCTGAGGCCGAAGACCCTTACCACGATCACGCAGGATTCCGACGGCGTGACGGCTACGTTCGACGACGGCAGCACCATCCGTGCCCGCTACGCGGTGGGCGCCGACGGCTTCCACAGCGTCGTGCGGGAGCAGGCGCGCATCGGCTTTCAGGGCGGCCAATACGAGGAGTCGTTCGTGCTGGCCGACGTGCGGCTGAGCGGAGCTGTCCCCGTCGACGAGGTTCTCCTGTTCTGGGCCAGGGCCGGCTTGACGGTCGTCGCTCCGCTGCCCGACGGCAGTCACCGCATCGTCGCTCCGGTTTCCGAGGCCCCCGAGTCCCCGTCCGTCGAGTTCATCCAGCAGCTACTCGACACACGCGGCTCGGGCGTCGGGCGGATGGTCGTCACGGACATCGTTTGGGGATCGCGCTTTCGGATCCACCATCGAGTGGCCGACACTTACCGCGCGGGACGGCTGCTGTTGGCCGGTGACGCGGCACACGTGCACAGCCCCGCCGGCGGGCAGGGCATGAATCTGGGCATTCAGGATGCCGTCGCGCTGGCCGACGCGCTCAGCGCCGTTCTCGCCGGCGGTGCGGACAGCTTGCTCGACGAGTACAGCGCAGCGCGGCGCCCCATCGCCCAGGACGTGGTGGCGATGACCGACCGGCTGACCCGGTTGGCCACACTGCCCCGGGCCGCGCGACCGCTCCGCAACATCGTTATCGGGCTGGCGGGGCGGGTTCCTGCGGTTCGTGGCGCCCTGGCCCGGCGCCTCAGCGGACTGGTTTACCGCTGACGAGCTGGGCGCCGCGACGGGTGCGGAACCACAGCA
The DNA here is from genome assembly GCA_963715885.1 of uncultured Actinomycetota bacterium. Lineage (GTDB taxonomy): Bacteria > Actinomycetota > Actinomycetes > Mycobacteriales > Mycobacteriaceae > Mycobacterium. Next base: position 97,156 of record CAVQSK010000015.1, read on the forward strand.
CCCCTGCGGCGGCGCCCACCTCGACCAGCGACAGCGCCGTCGCCAGCGCCATGATGGTCGACTGCTGCTCCACCGTCGCCGCCCCTGCCACGTGCCGATGCACCGGGGCCGGTAAGTGCAGCGCGACCATCGCGAGGTTCATCACCGCGACGATGCACCACGTCTGCAGTGTCCCGCGCAGCCACAGGTCGCGCGCGCAGTACAGGCAAGCGCCGATCATCGCGGCCATGAGCACGGCAATCGCCGGGTTGGCCGCGTGGCCGAGCATCACGCCATGCAGCGCCGCCGAAGCCGCTGCGAGCACTGCGCACGTGCGTCGCCCAAGGGTTGCGGGCGTGGTGACGGCGAACATGGCTCGCTCCTCGTTAGATGGCCAGACACAATCTTGACTCACCCAACGGGTGAAACTCATCGCGAACCGATTTTTTATCCCCGGGTCATTGCGTGGGCGTTCGGAGGCCGAGAAGCTTGGCGCTCTCCTTGCGCATGTCCATCTTGCGGATCTTGCCGGTCACCGTCATCGGGAACTCGTCGACGATCTGGACGTAGCGCGGGATCTTGTAGTGCGCCAGCTTGTCTTCGGCGAACTTGCGGACGGCGGCGGCGTCGAGTGCGGGGCTGCCCGGCTTCATCCGGATCCACGCACAGATCTCTTCGCCGTACTTGTCGTCCGGCACGCCGATCACCTGGGCGTCATCGACGTCCGGATGGGTGTAGAGAAACGCCTCGATCTCGCTCGGATAGATGTTCTCCCCGCCGCGGATCACCATGTCCTTGATGCGCCCAACGATGTTGCAGTAGCCGTCTTCTCGCATGATCGCGAGGTCGCCGGTGTGAATCCATCCGTCGGCGTCGATCGCCTCACGGGTCTTCTCCTCGTCGTTCCAGTAACCCAGCATGATCGAATACCCTCGCGTGCAGAACTCGCCGGGCTGTCCACGCTCGACCGTGTCGCCAGTGTCGGGATCGACGACCTTGATCTCCACATGTGGATGCGCACGGCCGACGGTCGCGGTGCGCCGCTCCAGGTCGTCATCGATGTGCGTCTGACAAGACACCGGCGACGTCTCCGTCATGCCGTAAGCGATGGCCACCTCGGTCATGTTCATTTCGTTGACGCAGCGCTTCATGACTTCGGCCGGGCAAACCGAGCCCGCCATGATGCCGGTACGTAACGACGACAAGTCGCGGTTGGTGAAGTCGGGGTGGCCGAGCATCGCGATTAACATCGTCGGCACACCATAGACGCCGGTGCACCGCTCCTTCTCGATCGCGGCGAGCGTCAACCCGGGATCGAATCCGGGCGCCGGAATCACCATCGTCGTTGCGTGGCTGGTGCATCCCAGGTTGCCCATCACCATTCCGAAGCAATGGTAGAAGGGCACCGGGATGCAGAGCCGATCATCGGGCCCGAGGTTTATGAGCTCGGTTGTGAAGTACCCGTTGTTGAGAATGTTTCGGTGTGACAGCGTCGCACCCTTCGGGAATCCGGTTGTGCCCGAGGTGTATTGGATGTTGATGGGATCGGTGTTGGTCAGACTGGCCATCCGGTCCCTGAGCTGGTCGTCGGTCACGGCGTCCGCGCGACCTCTTAGGTTGGCCCAGTCGGCGGTGCCCAGGAAGAGAACCTCTTCGAGGGCGGTCGCGTCAGGGCGCACCTCGTCGACCATGCGCACGTAGTCGGAGGTCTTGAACGCCGTCGCGGAGATCAGCGTGCGGACGCCCGATTGCCGCAGCACGTAAGCCAATTCGTGGGTGCGGTAGGCGGGATTGATGTTGACCAGGATGGCGCCGATCTTGGCGGTCGCGTATTGCACGACGGTCCATTCGGCGCAGTTCGGGGCCCAGATACCAACGCGCTCGCCCTTCTCGATGCCGAAAGCCATCAAACCCCTCGCGGTGAGGTCGATTTCGGTGTTCAGCTCACCGTAGGTATATCGCCGATCGCCGGCGACGTCGACGAGCGCCTCCGCATCGGGGTTCGCCGAGACCGTGCGTTCGAAGTTCCGTCCGATGGTCTCCTCGAGGATCGGAATGTCGGTCGGACCCGCGTCGTATGACTTCATTTCAACACGTCCTCGTATCGGAACTCGGTCGCGATCGGCGCGCCGGCTTGGTGTGCTTCATCTTCGCGCCGGCGCAGCTCGACGCGGCGGATTTTGCCCGAGATCGTCTTGGGCAGCTCGTAGAACTCCACTCGCCGCACCTTGAGATATGGGGCGAGGTGGTCGCGGGCGTATTCCATGATCGCCTTGGCGGTATCGGCGTTCGGCTCCCACCCATCCGCCAGCGAGATGTATGCCTTCGGCACCGTGCACCTGGTGTCGTCGTGTTGTGGCACGACCGCCGCCTCGACGACCGCCGAGTGCTCGATGAGCACGCTCTCGAGTTCGAACGGCGACACCTTGTAGTCCGAGGACTTGAACACGTCGTCGGTGCGGCCGATGTAGGTGATGTAGCCGTCGTCGTCGCGGCTGGCCACGTCGCCGGTGTGGTAGTACCCACCGGCCATCACCGCGTCGTTGCGTCGCGGGTCGCCGAGGTAGCCGGTCATCAGGTTCAGCGGATTGCCTTGTAGCTCAAGGCAGATCTCGCCCTCATCGGCAGGCTGACCGGTCACGGGGTCGATGAGTACGACGGGCACGCCCGGCATCGGCCGCCCCATCGAGCCCGGCTTCACCGGTTGGCCCGGGGTGTTGCCGACCTGAAGGGTGGTCTCGGTCTGGCCGAAACCGTCGCGAATGGTCAGATCCCACGCGCGTTCCACTTGGGCGATGACGTCGGGGTTGAGCGGCTCACCCGCGCCCAGGATCTCGCGCAGCCCTTCGGGTTTCGGGCCGAGGTCGAATTGAATGAGGATGCGCCAGACGGTTGGCGGCGCGCAGAACGTGTTGACGCCCGCGCGACGAAGCTGGCCGAGCAAGGCAGCGGCGTCGAACCGCGCGTAGTTGTAGACAAAGATGGTCGCCTCGGCGATCCACGGCGCGAAGAAGCAACTCCACGCGTGCTTGGCCCATCCCGGTGAGCTGATCGCCAGGTGCACGTCGCCGGGCCGGACGCCGATCCACGCCATCGTCGACATGTGTCCCACCGGATAGCTGACATGTGAGTGCTCCACCAGCTTCGGCTTGCTCGTGGTGCCGGAGGTGAAATAGATCAGCATCGGATCGTCGGTGTTGGTGCATGCCGTGAACGGCCCCGCCGATGGGACCGCGTATGCCTTCGAGTAGCTGTGCCAGCCGTCGACCGAATCGCCGACCACGATGCGGGTGTAGTCGCCGGGCACATCGTCGAACTTCGCGGTGTCGCCGGCATTCGCGATCACGAACTTGGCGCCGCCGCGGGTGAGGCGGTCGACGAGGTCGGCTGAGCCAAGCGCACCGGTGGTCGGCATGATGATCGCGCCCAGCTTGGCCACGGCGAGCATCGCCTCCCACAGCTCGACCTGGTTGCCCAGCATCAGGATGACCCGGTCGCCCTTGCCGACGCCGAGCTCCGCGAGCCACGTCGCAACGCGGTCCGAGCTTTCAGCCATCTCTGCGAAGCTGATCTTCTGCTCGCGGCCGTCCTCCTCGACGATCCACAACGCGGTGCGATCGTTGCCGCGGGCGATGACGTCGAACCAGTCCGTCGCCCAGTTGAAAGCGCCGGTGAGCCGCGGGAACGAGAACGTCTCGACGGCCTTCTCGTAGTCGCGGATCAGGTCGACGAGCTGGTCGCGGGCCCTGCGATAGATATCGGTGTTGCTGGCCATCAGTGCTCCAAAGAGGCGTGGATCTGGGCAACCGGTGTGGCACGACCGTAGTTTGTCGGAGCTCTCCCGTACCTTTTGGTTCGGGCCCGGGCTGGGCCTTCGGGCGGCTCCGGAGAGACAACCGGACGCACAGCCGAGAAGAGTCTGCGGTCGGAGTCGAAGCTGTCGCCTTCAGCCGTTAGAGAAGTCACATCGATAGGATCTACGTCACACCTATCGGTTCGCTACCCCCGAAAGAGGGTGCTCGTGCCCGCCTCGCTACTGCGTCCTCGCGACACCGATGCGCTGCGGGCCGAGCTTCGCCATGTCGCCGCAGCCGCGGGGCTGCCGGTGACGTTCGGCGGCGAGGTGCACGGCGCGGCGCTGCTACTCACGGAGTTCGTCGGCACCCAGACCCACAGCATGCGCGGTCTGGCGGTGCGGCCCAGCGCAGGGCTGGGCGGCGCGACCATGGTCGCCAGGCGGCCGATGTCGGTGGCCGACTACGGCACGGCGTCCACGATCACGCACGACTACGACGCGCCCGTGCTCCAGGAGGGCATCAGGTCGATCCTCGCAGTCCCCGTGGTTGTGGAGGGTCGGGCGCGTGCCGTGCTGTACGGCGCGTACCGGGCGGCGGCACCCATCGGGGATCGCACGGCAGACCTGATGATCGGCGCCGCGCGACGCCTGAGCCGCGAGTTGCGGGTCCGCGACGAGGTCGACCGGCGACTGCGCATGCGCGAGACGCAGGTGGCGAATGTCGCCGGGCCCCGAGCTGAGGAAATCCGCGAAGTGCATGCGCAGTTGCGCCGCCTCGCAGCAGACCCGTCGGCACCGCCCGCGTTGCGGGCGCAGCTGCGCGTGCTCGCTGAGCGACTGGCGCGGGAAGGCCCGGCACCGGAGGTGACGTTGTCGCCCCGGGAGCTCGACGTGCTCGCGCAGGTTGCCCTCGGCTGCACCAACAACGAAGTAGCACAACGGCTTTCGTTGAAACCCGAGACAGTCAAGGGTTACCTGCGTAGTGCGACGGCCAAGCTCGGTGCGCGTACCCGCCATGAAGCGGTGAGCAAGGCGCGACGCTCGCGTCTTCTCCCGTGACAAGATCGGCGCGTGGCCCAGATCATCCCGTTTCGCATCAACATTTCTGACGCTGACCTCGACGACCTGCGGTCCCGACTCGCGCGCACGCGATGGCCCGAGCCGGAGTGCGTTGACGACTGGAGTCAGGGCATCCCGCTCAACTACACACGCGAGCTGGCCGAATACTGGGCCCACGAATACGACTGGCACGCTCGTGAAGCTGCACTGAATCGGTTCGATCACTTCAGAACGGAGATCGACGGCCTCGACATCCATTTCATCCATCAGCGTTCCCCGCACGACGACGCGTTTCCGCTGCTGATCACGCACGGTTGGCCCGGATCGATCGTCGAATTCCACAAGGTGATCGATCCGCTGACCGCCCACGGATTTCACGTGGTGTGCCCGTCGCTACCGGGATACGGTTTCTCCGGCAAGCCGAAAACCACGGGGTGGGGCGTCGCCAAGATCGCCGAGGCGTGGGACACGCTAATGGTGCGTCTGGGTTACGAGCGCTACGGCGCGCAGGGCGGCGACTGGGGGTCGGCCGTCACCACGCAGATCGGCCGCAACGGCGGACACTGCGTCGCGATCCACACCAACATGCCGCTCGGTCAGCCGCCCGCCCGCGGGCTGGACAACCCGACCGACGAGGAGCAGCAGGCGCTGGCCCGCCTCGGCTACTACCGCAAGTGGGACAACGGCTACGCCAAGCAGCAATCGACCCGCCCGCAGACTCTCGGCTATGGGCTGGTGGACTCGCCCGTGGGGCAGCTGGCTTGGATCGTCGAGAAGTTCTGGTCGTGGATGGACTGCGACGGCCACCCCGAGAACGTGCTCAGCCGCGACGAACTGCTCGACAACGTGATGCTGTACTGGGCCACCGCGTCGGCGGCCTCGTCGGCCCGCTTGTACTGGGAAAGCTTCACCGCCTTCGGCGGCGGCCAACGAGTCGAAGTGCCCACGGGCGTCGCGGCCTTCCCAAAGGAGATCCTTCGCTCGCCGCGCAGCTGGTGCGAGGACAGCTACAACATCACCCACTGGACGACGATGCCGCGCGGCGGGCACTTCGCCGCCTTCGAACAACCCGACTTGTTCGTCGACGACATCCGGGCCTTCTTCGCTACCGTGCGCTAACCCGGGCAAAGAGGGCACGGAGGGCACCGGTGTTCAGCGCGGCCGTCATCGCACATGTTGAGGCGGCGTATTCCGACGACGAAACCAGGAACTCGCTCTGCCGACCGGTGCCCAACCCCGAGGTCCCGGTCGACTGGCTGCGGATGATGTTGACGTACAACGGCAATCAACTCCAATGGTTCGCCCACCCCGAGATGATGGCCTGGCTCGACGCCGCCCGCCTCAACATCCTCAGCCATGCGACCGCGGCGGTCAGCGCGCGGGCGCGGGAGAAGATCACCGGCACCGGTCACCGATCGCTTAGGCCAGAGACTCCACCCACGCCCGGTGTAACGCCGCATACCGCCCGTCGCCATGCGCGATGAGATCGTCGGGCGCGCCATCCTCGACGATGCGTCCGTGCTCGAGGACCAGCACCCGATCGGCGACCTCCACCGTGGACAGCCGGTGCGCGATGACGAGCGCGGTGCGGTCGGCCAGCACCGTCTCCAGCGCCCGCTGCACCATGCGTTCGCTCGGGATGTCCAGCGATGACGTCGCTTCGTCGAGGATCAGCACCGCCGGGTCGGCCAGAAACGCTCGGGCGAAGGCGACCAGTTGCCGCTGCCCCGCCGACAGCCGGCCACCGCGCTTGGCGACATCGGTGTCGTAGCCATCCGGCAGCGATGCGATGAACCGGTCAGCACCGACCGCCGCTGCGGCAGCGCGCACCTCCTCATCAGTGGCGTCGGGCCTGCCGAACCGGATGTTGTCGGCGACGGTCCCTTCGAACATGAAGTTCTCCTGCGTGACCATCACGACATGACGGCGCAGCTCGCTCTGCGAAATGTCGTGCAGGTCAATGCCATCCAGCGTCACAGAGCCGGACGTCGGGTCGTAGAACCGGACAATCAGCTTGGCGATCGTGGTCTTGCCCGCGCCGGTGGTGCCGACCAGCGCGACGGTCTGCCCGGCCGGAACGGTGAAGGTCAGGTCCGGCAGCACCGGTCGCTCCGGCACATATGAGAACTGCACGTCGTCGAATGAGACCTCGCCGCGCACTTGGCCTTTCTCGGCCAGCGCGACCGGCCGCGCCGGGTCCTTGATGCCCGAGCGCTCAGCCAGCACACCGGCCAGCTTCTCCAGTGCCGACGAGGCAGACTGAAAAGTGTTGAAGAACTGGGAGATTTCCTGCATCGGCTCGAAGAACATCCGCAGATACAGCAGGAACGCCGCCAGCGTGCCGATCGTCATCTGACCGTGCAGCACCCGGTAACCGCCGTAGAGCAGCACCACGCCGGTGGTGATGTTGCCGACCAGCTTTACGCCCGGCATGAAGATCGCGAGCAGCCGGAACGTCTTCTCGTTGATCTCGCGGTAGCGATCCGCGACGTCCTCGAAGATCTCCTGGTTGCGCGGCTCGCGCCGGTACGCCTGCACCGCCTTGATTCCCGTCATCGTCTCGACGAACTGGACGATCACCAACGCAGCACTCTCGCGCACCTTCCGGTACGTCTTGGCCGACTCGTTGCGGAACCACCAGACCAGCGCCACCAGCACCGGGAACGCGGCCAGGCACATCAACCCAAGCTTGACGTCCAGCGTGACGAGCAGGATCGAAGTGCCGATCAGCGTCAGCACGGCGGTGATCAGGCTGTCGAAGCCCGTCTCCAGCATGTCCTGGATGGCCTCGACGTCGTTCGTGGACCGGCTGACCACGCGGCCCGACGTGTAGCGCTCGTGGAATGCGATGTCGAGCCGCTGAAAGTGTCGGTACACCCGCCGGCGCAACTCCAGCAGCACCTTCTGCCCGATCCGGCCGGACCGGTGCAGGAAGAACATCCGGCTGGTGGCCTGGATCAGAACGACCCCGCACAGCACGCCGACGATGACCATCAGCGTGTGCGCAGGGCCGCCGTCGAGGATCGGCGGGATCCCGTTGTCGATGCCGCGCTGGACAAGCAGCGGAACCGAAAGGCGGGCAACGTTTTCCACCACCACGACCAGCGCCAGCAGCGCGACCGTAGTGCGGTACGGCTTCAGCACCGAGCCCAGCAGCGCACGCGCCTCGCGGCGCCGCGGCAGGGTTTCGTCGATCGGCCCGTCGTCGCTCTGGCTGTCGTTGACCCGGCCGCGCCAATCGTCCTCGGTGACGTCGATGGGAGCAGTATCGGTTGCGGTCATCGGCGCTCCGCGTCCGCCGTGATGCGGTCAACCGGATCGCAGACCGCGTCAGTCGCCTCCTGCTCTTCGTAGACCTGGTCCAGCCGACTGCGGTCTTCGTCGTCCTGCCACGCGCACGCCCGCTCGGCGCCGTCGTCGAGCTCGTCGTCGGCGGCCAGCAGGTAGCGGTACTGCGGCACCCCGGCGAGCAGTTCGGCGTGGGTGCCGATATGGGTGATGCGTTCCATCGCTCGAGCAGGGCGACCTTGTCGGCGAGCAGCACGGTCGACGCCCGGTGTGCGACGACGATGCCGGTGACGTGGTGCAGCAGGCGCCCCAGCGCCTCCTCGACGACGGCCTCGGTGTGCACGTCCAGCGCAGACAGGGTGTCGTCGAGCACCAGGATCTTGGGTGCGGCGAGGATGGCCCGAGCGAGCGACAGCCGCTGCCGCTGCCCGCCGGACAGGCTCATGCCCTGCTCGCCGATCCGGGTGTCCAGCCCGAACGGCAGGTCGTAGACGAACTGCGCGGCAGCGATCTCGATGGCCTGCTCGAGCTGTTGGTCGGAGGCTGGGTTGTCCGGGCCACGGCCCAGCCGCAGGTTCTCCGCGACCGACATCGAAAACAGCGTCGGGTCCTCGAACGCGGTGGCCACCGCCTGCCGAAGCGCCGCCAGTGACAGCTCGCGGATGTCCTGGCCGTCGATGCGGATCTCACCCTCGGTGACGTCGTAAAGCCGGGACAGCAGCGCGGCCAGCACCGACTTACCCGAACCCGTCGAACCGACCAGCGCCATCGTCTCCCCCGGCTCGACGGTGAGCGTGACGTCGCGCAGGGCCCAGTCGTCGGGCGCGGCGTCCGGGAAGCGGAAGCCGACGCCGACGAGCTCCAGCCGCCCGCCATGGGGTGCCTCGTCACGCGGTCCGTCGGTGATTTCCCGTGGCGCGTCGAAGATCTCGGCGATTCGATTGGCGGCGGTGAACGACTCCTGCGTCATGGACAGCAGAAAGCCCAGCGACGCGATGGGCCACACCAGCGACAGCATCATCGTGATGAACGCGACCAGCGTGCCCATGGTGACGTAGTCGTGGCCCGCCGCGTAGGCGCCGAAGCCCAGCACGACGATCAGCGTCAGGTTGGGGATGACCTCGAGCACGGTCCAGAACTTCGCCGACACCGACACCCTGCTCACCTGCGTGTCGTAGAGGTTCATGAGCTGCTCGTCGAACCTGTCGTAGGAGTAATCCTCGCGCCCAAAGGACTTCACCACCCGCACGCCCAGCGCGGCTTCCTCGACATGCGTGGCGACATGACCGGACTGGTCCTGGGCCAGCCGGGACAACCGGGTGTACTCCTGCTGGAAGTGCAGCACCGTCAGCGTGATCGGCACGATCGACACCAGCACGACCACGCCCAGCGGCCAGTACATCGCCAACAGGATCGCCGTCACCACGGCGATCTGCAGACCGTTGAGGATCAGGAACACCAATCCAAAGGACATGAATCGGCGAATTGTGCTGAGGTCGTTCATGATTCGCGACAGCAGCTGCCCGGACTGCCAGCGGCCATGGAACGACATCGGCAGGATCTGCAGCTGCGCGTAGAGGTCTTTGCGGATGTCGGCCTCGACGCCCATGGTGGCGCGGGCGACCAGCCAGCGGCGGATGAACCACAGCACCGCCTCCGAGATGCCCACACCCATCGCCGCCGCGCCGAGCACCCACAGCCCACGTTGGTCCTGATGCCGCACGGGGCCGTCGATCACGGCCTTGGTCATCAGCGGAATGGCCACGGTGGCACCGAGGCTCGCGATCGCGACCACGACCATGGCGATCCACCGCACCCGGTACGGCATCAGGTAGGGCAGCAGCCGCAGCAGATCGGAGCCGACCCACTGCCGGGCCGGCGGCGGCGCTATCGCAGGCGCCGAGCGCAGCGCAGAACTTACGGGTTCAATCACTTAGTAGATCTTCCCATGCGGCGCAAATGCTTAAACGCAGCGCCGAAACTGTATTCCAGCAGAGAAAGTTCGAGTGAACGCCTGCTGGAATCTCCCCCGCAAGCGGGAGGTGCCCCCTGTTTCGCGGATGATGGGTCATGCGGCGACGGCCTCGTCGTGGCTGCCGAACTGGGTTTCGTACAGCGTGGCATAGCGCCCAGCGCGGGCGAGCAGGTGCTCGTGCGTGCCGCGTTCGACGATGCGGCCGTCCTCGACAACGAGGATCATGTCTGCCGCGCGCACGGTCGAGAGCCGATGGGCGATGACGATGGAGGTCCGGCCGGCCAGCGCCTCGCCGAGGGCCTGCTGCACCGCGGCCTCCGACTCCGAGTCCAGCGATGCCGTCGCCTCGTCGAGTACCACCACCCGAGACTGCCCCAGCAGCAGACGCGCGATCGTCAGCCGCTGGCGCTGCCCGCCGGACAATCGGTAGCCACGCTCTCCCACCACGGTGTCCAGGCCGTCGGGCATATCGGCGACGACATCGGCCAGGCGTGCGCGCTCAAGCGCCTCCCACAGCTCATCGTCGGTCGCGCCGGGCGCGGCCAGCAGCAGGTTCGAGCGGATCGACTCGTGGAACAGGTGTCCGTCCTGCGTCACCATCCCGACGGTGTTCTTCAGGGACGCGAAGGTCACGTCGCGCACGTCGACACCGTTGAGGCGCACGCCGCCGGAGTCGACGTCGTAGAGCCGCGCCAGCATCGACGCGATTGTCGACTTGCCGGCTCCGGACGACCCGACCAGGGCGACCATCTGGCCGGGCCGCGCGGTGAACGAAATGCCGTGCAGCACTTCGTCTCCGCCGCGGACTTCATTGTTGGGGAGTACCGCCACCTCCTCCAACGAGGCCAGTGACACCTTGTCGGCCGACGGGTAGGCGAACCGCACGTCGTCGAACTCGACCGACACCGGACCGTCGGGCAAGACCACCGCATCGGGCTTCTCCTGGATCAGCGGCTCCAGGTCGAGCACCTCGAAGACCCGCTCGAAGCTCACCAGCGCGCTGGTGACCTCGACGTGGGCGTTGGCCAGTGCGGTCAACGGCGCGTAGAGCCGGGTCAGCAGCAGCGCCAGCGACACAATCGCACCGGCCTGCAGGTGCCCACCGATGGCCAGCACGCCGCCCAGCCCGTATACGAGGGCCAGCGCCAGCGCAGACATCAGCGTGAGCGAATTCATGAACGTCGACTGCAGCATCGCGGTGCGCACCCCGATGTCGCGCACCCGACCGGCCCGCACCGCGAACTCGCGCGATTCGGTGGCCGGGCTGCCGAACAGCTTGACCAGCGTGGCGCCGGGCGCCGAGAACCGCTCGGTCATCTGGGTGTTCATCGTCGCGTTGTTGATAGCGGCCTCGCGGGACAACCGCGCCATCGTCGCGCCGATCCTGCGCGCGGGCACGATGAACAGAGGGACCAGCACCAGGGACAGCAGCGTGATCGTCCACGAGATGGACAGCATCACCACGAGCGTCAGCGTGAGTGTCACGAAGTTGGACACCACGCCGGACAGCGTGTCGGAGAACGCGCGCTGCGCGCCCAGCACGTCGTTGCCGAGCCGGCTGACCAGCGCGCCGGTGCGGGTGCGGGTGAAGAACGCAACCGGCATGCGCTGCACATGGTCGAACACGGCGGTGCGCAGGTCGAGGATCAGACCTTCGCCGATCGTGGAGGACAGCCAGCGTGTCACGAGCGACACGACGGTCTCGGCGACGGCGACGGCGGCGATCACCGCCGCGAGCATCACGACCACCGCAGGCGCGCCACCGCCGACGATCTCGTCGACCACCTTGCCGGCCAGCACCGGAGTAGCGACGGCGAGCAGCGCGCTGACCACGCTGACCCCGACAAACCCGCCCAGCCTGCGGTGATGCCGCGCGGCGAAGTGCCAGATCCGGCTCAGCAGCTCGCGGTCCACGAGCGAGCGCAGGTCCCCGCCGCGGGCATGCGCCTGCCGGTACAGGGTTTGCCGGGCAACCGTTTCCATGCTCATGAGTTTCACCGTAGAACCTCAACAATTGATGAGGTCAACATGCTTCCCGGCGGCAGCGGTGGATTTACCCGCGGTGAGTTTCTGCAGCTCCTGCTCGGCGTCCGCGACTGCCGCGCGCGCTGCCCTCACGACTACCCGTGGTCTTTGGCGAAAGCCCGCCGTTTCCCCCGAACCGCCGTGGAGGACCATCCGCGCAGCTTCCCGCAGCCTGGGCGCTTCATCAGGCAAGATTTAGGGCATGGACAGTGCTGCATCGCCCCGGGTGCTCGTAGTCGACGACGACCCCGACGTGCTCGCCTCGCTCGAGCGCGGCCTGCGGCTGTCTGGCTTTGAGGTGGCCACGGCGGTCGACGGGGCCGAGGCTCTGCGCAGCGCGACGGAGACCCGGCCGGACGCGATCGTGCTCGACATCAACATGCCGGTGCTCGACGGCGTCAGCGTGGTCACCGCGCTGCGCGCGATGGACAACGACGTTCCCGTCTGCGTACTGAGCGCGCGCAGCTCCGTCGACGACCGGGTGGCCGGGCTCGAGGCCGGGGCCGACGACTATCTGGTCAAGCCGTTCGTGCTTGCCGAGCTGGTGGCGCGGGTGAAGGCGCTGCTGCGCAGGCGGGGCTCCACCGCGACGTTCTCGTCGGAGACCATTCAGGTCGGCCCGCTGGAGGTCGACATCCCGGGCCGGCGGGCCAGGGTCAACGGCGTCGACGTCGACCTGACCAAGCGCGAGTTCGACCTGCTCGCGGTGCTGGCCGAGCACAAGACCGCGGTGCTGTCGCGGGCGCAGCTGCTCGAGCTGGTGTGGGGCTATGACTTCGCCGCCGACACCAACGTCGTCGACGTGTTCATCGGATACCTGCGCCGCAAGCTGGAAGCCGGCGGCGCGCCTCGGCTGTTGCACACCGTGCGCGGAGTGGGATTCGTGCTAAGGACTCAATAGGCCACCGATGAGCGCTTGCGTGAAGAGCCGATAACCGATGAGCCTGGTCACTCGTATTTTCCGCCGTACCCCGTCGCTTCGAACCCGGGTGGCATTCACCAGCGCGGTCGCCGCGGCGATCATCGCGGTGATCGTCGGCACCGTCGTGTGGTTCGGCATCACCAACGACCGCAAGGAACGGCTGGACCGCCGCCTCGACGAGGCGGCGGGTTTCGCGATCCCGTTCCTGCCGCGTGGTTTGGACGAGATTCCCAAGTCACCCAACGACCAGGACGCCGTCATCACCGTGCGCAAGGACGAGGAGGTGACCTCGAACTCGGACGTGGTGTTGCCGGAACTGCCCGCCGGCTACGCCGACACGTACGTCAACGGGGTGCGCTACCGGGTGCGCACCGTGGACATCCGCGTGCCCGAGCCGATGTCTGTGGCGGTCGGCGCCACCTACGACGCCACCATCGCCGACACCAACAACCTGCACCGCCGAGTGATCTTGATCTGCGGCGTCGCGATCGGCTCCGCCGCCGTGCTGGGCTGGATCTTGGCCGCGTTCGCGGTCCGTCCGCTCAAACGGCTGGCCCAGCAGACCCGGTCGATAGACGCCGGCGACGAACATCCCGATGTCGACGTGCACGGGGCGACCGAGGCCGTCGAGATCGCCGACGCCGTCAAGGGCATGCTGCAGCGCATCTGGAAGGAGCAGGACCGCACCAAGGCCGCGCTCGCGTCGGCGCGCGACTTCTCGGCGGTCTCCGCCCATGAGCTGCGCACGCCGCTGACCGCGATGCGCACAAACCTCGAGGTGCTGTCGACGCTGGATCTGCCCGAGGAGCAGCGCAAGGAGGTCGTCAACGACGTCATCCGCACCCAGTCCCGCATCGAGGCCACGCTCGGTGCGCTGGAGCGGCTGGCACAGGGCGAGCTGTCCACGTCCGACGACCACGTGCCGGTGGACATCACAGAGCTGCTCGACCGCGCCGCCCAGGATGCGATGCGGGTTTACCCGGACCTGGAAGTGTCGCTGACCCCTGCCCCGACGGTGATCATCGTCGGGTTGCCCGCAGGTCTTCGGTTGGCCGTGGACAACGCGATCGCCAACGCGGTCAAGCACGGCGGTGCGACGCGGGTGCAGCTGTCGGCGGTGAGCTCGCGAGCGGGCGTGGAGATCGCGATCGACGACGACGGCGTTGGCATTCCGCAAGAGGAGCGCCACGTGGTGTTCGACCGGTTCTCCCGCGGGTCAACGGCATCGCATTCAGGCTCCGGGCTTGGCCTGGCGCTGGTCGCCCAACAGGCCGAATTGCACGGCGGCACAGCCTCTTTGGAGGACAGCCCGCTTGGCGGCGTCCGCCTGCTGCTGAATCTGCCCTTCCGCCGCTAGCGGGTGGCCAGCAGGTCGATCACAAATATCAAGGTCTTGCCGGACAGCCGGTGCCCGCCGCCCGCCGGGCCGTAGGCCTGCTCGGGTGGAATGACCAGCTGCCTGCGGCCGCCGACCTTCATGCCGGGAATGCCGTCCTGCCACCCCCGGATCAGCCCGCGCAGCGGAAACTCGATCGATTCGCCGCGGTTCCAGGAGCTGTCGAACTCTTCGCCGGTGTCGTACTCGACGCCGACATAGTGCACCTCAACGGTGGCGCCGGGCACCGCCTCCGCACCGTCACCGACCGTCAGGTCCTTGATCACCAACTCGGTGGGCGCGGGCCCGTCGGGAAATTCGATCTCGGGTTTCTGTTCTGGATTGTCTGCCATCGCCCTCTACCGTAGTCGTGCAGACTGGACCCGTGGTTAAGGACCAAGACATTCTCGCTCAGGTCAACAAGCTGGTCGCCGAGGAGCAGGGGCTGCGCGCCAAGCTTCAGCACCACGAGATCGACGAGTCGGAGGAACAGAAGCGGCTGCGTGCGGTGGAGGTCGCGCTCGATCAGTGCTGGGATCTGCTCCGGCAGCGCCGGGCGCTGCGCGAGACCGGCGGCGATCCCCGCGAGGCCCGGGTGCGTCCGGCCGATGAGGTCGAGGGCTACCTTGGCTAGTCGCGGTCGGCTGAGCTGATGACGCAGCCTCACGTCGTCATTGTCGGCGGCGGGCACAACGGCTTGGTCGCCGCCGCGTACCTGGCCCGTGCGGGCCGGCGGGTGCAGGTGCTGGAACGACTCGACCACGTTGGGGGCGCGGCGGTGTCCGCGCACGCCTTCGACGGCGTCGACGCCCGGCTGTCCCGCTACTCGTATCTGGTCAGCCTGCTGCCCCGGCGCATCGTCGATGACCTGGGCGCCCGGGTGCGGCTGGTGCGCCGCCGCTACTCGTCGTACACGCCCGACCCGGCGACGGCGGGCCGAACGGGTCTGTTGATCGGGCCGGATAGCTCGTTCGCCGCGGTCGGGGCCGCAGGTGATGAGGCCGGGTTCGCCGAGTTCTACCGCCGCTGCCGAATAGTCGGCTCTCGGTTGTGGCCGACGCTGCTACAGCCGCTGCGCACTCGCGACGAGGCGCGCAGTCATGTGGGTGACGACGGCTCGTGGCGGTTCCTTGTCGACGAGCCGATCGGGCGAGCTATATGCGAGGCCGTAGAGACCGACCTGGTGCGCGGTGTGATGGCGACCGACGCAGTGATCGGCACGTTCGCCCGCACCGATGACCCGTCGCTGATACAGAACGTGTGCTTCCTCTATCACCTGGTTGGCGGCGGCACCGGTGACTGGGACGTGCCGATCGGCGGGATGGGTGCCGTCAGTGGTGCCCTCGCGGCGGCGGCCGCTGGCCACGGCGCCGAAATCATCACCGGTGCAGAGGTTTTCGCCATCACTCCGGACGGCGAGGTGCGGTACCGCCGTGACGGCACGGAGCATCGCGTGCACGCCGAGTTCGTGTTGGCCAATGTGACGCCGGCCGTGCTGGCCGGACTGCTGGGCGAACCCGAGCCGGCACTGGCACCGGGAGCGCAGGTGAAGGTCAACCTGATGCTCCGCCGCCTACCCCGGCTGCGCGACGACACCGTCACTGCGGAGCAGGCATTCGGCGGCACGTTCCACATCAACGAAACGTTCAGCCAGCTCGACACGGCGTACACCCGCGCCGACCACGGCGTGGTGCCCGACCCGCTGCCGTGCGAGATCTACTGCCATTCGCTGGCGGACCCGACCATCCTGTCTGAGCAGCTTCGCGCCTCGGGCGCGCAGACCTTGACCGTGTTCGGGCTGCACACCCCGCATCGCCTGGTGACCGGTGCCGACCCCGACCGCATGCGGGACACGTTGACGTCCGCGGTGCTCAACTCGCTGAATTCGGTTCTGGCCGAACCCATTCAGGATGTGCTCATGGAAGACTCGGCGGGCCGGTTGTGCATCGAGACAAAGACGACGGCGGACCTGGAGCACGCGCTCGCCATGACGGGCGGCAATATCTTCCACGGCGCCTTGTCGTGGCCGTTCGTTGAGAACGATGAACCCCTCGACACGCCGGCGCGCCGCTGGGGTGTCGCCACCGCGCACGATCGGATCCTGTTGTGCGGGGCCGGGTCCCGCCGCGGCGGTGGGGTGTCGGGCATCGGCGGGCACAACGCCGCGATGGCGGTGTTGGAGAGCTAGCTTGTACTCGGCGTGGCTGTCCGCGACGGCGACGGGCGAACCGCATGCGTCGCAGAACCGGGCGCCGTCCCGCAGCTCGGCGCCGCATGCGCGGCACGTCATTGACATCGGGAAGATTCTCCCGCCGAGACAGAAGCCAGGGCTGTGAAACGCCCCGTTTTAACGACCAGGAATGCTATTTCGGGCCGAGTTTGCCCAGGAGAGATTGCAACGTCGCCAAATCGCTGGCATCGAGCGCTGCCAGGACATCAGGCGCCGGATCGTGGATCGCGTCGATCTTGCCCACCATGTCGCGGCCGGCATCGGTCAGCGACACCACCTTGCACCGTCGATTCGTCGGATCGGTTTCGCGCACCACGAGTCCGCGCTCCTCGAGGTCGTTGACCGCCACGCTCGCCGCGGGCGCATCGATGGTCGCGGCGTGTGCGACCTGCTTCACCGACATCGGCTGTCGGTCCAACCGTTTCAGGATCCGGATCCTGCTGAACGGCAGGCCTGCCTGTTCGACGACCGCTCGCCGCCAGCTGTCCCGGTTGTCCATCACGAATGCGGCCATCGCCCGCCAGACCTCGTCGGCCAACGGATGATTATCTGACATCAGCGGCCTCCCGGCGCGCATCCGGTCCGGCGATCAGCGGGGCGAGGTGCTCGGCCGAGCGCAGTGCCCGCGCCGACGTCGAGTAGATGCCGAGGGCAAGGATCGCCAGACCGAGACCCGCGCAGATCAGCCACAGCGGCCGGGCGGCCACGGCGAAATCCGCGCCGCCCGTCGACAGTGCGGCTCCCGCGACCGAACCACACAGCGCCACACCGATACTCACACCGACCTGTCGGCTGGTCGACGCGACCGCCGAGGCGGCGCCGGCCCGGTCGGTCGGCATGCCGCTCACCGCCGCGTTGGTAACCGGCGCGTTGACCATCGAGAAGCCGATGCCGAACACCGCGAAGATCACCAGCAGCTGCCATACCGGCGTGGTCGCGCTCAGCCGCGTGAGCATCAACGTCGCCGCGGTGATCAGTATGCCCGCGACCAACAGCGAAGGACGACTGCCGAACCGGCCGACCAGCCGGCCCGATAGCGGCGAAAAGATAAGCGCGCCAACGGCAACGGGCAGGTAGATCAGTCCTGTGTGCATCGCCGAGAATCCCCGCTCCTCTTGCAGGTACAGCGCCATCATGAACAGGAACGCCCCCCACGCGGCGAACGCGCACACCGCGATCATCGTCGCGGATGCGAACGGGATGCTGCGGAAGAATCGGAGGTCGATGAACGGGTCGCGACGCCGCGACTCGTAGCGCAAAAACCCGACGAACGCCAGCACCGCGATGACCGCGACGGCGACGATGCGGGTGTCGCCCCATCCCATCCCCGGACCCTCGATGAGCACGTAGACGATGCCGAACAGGAACGCCATGCCAAGTCCCTGACCGATCGGGTCGACGTCGCGCATCGTGGCCGACCTGGATTCCGGGACGAAGATCGCGGTCAGCACGATTGCGAGAGCGCAGATCGGCATGTTGATCCAGAACACCGCGCGCCAGTCGACCAAATCGATGAGGGCCCCTCCGACAATCGGACCAAGTGCCATCGAGATACCGACGACGCCGCCCCAGACACCGATCGCACGGGCACGTTCCACCCGCCCGGTGAACACCTGGGTGATGATCGACATCGCCACCGGGTTGAGCATCGATCCGCCGATGGCCTGCAGCAAACGTGCGGCGATCAGCGTCTCGATGTTGGGCGCCAGGCTGCACAGCAGCGAGCCCAGCGCGAAAACGGTCAGCCCGATCTGGAAGGTGCGCCTGCGGCCGAACCGGTCGGCGGCCGCGCCCGACAGAAGCAGCAGCGATGCCAGGACCAGGGTGTAAATATCGATGACCCACTGCAACTGCGACGCCGACGCGTTGAGGTCGGCACGAATGTTGGGGATGGCCACGTTGACGATCGTCGCGTCCATCGACACGATCAGCAGGCTCAGGCAGCAGGACACCAAGATGATGGCCTTGCGCCGAGCGCTCAGCGACCGGACGACAGCTTCATTCACACAACTATTGTGAAACTACAACTATCTGCTTGGCAAGCTACCTCGTGTCGACTGTGACGTAATCGCGCTCGGTGTAGCCGGTGTAGATCTGGCGGGGCCGGCCGATCTTGCTGTCGCCCTCGTCGTGCATTTCGCGCCAGTGCGCGATCCAGCCGGGCAGCCGGCCGAGCGCGAACAGCACAGTGAACATGCGTGTCGGGAAGCCCATCGCGCGGTAGATCACGCCGGTGTAGAAGTCGACGTTCGGGTAGAGCTTGCGCTCGGCGAAGTAGTCGTCGGTCAGCGCGACCTCTTCCAGTGCCTTGGCGATGTCCAGCAGTTCGTCGTCGCCTCCGAGCTTGCCGAGGATCTTGTCGGCCTGCTCCTTGACGATGCGCGCCCGCGGATCGTAGTTCTTGTACACCCGGTGCCCGAAGCCCATCAGCTTCACGCCGTCCTCGCGGTCCTTGACCTTCTTGACGAAGTCGTTGACGTCGCCGTGCTCCTGACGGATCTTGTCGAGCATCTCTAGCACGGCCTGGTTGGCGCCGCCGTGCAGCGGGCCCCACAGCGCGTTGATGCCGCCGGAGATCGAGGTGAATAGGTTGGCCTGCGACGAGCCGACCAGCCGCACCGTCGACGTCGAGCAGTTCTGTTCGTGATCCGCGTGCAGGATGAACAGCATGTCCAGCGCCCGAACAAGTTCGGGGTCGACCTCGTAGGGCTCGGCAGGGAAGCCGAACGTCATCCGCAGGAAGTTCTCCACCAGCGTCAGCGAGTTGTCCGGGTAAAGGAACGGCTGGCCGACGGACTTCTTGTACGCATACGCGGCGATGGTCGGCAGTTTGGCGAGCAGCCGGATGGTAGACAGTTCCACCTGCGCATCGTCGAACGGGTCCAGCGAGTCCTGGTAGTACGCCGACAACGCGTTCGCCGCGCTGGACAGCACCGGCATCGGGTGCGCATTGCGCGGAAACCCGTCGAAGAACCGCTTGAGATCCTCGTGCAGCAGGGTGTGCCGCTGGATCAGATTGGTGAACTTCTCCAGCTGTTCCTTGGTCGGCAGTTCGCCGTAGATGAGCAGGTAGCTGACCTCGATGAACGCGGACTTCTCGGCGAGCTGCTCGATCGGGTAACCGCGGTAGCGCAGGATCCCGGCGTCACCGTCGATGTAAGTGATGGCGCTCTTGGTGGAGGCCGTGTTGACGAAGCCGCTGTCGAACGTCGTATAGCCGGTCTTGGAGAGGAGCGAACCCAGCGCGATGCCGTCCGCCCCCTCGGTGGCGTGGACGATGTCCAGGTCAAGCTCGCCACCGGGGTAGGTGAGCGCGGCGTGCTCGTTGTTCTCGGCCACGGGTATCCCTTCGTCGCTGCTGGGAATGCGGTCTGCCTACAAAAGGTAGTCCCATTGACGGAGTCATGCCCGCGGGGGGGCCGCGAGATGGTCACTCGGGCTTCGGAATGTCCTCGATCAGACCGATGAACTCGTCGAATGTGGATTGCAGCCGCGAGACCATGTCGTCGATGCCGATGCTTCCCCAGTCGGTGTCGTCGTCGGCGAGATCGGCCAGCCCGGTCATGATGATCGACGACCACACCGCCGACACCAGCCGAAGCCGGCGGTCGTCCAGATCGACGCCCATTCGTTTGGCCAACTCGACGTTGACAGCGTGCGGCCGGTATTCGACGGCGGCCTGCCGCAACGCCGGCGAGGTCATGATGATCCGCACCGTGCACATCATCCGGTCCGCCGAAAGTTCACCCGGCGGCGCGACCTTCGTGTTGTTGTACATGGTCACAAAGGACCGGCGGAGCGCCTCGAGATGGCTGATGTCGGCGGGCTGAGTCGCCAAGGCGGCGGCACTCCTGTCGACCGCTTCGTCGATCAATGCCAGCGCGATGGCGTCCTTGGTCACGAAATACCGGCTGAATGTGCGCGGCGAGACGTCGGCGATCGCGGCGATCTGATCCACGGTCGTTCGCTCGAAACCTTGCCGCCCGCACAGCTCGACGGCCGCGTCGATCAACGTGGTGCGGGTGCGTTGCTTCTTGCGTTCACGCAGACCGAGAGCTGGCTCCCCGCTGCCTTCAGCCACGTCCCGGATGCTAGCCCGCCGGGCCATCGATCGAGTCAGAACGTGACAACGCCCGCCATTTGGCGTGGCTCACACTTTGTCATCCTCGGCCACCCGGTAGCGGATGAACGCCGGCACGACCAGCGCGGCGATCACCACGCCGACCACCACCAGGGCGCCACCACCCGCAGCGGCCACCGTGGTGCCCACCACCGCGGCCGCGCCGCCATGCACCGCATCAGCCAGCCGCGGCCCACCCGCTACGACGACGGTGAACACGCCCTGCAGCCGGCCGCGGACCTCGTCCGACGCCGCCTGTTGCAGGATTGTGTTGCGAAACGCCGACGACACCATGTCCGCCGCGCCGCCAATCGCCAAAAACACCAACGCAATCCACAGCAGGGTGCCGGCACTTCCGTGCGCCAGCCCGCCCGCCAGACCGAAGCCGGCCATCGCCGCACCCCACACCACGATCGCGATCACGACGGCCAGACCCTGACGCCGGATGCGCGGCAGCCAGCCGGAGAAGACCCCACCGGCAACTGCGCCCGCCGACATGGCCGCGGCCAGCAGCGCCATTGTCGTGCCACCCTCGACCGGCCCGCCGAAACTCTCGTGCGCCATTTGCGGGAACAACGCCCGGGGCATGCCGAAGATCATTGCGATCAGGTCGACGACGAACGACATCAGCACCACGTGGTTTCCAGCCAGGTAGCGAAAGCCCTCAAGAACCGAGCGCACGGCACCGAATCTCGGACGAGCCCTGTGCGTCGTTGGTCGGCGGCATCGGTGACAGCCGGAACGTCGCCCAGATCGGCGCAATACAGGTGATCGCGTCGATGAGATAGAGGGTCGACAGGTCGATCCAGTGCAGCATCACGCCGGCCAGCAGCGGCCCGACGATAGCGCCGAACTGCATGACGGTCATGTTCAGCGAGTTCGCGGCGGGCAGCTGGTCGCCGGGCAGCATGCGAGGAATGGCTGCCGACCGGGTCGGCTGGTTGATCGCATAGAACGCCTGTTGCACCGACAGCAGGCACAGCACCACCCAGACGTTGTTCAGCGCCAGCGCAGCCTGCAGCCACAGCAATACCGACGCCACTGCCAATCCACACGACGCGATGATCAGCAGCAGCCGCCGATCCATCGCGTCGGCCCACGCGCCGCCCAGCAGGCCGAACACGACCAGCGGCACGAGCGCGAACAAGCCGGACAACCCCACGTATGCGGAGTTCTGGGTGAGAGCGTAGAGCTGCACCGGCACCGCGAAGATGGTCAGGTTGGCGCCGATGACCGTGACGATGCCTGCCAGCCACAACCGCCGGAAATCCGGTGTCCGCAGCGGTGTGGTGTCGGCGAACAGCCGCCGCACTACGGCTGCAGCCGCTCGATGCGGCCCTCGCTGACGCGAATCCTGTTGTGCACCCGGTTCTCCCGGCCCTGCCAGAATTCGACGACCTCGGGCGCGATCAGATATCCACCCCAGTTCGGGGGCACCGGCACCGCGTCATGGTCGGCGAATCGTTCGGTGACGTCGGCCAATTGCTGCAGAAGGGCGGCACGCGAGGCGATCGGTTGCGATTGGTGCGACGCCCAGGCCCCCAGCTGCGAACCGCGGGGCCGATGGGACCAGTAGTCGGCGGTCATCTCGTCGGACACCTTGGTCACCGGCCCCCGGACATGGACCTGGCGGCCGAGCAGGAACCACGGAAAAGTCGCCGATGCGTACGGCGTGGCCGCGAGTTCCTCCCCCTTGGCGGAGTCGTAGTTGGAGAAGAAGGTGATGCCGGTTTCGTCCACGCTCTTGCACAACACGGCCCGGGTTACCGGCCTTCCCCGGTTGTCGACCGTGCCAACGACCATCGCGTTCGGCTCGGCCACACCCGCGCGTTCGGCGTCGTCTAACCACTTGCGCAGCAGCACAAGCCAGCCGTCATCGAGCCAGTCGGCGTCCAGGTCAGGGCTGCCGTCCTTCTCCGCCGAGCCGTACTCCACCCGCATTCTCGCCAAGTGCTCGTCGTCACGAGTTGCCACGCGATCACGCTACGCCTCGGGATTTCGCCGACTTGTTACCGACTGGTAGACAGTGCAGTGAACCCGGGTGCGAGAATCGGCCCATGACTGCTTTGCCGGAAGACTTCGTCGAGGGGCTTGAAGGCGTCGTGGCCTTCACCACCGAGATCGCCGAGCCCGACAAGGACGGCGGCGCGCTGCGGTATCGCGGCGTCGACATCGAGGATCTGGTCAATCGTCAGGTCACGTTCGGCGATGTGTGGGGACTGCTGGTCGACGGCAGGTTCGGTCACGGTCTGCCGCCCGCGGAGCCGTTCCCGCTGCCCATTCACAGCGGCGACGTGCGCGTCGACGTGCAAGCCGGGCTGGCCATGCTGGCCCCGATCTGGGGCTACCTGCCGATCCTTGACATCGACGAGCCGACGGCCCGCGAGCAGCTCGCCCGGGCGTCGGTGATGGCGCTGTCCTATGTCGCGCAGTCCGCGCGCGGCATCCATCAGCCCGCCGTCCCGCAACGCACCATCGACGAGTGTTCGACCGTGACAGCACGTTTCATGACGCGCTGGCAGGGCGAGCCCGATCCGAAGCACGTCGAGGCGATCGACGCCTACTGGGTGACTGCCGCCGAGCACGGCATGAACGCGTCGACGTTCACCGCGCGCGTGATCGCGTCGACGGGTGCGGACGTGGCGGCGGCGTTGTCGGGCGCGATCGGCGCGATGAGCGGCCCGTTGCACGGCGGCGCCCCTGCGCGGGTGATCCCGATGATCGAGGAGGCCGAGAAGACCGGCGACGCGCGCGCGGTGGTCAAGGGCATCCTGGACCACCACGAGAAGCTGATGGGCTTCGGTCACCGGGTCTACCGGGCCGAGGATCCACGGGCGCGGGTGCTGCGCGCCACGGCGAAGCGACTGGAGGCGCCGCGCTACGAGGCCGCCGCGGCGCTGGAGCAGGCGGCGCTGGCGGAGTTGCACGAACGCCGCCCGGACCGCGCGATCGAAACCAACGTCGAGTTCTGGGCGGCGGTGATCCTGGACTTCGCGCAGGTGCCGACGAAGATGATGCCGGCGATGTTCACCTGCGGTCGCACCGCAGGCTGGTGCGCGCACATCCTGGAGCAGAAGCGACTTGGCAAGCTGGTCCGCCCGGCGGCCATCTACGTTGGCCCTGATCCGCGCAGTCCGGAGTCGGTCGAGGGTTGGGACCAAGTCGTTCAGTCGTGACCACCGCGGCCGACCCGATCGCGACGTTTGCCTCGGCGGCGAGGAGTTTCGCGGCGCTCGTGCACGACATCCCCGCCGGTGCATGGGACGGCCCTGGCCTTGGTGACTGGGATCTGCGCTCGCTGGTCGGCCACACGTCGCGCTCGCTGATCACCGTCAGCACCTACCTGCAGGCCGCCGCCGAGCGCGAGGACGTCGCCACCCCGCACGAGTACTACGCGATGGTGAACCCGTCGGCGCTCGGTATCGACCCTGCGGCGATCGTCGAGCGGGGCCGGCAAGCCGGTGAGGACCTCGGCGACGACCCGGCGGCGGCCGTGCAGGGTCTGGTGGATCGCGTGCTTGGCGAGCTCGCGGGGGTCGACGATCGGTTGATCGAGGTCATCGGTGGTCGCGGTATCCGGTTGTTCACGTATTTGCCGACCCGGACCTTTGAGCTGGCGGTGCATGGCCTCGATATTGCTGGGGCGGCTGGCATTTCGTTTGAATTGCCCGACGACGTGCTCGCCGAGGCAGTGATGTTGGCGGGGCGTATCGCGGCCGCGGCGGGCCACGGCGAGACGGTGCTGCTTGCGCTGACCGGGCGAACCGCGCTGCCGCCGTCGTTCGCGGTTGTCTGATCGCCCCCGAATTGTCGGTGCCCGGTGATTACATGGCCGCTGTGCCGATGAATTCGGCCTGCCCGCCTGGTCGGTACCAGTAGCCCATCCGGGGCTGACAACAACCGAGAGGAGTTCCCGCATGGCCACAGACGTTCAGCCTTCGGTGTCCCCCATGCTGACGGTCAGCGACGGCGCCGCCGCCATCGACTTCTACGTCAAAGCGTTCGACGCGGAGGAACTCGGCCGGGTGCCAGGGCCCGACGGCAAGAAGCTCTACCATGCCGCACTGCGGATCAACGGATCCGTGGTAATGCTCAACGACGACTTCCCCGAGATGACCGATGGAAAGTCGATGACGCCGACCGCCCTGGGTGGTTCGCCGGTAAGCATCCACCTGACCGTCACCGACGTCGACGCGAAGTTCCAGAAGGCCGTTGACGCCGGCGCCACCGTCGTGATGCCGCTGGAAGACGCCTTTTGGGGGGACCGCTACGGCGAGCTTCGTGACCCGTTCGGTCATCTGTGGTCGATGGGGCAGCCGGTGCGCGAGGTGAGCGAACAGGAGATCGCCGAAGCCGTGAAGCAGCACCAATAGCCTGCACGACGGCCAGCTCCGCTTCGATGCGCAAGGCTAGCCGCCGTAAATCAGCGGCTCAGCGAGCCGCTTGGCGTTGATCGAGCAGCACGTTCAACACAGTGGCGGGGACGCGGATGCGATCGTCGGTCAGGTAAGTTTCGCGCAGCTCGGAGAAGCGCTCGTCGGGCTCGCATGCCAGCTCGGCCAACCAGTCGAAGAACTCGCGTTCGTCATCGAGGCGGTCGTCGGTGTTGGCTGCGCTCCCCAAACGTCTCACGGCAGCATCTCCGCCTTGTTGAGCGCGGCGACGTCACGGATGAGATCGCCTGCCACAAACCATAATCCGCGGACCCCAGTGTGATCGATACCGAACTTTGCCGGATCGGCTCCCGAGCGACAGCTGAACCAAGCTTCACCCGCGCAGAGGAACCGGTCGCGGGGGACATCGAGGATGTCGAAGTCGATCTTGCATCTTGTGCGCCAAACCGCGTCGAGCTGGGCGTCGACGAACACCCATCGGTCCTGTTCGCCATTCCAGTACTCGCAGACCCAGTGATCTTCGCGGTAACCCGGGTTGAAATAGTCCGCGAAACCGCACCGCGCCCTTGCCGGTACACAGTTCGCTCGAAGCAAGGCGGTGAGTAGTAGCGCGAAGTGATGGCAGCGGCCGACGAGTCGCTTCTCCGGCGGCCTGGCGATGGTCGACGGCCGCTCATCGATCTCCAACAGGCGATCTACGAACCGCTCAACGCGTCGAAGGTGGATTTCCATCGCGCGCTGCGCGGACACCTCTATTCCGTAAAAGTCGCCTGCCACGACGTCGTAGACAATCAACCCCTGTACCGCGCGGACGACAACCGTCGAAGTGTTGACTGCCGAAAGCGCTCAATCTCATCGCGTTCTATCGCCTCAGTCCGGCAAGCAGCCGCTTACGGACCGTTGGAGCGGGCGCGGCCGCCGCGGCGGCCAACATCTCAGCGACCGTGGTGAACTTGGCACGCGGCCGGTTGTCGCCGCCGCGGGCGATCTCCGCGGCGTCGATGGCCTTCCATCCGGCGGCGTCGACCACATCGGGCTTGCGGCTTCGCACGAGTTTGTCCAACGCCTGCGGCTTGCCTGCAGGGTCGGGCAGCAGGCCGGCGTTGTAGTCGGCGACGAGGTTGTGCACGGTCTGCCCGGCGCATGACTTGTTGGTTCCGATGAACCCCGTCGGCCCGCGCTTGATCCAGCCAGCAACGTAGCTCCCGCGCACCGGTTCGCCAGACTCGCGGTCGACGACCCGACCGCCGTCGTTGGGCACCACTGCCGCGGTCTCGTCGAACGGCAGATCGCGAATCGGCTTGCCGCGGTAGCCGATTGAGGTCAGCACCAAGCCTGCGGAGAGCCGGAGCCTCTCGTCGGTCCCGGTCACGGCGAACTCGACAGCCTCGGCGCGCTGGCCGCCGAGAATCCGTTTCGGTGTCAGCCGGTAGGCCAACCGGATCCGCGGCCGGGAAGCCGGTGACGATGCGTTGCCAAGCTTGCTGAGGATCTCGAGCTTGTTGCGCGTCAACGGGTCCTCTTCGACGGCGAGGTCGCGGGCGACCAGGTCGTGGTCGGCGGCGTCGAGCACCACCGCGCACGTCGCTGCCAGGCCGATGAGTTCGGGCAGCGTGAAGGCTGAGGACGCCGGACCGCGGCGGGCGGCGATCACCACCTCGGTGACCCGCGATGCCCGCAGTGCGGCCAGGGCGTGATCGGAGATGTCGGTTCGGGCCAGCGCGTCCGGATCGGTCGTCAGGATGCGCGCGACGTCGAGCGCCACGTTGCCGTTGCCGACGATCACCACCCGCTCGTTACTCAAATCGACTGGCAGATCGGTGAACTCGGGATGCCCGTTGATCCAGGCGACGATCTCGGTTGCGGTGCCGGTGCCGGGCAGGCCCATGCCGTCGATGTCCAGCCGGCGGTCATTGGGCGCACCGACCGCATAAAGCACGGCGTGATGGTGGGCCAACAAGTCGTCGTGAGTCAGGTCCGATCCCACCTCGACGTTGAGGTAGAACCGGCACCCGCGCCGCCTGGCGATCCTGTCGAACAGCTTCGTCACCCGCTTGGTGCTCTGGTGGTCGGGTGCCACGCCCGCGCGCACCAGCCCGTACGGGGTCGGCAACTTTTCGAAGACATTGACCCGCACGCCGTGCTGAGTGAGCAGTTCGTCGGCGGCGTACATCGCGGCGGGCCCGGAGCCGACGACCGCAACGGTCAGCGGCCCCCCGGGACACACATGAACCATGGGTGCGTCGATGACTGGCGCCAGCTTGGACGTCGGCGGCACCTTCTCATCGGCCGCGCGTTGCGGGTAGTACGCCGCGTTGAGCGCGACGAACCGAAGCTGCGTGGGCTCCAGCCGGGTGTCCGCCGCGATCGCCCCGACGGGACACGCGCTTACGCAGGCACCGCAGTCGACACACGCCGCCGGGTCGATGTAGAGCATCTCGGCGGTGGCGAAGCCCGCCTCGTCCGGCGACGGGTGAATGCAGTTCACCGGGCAGGCGTAAACACAGGACCCGTCGCTACAGCACGACTGGGTGATTACGTGCGGCATGAAACCCCTAGGCGGCGGCGACCACGTGCTGGCGCTGGGGTTCGCTGCGGTAGCGGCTGGGGCGGCCATCGATCTTGCAGATCCGCCACATGATCTTTGCGATGGGGTTCATCAGGCCGGTCTCGTGGCAGAGCATCCGCACGTCGCCGAACATGTCGCGCAGCCATTGCCGCGAATCCGGTGAGCGGAAGAACAACTCCTTGCGCACCGAGCGCGGGATGTCGAATTCCTTCCAGAACGCCCGCGGCGGCACCACGATGGCCGAGCACAGCACCCGCATGATGATCGGCACGTGCAGCGACAGCCAGAACCGCTTGCGCGCGCGCATGTGTGGCACCCGCTTGCGCAGGTACTCGTGGGCGAACGAGATGTGGCGCGCCTCCTCGGCGACGTGGATAGCCATCACCCGCTCCATGATCGGGTGCAGCGACTTCCCCTCGCGCAGCACGTTTTTCTGGGTGTGGTCGATGGGTTCCTCACCGGCGAGTACGCCGAAGAAGAACACGATCGGCAGCGGGCCTGCGGCCAGCGGGATGAACGGCGAGAGCCACTTGAGCATGCGTGGCATGCCGGGCACGTCGGCGCCGATGCGGTTCACCATCTCCTGGAACATCATGGTGTGGTTGCATTCTTCGACCGACTCGTGCAGGCAGTACCGGTACTCCGGCGAGCCGTTGGGCACCCAGAACGCGTAGTTCATCAGCCCGCGAATCAGAATTGATTCGAAGTGCAGGCCGACCTTCGCGACGTTGGCCTGGCGCCACCGCCCGATCTCGATCTGACGCTCCTTCGACTGCGCCCTGTACCACGGGTGCCGACCGAACGGATCGGTTGCGGGCAGGATCCAGCGTTCGTCGTTGTCGATGACAGCGAACTCCGGCGAATCCCAGTAGATGTCTGTGTAGGGATTGAAGTTGCGCCGAACTGACCCCTCAGACAGCGTGGCGAGCATATCTACGTACTGGGTGTCGTCGAGCACGTCCATGTTGCGCCGCCAGCGTCTTACCATGCGCGTCCGAGCCATTTGAAGCCTCCCATGAGGTTTACATTTACAGGCTTGGTGTACAACGGTACCGCAGGTATCGCATAAATGTCCATCCCCGAATCTTGTGTTTGCTGAAGGTCGCTGAAGATGGTCGAGTTGACGACCGAAGCCGAGATCGAATCGATGCCCCGGCCGGCGCTGTGGTAGCCGAAGCGTTGCGCGCAGTGGTCGGGCACGCCCGCCCCGGACGATCCACCGCCACATCCTCACCCACTCGAGCTGATTCGCGCACCGAGTTCACGCACCACATCGACGAGCAGGTCGATATCCCGTTGCGTGGTGCGCCAATTGACGATCGCGGGACGCAGCGC
The DNA here is from genome assembly GCA_963715885.1 of uncultured Actinomycetota bacterium. GTDB lineage: Bacteria > Actinomycetota > Actinomycetes > Mycobacteriales > Mycobacteriaceae > Mycobacterium. The sequence continues at coordinate 126,223 of CAVQSK010000015.1, forward strand.
CACATGATTCCGGTACACCGTCGTGCCGGCGTAGACCCGGCCGTCGGCCAACAACTCCCGGCCCAGCCGTGAGTTCAGCTCATCGAGCCGCTCCTCGGGAACACCTGGCGGCCGGTAGCGAAAACAGGCGATGCACAGCTGAACCGGGGCCAGCAGCTCGAGGTCCGGCGAGTCATTTACGAGGCGGCCGAGATGGGCGGTCACGTCGAGGTGGCGTTCGACCATCTCGCGGTGTCCGGCGCGCCCATAGGCGCGCAGCGTCGCCCAGATCGGCAATGCGCGGGCGCGGCGCGATGATTCGGGGCCGAGCTGGTTGTAGTCGATCTGGGTGTCGTCGACGGACGCAAGGTAGGGCACGCCGAACGAACCGAACGCGTCGGTGAGCGCCCGTGGGTCGCGGACGAACGCGAAGCCGCTCTCGTAGGGAACATTGAGCCACTTGTGTGCGTCGGCGGCGACGGAGTCGGCACGGGTCACACCGTCGACCAAGTGCGCAGTGCGGGGCGAGAGCGCGGCGAACAAGCCGAAGGCGCCGTCAACATGCAGCCAGCAGCCGTGCTTTTCGGCGAGGTCTGCCATGGCGTCGATCGGGTCGAAGTCGCCGGCGTTGACCTCACCGGCGCAAGCGACGATCACGGCTGGCACGTCGAGCCTCTGCAGTGCGGCGTCCATCGCGTCAAGGTCGACCCGCCCGGCGTCGTCGCGGCTGCACACCGTGACGGTGTCACGGCCCACCCCGAGAATCTGCAGCGCTTTGCGCACGCTCGCGTGCACGTACCCGCCGGCGAATACCGGCATGGCTGGCAGCCCGGCCTGCCCGTCGACGGTGATGTCGCGACCGTGCTTGGACCCCCACCACTGTCGCGCCGCCGCGAGCCCGGTGAGGTTGGCGAACGTCGCACTCGGTGTGAGCACCCCGGCCCAGTCGGGCGGCAATCCGAAGAGGTCTTTGAGCCAGCCGAGTGTGACCGTCTCAAGAGTGGTCGCCAGCGGCGACGACGTCCACAGCCCGGCATTCTGGTCAAGCAGTGCGGCCACCCAATCAGCGGCAGTGGCCGCGGGAGTTGTGCCGCCGATGACGAAGTGGAAGAACCGCGGCCCCGCCGAATGCGTGGCGGCCGCGGTCCCGACTCGCAGTAGCTCGTCGACAGACTCCAACGTGCCAAGACCGTCCTCGGGTAACGGCTGCCTCAGCCCGGCCAGTAGTTTCGTCGCCGCGGGGTCGGAGACGAGTCGCTGGTCCAGTCCGGTCAGGTAATCCGCCGCTGCCTTCGCGACTGTGTCCAAAGCCTGGCTCGCCAGCTCCCGTTCCCGAAGTGGATCCATGCCTCATTACCCTAGGAGCCATGGCCGAACTGACGATCCCCGCCGACCTCAAGCCGAAAGACGGACGCTTTGGATGCGGGCCCTCCAAGGTTCGGCCGGAGCAGCTGCAAGCGCTCGCCGCGGCGGGTGACCTGTTCGGGACGTCACACCGGCAGGCGCCGGTCAAGAACCTGGTGGGGCGGGTTCGCGACGGGCTGCACGAGTTGTTTTCACTGCCCGACGGCTACGAGGTCATCGTCGGCAATGGCGGCTCGACGGCGTTCTGGGACGCCGCGGCGTTCGGGCTGATCGACAAGCGTTCGCTGCACCTGACCTATGGCGAGTTCAGCTCGAAGTTTGCCTCGGCGGTGGCCAAGAACCCGTTCGTCGGCGACCCCGTCGTCCTCAAGGCCGATCCCGGCGGTGCCCCCAAGCCGCAGGCCGACCCGTCCGTCGACCTCATCGGCTGGGCCCACAACGAGACCTCGACAGGTGTCGCGGTGGCCGTCGTACGGCCCGACGGATCCGGTGACGCGTTGATCGCCATCGACGCGACCTCGGCGGCCGGCGGTCTGCCCGTCGACATCACCGAAGCCGACGCCTACTACTTCGCGCCGCAGAAGAACTTCGCCGGCGACGGCGGCCTGTGGATTGCGCTGCTCTCCCCCGCTGCGCTGACGCGAATCGAGACGATCGCGGCGGCCGGACGGTGGGTGCCCGACTTCTTGTCGCTGCCGATCGCGGTCGAGAACAGCCTGAAGAACCAGACCTACAACACCCCCGCGATCGGCACGCTGATCCTGCTCGCCGAGCAACTCGACTGGTTGCTGGGCAACGGCGGGCTGGACTGGGCCGTCAAGCGCACGGCCGACTCGTCGCAGCGGCTGTACTCGTGGGCGGAGGCGGCGAAATACGCCACCCCGTTCGTCTCCGATCCCGAGTTGCGCTCGCAGGTGGTCGGGACCGTGGACTTCACCGACGACGTTGATGCAGCTTCCGTCGCGGCCACGTTAAGGGCCAACGGCGTCGTCGACACCGAGCCCTACCGCAAACTCGGACGCAACCAGTTGCGCGTCGGGATGTTCCCCGCAGTGGAGCCCGATGACATCAGCGCGCTGACCTCATGCATCGACTGGGTAGTAGAACGGCTCTGACCTCGGGCGTGTCTACCCGGGTAACTAGCAGATAACACAGTAGGGTGACCTGCTAATCGGGCTCGGCTCCTAGCCCGGAGGAGGTCGGTATGCGGGAACTCAAAGCCGTCGGGCTCGACATCGACGGCAAACGAATTGTCTGCGAGGCCCACGACTCCGGAGAGAAGTTCATCCTGCTGGCTGATGACCGGTTGCGAGCCGCGGTACGCGGCGAAAGAACCGGTCCGAGTCAAACTCACTCCGACGCCGAGGTTCCAAGCTTGCTGCGTCCCAAGGAGATTCAAGCCAAGATTCGTGCGGGCGCTTCCATCGAGCAGGTCGCAGAAGCGGCCGGAGTCGACATTTCCCGGGTGGAGAGGTTTGCCCATCCGGTGTTGCTGGAACGTTCACGAGCCGCCGAGCTGGCAACCGCAGCGCATCCGGTACTCGCCGACGGACCCTCGGTGCTGACGCTGTTGGAGACGGTGACGGCCGCGCTGATCGCCCGTGGCCTCGACCCCGATGCCACCAACTGGGACGCCTGGCGCAACGAGGACGGCCGCTGGACGGTGCAGTTGGCTTGGAAAGCGGGCAGGTCGGACGTCCAGGCGCATTTCCGGTTCACCCCCGGCGCGCACGGCGGCACCGCCACCGCGTTCGACGACTCTGCATGCGCGCTGATCGATCCCGACTTCGCGCGCCCGTTGCGTCCGGTCGCCGCGGTCCCCCAGCTCGACTTCGAAGAGCCCGCGCCCCCGGTCGCCGCGCCCGCGCCCTCGGTCGCCGCGCCCGAGCCCGAGCCGCCCGCCCCGCCGAAGCAGCCACGGGCGCGCAAGGGTAAGCCGCCGGTGCCCGCGTGGGAGGACGTGCTGCTCGGCGTGCGCTCGAACGGCCAGCGCTGACCGAAGCTCTTCTTGACCTGAAGTGTCATTAAGGTCTTAACGTGCATCGACATGACCACGTTTGGGCCGATCGGCCTCGCCAGCAGTAATCCGTACACCGACGACGCCGCAGTCGTGGCCGATGAGGCGCGGCACGCGGAGAGCCTGGCGTTCTCGACACTGTGGCGGTCGGGCAACCTGCCGATGCTCGAGGTAGCGGTGCGCGCCACCAAGACCGTTCCGGTCGCCACGGGAATCATTCCGGTCTCCGAGGTGCCCGCGGCAGACGTGATCGCGACCTATGAATCGCTGCAGCGCGACCATCCTGGCCGGTTCATCGTGGGACTCGGCGGCGCGCGCAACGCTTATCCGCTGGAAACCCTCAACACCTACCTCAACGAGCTGGACTGCGGGGGGGTGCCTGCTTCGTCGCGGGTGCTAGCCGCGCTCGGGCCCAACATGCTGGCACTGGCACGCGACCGGGCCTGCGGCGCGTACCCGTACCTGGTGACGCCGTCATACGTCACCGATGCGCGCGCCGCGTTGGGCGCCGACCGGCTGCTGGCGGTGCTGCTGATGGTCATTCCCGTCACGGATCGAGAGGCTGCGCGGCGGACGGCCGCGGTACCGCTGGACTTTCTGGCCAAACTGGGCGGATATCGCCGCAACCTGCTACGCCAGGGGTTCTCCGAGCCCGACATCGACGACGTCAGCGACCGGCTGCTGGACGGCATCGCCGCGTGGGGCGATCTCGACACGATCGCGGCCCGCGTCGCCGAATACCGCGCGGCCGGCGCCGATCAGGTCGTGCTGCGAATCCTCGGCGTCGACGACTTTACAATGTGGCGAGCGCGTCTGGCCGAAGCGCTCGTCGGCTGAATTGCCTTATCCGCCAACGGCCAAGGCCAACAAGGCCAGCCATGCCCCGGCAACGCCGACGCCGGAGCCCAGCACGAACCACCGCCACACCGGCAGCTTGCGCCAACCCCACACCGTCGGTGCGAGCCCGCCGACGGCCACCATGTTGAGCCCGATCGCCAGCAGCGGGTGCACGCGGGTCAGACCCAGGCTCAACACGATCACCGCGGCGCCGGTCACCGCGGCGACGAACGCGGCCACCGTCAAACCCGTTGCCCACGGGGTGGAGTCGTCGGTCACGGCGCGAGCCTAGCCCGTTCGTAGAACGCTAGGGCGGCTGCCGTGGCGACATTGAGGGAGTCAGTGCCCCGCGACATCTGGATGTGTACCCGCATATCGCTCGCGCGCATCGCCCGTTCGGTCAGTCCAGGTCCTTCGGCGCCCACCAGAATCGCGACCCGCTCCCCGGCAAGTGAGGTCATCGCGTCCGGCAGAGGGCGGGCCGACGGTTCAGGAGTCATGGCAAGCAGCCGAAAGCCGTTGTCCCGCAGCAACTCAAGGTCACCCGGCCAAGAAGTCGCCCACGCGTACGGCACCAGCAGCGCGTTTCCCATCGAAACGCGCACGGCGCGCCGGTACAGCGGGTCGGCGCAGCCGCTGCCGAAGACCACCGCGTCGATGGCCAGTCCGGCGGCGTTGCGGAAGATCGAGCCGAGATTCTCGTGGTCGTTCACGCCCTCGAGGACCGCGACGGTGCGGGCACCGTCGAGCACGTGTGACATGGTCAGTTCCGGCGGGCGGGACGCGGACGCCAGCACGCCCCGGTTCAGATGAAATCCGACCACGTCGGCCATCACGTCGGCGTCCACTCGGTAGTACGGCGCGTCGACGCGGTCCAGGGCAGCCGACAGTTCGGCCAGGCGCCGATGGGTACCCAGTAGCGCCCGCGGGACGAATCGCGACGCCAGCATGCGCTGCACGACCAGCACCCCCTCGGCGATCACCAGGCCCTTGCCGGTGGGCAGATCGGGCCTGCGATCGGTGCTATTGAGATCGCGAAAGTCGTCCAGCCGGGCATCGGCAGGGTCGGCGACGTCGATTACGTTGGGGCTCACGCGCTTTCGTCGACTATGGCCGACATCAGGTCGGCCGCGCAAGGGACAGATCGCTCGCCAGCCGGCCGTAGGAGTCTTTCACGAGGCAAAGAATACCTATGAGGCCTCGGGAAAACTTCGGCAATCGATTACGTTGTCTTCAATGACCCCGGAACCGCCCGCCCTGCCCGCCGTGCTGCTCAAACCGTGGCCCGTCATCGCGGTGATCGCTACAGGCTGGGTGGTCGCCGTCGTGCTGGCCTTCACGGTGCCCGGGCTGCACGACTGGCGGCCCGTCACGATTGCCGGGCTTGGCGTTGGCGCGCTTGGCACGTCGATCTTTCTATGGCAACGTCACGCCGTGCGCCGCGGATCCCGTGGCGCACAAGGCGGTCTCAGCTGACCGCCCGCATCAAGGCGGCTGCCGAAAGCTAATCGGCAGGCTCAGCGAGGTCGAGAACCCCGTCATCGTAGGGGTCGTACTGCGGCGTCCCGGTGCCGGGCGGTTGAGGGGTGTCCGAATGTGCCCCGCAACCGTATTCAGCATCGACGACGTGGCCGTCGGCGGCTAACTCGTTGGCGCACACACCGAACATCGGGCTCAGTGCGCCGGCCAGCGGAAGGTAGAAGCCACAGTCGCGGCACACCCGGCGGGTGGACCGCGCCATCGCCGAACCCGGGCCGTGATCCCCGTCGTGCCAACGCTGTGCGGCCTCGCCGCGACCCCACGGGCTGAGCACCTGCCGGCGGCCGAAGCCGACCTCCACGGCGACATCGTCGATCTGCGGGTCGCCGGTGGCCATGTAGCCGGGCACCAGTCTCGGGTCCTCGGAGGGCGGTGCGAGCAGGTCCCCCGGGCTCAGGTCGCCCGGCCGGATCCGCTCCTGCCATGGCACCCACTTCGGCGCCAGCAACGCCGTCGGCCCTGGCACCAGCACCACTTCGCTAATGGTGGCGTGGGCGGCGCCTGGACAGGCCGCGACCACGACGGCCCACTGCCAGCCGCGGTACCCCGGCATGTCGGCCAGGAATCGGTGCGTGGCGGCGGTGGGATCCTCCAAGCTGGCGCCCAGGTACTCCCCGACGGTGTTCTCGCCGCTGCACTCGACGATCGCCGAGCGCGCCTGTTCGGCGGCGCCCATCAGCACCGCCTCGAGGTCGGGGCGGTCGGCCGGGTCTTCGGCGGGGGCCGACGTGCCCTGCTCGGCAGATTCGGTCACGCTGTCCATCGCCATCAATATTGCCTGACCCGCGAACCCGTAGCCACACCGGTTGCCTGCACGCCCGCTATCGCTCCGATGGTGGAGAATCTCTCCTGTGACCGGATCGCGGCATGACGACCGAGACCCGGCGGGTGGGCGTGAGGATCGCTACTACCCGCCGCGCCCGCCCTCCGATGCCGGTGATTGGGCCCACCCGCGTGCTGGGGAGCATCCCGGGATGGCCAACTATCCCAGCGACGACCGTGGATACCGCCGTTCGCGCCGGTCCATGCCGAGCGCGAACAGGTGGCTGCCACCGCTGAACGAACCGGCGCGGGAGTACTCAGACCCGCCACCGAATGTCGGTACCGGCGCGGGCCAGAAGGTCACCGTGACACGGGCGGCCGCGCAGCGCAGCCGCGAAATGGGTTCGAAGATGTACGGCCTGGTGCACCGGGCCGCCACCGCCGACGGGGCCGACAAGTCCGGACTGACCGCGCTGACATGGCCGGTAGTCGCGAACCTAGCCGTCGACGCCGCGATGGCCGTCGCATTGGCGAACACGCTGTTCTTCGCCGCGGCCAGCGGGGAAAGCAAGAGCAAGGTCGCGCTGTACCTGTTGATCACCATCGCGCCATTCGCGGTCATCGCGCCGCTGATCGGGCCGGCGTTGGACCGCCTGCAGCACGGCCGCCGGGTGGCGCTGGCCACGTCGTTCATGTTGCGCACGGTGTTGGCAGTGGTGCTGATCGCGAACTTCGACGGCGCCACGGGCAGTTTCCCTTCGTGGGTGCTGTATCCGTGTGCGCTGGGAATGATGGTGCTGTCCAAGTCGTTTAGCGTGCTGCGCAGTGCGGTGACCCCGCGGGTGTTGCCCCCGACGATCGACCTGGTGCGGGTGAACTCGCGGTTGACAATGTTCGGTCTGCTCGGCGGGACGATGGTTGGCGGCGCGATCGCCGTTGGCGCGGAGTGGGCGTTCAACCTGGTTCATATGCCTGGCGCATTGTATGTCGTCGTCGCCGCCACGGTCGCGGGTGCTGCGCTGTCGATGCGGATCCCGAAATGGGTGGAGGTCACCGCGGGTGAGGTGCCCGCGACGCTTAGCTACCATGGCCGCAGCGGTAAGCTGCGCCGATACCCCGACCAGCACAAGCCATCGGGCACCGCGCGACAGCCGTTGGGCCGCAACATCATTACCGCGTTGTGGGGCAACTGCACGATCAAGGTGATGGTCGGTTTCCTGTTCCTCTACCCGGCTTTCGTGGCCAAGTCGCACGATGCCAGCGGCTGGGAGCAGCTGCGCATCCTCGGGCTGCTCGGCGGGGCGGCAGTGATTGGCAACGTCGCGGGCAACTTCACCAGTGCGCGCCTGAAGCTCGGCCATCCGGCGAAGCTGGTGGTGCGCTGCACAATCGCGGTTACCGCAGGCGCACTGGCCACCGCGGTCACCGGCAGCCTGTTCGTCGCCGCCGCCGCCACGCTGGTCACGTCGGGCGCGAGCGCGATAGCCAAGGCGTCGCTGGACGCGTCGCTGCAAGACGATCTGCCGGAGAAGTCGCGCGCGTCGGCGTTCGGCCGTTCGGAGTCGTTGCTGCAGTTGGCCTGGGTCGCGGGCGGCGCGACGGGCGTGCTGATCTACACCGATCTGTGGGTTGGCTTCACGACCATCACCGCGGTGCTGATCCTCGGACTGGCCCAGACGCTGGTGAGTTACCGCGGCGAGTCGTTGATTCCCGGCCTCGGCGGCAACCGCCCGGTGCTGGCGGAGCAGGAGGGCGGTCGGCCCGCGCCGGTGGCGCCGCAGTGAGACGCGTCCTCGCCGCGCTGGCGGTCGTGGTGGTTGTCGCGTCGCTTGGCACCGGCGTACTGATCTGGCGCCTGGCTCAGAATCCGCCGCCGGAGCACCCGGAAATCAGCGCGTACTCGCACGGGCAGCTGACCCGCGTTGGGCCGTACATGTACTGCGACGTGTTCGACCTCAACGACTGCGAAAACCCCGAAACGATCGGCAAACTCGCTGTCGACGCCCGGCATCCGGTGCAGTTGTCCGTGCCGCCCACGATCGCACGGGCGCCATGGAATCTCGGACGCGCATACGAGGGTTCCGACGTTCTCGAGGAGTTCCGGCCGGACAGCACGCTGGCGGTCACCATTCCCACCGTCGACCCACGTCGCGGAAAGCTGACCCGCATCGTCGTGCAGCTGCCCACGATTGTCCAAGACGAGGAGGGCAACGAGTACCGGGCGTGGCACGCGGAGTGGTCGATCGAGACGCTCTGGCCTCAGCCTGCTCCGTGACCGTCCGGCACACGTTCGGCTTCCGGAGTCGGACCCGGCGGAGTGCCATCACCAAACGGCCTTCCTCCCAAGGCTTCCCGGCCGTGCGGGGTGAGCCAGTTGGACAGGTCCGGCCCCTTCGGCACAATCTGAGTCGGGTTGATGTCGTTGTGCACGATGTAGTAGTGCTGCTTGATCTGTACGAAATCGGTGGTGTCGCCGAAGCCGGGCGTCTGGAACAGGTCACGCGCGTAGGCCCACAGCACCGGCATCTCGGACAGTTTCTGCCGATTGCATTTGAAGTGGCCGTGGTAGACGGGATCGAAGCGGGCCAGCGTGGTGAACAGTCGCACGTCGGCCTCGGTGACGGTGTCACCCACAAGGTAGCGCTGATCTGTCAAGCGTTCGGACAGCCAGTCGAGCGCGGTGAACAACCGGTCGTAGGCCTTGTCGTAGGACTCCTGCGAACCGGCGAACCCGCAGCGGTAGACGCCGTTGTTGACCTCGGTGTAGATCCGCTGGGCGACCTCGTCGATCTCGTCGCGCAGCTCGTCGGGATACAACTGTGGCGCGCCTTCGCGATGGAACTTGGACCACTCGGTGGAGAAGTCCAGCGTGATCTTGGCGAAGTCGTTGGTGACGACCTCACCCGTCGCCACGTCGACGACCGCAGGCACCGTAATGCCCTTCTCGTAGTCCGGGAACCGCTTGAGGTAGGCGTCCTTGAGCCGGGGAATCTTCAGAACCGGGTCGACGCCGCCAGGATCAAGGTCGAACGTCCAGCTGTCCTCGTCGTGGGTGGGCCCGCAAAAGCCAATGGAGAGAACGTCTTCCAGGCCGAGTAGCCGACGCACGATGATCGTGCGATTCGCCCACGGGCAGGCCCTGGCGACGATCAGCCGGTAGCGGTCCGGTTCGACGGGATAGCCGTCGCGGCCGTCGGCGGTGATCCTGGTGGTGATGTAGTTGGTGTCGCGGTTGAACTCGCCTCCGCTGGCGACATAGCTCATGCCGTTATTTTCCCCGCCGAAACTGAACTTATGTGCGAGATTTCGGCGAATCTTCGAGCACTGGCTCAGTTTCGACCGGGAACCGGCATCGAGGTTACGTCGTCGTATGGGCGTGGATCCGTTCGTGGGCACCGAGGCTCTGGCAGCTGGGCTCGTGAATCGGTATCAGCTGGCCACCCGGCACGACGCGGTGTATCGCAATGTCTACGTGCCACGAGGTCAACAGCTGACACCCGTGCAGAAGGCCAAGGCGGCCTGGTTGTGGTCGGGTCGACGGGCGACCGTTGCTTGGCTCTCCGCCGCCGCGCTGCATGGTTCGTTGTAGATCGACCGCGTCTGCCTGCGGAGCTGAACCAACCCAGCCAGCAAAGACGACAGGCATCGTCCTACGCAACGACGTACTGTCTGCGGACGAAACCGCCGTAGCGGCATTCAGTGACGACTCCGGCCAGGACGGCTTTCGACCTGGGCCGCCGGTACGGCCGAACCCTCGCCGTCATTCGCCTGGCGCATTGATGGCTGCGACTGACCTGAAACCTGCTGAGGTCGAGGCACTCATCGACCGCCACCGAGGCGTTCGCGGCATCGTCCAACTGCGAGCGGCGATCGGCTTAGCCGACGCCGGAGCCGAATCGCGCGGCGGGTGTGTCGGTCTAGCCGCCGAATCTGAACTCATGTGCGAGATTCCGGAAATTCTCGAGCACAGGCTCAGTTTCGCGGCCTCAGGCGTCGAGTTCGCGGGCGACGGCCTTGACCACCTCGGACACCCGGCGCGCGACCTTGCGGTCGGGGTATTTGCCCTTGCGCAGTTCGGGCTGCACCGCGCTTTCCAGCAGCGTGATCATGTCCTCGACCATGCCGTGCAGCTCATCTGGCGTGTGCTTGTGCTCGGCGGCCGCTGCTTCCCGACGATTCCTGGTCAGGCTCGGCGGCGGGTCGAGGATCTTCAGGCTCAACGCCTGCGGTCCGCGACGTCCCGCAGCCACGCCGAACTCGACCCGCTGGCCGGCCTTGAGACCGTCGACACCGGCGGGCAACGCCGAGGACCGGACGTAGACGTCCTCGCCCTCCTCCTGCGACAGAAAGCCGAAGCCCTTCTCAGCGTCGTACCACTTAACCCGGCCGGTCGGCACTGGTCTCACCTGCTTGTCTCTAGGCCACACATAAGGAAAGCGTCCCGTCTGCGCCGGGACGCGATGTGGCCGATCCTACTCGGACGCCGCCCGGCCCAGCACCTTGATTAGTCGGTAGTGTGAAATAACCCGCTGGAGGAGACATGCGCCTGATCCTGAACGTCATCTGGTTGATCTTTGGCGGCCTATGGCTGGCGCTGGGCTACCTTTTCGCAGCCCTGATCTGCTTCATCCTGATCGTCACGATTCCGTTCGGGTTCGCCGCATTGCGCATCGCCTCATATGCGTTGTGGCCGTTCGGCCGCACCATCATCGAGAAGCCCGGACCGCGACCGGGCGCACTGATCGGTAACGTCATCTGGGTCATCCTGTTCGGCATCTGGCTTGCCATCGGCCACGTGATCACCGCGGTGGCAATGGCCATCACGATCATCGGAATCCCGCTGGCGTTGGCCAACCTCAAACTCATCCCGGTCTCACTGGTGCCGCTGGGCAAGGAGATCGTTCCCATTGATCAGGCGCGCTCGTTGTCCTCTTCATCGCGAGCCGCCCCATGACCATCACCGAACTCGGCGTTCCGAGCGTGCAGCGCCCCCTCGGTGCAGCGCCGAAGACCGGACCGCTGATCGACACCTTTGGCCGGGTCGCGTCCGACCTGCGGGTCTCGCTGACCGACCGCTGCAACCTGCGCTGCACCTACTGCATGCCGGCCGAGGGCCTGGACTGGTTGCCCCGCGGGCAGCTGCTGCGGCCCGAGGAACTGATCCGGCTGCTGCGCCTCGCCGTCACCCGGCTCGGCATCACCAGCGTGCGCTTCACCGGTGGCGAGCCGATGGTCGCCAAGCACCTCGAGGATGTCGTCGCGGCGACCGCGGCACTAACGCCCCGCCCGGAAATCACGTTGACTACCAACGGCATTGGGCTCGACAAGCGCGCTGCGAAACTCAAGAACGCCGGCCTGGACCGTATCAACGTGTCCCTGGATACCGTCGACGCCGCCCGCTTCGCCCACATCACCCGCCGTGACCGGCTCGCCGACGTGCTGGCCGGCCTGCAGGCGGCGAAGCAGGCGAGGCTGGACCCGGTCAAGGTGAACGCCGTGCTGGATCCGGTCACCGGCCTAGATGACGCGGTATCGCTGTTGCGGTTCTGCCTCGACCACGGATACCAACTGCGGATCATCGAGCAGATGCCGCTCGACGCCGGCCACGAGTGGCAGCGCGCACAGGTGCTCGGCGCCGACGACGTGCTGGCCGCCCTGCGCCGCCATTTCGACCTGACCCCCGACCCGACGCCGCGCGGATCGGCACCCGCGGAGCTGTGGCAGGTCGACGGCGGTCGCGGCAAGGTGGGCGTCATCGCCTCGGTGTCGCGTCAGTTCTGCTCGGCCTGCGACCGAACCCGGCTCACCGCCGACGGCCAGGTTCGTAACTGCCTGTTCGCCCGGCAGGAGACCGATCTGCGCGGCCTCATGCGCGGGGGCGCCGACGACGACGCGATCGAAGGCGCATGGCGCGCCGCGATGTGGGCCAAGGCGGTTGGGCACGGCATCAACGACCCGGACTTCGTGCAGCCGGATCGTCCGATGAGCGCGATCGGTGGGTAAGCGATGTCGGTGACCACCACGGTGCAGGTGAGCGTCCGCTACTTCGCCGCGGCCCGCGCTGCTGCGGACGCGGAGGTCGAGACCGTCAACGTCCAGCCCGGAACGACGGTCGCTGAGCTGGTCGATCAGCTCGGCGCGCGCAATTTCGATCTCGCGAAAGTCTTGAAACGATGCTCATTGCTGTGCGACGGGATCGCCGTGCGCGATCGGGGGGTAACGCTCGAGGCGGAGCAAATCATCGACGTGTTGCCCCCCTTTGCAGGCGGCTAAGCGTGATTTACGTCACATAACAAAATGGTCACAAGCTGGCTACGGATTGTTACAAGCCCGGACGCAACCTGCGCAAACGACGTGTTCTCCTGGGCGTTTAGCGGCCCATTAAGATTTGCCGCCGCCGGAACCGCCGAGATCGACAAAAGTGACGGGAATAGATACAGCCGTTAGGTTCTTCATCCAAGCCCCTCGACCGTAATCGGGTGGCCCGCTGCGTCGGGACAGCGCCGAGCTCCATCCGTCCGGACATGGCCAACGACAAACAATTGGATGGAGGCGGGGGACCCACCGGTCCACCGAACATCAGGACCACCTGGAGCCGCTTGCGGCTCCTTGGGGTGAAGCCGGCACCGTCTTCGACGATGCCGGCCGGGCGACCTCTCCAGCCCGATCCCGACAGCTGACCTCGCGGGCGCGTTAGAGAGGACCAAACGCACCATGAGTGGACGGCATCGCAAGCCCACTACTTCGGCTAAGAAAGTCGCAAAGATCGCCTTCACCGGCGCAGTCATCGGAGGTGGAAGCCTCGCCCTTGCCGGGCATGCCGGCGCCGCCACCGACGGCGAATGGGATCAGGTCGCCGGCTGCGAATCCGGTGGCAACTGGGCCATCAACACCGGCAACGGATACCAAGGCGGACTGCAGTTCTCGTCATCCACCTGGTCGGGACACGGCGGCGGCGAGTTTGCGCCGTCCGCCCACCTTGCCACCAAGGAAGAGCAGATCGCGGTCGCCGAACGCGTGCTGGGCAGCCAGGGCAAGGGCGCGTGGCCGACGTGCGGCGGCCCGCTCTCTGGCTCGACACCGCGCAACGTCGTCGACGAGCCGCAGCCCCTCGATGCACCCGGGCTGAACGGCGAACTGCCGGCCCCGCCGCCGTTCGATCCGTTCGCTCCCCCACCACCGCCCGTGCCGGCGCCGTTCGATGCGCTGTCCGCCCCGCTGCCCGAGGCACCGCCGCCCCCGCCGCCGTTCGATCCGTTCGCTCCCCCACCACCGCCCGTGCCGGCGCCGTTCGATGCGCTGTCCGCCCCGCTGCCCGAGGCACCGCCGCCCCCGCCAGCGCCGCTGCCCGAGCCGCCCCCACCGCCGCCGGTCGAACCGATCGTTGAGGCGGCCCTCCCGCTCGACGCGCCACTGCCGCCGCCCCCGCCCGCCGACGCACCGCCGATCGAGGACACGATCGTCGCGGCCGCCCACGAGTGGGACAACGCTGCGCCCCCTGCAGGCCCGCCGCCGGCTTGGGGCCTGCCTCCCGTAGCGCCGCTGGCACCACCAGCGCCGCTCGACCCCGTACTGCCGCCGCTCCCGCCCGCCCCGGCGCCGCCCGCGCCGGGGGCCGTGGCGGCGCCTCCGCCCGCCGACCCGTTGGCCCCGCTCAACGCCGTCAACATTCCGGCTCCGGCCTTCGACGCGGCCAACGAGGCGATGACGGATCCCGCCGCCCTGCCCGTGCCGCCAGAAGGCACTCCGCACCTGGTGAGCCCGGAGAACCTGCCCCCTGGCACTGTCGATGAGCTGCCGGCTGCGCCCGGGCAGGGGCCGAACATGACGTACCTGCAGGAGATCTGGCACGCGATTCAGACCCAGGACATCAGCGGCCAGGACGCGCTGCTGGCCCTGACGCAGCGCCCGCTGACCACGCCGGACACCCCGGGTGGTCCGCGGCCGAACCTGCCTGTGGCACCGGCTGATCCGGCCGTGCCGCCGCCACCTGCGCCGGCTCCGATCCTGCCGGTTCCCCCCGCCTAAGCGCTCAGGCGGAGCCGACCCACTCGTCGGAGCCGTCGGCGAAGAACTGGTGCTTCCACACCGGTAGTCGTGCCTTGACGGTGTCGACCAGTCGGGCACACGTCTCGAATGCCGCCTCTCGGTGGTCCGCGGCAACCGCCGCCACCAGGGCGGCGTCACCGATCTGCAGCGTGCCGGTGCGGTGGCTGACCGCGATGGCTCGGACACCGTGACAATCGGCTGCGATTTCGGCGGCCACGTCGGCCAGAGTCTGCTGCGCTGAGGGGTGCGCGGAATACTCCAGCCGCGTGACCGTTCGTCCGCCGTCGTGATCGCGGACGACGCCCGCGAATCCCACCACCGCCCCGGCGGCCTGGTGCGCCACCAGCGCCTCGTGCTCGGTGAGCTCGATGATGTCCTCGGAAAGATCGGCGCGTAGGACGGCGGTCATCGCGAGTGGTCCTTCCCGCCCAGCTGATCCAGCGCATGCTCGAGGACGTCGCCGAGCACGCTCAGCCCGTCCTTGACGCCTCCCGGCGACCCGGGCAGGTTCACGATCAACGTGCGGCCCGCGACGCCGCATACACCCCGCGACAGCACCGACGTCGGCACGTGCGGCAGGCCGGATCGCCGGATGGCATCGGCCAGGCCGGGGACCTGGTAGTCGAGCACACCTTCGGTCGCCTCGGGTGTGGCATCGGTCGGGGAGATCCCGGTGCCGCCGGATGTGATTATCACGTCGACGTTTTCGGCCAGCGCGGCGCGCAGCGCCCGACTCACGTCCACGCCGTCTGCTACGACGACGGGATCGGAGACGGCGTATCCCCGTCCGCTCAGCCAGTCGTTGATGATCGGTCCGCAGCGATCCTCGTACACGCCTGCCGACGCACGTGTGGAGGCGATGACGACCCTGCCCGACCGCGTCATGATTGTTGGTTCTTCGCGCCAGCGCTCATCACCGCGTCCACGTGCCCGTCTTGCCGCCCTCTTTGCGCAGCACCCGGATGTCGTCGATACGCCCGGCGGGGTCGACAGCCTTGGTCATGTCGTACAGCGTCAGCGCGGCGACGCTGACCGCTGTCAACGCCTCCATCTCGACGCCCGTGCGATCGGTGCTGCGCACCGTTGCCGTGATCCCGACGGTGTCGTCGCGGATCTCGAAGTCGATGTCGACCCCGGTGAGGGCCAGCTGGTGGCACAGCGGGATGAGGTCGCTGGTGCGTTTGGCGGCAAGGATTCCCGCCAGCCGCGCGGTGGCGAGGGCATCGCCCTTGGGCAGCCCGCCGGATGCGATCAGCTCGACGACGTCGGCCCGGGTCACCAGCGTGCCTGCGGCGACGGCGGTGCGTTTGGTGGCGTCCTTGCCGGTCACGTCGACCATGTGCGCCGCGCCCGATTCGTCCAGGTGCGAGAGGCGGACCCTGCCGGAGGCAGGCGAACCAGCTGCAGCGCCGTCAGTCACCGTTACTTGTTGACGACCGTGACGGGGTGCACGTACGGAATGTCGTCGGACGGCAGCGGGAACGTAAGGTCACCGAATGGCGACGACGCACCGGTGCGGTCGGTGGCCAGCTCGCTGACCGCGTGATCGTCGTCGCCGCCGAGCTCGGGCCAGCCCGGGTCGACGTACTGCTTCTTCTGCCGTTTGTTCTCAGCCACGCTCACATTGTGGCAGGCGGCGCGAGCAGTGGCACGGTTGGGCGGCTGCTTTACGCTGGTCAGCAATGACCGAACAAACTCCAGGCGTGCCCCTCGGCGCCTGGCTGGCCGACCTGCCCGATGAGCGGCTCATCCGGCTGCTTGCGGTGCGGCCGGACCTGACGCAGCCGCCGCCCGGCACGATCGCGGCGTTGGCGGCCCGCGCGCAGGCACGCCAGTCGGTCAAGGCTGCGACCGATGAGCTCGATTTCCTGCGGCTGGCGGTGCTTGACGCGCTGCTCATGCTGCATGCCGACACCGCGGCGATCCCGCTCACCAAGCTGCTCGAGCTGATCGGCGACCGGGCGAGCGAGGAAACCGTCACAGCCGCCATCGACGATCTACGGGAGCGCGCGCTGGTATGGGGCGACACCATGGTGCGGGTTGCCCCGGAGGCCGCCTCCAGCCTGCCCTGGAGTCCCGGTCAGGCGATCGTGGAGGTAGACCAGTCGCCCGACGGTATCGCCGACCGGTTGGCAGGGGCCGACGAGGCCCAGCTCGAACTGCTGCGAAAGCTGCTAGAGGGCTCGCCGATGGGCCGGACCCGCGACGCCGCGCCGGGCACTCCGCCGGACCGCCCGGTGCAGCGGCTGCTCGCGGCGGGACTGCTCCGACAGCTGGACGCCGACACCGTGATCCTGCCACGGCTGGTCGGTCAGGTGCTGCGCGGCGAGCTGCCCGGCCCGGTGGCGCTGACCGAACCCGACCCTGCGATCTCGACCACAACCGTCGCCGACGTCGACGCAGTGGCCGCCGGAGCAGTGATCGACCTTCTTCGCGAGACCGAGCTGGTGCTCGAAACACTCGGCGCCACACCGGTTCCCGAACTGCGCAGCGGCGGCCTTGGCGTGCGCGATGTCAAACGGCTGACCAAGGTTACGGGCATCGACGAACGCAGGCTGGGCCTGATCCTCGAGGTGGCCTCAGCCGCCGGACTGATCGCGGTCGGGCTGCCGGAACCGGAGCCACCCGACGGCGCGGGTCCCTACTGGGCGCCGACGGTGGCCGCCGACCGGTTCGTCGAATCCCCGACAGCGTTCAAGTGGCACCTACTGGCGTCGACGTGGCTGGATCTGCCGGGCCGCCCCGGGCTGATCGGCAACCGCGGCCCCGACGGCAAACCCTATGCGGCGCTGTCGGATTCGCTGTTCTCCACCGCCGCACCACTGGACCGGCGGCTGCTGCTCGACGTGCTGGCCGACCTGCCGCCGGGCGCAGGTGTGAATCCTGCCGAGGCGTCGCGGGCGATGATCTGGCGGCGACCCCGCTGGGCGGTGCGGCTGCAGCCGGATCCGGTCGACGATCTGCTGACGGAGGGGCACGCACTGGGCCTGGTGGGCCGCGGCGCGCTTGCCACACCGGCCCGACGCCTGCTCGCGGGTGATCCGGCAGATGACGTCATCGCGGCGATGGCGAAGGTGCTGCCGGAGCCGATCAACCACTTCCTGCTGCAGGCCGACCTCACGGTCATCGTGCCTGGTCCGCTGGAACGTGACCTCGCCGAGCAACTGGCCGCGGTCGCGACCGTGGAGTCGGCGGGGGCGGCGATGGTGTACCGCATCAGCGAGGCCTCGATCCGGCGCGCCCTCGATACCGGCCGTACCGCCAGCGAGCTGCACGGCCTGTTCACACGGCATTCCAAAACGCCTGTGCCGCAAGGGTTGACGTACCTCATCGACGACGTCGCACGCCGCCACGGGCAGCTCAGGGTCGGCATCGCGGCGTCGTTCGTGCGGTGCGAGGACGCGGCGCTGCTGGCGCAGGCCGTCGCCGCACCCGCCACCGACCAGCTGGAGATGCGGCTGCTCGCGCCGACGGTCGCGGTGTCACAGGCCCCGATCTCCGAGGTGCTCGCCGCACTGCGCGAGGCAGGCTTCGCGCCCGCGGCCGAGGACTCCTCCGGCACGATCGTCGACCTCCGTGCCCGCGGCGCCCGGATGCCGGCACCGCCGCGCCGCCGCGTCCACCGCGCGATGCCGAGCCCAACCGGCCAGACGCTGCAAGCGGTCGTCGCGGTGCTACGCAAGGTGGCCTCCACCCCGGCCGGCAGCATGCGGCTCGACCCGGCCGTGGCGATCTCCCAGCTGCAGCAGGCCGCGCATCACCAGACGTCGGTGGTGATCGGCTACGTCGACCCCGCCGGGGTGGCCACGCAGCGGGTGGTGGCGCCGATCAATGTGCGCGGCGGCCAGCTGACCGCCTACGATCCGGCGTCGGGCCGGGTGCGCGAGTTCGCCATCCACCGCGTCACGTCGGTGGTGTCCGCCGACTCGGGATAATGGACAGAATGACCGACGGCCCCCTGATCGTGCAGTCCGACAAGACGGTGCTGCTCGAAGTAGACCACGAGCAAGCGGGCGCGGCGCGCGCCGCGATCGCCCCGTTCGCCGAGCTGGAGCGCGCGCCCGAACACATCCACACCTACCGCATCACTCCGCTGGCGCTGTGGAACGCGCGCGCCGCGGGTCACGACGCCGAGCAGGTCGTCGACGCGCTGGTCTCCTTCTCGCGTTACGCGGTGCCGCAGCCGCTGCTGGTAGACATCGTCGACGTCATGGCCCGCTTCGGGCGGCTGCAATTGGTGAAGCACCCGGCGCACGGCCTGACCCTGGTCAGCCTGGACCGCGCGGTGCTCGAAGAAGTCCTGCGCAACAAGAAGATCGCGCCGATGCTCGGTGCCCGCATCGACGACGACACCGTTATGGTGCACAACAGCGAGCGCGGCCGCGTCAAGCAGATGCTGCTCAAGATCGGTTGGCCCGCAGAGGATTTGGCCGGCTATGTTGACGGCGAGAAGCATCCGATCAGCCTCGACCAACAGAATTGGCATCTGCGCGACTACCAGGAAATGGCCGCGGAGTCGTTCTGGGAAGGCGGCTCGGGTGTGGTGGTGCTGCCGTGCGGCGCGGGCAAGACACTGGTCGGCGCGGCAGCGATGGCCAAGGCCGGTGCGACCACGCTGATCCTCGTCACCAACACCGTGGCCGGTCGGCAGTGGAAGCGCGAACTCATCAACCGGACATCCCTGACCGAGGACGAGATCGGCGAATACTCCGGGGAGAAAAAGGAAGTCCGCCCGGTCACCATCGCCACCTACCAGGTGATCACCCGTCGCACGAAGGGTGAATACCGGCACCTGGAGTTGTTCGACAGCCGCGACTGGGGGTTGATCATCTACGACGAGGTGCACCTGCTGCCCGCGCCGGTCTTCCGGATGACCGCGGATCTGCAGTCACGGCGGCGGCTGGGGCTGACCGCGACGCTGATCCGCGAGGACGGTCGCGAGGGCGACGTGTTCTCGCTGATCGGTCCGAAGCGCTACGACGCGCCGTGGAAGGACATCGAGGCTCAGGGCTGGATCGCGCCGGCCGAGTGCATCGAGGTTCGGGTGACGATGACCGACAACGAGCGGATGCTGTACGCCGTCGCCGAACCCGACGAACGCTACAAGCTGTGCTCGACGGTGCATTCCAAGATCGCGGTGGTGAAATCGATCCTCGAGCGCCATCCCGGCGACCAGACCCTGGTGATCGGCGCCTACCTCGACCAGCTCGACGAACTTGGCCAAGAGCTGGACGCCCCGGTGATCCAGGGCTCGACGAAGACCGCCGACCGTGAGGCGCTGTTCGACGCGTTCCGACGCGGCGAGGTGTCTACGTTGGTGGTCTCCAAGGTCGCGAACTTCTCCATCGATCTACCGGAAGCCAATGTGGCGGTACAGGTTTCGGGGACGTTCGGGTCGCGGCAGGAAGAGGCGCAGCGGTTGGGCAGGTTGTTACGGCCCAAGGCCGACGGTGGCGGTGCGATGTTCTATTCGGTGGTCTCGCGCGACAGCCTGGACGCTGAATACGCCGCGCACCGGCAGCGCTTCCTCGCCGAGCAGGGCTACGGCTATGTGATCAAAGACGCCGACGATCTGCTGGGCCCGGCGATATGACCGTCAAACGGGTGATGCCGATCCTCACGGTGTCGGACCTGGAGGCGTCACGTGATAGCGTACGTGGGCCTCTTCGGGCTGCGCGAGGTGATGAACCACGGATGGATCGTGACGCTGGCCGACGACGAGCTTCGCCATCAGGTCAGCCTGATGACCAAGGATGCGACGGCCGCCGTCAACCCAAACGTCTCGATCGAGGTCGACGACGTGGACGCCGCCTACGAGGCCGCCGTTGATGCGGGTTTGCAGATCGTCCATCCGCTCAGCGATGAGGAGTGGGGTGTGCGGCGGTTCTTCTTCGCCGATCCGTCGGGCAACGTCGTCAACGTCTTGAGCCACGCGAATTGACGCGGTCGGCGTTAATCGACCGCGGAGGTTTGACCCCACCCGGGCCGGGTAATCCCTGGGCTGCGAGTTGAGGCAGGCCCAGCAAGTCATGGCGGGCCGCGCAGCACGACTAGAGCAGCTGGTCCGCACACCTTTTCTCGGTCGCCATGGACCGAAACGACCACGACGGCACGGCTGTCACGACGGCCCGCGGCCTAAACACCCGGGCGTCTGACAACAACGGTTACCGCATCCAAAACCGTTCGCACAACTCGTTTTTTGAGTTGTCGATTGATGTGTAGAGGAGACTCAGATGACTGAGCACAGCAAGGCCGGCGAGGCACGGAAGGGCTTGATCGACTCGATCAAGGGCAAGGCGAAGGAAATCGCCGGTGCTGTGACCGGCAACGACTCACTGACCACCGAGGGACAACTCCAGCAGGCCCAAGCCCAGGAGCGCAAAGAGGCCAACAGCGTCGAATCCGTCGCCGACGCCGAGGCCGAGCAGGCCCATGCCGAGGCAACAGAAGCGAGGGTGGAAGGCGCCAAGGAGCGAATCGCGGTTGATGCGCAGACAGCGGCCGTTGAGAACACCGTCCGAACCCAGCAAGCGGCTCAGAAGCGGGCGGCCGAACAGGTCGCACAGCACGATGCCGCCCGCGAGATAACGCGTGCCGAGCTCGATGCGCAGGCCGAGGTGCAGCGGGCCAAAGCCAAGGAGCGCGAAGAAATCGGTGCCGCATCGCAAGAAGTTGTCGACGCCGTGGACGAACATATGACAGCGGTGCAGGACGCGTCGAGCGCCAAGGCGGAAGCCGATCGCATCAGACGGCAGGCCGACAAACTGACCAGCGAAGCCGACCTGCCCTGAGCACCGGCAAGACGCAGGAGCTATCAATGAAAATCACCAACGCCCCACGCGCAGTTCTGCGCTTCCAGTATCGAATCGTTCGCTTCCCGCTTCAGTTGATCCAGGAACGCGTGATCGCTCGGATGGGTACGGAAGCGCCTGCGCGATTGTTCTACGAGCGGTCGCTGGGATTGCTGGACGTGACGGTTGGCAATGCCCTTGCCGATCATCAATTGGAAAAGCGCGGCGGCGCGCTGGCCGAGCGTAGCGATGCGCTACGCCGTGCGGCCCAGCTCGACGCGGAGGCGACTCAGGCACAAGAGCAGGCCGGCGCAGAGCTTAAAGCCAAGACCGACAAGGCGATCAAGGAACAGAAGGACGCACGCGCAGCGAAGGAGCGTGACGTCGAAGAGGCGCGGACGGCTGCCGAAGATCGGAAGCGCGCCGCCGAATTGGCCGCCGAGAAGCGTGCCGCCGCCGCGAAACAGCAGGCCGACCACATGGCCGCCCAGCGCAAGAATTCGGCCGAGGCTGCCAAACGCGAGGAACAAGCCAAGATTCGGGCGAACGAGCGGAAGGCCACCGCTGCT
Organism: uncultured Actinomycetota bacterium; assembly: GCA_963715885.1. GTDB lineage: Bacteria > Actinomycetota > Actinomycetes > Mycobacteriales > Mycobacteriaceae > Mycobacterium. The sequence continues at coordinate 148,131 of CAVQSK010000015.1, forward strand.
GCCAAGTCCAAGCTCGACGATGCTGCGGCAAAACGCAGCGAAGCTGCAAGCAAGCGCGCACAGGCGGACCGCGTGGAGGAACTGGCCGACGTCGAGAAGCGGAAGCGCCAGTCTGAGCGGACGAACTAGACGTGCGGCCCAACGGGTTTCGCGACAGTAAGTAGGACGACCGAATCCTGCACCGCGCTAAGGCCGTGCCGGGTACGGGGCAACACGATGTGGTCACCGGGCGACCCGTCCCAGCCGGCCGAGGAATCGGTCACGCGCACGCGCCCCTGCAGCACCTGCAGCGTCGCTTCGCCCGGGCTCTCGTGGTCGTCCATTGTGCTGCCCGCCGTCATGGCCATCAGCGTCTGACGCAGCGAATGCTCATGCCCGCCGTACACCGTGTGCGCGCTGCGGCCACTGCTGGACGCACGTGCCGTTTCCAAGTGCTTGCGTGCGAGTGCGGTGAGCGAGATCTTCTCCATCGCCGGTATCCCCTTCCAGACGATCGGACATGTTATCGAGCGGATCGACTATGGATCGTCTCGGCTTCGATCCGTTGAATTCCAGGTATGACCAACACAACCAACAACACCATTCTCGTCATCGGCAGCACCGGCAAGACCGGTAAGCGTGTCGCCGACCAACTCGAAGCTCGCGGCATCCCTGTCCGCCAGGGCTCGCGCTCGGCGGACATCCCGTTCGACTGGGAGGACCCGCAGACCTGGGCGCCCGCCCTCGCGGGCGTCGACAAGGTCTACGTCACCTATTACCCCGATTTGGCCGTCCCCGGCTCGGTCGACGCCGTCCGCGGACTCACCGAGCGCGCCATCCGAGCAGGGGTCAACAGGCTGGTGCTGCTGTCCGGCCGCAACGAGGTCGAGGCCGCACGCGCCGAGGACGTCGTCAAGGCGTGCGGGCTGGACTGGACGATCGTGCGGGCTGCCTTCTTCGCGCAGAACTTCAGTGAGGGCGCCTGGCTCGATGAGGTTCTCGCAGGCAGTGTTTCGCTGCCGGTCCGCGATGTGCAGGAGCCGTTCGTCGACGCCGATGACATCGCCGACGTCGTGGTGGCTGCGCTGACCGAGGACCGCCATATCGGCCAGCTCTACGAGGTGACCGGGCCCCGGCTGCTCAGCTTTGGCGACGCGGTGGCGGAAGTCGCGGCAGCCGCCGGGCGTCGGATCAGCTTCGTGTCGGTGTCGATCGACGACTACGTCGCGATGCTCGCCGAGTATGGGCTGCCACAAGACTTCAGCTGGCTACTCAACCACTTGTTCACCGAAGTGCTGGGCAGCAAGGCGCAGTTGGCGGACGGTGTGCCCCGCGCGCTGGGACGCGAGCCTAAGGACTTCGCCGACTACGCCCGCGAGACCGCGGCCACCGGTGTGTGGGCGGCGGCCTTTTAAGGAAACCCCTCCCAGCTAAGAGCAGATCGGTCGTGGCACCCGGTCGCGATGCGGATCCACGATTGAGCGATGCGAGAGCAGTGGGTCCACGTCGGACGGGGCGCGGCGGCGCTGGGCGCCGCTATGGGTATCGGTCGCTTCGCCTACACACCGATCCTGCCGCTGATGACGGCACAAGCGGGCCTGACCCCAGGCGTCGCTGGACATCTCGCCACCGCAAACTATGTCGGCTACCTCGCCGGTGCACTGTTTGGCGCAGTCTCGAGCCGAATGGCCCGGTCCGTCGTCGCGTGGCGCGCATCGCTCGTCACCTTGGTCGCCACCCTGGCGGCAATGCCGTTCCTTGCCAACACAATCGGATGGCTTGCCCTCAGGACGGTCGCCGGCTTCGCCAGCGCGGTGGTGTTCGTCGTCGCCGTCAACTGGATGCTGGACCACCTCGGCGAGCATTCACCGCACCTGCCGGGTTGGGGCCTCGGCGGCGTCGGCATCGGCATCGCCCTGTCCGGTGCGCTGGTATTGATGCTGCCGGCGACCGCGGGTTGGCAGGGGGCATGGTGGATGGCATCGCTGTCGGCCGGCGTCCTCAGCGTCGCCGCCTGGGCGATGTCCCGGACTCCATCGGCCGCGATTGCCGGACCCGTCGCGCCGCCGGCACGGCATCGGCGGTTCAACCACCGGTTCGCCATTCTCTTCGCGAGCTACACACTCGAGGGCATCGGATACATCATCGCGGGCACTTTCCTGGTCGCGGCCATCAAACAGAACTCACCCGGGTGGGTGGCCAACGGAGCCTGGCTGTTCGTCGGGGTGGCCGCCGCGCCATCGGCAGCGCTGTGGGCATGGCTCAGTGGGCGATGGTCCCATCGGGTCCTGCTCGTGACCGCGCTTGCTCTGCAGGCAGCCGGGATCGCCCTACCCGCGTTGGCCGGAGGCTCGGCTGCGGCGTTGGTCGGCGCGCTTCTGTTCGGGGGAACCTTCATCGGGGTGAGCACGATGGCTCTCGCGGCCGGCCGCTCACTGCAGATCCCCGGCGCTGTCGCCTTGCTAACCGCGGGATACTCCGCCGGTCAGATCCTGGGCCCGGTGGCGGTGGCCCCGCTGCTGCGCCACGGCTTCCAGCACGCACTCATCGCCGGCGCACTGGTAGTCGTCGCCGCTGCGCTCGTCGCCGGGCTTCTCCAGATCCCTCAGACGGCGTCGGAACGATGAGGATCGGCGGCGGGCAGCCAGACGTCGTCATCATCGATTCCGAGGTCTGCGGTATCACGCGTGAACGCATCGACGACGGCCAACACGGCCGCGCTGGTCTCGTCGCGACGCCAGACCAGCGACCACGTCCATAGCGGCGTCGGATGGATCACCGGCCGCCGTACGAAGTCTTGGGGCTCCTGCTCATTTTGCCCCTTGGGGTTGTTGAGAACCGGCCGACCAATGCCGCGAACGTGGTCGAAAAACGTTGGGCCCGTGACTCCCCCGTCGTCGGTATGCGCCATACGCGCTCCGGTGTCCGCAGCGAACTGCTCGGCGAACCGATTCCATGACGACCAGGTCGCCGTGTCCTCGTCGACGAGCACCACGGTGTCGGTTGCCTCAACCGGTGAGGTGTCAGAGCCGACGCAGAGCGCGTAGAGCCGATCCACCCCGACGAGGCGCGCGTCGAGGGAGAGCGATTCGAGGTCAGTGGTATCCACCCAACAGATGGCGAGGTCCAGGATTCCTTCGGAAACCCTGGTGGCCTGGGTGTGCGACGGCATCATCCAGGTGTCCACCCGCAGCTGCGCGACTCCGGCCGCCCGCTCGGCCCAGTCGACCGGGCACCAGTTGACGCATCCGATTCGGACCGGTTCGGTCGCAGGTAGATCACGGGCTCGCCGGCGGAATTCATCTGCCTGCTCCACCAGCGCGCGGGCGTGTGGCAACAGCGAAGCCCCGGTCGTTGTGAGGGCGACCGAGCGACGATCCCGGTCGAACAGGCGCACCTTCAAGTCACGTTCGAGCGCCTTGATCTGCTGCGAGAGCGACGGCCCCGCGATGCGCAGTCGGTCGGCGGCGCGGCCGAAGTTCAGTTCCTCGGCGACGGCCACGAAGTAGCGCAGCTGGCGCAGCTCCACGCGCCAAGCCTAGCGCTGTAGGAGTCTGCGCCTATCACCAGAGAGCAAATCGGTCGTGGCGGCCGGGAGTCCGTCCCGCCGACTCTTTTGTTCCGGTGAGCATCAACACGAGGAAAGGATTCCGACATGACGAATACACAAAGGGTCGCGGTCATCACCGGTGCGTCGCAGGGTATTGGCGCGGGTCTGGTTTCGGCCTATCGCAAGCTCGGCTACGCCGTGGTCGCCAACTCCCGCACCATCGGCGACAGCGACGACCCGATGGTGCTGACCGTGCCAGGTGACGTTTCGCGGCGGGGAGTCGGGCTGCGGATCGTCGACGCGGCCATGGAGCGTTTCGGCCGGATCGACACGGTGGTCAACAACGCCGGGATCTTCATCCCCAAGCCGTTCACCGACTACACCGACGAGGACTACGACGCCATCACGGGCGTGAACTTGCGCGGATTCTTCGAGGTCTCCCGTGCCGCGGTGGACGCGGTGCTGTCCCGCAAGGGAGGGGGTCATCTGGTAAACATCTCGACCAGCCTCGTCGATCAGGCCAACTCTCAGGTGCCCTCCGCATTGGCGTCGCTGACGAAGGGCGGGCTGAACGCGGTGACCAAGTCGCTGGCGGTCGAGTATGCGTCCCGCGGGATTCGGGTCAACGCCGTCGCGCTCGGCGTCATTCGCACTCCGATGCACGATCCGTCGACACACGAGGCACTGGCGAAACTGAATCCGACCGGGCGCCTGGGAGAGATCGACGACGCGGTCGACGCCGTCCTCTATCTGGAGAACGCCCCGTTCGTCACCGGTGAGATCCTGCGGGTGGATGGTGGTCAAAGTGCAGGACACTGAGATTCTGCGCGGGGTTCTGGACCGGTGGAAGGCCGGCATCGACGCCCATGAACCGCAGCAGGTGGCCGCGGTGTTCACCGAGGACGCGATCTTTCAGGGACTACGTCCGTACAGCGTCGGACAACATGGAGCTGCCGACTACTACGGGAACCAACCGGACGGAATGACGGTCACGTACCGCATACTCGAAACCCGCAGGCCGGCGACCGGCCTCGTGCTCGGCTATGTGGCCGCCGACTTCGCGTTTCCCGATCGGCCCACGGTGAGCCTGTACATCGGCGTGCTAGCCGTGCACCGCGACGAGGGGTGGCGCATCGCGCACTACCAGGCGTCAAGGCTCGGCTAGGGCGTCACGGTCGACGGCGGACATCGCCCTGAACTACACGCGCGCAGCGCCGAGGCGTTAGCCTCAGTCACGGGTCGACATCAGCCCTCGCGGGCTTTAGCAGGAAGCACACCACGCCAGTCATGAGCGGACACACCTTCTCACCCACGCACGTCGCCAGGATCGCACTCGCCGGTGCCGTCATCGGCCTGGGCGCGTTGGCCGCGGCGGCCCAGGCGAACGCGGATCCGGTCGTGCCGTCGCTGCCGACGCCGGTGCCGGGCGAAACTCCGGCTCCCGGACAGCCCGTGATGGAAGTCCCGGGGAACGAGCCAGTCGCTGCGCCGGCACCACCACCGGTCGGGGCACCGCCCGTGCCGGAGGTCGCGAACCCCCAGTACGGACAGGGGAGCAGGCCGGGGCCGTTGGGCTTCCTCAGGGATGCTTGGCATCAGGCCCAGGACCCGTACGGATTCACCGGTACGCCGCCTGGCCAGATGCCCGCAGCGGCCCCACCCCCGCCGGGAGCCGGTCCGGCGCCGCAGCTGCCGCCCGGATACGAATCGCTCACCGACCCGGCGTCCAACGGGCCTCCCACAACGGGGGCGTACGAGGGCGGGCCGCCCCTGCCCGAGGGCTACTACCCGCTCGACGGGCCGCCGCCGCCCGGGTACTTCGACGGGCCTCCCGGGCCTGCCCCGGGTGCGCCACCGCCGCCCGGGCCAGCGCCGAGACACGCGTCTAATTTACCGCCGGCATGACCTCGCGCTCGAACAGTTCGATACCCGAGCGGTCGTAGGCCGCCTCGGGGAAGTAGAGGATCGCGTACTCGCAGCCCAGTTCGCGCAACCGCGTCAGCTTCTCGACGGCCTGTTCCGTTGTGCCACTGGCGGAATCAGGTGACGTGACCATGTCCAGCATGCCGTCGACGGCGGCCTCGTTCGCCTTCGCGACCTGCCTGGCACGGAGCCGCTCCACCCGCTCCTTGACGTCGGCATCCGATTCACCGATCACGGCATCGAAGTTCGCCGATCGCACGATCGCGCCGTAATCGGTACCGACGTCACGGCAGTGGTCCGCCAGCACCTGCGACTTGTGGGCGAACCCTTCGGGCTCGGAGGTGAAGTTCGTGTACTGCGCGTACTTGGCGGCGATGCGCAGCGTCACCTTCTCGCCGCCGCCGGCGATCCACAGCGGAAGACCGCTCTCTTGCAACGGCTTTGGCTCTACGATTGCACCGTCGACCTGGTAGTGCTTGCCGTCGAAGCTGACCTGACCGTCGCGCCATGCGTCGCGCATGATCTGCACGCCCTCGTCGAGGCACCCGAGCCGCACCCCCGCGGACGGGAAGCCGTAGCCGTAGGCACGCCACTCGTGCTCGTACCAGCCGCCGCCGATGCCCATCTGCACCCTGCCGCCCGAGATGATGTCGGCCGTCGCGGCCACCTTGGCCAGGTACACCGGATTGCGATAGCTCATCGCGGTGCACATCTGGCCGAGCTTGATCCGCGACGTCGTCGCCGCGTAGGCCGACATCAGCGACCACGCCTCGTGAGTGGCCTCATGGGTCGGCACCGGCACGGTGTGGAAGTGGTCGTACACCCACAGCGAATCCCACGCACTGTCGTCGGCGTAGGCGGCCAGATCACGCATCACCGGCCAGTGCTTGTCGGTGGGGATGTCCACCAGGTCGAGTCGCCAGCCTTGCGGGATGAACAATCCGAAGCGCATGACGTCCGACTCTATGCAACCACCGGCGGGGGGCGCCATCCGCCGAACACCTTTTCCAGATGCGCTGCCATCGCGAGGGTGCGTGCTGCCAGGGCCCGGCGACGACCTGCACGCCGAGGTCATGCTGACCCATCCCGAAATTGACGATTGAGTAACACGCAGGGTCCACCAGAAATATGGTTGTCGGGAAATCATGGCCTACGAACGCGTGCGTGCGGCACACCTTCATGCGGTGCAGGCGGCGATGGAGGATCACATCGCGCGCCTGGACTGGAAACGCGAACAGATTGTGCGCCACCGGGATCAGCGGTTGCGCATGCTGCTGAGCTACGCACGCGAGCGGTCACCGTTTCATGCCCGGCGACTGCGCGACCTCGAACCGTCCAGCGCCTCGGTGGCCGATCTGGCGACGTTGCCGGTGATGACGAAGGAGGAGGCCCAGGGCGACTGGGACGAGATTGTCACCGACCGCGACCTGCGCCGCGCAGACGCGGAAGTCATTTTGGCTGAGCAGCAATGGTTTTCGTACACATCGCGCGACTACCAGGTGTTCAGTTCCGGCGGATCCAGTGGCGTCCGCGGAGTTTATGTGTGGGACTGGCAGTTCTTCGTGTCCATCGCCTGTCTGGCGTGGCGGACGCAGGCACGCGCGGAGCGGCGGGAGGCGTCGGAAGTCCCGATGCGCCTTGCCGTGCTGGAGGCAGGCATGCCACCGCATGCCAGCACACCGCTGTTCGACGTGCCGACCGCGCCCGGGATGGAGACGGTTGTGATTTCGGCGGGGGCGCCGTTCGATGGGGTGCTCGCCGCGACGGCGGCCACCAGGCCTACACATCTTGTCGGCTATGCGTCGGTGATCGGTCGACTTGCCCGCGCCGCATTGGCCGGCGAGCTGGACTGCCGCCCGGTGCGGGTCAGCACCAACTCCGAGCCGCTGCTCGACGAAGACCGCCAGGCGATCGCCGAGGCGTGGAACGCGCCTCTTCACAACCTGTGGGGGTCCACCGAGATCGGCGTGCAGGCGGTCGGTTGCGGCGTCGCCGAGGGGCTGCATGTCTGCGAGGACGAGGTTGTCCTGGAACGCGTCGACGACAACGGCGTGCCCGTCGGTCCCGACGAGCCGGCCACCCGAACGCTGGCCACCGGATTGGCCAATCGAACATTCCCGTTCATTCGCTATGACCTCGGCGACGAGGTCACGTTCCTACCCGGACCGTGTGGGTGCGGCAGCGCGTTCGCGCGAGTGGCCGACATCGGCGGGCGACGCGACGACGATTTCCGTTATGGCCCAACCACGGTGCCCGCGAGTGCTTTTCGTCATGTTCTGGGCACCGATCCGCGCATCTCCGAGTACCAGGTCGCGCAGACCGTCACCGGCGCCGATATCCTCGCCGTCGGCCGTCCCGATGTGAATGCCTTGAGGGCGGCGCTGGTGGCCGCGCTGCGCCGCTATGGGTTGCCGGGGCCGACGGTCGAGGTCCGGGTTGTCGACCGCATCCCCCGCCATCAGGCAACCGGCAAGCTGAAGCGGTTCATCGCGCTTCCACCGCCTGTCGGCCGTGCTGACTAACCTGGCGAGCATGGCCCTATCCAAAGATGAACGCGAACAGTTTCTGGCCGAGCCGCACATCGCGGCATTGTCGGTAAGCGCAGGTGACAAGCGCGGACCGCTGACCGTGCCGATCTGGTACCAGTACACGCCAGGCGGCGAACCGTGGGTGCTCACCGGGAACGGCTCACGCAAGCACCGCCTCATCGAGACGCAGGGGGAGTTCACGCTGATGGCCGAGCGGGTCGAGCCGACGGTCCGCTATGTCGCGGTCGACGGCCCGGTCAGCGGCATCGAGCCCGGCGCCGACGAGCACCTCGTCGAGCTGACCAAGCGCTATCTGCCGGCCGACAAGGTGGATGCCTACCTCGAGTTCGCCCGCCGCGAACACGGCGACAGCGTGATCATCTTCCTCAAGCCGCAGCACTGGCTGTCGGCCGATCTGGGCGCGATCTGACGTCATGTCCTCGCGACAACGGCTGTTCCGGACTCTCTACCGGTTCGGCTTCGTCCCGTGGGACGGCCACCCGCTGGCGAAGAGCCTGACCGACCTGGTGGAGGGCGACGGTAGCGCGCCGCTGACGCCGGGCACGGCACTCGATCTGGGCTGCGGCACGGGTGACAACTCCATCTACCTCGCAGAGCACGGCTGGCAAGTCACCGGCGTTGACTTCGTCGCCAAGCCGCTGGAGCAAGCCCGCGCCAAAGCTGCGGCCAACAAGGTCGCGGTCTCCTTCACCCAGGCCGATGTCACCCGCCTGACTTCCGAGGGCGTCGGGGCGAACTTCGGGCTGCTCGTCGACAACGGCTGCCTGCACGGCATGAGCGACGAGAACCGCGACGCGTACGTGCGAGAGGTCACGGCGGTCGCGGCACCCGACGCACGCCTGCTGCTCGTCGGATTCGTGCGCGGCGGCTCGTTCGGAGTGCCGGGCATCGACCCCGACGAGGTTGAACGTCGGTTCGCCGCGGGCTGGACGCTGCTGTCGTCAGGCGATGAGCCGGGGATGAACCACAACGGGAAGAACCCTGTGCGCCATTACCTATTCGCGCGCGGCTCGTAGAGAGCGGCGACGTCGGGCAGGCTCACCTTCAGCGCGGGGTTGCGGGGCAGTTCGACGACCACGGTGAAGGCGACCGGCACGTTGTACACGGGCAACGACTGTCGGACGAGGTCCTTCAGTTCGTCATCGGAGGGCACCGGGATGCCCGGCGTCGTTTCGATCGCGGCGAAGGGTACTTGGCCGAGTCGCGCGTCAGGCACGCCGACCACGCAGGCGTCACGCACCGCGGGGTGTGAAATCAGCACCCGCCGAATGGTTTCCGGCAATATCTTGAACCCGCCCCGGTTGATCGCGCCGTCGGCGCGGCCGTGCAGCGTGACGAACCCGTCGGAATCGATCGAGGCGATGTCGGTGGTGCGGATCCAACCCGGTCCGATCGGTGCGACCTTGGCCTCCAGCAGTCCCTGTTGACCGGTCGCAAGTTCGGCGCCGCTCTCCGGGTCGACGATGCGCAGTTGGGTATACGGACAACGCCCTGCCGACGCTGTTCCGTTTGGAGGCACCGAACTCGCGTTGCATGTCCGGCGTCCACGCGCACAGTGATCCCGCGAATTCTGTTGCGCCATAAGCCAACACGACCGGAACGCCGTACCGGGCCTCGAAATCGTCGCGGGTCTCGGGATCGAGGGGACCCGAAGCGCTGACGATGAACTGCAGGGACGCCAGGTCTTCCTTGGCGACGTCGGCATCGAGCAGCATGCGGATGACGGCGGGCTGCACGCCTGATCGCGGAAGGCGATGCGTCTTGACCGCGTGCACCCACCCGTCGACGGTGAACCTTTCCAGCACCACGATCCGCCTAGTGTTGTGGGCGCCCGCGATCAGCTGGCAGACCCCGATGCCGCCGAACTGCCAGTAGGCGAGCTCGGGCGGGGCATCGGGCGGGGCGGCTTCTCCGCTGGTGACACTGAATACAGTCCGCTGCAATACTTCGGTGTTGATCGACTGGCGTTTCGGCGGCCCGGTGGTGCCGCTCGTCAGGATCTGGAGCGCCACACCGGGTTCGGCCTCGGCATGGCAATAGGTTTCATCGCGTCGCTCCAATCCCGGGACAGCCCCGATGTGGGGCGCGATCATCGAGATCGCTAGGCCAGCGCTACCGGCGCGCTTGGCGGCTTCGATCACCGGTGCGGTCCAGTCCTCACGATCGGCGATAACGGCAGCGAGCCCAAGCGTCTCGATATCATGGCCGATCGATTCGGGCGACTGAAACGAGTAGATCATCGAGACAGTGCGCCCCGCGGCGGCGAGTAAGCCGATGATCGCCGCGGCGTGCGGGAGGCGGTTGCGAACCACCAGGCCGACGGGAGCGTTATCGGAGACGCCTGCATCACGCAGTTTCGCTGCGACGGCGTCGGCATATCCGGTGATGTCGTTGCCGGAATACCACCGGCCCTCGAACTCGATGCACGGCTTCTCGCCGTAGCTCGCCAGACCTGCCGCGAACTTTTCGGTGAAGCTTTCGGACACGCCTAGACCATAGTCAAGGCAAACCGACCCGCAATAATGTGCGCGAGCAGTCGCAAAAACCCCCGAAACGCCGTTGTTTCGGGGGCTTTTGCGTCCTATCGCTATGGCGTCAGCGAGTCCGGCGGGTTGAAGCGATCGCCGTACTTGGCCGCCAACTCCTTGGCGCGCGCGACGAAACCGGCCTTGCCGCCGGGATATCCGACGATGTACTGCGCCGAGCCACCCGTCCATGGTGGGAACCCGATGCCCATGATCGAGCCGATATTGGCATCCGCTGTCGAGGTGAGCACGCCCTCGTCGAGGCACTTCTGGGTCTCCAACGCCTCGGCGAACAGCATTCGGTCGATCATGTCCTGCAGCGGCGGCTGCGACGAACCGGACTTGAACGTCTCACGCAGACCCGGCCACAACCCGGTGCGCTTGCCATCGGCGTACTCGTAGAACCCGGCACCCTTCAGCCGCGACGGGCGGCCGAGCTCGATCATCTTCTCGACGACCGCCTCCGCCGGATGCGGCTCGTAGGTGCCGCCCGCGTCTTCGAAGCCTTTGCGCGTTGCAGTCGCGATCTTGTGCATCAGCTCGAGGTTGAGCTCGTCGGAGAGCTGCAGCGGCGGCGCCGGGTAGCCGGCCTGGCTGCCGGCCTGCTCGATGCTTGCCGGCTCGACACCCTCGCCGAGCATGGCCAGCGCCTCATTGACGAACGTGCCGATGACACGACTGGTGAAGAAGCCGCGGCTGTCGTTGACCACGATCGGGGTCTTGCCGATGGCCAGCGTGTAGTCGAACACCCGGGCCAGCGCCTCGTCAGAAGTCTTCTCGCCCTTGATGATCTCGACCAGCGGCATCTTGTCGACCGGCGAGAAGAAGTGGATCCCGATGAAATCCTCTTGCCGTTTGACGCCGGTCGCCAGGCCGGTGATCGGCAGCGTCGAGGTGTTCGATCCCAGCAGTGCGTTGGGCTCGACGATGTCCTCGATTTCCTGGAACACCTGGTGCTTGAGATCCTGGCTCTCGAACACGGCCTCAATGACGAAGTCGACGCCCTTGAAGTCGGCCGCGTCGGCCGTCGGCGTGATGCGGTCCAGCAGAGCCTTGGACTTGTCCTCGGTGGTCTTGCCGCGCTCGAGCGCCTTGGCCTCGAGCTTCTCCGAGTAGCCCTTGCCCTTCTGCGCGGCCTCGATGGTGACGTCCTTGAGCACCACGCCGAACCCGGCCTTGGCCGACACATAGGCGATCCCCGCGCCCATCATGCCTGCGCCCAGCACGCCGACCTTGTTGATCGGCGTCTTGCCGATGCCCTCAGGCCGCGAGCCGCCGCCGTTGATGTGCTGCAGGTCGAAGAAGAACGCCTGGATCATGTTCTTCGCGACCTGACCGGTGACCAACTGCGTGAAGTAGCGGCTCTCGATGCGGCTCGCGGTGTCGAAGTCCACCTGCGCGCCCTCGACAGCCGCGTCCAGGATGGCCCGCGGCGCCGGCATCGGCGCGCCCTTGAGCTGCTTGCGCAGCAGCGCCGGGAACGACGGCAGGATCGAGGCAAGCCCCGGCGACGACGGGGTGCCGCCTGGCATCTTGTAGCCCTTCTGATCCCAAGGTTGGGTGTGCGAATCCGGGTTGGCCTTGATCCACGCCTTCGCGGCGGGCACCAGCTCCTCGACGTTGGGCAGCACCTCGTCGACCAGGCCGATCTCCTTGGCCTTGGCCGGCTTGAACCGGGTGCCCTGACTCAGCACCGTCATGAATGCATTCTGGATGCCGAGCATCCGCACGCTGCGGGTGACACCACCGGCACCGGGCAGCAGGCCCAGCGTCACCTCGGGAAAGCCCACGACCAGTCCCTTGACGTCGGCGGCGATGCGGTGGTGACACGCCAGCGTGATCTCCAGGCCGCCGCCGAGCGCCGCACCGTTGATCGCTGCGACCACTGGCTTGCCGAGAGTCTCAAGCGCACGCAGGTCGCGCTTGATTCCCTCGACCTCGACGAAGATGTCACCGGCGTTCTCCGGGCCGGCGTTGATCATCGCCTTCAGGTCACCCCCGGCGAAGAACGTCTTCTTGGCGCTGGTGATGACGACGCCAGTGATCGAATCCTTCTCGGCCACAAGACGTTCGACTGCCTTGTGCATCGATTCCTTGTAGTGCTCGTTCATCACGTTGGCCGACCCGGTCGGGTCATCCAGCGTCAGGGTGACGATGCCGTCTGCATCCTTGTCCCACTGAATGGTGTTCTCTGCCATTGCTTTTCTCCTAGACCTCGAGCCTCAGACTCGCTCGATGATGGTGGCCACGCCCATGCCGCCGCCGATGCACAGCGTGATCAGCGCACGACGGGCATTGCGGCGCTCCAGCTCGTCGACCATAGTGCCGGCGATCATGGCGCCGGTGGCGCCCAGCGGGTGACCCATCGCGATAGCGCCACCGTTGACGTTGAGCTTCTCGTCGGGGATGTCGAGGTCCTTCTGGAACTTCAGCACCACCGACGCGAAGGCCTCGTTCAGCTCGAACAGGTCGATGTCGTCCACTGTCAGGCCGGCGCGGTCGAGCACCTTGCGAGTCGCGGGGGTCGGCCCGGTCAGCATGATCACCGGGTCGGCGCCGCTGGTGGCGGTGGCCACGATGCGCGCCCGAGGGGTGAGATTCTGAGCCTTCCCCACATTTTCATTGCCGACGAGCACCAGCGCGGCGCCATCGACGATGCCGGAGCTGTTGCCGCCGGTGTGGACGTGGTTGATCTTCTCGACCCAGTGGTACTTCTGCAGCGCCACGTCGTCGAAGCCGCCCATCTCACCGATACCGTCGAACGCGGTCTTGAGCTTGCCAAGGCCCTCCAGCGTGGTGTCGGGGCGCATGTGCTCGTCGTGGTCGAGGATGACCAGACCGTTCTGGTCGCGGACCGGAACGACGGACTTGGCGAAGTAGCCGCCCGACCACGCCGCGGCCGCCTTCTCCTGCGACCGCAACGCATAGCGGTCGACGTCCTCACGGGAGAAGCCCTCGATAGTGGCGATGAGGTCGGCGCCGATGCCCTGCGGCACGAAGCCGATGGTGTAGTTGGTCTCCGGGTCGGTGGCCCATGCGCCGCCGTCGGAACCCATCGGAACCCGGCTCATCGACTCGACTCCGCCAGCCAGCACCAGGTCGTCCCAGCCGGAGCGCACCTTCTGCGCGGCAGTGTTGACGGCCTCCAGGCCCGAGGCGCAGAACCGGTTGAGCTGCACGCCGCCAGTTGTGTCGGGCAGGCCGGCGGCGAGCACCGCGGTGCGGGCGATGTCGCCGCCCTGGTCGCCGACCGGCGAGACGACACCCAGGATCAGGTCGCTGATCAGGTTCTCGTCCAGATCGGGGAAGCGGGACCGCAGCTCGTCGACCAGGCCGACGACGAGGTTGAGCGGCTTGACCTCGTTGAGCGCGCCGTTCTTGTTCTTGCCGCGTGGCGTGCGGATGGCCTCGTAAATGAAGGCTTCTTCGGACATGAAGATAATTCCTGTTCAGGTGGATTACTGGGGTCCGTCCAGACCGGAGGGTGGTCCTCTGGTCGGCCAGCCTAACAGGGGCTTCGGCCAACCTGTTGGTTGGGAGTCGTGCGGGGCGACTGACCTCTGCAGATGAGCGGGTGCAGCGGCCAAGCGCCCAGTGGCATAGCGCGTCAAGTGCGCCGACCCGACGACGGGCCCCAGAAACCCTATGATCGACATAGCGATCATGTCAGGCGAACCAAGCGAATGATCTTAGATTTGGATCACCTGGCGGACGGGCCGCACGAAAGCCGTTGACCCGGATGACCTTTCGGAGTGAGCCCGAGCGTAACCGGGACGGATGATCAGGACAAAGGTGCCGCGTCCACCCCGGTCGCTCGGCGTCCATCCGATGTGCCCACACAAATTCATGCGTCGGCCAGGCACCGTTTTCGCTACGAACATCATGTGCAAACTGGCGCGACGGCGTGGCATGTGGCCATCGACGCGCCAGTAGGCTCGACGACCATGACGGTGTCCCGGCTGCAGCCCTACGCCATCACGGTGTTCGCCGAGATGTCGGCGCTGGCCGCCCGCATCGGCGCGGTGAACCTCGGGCAGGGATTCCCTGATGACGACGGACCACCAGCGATGCTCAAGGCCGCCGAGAACGCGATCGCCGAGGGCGTCAACCAGTACCCGCCGGGGCTGGGCATAGCGCCGTTGCGGCAGGCGATCGCCGCGCAGCGCAAGCGACACTTCGGCACCGAATACGACCCGGACACCGAGGTGCTGGTGACCGTCGGCGCCACCGAGGCCATCGCCGCCGCGGTGCTCGGGCTCGTCGAGCCGGGCTCGGAAGTGTTGTTGATCGAGCCGTTCTACGACTCCTACTCGCCCGTGATCGCGATGGCCGGCTGTGAGCGGCGCGCGGTGCCGCTGGTGCAAGACGGCCGCGGCTTCGCTGTTGACGTCGACGGGCTGCGGCGCGCGGTCACGCCGCGGACCAAGGCGTTGATCGTCAACTCGCCGCACAACCCCACCGGCATGGTGGCATCGGACGAAGAACTAAGAGCACTGGCGGACCTCGCGGTGTCGGCAGACCTGCTGGTGATCACCGACGAGGTCTACGAACACCTGGTGTTCGACGGGCACCGGCACGTCCCGCTGGCCAACTTTCCGGGCATGGCCGAGCGCACCATCACCATCTCCAGCGCGGCCAAGATGTTCAACTGCACCGGCTGGAAGATCGGATGGGCCTGCGGCGCACCGGAACTCATCGCGGGCGTGCGCGCGGCCAAGCAGTACCTGAGTTACGTCGGAGGTGCGCCGTTCCAGCCCGCGGTGGCCCAGGCGCTCAACACCGAGGAGGCGTGGGTGGCGGCGCTGCGGGAATCGTTGCAGGCCAAGCGCGACAAGCTGGGTTCCGCGCTGGCCGAGTTGGGCTTCGAGGTGCACGATAGTTTCGGCACCTATTTCCTGTGCGCCGATCCGCGGCCGCTGGGTTACAGCGACAGCACGACGTTCTGCGCGGAGTTGCCCGAACGCGCCGGCGTGGCCGCCATCCCGATGTCGGCGTTCTGCGATCCGGGCGCCAAGCATGCCGACGCGTGGAATCACTTGGTGCGCTTCGCGTTCTGCAAACGCAACCACACCCTCGACGAGGCGATCCGGCGACTGGGCGTGTTACGCCAATAGCGTCCGGCGATGGGTCACTGAGAGATCGTGGCCGCATCCATACCGTCCTGCTGGCAGTGTTGATGACGAAGTCCGGGATCAGCGACGACGGCTCCACATGCTGCGCAAACTGCTGTGACGTTCGATCCGCGTCCGTTTGTGCGCCGCAGAATAGGACGGCAACGAATCCACGTCGGCGAGCGCATCCATGACGGCTTCCGACGGTGCCTCGATCACGATGTCGCGTGACGCTCGGACGGCCACGTAAGAAAACCTACGACGCGTAGCGCTCCATGACCCGCTTGCGCAGGCTTTCCGTCGCGACGTCGAGCACGATCTTCTTGGCCCGCTTGATCAGGAATTCGGGGATCGGCGCGGCCAGCTCCATGATGATGTCGAAGCGCACCCGCGTCTTGTCGTCGCCCTCCGGCGTCAGGTTGTACTCGCCGTGCTGCGCGCGCTGCTGGAAAGTCTCCGAGGAATCCCAGACCATCCAGCGGTCACCCCAGTGGTATTCGAGGACTTCCTTGTTGGTGATACCCATGATCTTCAACGTGGCCTTCACGTGGTACGGCCGGCCGTCGGGGTGGCGGTCGAGCACCTCGGCGTTCTTATGGACCGGCGACCAGGACGGCACCCGTTCAATGTCCGCGAGCGCTTCCATAATCACCTCTGGCGGTGCCTCAAAGACCACTTCTCTCGATGCCCGGACGGCCATACGCCAAATCCTAGCTAACTTGCGGGCCTCGCGCAGGCGATTCCGCAGCTAACTTCACCGCCAGCCGATCTCATCGATCCGAGTGGTGACTTGCGGCGGTCGGCCGACCGGACCCGACGGCGTGCGTGAGAACCGCGGCGCTGGCGCGGCCTGCTCGACACCGTTGGCCTCCAACACAGTTGCGCGCGCCAACAGGTGGCTGTTCTGCGCGGCCTCAGTCCACGTGAGCACGGGTGTGACGCACGCGTCGGTGCCCGCGAAGATCTCGGTCCACTCGTCGCGGGTCTTGCTCGCAAATCTCTCCGCGAAGAGCTCGCGCATTCTGGGAAACGCCGCGACATCCAGTTGGTTCGTCACCTCGTCGGGCGAGAAACCGAGGCCGTCCAGCAGCTGCGCGAAGAACTGCGGCTCGATCGCGCCAACGGCCACGTACTTACCGTCCGAGGTTTCGTAGGTGCGGTAGTAGGGCGCGCCGCCGTCGAGCAGGAACGACTCGCGCTCGTCTTTCAGCGCGCCGGTCGACTTCATCGTCCACATCATCTGCGACAGGATGCTGACCCCGTCGACCATCGCGGCGTCGATCACCTGCCCGACCCCCGAGCGCTCGCGTTCGTAGAGCGCCGAGACGATACCGAGCAGCACGAACATCGACCCGCCGCCGAAGTCGGCGACCAGGTTCAGAGGCGCGACCGGCGGCCGGTCGCGGTAGCCAATGGCCGAGAGCGCACCGGTCTGCGACAGGTAGTTGATGTCGTGACCGGCCGTCCTCGCCAGCGGCCCGTCCTGACCCCAGCCGGTGATCCTGGCGAAGATCAGCCGCGGATTCACCGCCGCACACTCGTCGGGCCCGATCCCGAGTCGTTCGCAAGTGCCGGGCCGGAAGCAGTCGAGCAGCACGTCGGCCTTGGCCGCCAGGTCGAGCAGCGCCTGCGGTTCCTTCTTGACGTCCAGGTCGACAATGCGCTTGCCCCGGTGCAACAGGTCGACATCTTCGGCCGGCATGGTCAGCCCGCCGGGCCGACGCACCCGCACTACATCGGCGCCCAGGTCGGCGAGCACCATGGCCGCGTGCGGTCCGGGGCCGATGCCGCCGAGTTCGATTACTTTTACCCCGGCCAGGGGTCCGGTATTGGTCACGCGTGGAACGTAACTCAGCCGCCCTTCTTGACTTTCAGCACCTGCTTGCGCAGCCCGTCGGTCGCGGTCTCCATCGCACCCTTCATCGCCCGCTTGAGCACGAATCCCGGCAGGGGCACCGACAGGTCGATGGTGATCTCGAACATCAGCTTTGTCTTGTCGCCGTCCGGTGTCAGCGTGTACTTCGCGTCCTGAGACTTCAGTTGGCCGGCGGAAATCAGGGTCCAGGTCGCGCTCTTATCGGTCCAGGTGTACTCGACGACCTGCTCGTCAGAGATGCCCGCGGACTTCACCTTCATCTTGACGCGGCGGGGTCTGCCGTCGTCGTACGCCTCGAGGATCTCGGCGCGTTGGTATTGCGGCGACCACGTCGGTGTCGACTCGACATCGGCGATGACGTCGAGAATCTCCTCGGGACTCGCCTCGATCACGACCTCGCGGGAATCGCTGGTAGCCACGGCGCGACCATAGCTGGCCACTGGAGAACGAGGACAGCTTTGAAGCGTTTACGGTGTGACCCATGGAGCAGTGGGAGCTGGTGCGGGGCACTCAGCCAGTGCAGGGAGGCAAGGCGATCATCGAGTTCTTGAAAGGCGCCGTCGCAGCACCGAGCGCGAAGTGACACCGCATAAGACACGCGTCGCCTGCTGCTTCGCCGTCTTCACCGAGATCGGTATCGACCACTTCGGCCGCTGCAGAGACACTTTCGTTTCCGTCGATGGCCCGTGGCTGATTCGCCACCGCTCGTCTCCACGCCCTGGAGTGCACCCGACTCGACAATGGCGCGACGATAGCAACGCCATTTGTGTGTGGGTAGGCTCGCCGACATGAGCGCTTCCGTCGATCCAACGGTCCCGCCGAGTGGTACCGGCTGCGTCGAATGCGACGCCGTCGGCGGCTGGTGGGTGCACTTGCGTCGCTGTGCGGCCTGTGGCCACATCGGTTGTTGCGACGACTCATTGGCCCGACATGCGTCGGCGCACTGGCGCGGCAGCGGGCACCCGGTCATTCGGTCGTTCGAGCCGGGCGAGGACTGGTTCTGGAACTACGACACAAACGAGTATGACGACGGCCCGGAACTGGCCACGCCGGAATGCCGGCCCGAGGAGGAGACCGTTCCCGGTCCACGTGGCAGGGTGCCCAGCGATTGGATGGCTCAGCTTCGGGGTCGCGGTGACTGACTTTGGGTACTCACCCTCAATGAAGAAAGACAGCCCAGACACCGCCGAGTCCAACGCCGGCGCGGCAGGCGCGGACGACGACGTGCAAAGCGACCCGGCCAAGGGTTCCGACGATCGTGCCGACTGGTCAGACGAGGGCGGCGCCACGCCAAGCGGACCGGCCGACACCGGCGATCCGTCACAGTGAGTTAGACGGTCTCCGCCAACGCCGACAACGTCTCGGCGGCGGTGTATTTCGGTGTCCAGCCCAGCTGTGTCTTGGCCTTGGATGTATCCATCACCACCGACGTGCGACCGACGTGCAGCCATTCCAGTGCGGACGGAGCGAAGGGCACTCTGGCGATGACTTCCGACGCCGCCGTCGCCGCGATTCTGGGTACCCGCACCGGACGGGCGCCGAGCGCTTCGGCCAACTCCGACATCGACATCACCCCGTCGGCGGCGATATTGTAAGCGCCTGGCGACGCGGAAGTCGTTGCAGCCAAGGCGATTGCGGAACCAACGTCGTCATGGTGGACCAATTGCAACGGCGTGCCGGGATCCGGGAACGGCGGCTTCAACAGCGGCAACGCCTGGGCGACCCGCTTGACAGGGCCGGGCAACTGCCTCCAAGGCATCGCTTCGGCCAGCGCGGGTGCCTTCGGCCCGGCGACGATGCACGGCCGCAGCACGAACACCTCCAGCGAGGAGTCGGCCGTGGTTTCGACGAGCGCGGATTCGCAGGCGGCTTTCTGCTCGGAATAGTAGTGTTCGGGCGAGCCTCGGGTCGGCACATCCTCGGTGATCGGGATCGGGTTGTCCGAGTGGTAGCCGTAGGCGGCCACCGAAGAGGTGTACACCAACCGCCTCGGCCGGTCGGCCGCGACGGTGGCTTCGAAGACGTTGCGGGTGCCCTGGAGGTTTACCCGCGCGCTCTCCTTGCGGGACCCCATGATGATGAAGGCCAGGTGGATGACGACGTCGGCATCGGCAACCAGTGCGTCGACTACGACGCGGTCGAGGATGTCACCCTGCAGATACTCGGTTTTGGTCCATCCATGTGCAGACGGGTCGAACGGCCGTCGCGCCATCCCGATGATTCGTTCGATCTCGGGACGGCGCTCCAACGCCTCGACCGCCGAGATTCCGATCTCGCCCGTGGGCCCGGTGATGGCAACCGTAAGTGCCATGCGTGAGGCGTTCCCCGCCGCACGCCGGCTGAAACGTCAGCCGTTGTCGGCGAGGGCCAGCCTGGCGGCGTTGTAGCCCGGAATGAAGGTGATGCCGGGCCCGCCGTGGCAGCCGGCGCTGGCCAAATACAGGCCGTCGATCGGAATCGGTTGATCAACATAGCCTTTCGGGCCCGGGCGGTTGGGACCCATCTGGTCAGGATGGATCAGGCCGTGGCAGTAGTCGCCACCGGGAGCGCCGAACATGGTGCCCATGTGCTTGGGGGTGAAGGTGGTGTGACGGATGATGAGGTCCTCGAAGTTCGGCGCGAGCCGGGTGACCTTTTCGATCACGCGCCGGCCCATCTCTACCTTCATCTCGCCGTAGCTGGATTGGCCCTCCTCGATCGGGAACCACAGCGAGAAGGCCGACACCGCGTGCTTGCCGTGGGGCGCCAGGTTCGGGTCGTTCACGGACGGCATCTGCAACGCGATCGACGGGTCCGCGGGAACGATGCCGCGACGGCAGTCCTCCCACTGCTGCTGCAGCTCTTCGGGTGTACTGAAAAGACCTATGTTGGATTGCATTTCGGGATCGTTGAGCAATTCGTAGGGTGCCGCGAATTCCGGTGTGCCGTCGAGTGCGAAATGCATCTGCAAGTAGCTGCCATGGTGGTCGACGCGGGAGAACCGCTCCCGGATGTCGGCAGGCACCGCGGCCGAGTCGACCAGCCGGGTCATGGTGAGGTCAGGGGCGACCGCGGAGATGACGACCGGAGCGGTCAGCGTCGAGCCGTCCTCGAGGCGGACACCGCTGACGCGGCCGTCGGCGACCAGGATCTCGTCGACCTTGCTACTTAGCCGCAGCTCGCCGCCGTTCGAGGTGAACAGGTCTGCAAGGTGCGACGTCAGCGCCCCGATGCCGCCCCGCAGCTTCTTGACCAGCAGCGCATTCTCGTCTGGCACGGCGAAGCCGTAGGCGAGCGCCGCTGCGGTCCCCGGCGTCGCGGGCCCGCGGTAAGTCGTGTTGCACGCCAGAAGCGACAGCATCCCGCGCAGCGCGCCGTGCTTCTCCTTGTCCGGCAGATACCGATCGAGCACGTCGGTGACCGAGCCGAACAGCAGTTCGGTGATCGTCGATCGCTCGAATTCGTTTGTGGCACAGGCATACATCTCATCAAGCGTCTTCGGCGGCTGGCCCGCGTCGAAACGCCCCAGCGCCCGGGTCGGCGCCTGGCACCAGGCCATCAGTCCGGCCATCCTGTTGACCGCTTCGGCGCCGTGCACTTCGTTGATATGCGTCAGCAGCTTCATCGGGTCGGTGTAGTAGACGAGGGGTTCGTCGCCGATGCCACGCAGGGATACCGACATCACGTCGAGGTCGACGGCCGGAAGCTCGTCGATGCCGAGTTCACGGCTCACCGTGGCCGACGTCGGGATCTGCACCGAGCCGGCGATTTCGAACTTGTAGCCGTCGAACAGCTCCACCGTGGAGGCCATCCCACCGGAATACAGCTTGAAGTCGAGGCAGAGCGTGCGGAGCCCGGCCTTTTGGAGCAGTGCGGCTGCGGTCAGGCCGTTGTGGCCAGCGCCGACGACAATCGCGCCAAAGTCCGCCATCGGCTGAGGCTGACACGGCTCCACAGTTTTGTCAATATTGACGAAACTTCAACTTCAGGCTGGGTCGCCGATGCCCTTCCGCAGGGACTCGAGCGCTTCGGCGCACAGCCGTGCGAGTTCGGGTAGCGAGCGGTCCTCGCCGAGCATCCAGACCTCCATCGCACCGAACACAGCGGCCGCGGTGCACCGGGCCGTGACGGTGATGTGCATCCGTTCGTCGGTGCCGGGCTTTGGCGGGTTGTCCCGCGTGAGATGTTCCTCGATCGCCTCGGCGAAGTCGGCCTCAACCTGACGGAGGTGTCGCACGATCCGGCCCGGGTCGAGTTCTTGTGCGCGCAGCGAGGCGATCTTGGTGACGGCCCAATCGTCATACGGCCTCGCCATGATCGCCGACTGCACCGACTCGATGATCGACTCGTCGGGCGACCTGGCCGCCAGCGCGCGACGGAACCAGTGCAACCCGGCGTCATAGTCGGCGAACAACAGGTCGTGCTTGGAGGCGAAGTGCCGATAGAACGTCCGAAGCGACACCCCGGCATCCGCCGCGATCTGCTCGGCCGACGTTTCCTCGACACCTTGCGCAATGAACCGCACCAGCGCTGCCCGCCGCAGCGCTTCGCGCGTGCGCTCGCTGCGCGCTGTCTGGGCTGGCCGGACCATGCGCGTAAGGTACCCCAACACCAGTTATGTCAATATTGACAAAACTTCGGAGAATGGCCAGACTCCGAGTACGCGGACAACCCGTTCTGGGGGCAGGGCGACTGGTCTGAGTTCATTGCGATGGGCTATGCCAACTGGGCGTCGAGCTCTGCCAGCGCCGACTACACCATCGGCAACGTCATCCTGCTGCCATTGTTCACTATCATTGATGGCCGCCGCCGCGGCATTCGTCGTCCGTGGCTGTTCTTCGTTTCCAGCCTGTTCACCAGCTTCGCCTTCGCCTGGGCGTTTTATCTGGCAACTGTCGAGCGGCAGCGCCGGCACCAGTTGGCAATCGCGGAGGTCAAGTCCCCGGTCTGACCATCTTGATGGTCGTACAGTGCGGGAATGGTCAGCGTCGATCTGCGGCAACGCCGCCTCGAGGTCATCCGCGAGCACATGGATACCGAGGTGGCTCAGGAATTCGATCGGACCCTGGCCACCTTCAACGTCCATCCGCACTACGAGATCATCGCAACGGGGCAGGTCTTCGACGGTGATCAGGAGGTCATGGGTTACTACCGGATGACGCGCGCCGCGTTTCCGGACCAACGTCATGACAACGTCCGCTACCACATCGCCGACGACGCGGTCATCGTCGAATTCGACCTGCTCGGAACGAATCTCGGCGAGTTCTACGGTCTTCCTCCTACTGGGAAGGCATTTCGGGTGCCGATCATCGCCCTCTTCTTCTTCGAAGACGACCGGATCATCAACGAGCGCATTTACTTTGATTCGGCGAGCCTGGTTACGCAGATCGGCCGGGGCGAGGTGCTCACGGCGGCGGGAGTGTTGGATCAGTGAAGGTCCATCACCTCAAGCGGCACCATGCCACAAACCTTCGGTGACACGCTGGTGTGTCATGTGCTGCTCGTCGAGACCGATAACGGCCTGGTCCTCGTCGACACCGGCCACCGGTGGGTGCTGCACTGCGGCGAACGCCTTCTATCACCACGGCACTCTTGATGGCAAGACCCGGGTGCCCCGAATCCTCAAAGAGATGGAGAATTTCATCACATTCGACTGAAATGCGTGCAGGACAATCATTCCCGCCTCGCCGAGCTACATCAACGGCAGGATGCGGAGTTGCTAATCGTTTGTGCCCATGACCCGACGCTCTACGAGCGCGCCAAGGCCACCTCGTTGGTCTAACGGCTCCGTGAACAGCGACCGGCCGTGACATGATCGACAGAATGACCGACGAAGGAATCAAGCTGTGAAGGTGCACCACCTGAACTGCGGCACGATTGACCCGCCCGCCACCGCCCAGATGGTGTGTCACGTGCTGCTCGTCGAAACCGACAACGGCCTGGTTCTGGTCGATACCGGCTTCGGATCGCACGACTGCGCGGATCCCGCGCGGCGACTCGGGCCGGCACGCCACCTCATCAGGCCGGCATTACACCGCGATGAAACCGCCGTGCGGCAGGTCGAGCGGCTTGGTTTTCGCCGAAACGATGTTCGCCACATCGTGGTAACGCATTTCGACGCCGACCATATCGGGGGGCTCGCCGACTTCCCCGAGGCCCAGGTTCACGTCACTGCGACCGAAGCGCTTGCGGCGATGGAACCGCAGTCGTGGGATGAGAAGTCGCGCTTCCGGCCCATCCAGTGGGCGCACCGCCCAAAGATCGTCAAGCACAACCCCGATGGCGAGAAGTGGCGAGGGTTTGCCGCCGCCAAGGAACTCGGCGAAATCTCGGAGGGAATAGTGCTGATCTCGATGCCCGGCCACACCCGCGGCCATGCCTGCGTCGCTGTCGACGCCGGTCACCGTTGGGTGTTGCACGCCGGAGACGCGTTCTTTCACTGCGGCACGCTCGACGGCGAGTCTCGCGTTCCTCGCATAGTGACGACCTGGGAGGCCCTGATCGCCTTCGATCGAAAACGGGTGCACGACAATCACGCCCGCCTCACCGAGCTCTACCGCCGCGGGGACGCCGATCTGTTCATCGTGTGCGCGCACGATCCGACGCTGTTCCAGCAGGCTCAAGCCACCGCACAACCGCCACAGGGAGAAGCCCCATGCGCGCTGTCGTGATCACCAAGCACGGCGACACTTCAGTCCTGAAAATGCTGGAGCGGCCCGACCCACCGCCGCCCGCAGCCGGACAAGTCCGCATCGCGGTGGCGGCGGCCGGTGTCAATTTCGCCGATCATCTGGCCCGCGTCGGGCTGTATCCGGAAGCGCCGAAGCCGCCGTGCGTCGTCGGGTATGAAGTCGCGGGCATACTTGCGGCCGTCGGCGAGGGCGTTGATCCCGCTCGGATCGGCGACAGAGTCTTTGCCGGAACGCGTTTCGGTGGATATGCCGAGATTGTCAACGTCAAGGCCGCAGACACCGTCGCGCTGCCGGACTCGCTGAGCTTCGAGCAGGGCGCCGCGATCCCGGTCAACTACACCACCGCGTGGGCGGCGCTGCACGGCTACGGGTCGCTGCGCGCGGGTGAGCGGGTGCTGATCCACGCGGCGGCGGGCGGGGTCGGCATCGCAGCGATCCAGCTGGCCAAGGCCGCCGGCGCCGAGGTGCACGGCACCGCATCGCCGGGCAAGCACCAGCGACTTACCGAACTCGGCATTGACCGCGCCATCGACTACCGCCGCGACGGCTGGTGGAAAGGCTTGCAGCCGTATGACATTGTGCTCGACGCGCTTGGCGGCGCGTCGTTACGCAGGTCGTATCGGTTGTTGCGCCCTGGTGGACGGTTGGTGGGCTACGGCATCTCTTCGCTGCAGCAGGGCGAGAAGCGTTCCTTTCGCACTGCCGTCCCGGAGGCGTTGCCGATGCTCCGCGGCTTCAACCTGATAAAACAGCTGCAGGAGTCGAAGGCGGTCATCGGCCTGAACATGCTGGCGCTGTGGGATGACCGCGGCACACTCGAGCCGTGGATAGGGCCACTGTCGGCGGCGCTCGCCGACGGCACGGTCTCGCCCGTCGTTCATGCCGCGGTGCCGTTCGCCGACGCGCCGGAGGCCCACCGGATCCTTGCCGCACGGGAGAACGTGGGCAAGGTGGTTCTCGTGCCCTAGCCGGCGACGGCCGCTTGAGGCTGTGGTCCACCCGCCTGACTGCGCCGTGTCAACACGGAGCCGAGCCGGCCGAGCAGGTCGAAGTAGCGCGTCGGCGCGAGCCGAGCCAGCGTGTCGAACATGTACACATCGGGTCCGACGAGGATTCGCGCCTTACCCTGCTCCACGCCACGGTGGATGATCTCGGCGGCCTTGTCCGGCTCGGTCATCGTGATCGCGGCGAACTCCTGCGCCATCTGCTCCTGGAGTTGCTGCACGCAGTGCGAGCGTGAAAAGCATTGCCTAGGCTAGTCTGTCGGTGACCGCGGACTGAGCAACGCGATCGACGCGTCGACCGCCTCCTCAGTGATGTCGCTGGTGCGTCCACCCTCTTCCACGGTGATCGCGGTCAACTCGCGCAGACCGCCGAGCAGCATGATGACGCGTTGACGGGACACCGGACCGATGCCGGCGGAGCGAAACTCCTCGGTGCCGCCGAGCGCCTGCACCATCTCGATGAAGTTCTCCATCACATCACTCTGCAAATTGCGAGCCGCGGCGCCGAGCGACGGCACGTCCCGGATCCAGCTCAGCATCAGCGACGGCCGGGATTCCCCGGATGAGATCCACGCCTCGATCGCCTGCCGCACCTGACTTCGCCACGGGGCGCCTGCGTCGACCGCGGCCGAGATCTGCCTGACCTGCTCGGCGTTGGCGTCGGTGAGAAGCGCGACGAAGCATGCTTCCCTGCTGTCGAAGTGCTCGTAGAACGTGCGTCGGGACGTCCGCGCGCGCCGCACGATGTCGGCGACCGTCGTTTGTGGGAAGCCGTCCTCGGCGATCGACTCCTCCAGGGCATCGAGCAATCGCTGGCGGAATGCGGTTTGGTCGCTGACCTTCGCGGTCTTGGCTGCCGTCACGCGTTAGCTCTCATGTCACTGGGCATCGTACTGTGCCGCCGTTTCCCTGTGAAAAGGCTCGCGGTTTCCTGAGAAATCGCACCTTGAATCGGCAAGCGGCCCAGGTTGATTCCGCAATCGGGCCGGTGTGCAGAACATCACATTCGCAGGAAGGAACGAACTCCATCGGCGTCAACGCTCGTCTTTGTAGGAGTCGAGGGAAGGTGGGGTAGATGACCAGTGACGTTACGCATGAGGTTCCCGGCTTGGGCGATCTGCCCGACGGCAGGGAAGAGCGGCTCGCGCGCCGGATCGCCGACCTGTATGCCGACGACCCCCAGTTCCGCGCGGCGGAGCCAGACGCCGCGGTAATCGCGGCGGCCCGCCGGCCAGGCCTGCGGCTCGCGCAGATCCTGCAGACGCTGGCTGATGGCTTCAAGGATCGGCCCGCGCTGGGCGAGCGGGTCCGCGAGTTCGTGGTTGACCCCGCCACCGGCCGAACATCGGCGCGCCTGCTTCCCAGGTTCGCGACCGTCACCTACCGCGACGTGTGGGAGCGGATCGGCGCAATCGCCACTGCCTGGCGCAACGACCCGGTCCACCCGGTGAACCCCCGGGACTCCGTCGCGATCGTCGGCTTCGCCAGCGCCGACTACCTGATCGTCGACCTGGCGTGCCACTACCTCGGCCTTGTTTCGGTGCCATTGCAGCACAACGCGCCCGTTTCACGGCTTAATCCGATCATCGCCGAGGTCGAACCGCGGGTGCTCGCCGTTAGCGCCGAGTATCTGGATCTCGCTATCGAGTCCGCACTGGACAGCACGTCGCTTCGCCATCTTGTCGTCTTTGACTACCAGCCCGGCGTCGACGACCACCGCGAGCGTCTCGAGCGTGCGCAAACGCGACTGCGCGAGGCGGGAGTGCCGGTGGTCATCCACACGCTGGGCGAGATCGTCGCGCGTGGGGCGCATTTGGCTCCTGAACCCCCGTACACCGCAGATAGCGACGACCGGCTGGCGATGATCATGTACACCTCCGGCAGCACCGGAACGCCGAAGGGCGCCATGTACACCGAGCGCATGATGGCCAAGCTTTGGACGTCGAGATTCGTCTCCGACTCCGACTTCCCGGTGCTCAATGTCAACTTCATGCCGCTGAACCATCTGGGCGGCCGGCTTCCGCTGGTCTCGTCATTCCTGGCGGGTGGCATCAGCTATTTCGTGCCCGAGTCCGATATGTCGACGTTGTTCGAGGACTGGGCGCTGGTGCGGCCGACGGAGATGGGCCTGGTGCCGAGGGTCGTCGACATGCTGTTCCAGCGTTACCGCAGCGCGGTGGACCGCCGTGTCGCCGACGGGCTCGGCGTGGCCGAAGCAGAACAAGAAGCTGCAGCAGAGGTGCGGGAGGTCGTGCTCGGCGGCCGCGTTCTCGGCGGGTTCGTCGGCACCGCGCCGCTTGCCGGCGAGATGAAGGAGTTCCTCGATTCCGTGTTGGATGTGCACATCAGCGACGGCTACGGGTTGACGGAGGTCGGCGCGGTCACCCGGGATGGCGTCGTCGCCCGTCCTCCCGTTATCGACTACAAGCTTGTCGACGTGCCCGAGCTGGGTTACTTCCTGACCGACAAGCCCTATCCCAGAGGCGAATTGCTGGTCAAGACCGAGACTGCGACACCCGGCTACTACAAGCGGCCGGAAATCACGGCTGCGGCATTCGACGACGACGGTTACTACCGGACCGGTGATGTCATGGCCGAGATCGAGCACGATCGGCTCGCGTATGTCGATCGGCGCAACAACGTGTTGAAGCTGGCGCAGGGTGAATTCGTCCCGATCGCGCATCTGGAGGCGGTGTTCGCTGGTGCTCCGTTGGTCCGCCAGATCTTCGTCTACGGCAACAGTGAACGCGCCAACCTGTTGGCGGTGGTCGTACCCACGCCCTACGCGCTGGACACCTACGACAACGACACTGCCGGGCTCAAAAGTGCGCTGAGCGACTCGCTGCAGCGGACCGCGCGGGCCGCTGAACTGCAATCATACGAGCTGCCAGTCGATTTCATCGTCGAAACCGAACCGTTCAGCGCCGATAACGGCTTGTTGTCGGGTGTCGGCAAGCTCCTTCGCCCCAATCTCAAGGAGCACTACGGCGCGCGTCTGGAGCAGATGTACGTTGACATCGCCGCGGCTCAGGTAGATGAGGTGCGCGTGCTGCGGGAGACGGCGGCCGATCAACCGGTGATCGACACGTTGACCCGTGCCGCCCGAGCCATCCTGGGAGCCGGCGATCTCGATCCCGACGCGCAGTTCACCGACCTCGGTGGTGATTCGCTGTCCGCGCTGACGTTCTCGAACCTGTTGGCCGACATCTTCGGGATCGAGGTTCCGGTCGGAGTGATCATCAGCCCCGCCACCAATATGCGTGGACTCGCGGAATTCGTTGAGGCCGAGCGTGGTTCGGGCTCAAGTCGGCCGACGTTCGCGTCGGTGCACGGACCGGGCGCCACCGCGGTGCGAGCCGCCGACCTGACCCTCGACAAGTTCATCGACGCCAAGACGTTGCACGATTCCCCGACGCTGCCCCGCGCGACCGGCGCGCCTTATACGGTGCTGCTCACCGGGGCCAACGGCTGGCTCGGGCGGTTCCTTGCGCTGGAATGGCTCGAACGGATGTCGGAGACGGGCGGCAAGCTGGTCACGGTCATCCGCGGTCGTGACGATGCCGAGGCCCCCAGGCGGCTTGAGAAAGTCTTCGACAGTGGGGATCCCGCGCTGCAGCGCCGATTCCGTGAGTTGGCCGCCGACCATCTCGAGGTGCTCGCCGGCGATATCGGTGAGCCGAACCTCGGTCTGGAGACGGGGACGTGGGACCGGCTGGCCGACAGTGTGGACCTTGTCGTCCACCCCGCGGCGCTGGTGAACCATGTCCTGCCCTACACCCAACTGTTCGGCCCCAACGTGGTTGGCACGGCGGAGGTGATCCGGCTGGCGATCACCACACGGATCAAGCCGATCACCTACCTGTCGACCATCGCGGTCGCGATGACGGTCCCGCCCGGTGAGTTCGAGGAGGACGGCGACATTCGCGTCGTCAGCCCGGTCCGGCAGATCGACGAGTCATATGCCAACGGCTACGCGAACAGCAAGTGGGGCGGCGAAGTGCTGCTGCGCGAGGCGCACGACCTGTGCGGTCTGCCCGTCGCCGTGTTCCGTTCCGACTTGATCCTGGCCCACAGCCGCTATGCCGGACAGTTGAATGTGCCCGACATGTTCACCCGGCTGCTGTTCAGCCTTCTCGCAACGGGAATCGCACCGCGGTCCTTCTACGAGACCAACGCCGCGTGCCGCCGGCCGAGGGCACACTACGACGGGTTGCCCGTCGACTTCATCGCCGAGGCGGTCACGACGCTGGGCATGCAGACCACCGACGGGTTCCGCTCTTACGACGTGATGAATCCCTACGACGACGGCATCTCACTGGACGTGTTCGTGGACTGGCTCAACTTGGCCGGCAACAAGATCGACCGGATCGACGACTACGACGATTGGTTGACGCGCTTCGAAACGGCGTTGTTGGGCCTGCCGGAGAAGCAACGACAGCAGTCGGTACTGCCCCTGCTGCACGCGTACCGGACACCGGAGAAGCCTGTGCGCGGCGCCGCCGGGCCGACCGAGGTCTTCCACGCGGCGGTGCGGGCGGCCAAAGTCGGGGAGGACAAGGACATTCCTCACCTGTCGGCGCCGCTGATCAACAAGTACGTGGCAGACCTGAAGCAGCTCGGCCTGCTCTAAGTCGATCGTCAGCGGTTCGTGCTGCGCCTATGCCGGCCGTCGTTTCGTGCTACCCGCTGCGTACAGCTTGAGCCCGCGCCACTTCCGGCCACGCGCTGGTTGCGGGGATGCGGCTGGCGGCCTCGATGACGGCGGCGCAGGCGGGCTGACCATCAAAGTCATAGTCGTCGACGGCCACCGTAGCTCAAACAGAGTTACGCCCTGGGATCGTGCGAGTTCGAGGGCGGCGCCGAGGTCGGCTTGGCGCGCGTCGGGGTCGGTGTGGGTGTGGGCGCGTAGCCGCAGCAGTTCGGCGTCGTAGAAGCACATCCCGGTGTCGCGGGCCAGCGCCAGCCCGGTGTCCAGGCGGCGGGCCTGCTCGAGGTCGCCGCGGACCGTCTCGTCGACCCCAAATTCCAATTGTCCGAGGCGCGAAGGAGCTTAGGCTGGTCGCTTGTGGGACAGGGTCCGAGTTTCGAGGTACTTGTGGTCGGCGGGGGGCTTGCTGGTTCCTCGTTGGCGATCGCGTTGGCGAGGGAGGGCGTAGACGTTCTGCTGGTCGAGCGTGAGCGGATCTTCCGGGACCGTGTCCGGGGGGAGGTGATGGCTACATGGGGGACGGTCGAGGCGAAGCGGCTTGGTCTATTTGCGCTATTGCGGGAGCGGTGTGCCATCGAAGTCCCGTATCTGACTTACCACGTCGAGGGTGTCGACGCGCCGCTCGATCTGCTCGCGGCCGCACCGCATTTCGAGCCGTCGCTTGCGTTTCATCACCCGGTGATGCAGCAGGCTCTGATCGAGGAGGCTGCAGTCGCGGGGGCGACGGTCTGGCGTCCGTCGAAATTGGTATCGCTGACGGCCGGTGGCCCGCCCACGGCCGAGGTCATGGTCGACGGCGTGGTGAGAACGGTCACGGCACGTCTGATTGTCGGTGCGGACGGCCGCAACTCACGGGTTGTGCACCTGTGTGGGTTCGAGCGGCACATCGACCCGGACGAACTGCTGGCGGCGGGGCTGCTGGTGCGAGGCGATATGGACACAGGCGACGCGGTCAACATGTTCATCGGCCAAGCCGCCGGGCAGATTGCCGCAGTCACCCGGATCGGTTCCGACCTCTACCGGCTCTACTTCTTCCATCACATCGACGCGATCCCCAGCAGGCTCTCGGGTGACCGCGACGTCGGGGCCGCTTTCGGGTACTTACGCGACACGGGTGTGCCGGGTCAGTGGCTGGCCGATGCACAACCGCAGGGGCCGCTCGCCACATTCGATGGCGCCCACCGGTGGGTCGAACGGCCGTATCGGGACGGGGTCGTCCTTGTCGGTGATGCTGCGGGCGCGAGCGACCCGTCCTGGGGAAGCGGTCTCTCGCGCACGCTACGCGACGTCCGCCTGCTACGGGACGCGCTGACCGCGGACAAGGACTGGCCGCTTGCTGCAGATGTGTACGCGGAACAGCACGACGAGTTCTGGGAGCGGCTGCACGACGCCGAGCGCCTCTCCGCCGCGGCGCTAATGTCGGTCGGCCCAGACGGTGCCTCGCGCCGCGCCCGAGCCCTCGAGATCTTCGATCGCGTACCCGAACTCGAAACCTGGACATACGGTCCCGAGGCCCACTGCGACGACGCCGTCCGCGCGGAACTACTCGCTTAAGCCCTGAGCCCACGACGCGCCGTGACCGCCAATGCACCTCGCTCGCCGGGATCAGCGCGTTCTCGTGAGACGTAGCTCGGGGTCGCCCCGGGCGACAGCGACGTGAGAACGAGCTCCATGCGAACCGGGAGCCTCCGACGGCTTTGTGCATCCGCCGCCCAGGGGCTCACGCGTTCCGCGTTGGCTCGCAGCGCATAGCCAGGACTCCAGAATCCGATCCAGGCGGTGTCGAGCTTTGTGACCCAATCCGGCTCCGCGACAAGCAGACTCAGTTCGGCCCCCGGCACGTCTAAGTCCAGCATCGGACGCCAGACGGTGCGGGTGCACGATCTCCGGCACACGTATGCGTCGGTGTCGCGCAGAGCGGGCGCCGATCTCCGACTTCTACAAAAGGCCATGGGCATCCGTCCATCACGGTCACCGCTTCGGCTGGTTGGTGCTCGACTGCAGTTATTGGACGTTCGGTGAAAGCCGCATGCGCACAACAAGACTGAAATCACTGATGCCAATGTGCGCTATTGACTACCATGTGTGTTCCTGCGGGACTGACTGCGGACCGGATATCTAGCCAGCTGGCCTGTGACCGCGGACCACCGCCGTCACGTTGGCCAGACATTCACTATGCCTCTTCATGCACACTCAACACACGTGCGTGATCGCGCTGCTGACGGTTGTTTCGACTACCTGCCTGGTGTCGGGCCCTGACGCCTGAGTATTCACGCCTGCATCGAAACTCGCGAAATTCCGCGGAGCCCGCCCAGACGCGGATCGTCGGCATCCCACATACCGCGCTCCCCCTGGGCCTGTACGACTGGCTGTCCGTCGATTTGAGCTGTTATTCGGCCTTGTTCGTCGATGCGGACATCGAAGTCGTGCCATTCATGGTCGAGTGGCGCTGCGTCGAGGCTATACGCCTCAGCGGTTGGGTAAGCCACGGCGAAATAGCCGTTCAAGCCGAAGTCATACTGCACCGCAGAGCCGTAAATGACTTGTTGGCCGGAGGAGTCCTCTTGTAGGGTCGTCAGCCCGATGCCGAATCCTCCTGCGACACCGGAACTGTGGGAGATATCGCGGGCCCGTCCTGTGATGTGGGTACTGCATTTCGGCGGTCCCGGCGCGATGAGACCTGACCACACCGCCGTCCAGTTCTCGGTGGTGTCGTGCGTGTCGAGAACGACCGACTGACCGTCGCCGCTGATTTTCGCGTCGATGACGCCGAAGGCTTGCCAGCTGTGGAAGTCGACGGCCGGGATGGCCGACGTGGTGGTGCTCGATGATATCGGTGAGGTGGTCCCCGATATCGGTGTGGTGGTCGACGCTATCGGTGGAGTGGTCGACGGGCGAGTGCTTTGCCAAATGACCAAACCGCCGACAAGGACGGACGTGACCGCCAGGGCGGCGGCAAGCACGATCCAGCGCTTCGATCGACGGGCCGCCGAGGCCGGACGGGGGCCGGGTGGCGGCTCCATGGGTGGTTGGGCTGGTGGCGGTGGCGGCCATACCGATCCCGTGTACGGACGCGACGGTGGTCGGGTTGGCGAACCTATTTGCGTTGCGGGCGGTGGTCCGGCCGGCGGCTGCGGATGATTCGTAGGCGGCTGCCGCGGAGCCGGGGCCAACGGCATTGATGCGGGCATGGTCGGTGGCTGCGCCGGAGCGGTCGGGCCTGGGCGGGGAAGCGGCGTAGTGATGGCATCGCGCGCAGGTCGAGCTAAATCCACCGTGGAGGGATACCGTTCCCCGGGATCTTTGGCCATGCCGGTGGCGATCACGGTGTCCAACTCAGCGGGCACGCCGCGGTGGTTGTGCGATGGTCGCGGCGGCGGGACCGTCAGATGCGCGGCCAGTTGCTGTTCCAGGCTGTCACCGGGAAATGGGCCGCTGCCGGTCAAGCATTCATACAGCACACATGCCAGCGCATAAATGTCCGAGCGGGCATCGGCCTGACCGGTGCCGAACCGCTCCGGCGCCATGTAGCGCAGGGTGCCGATCACCCCGCCGGTCGCCGTCAGGCCGGTCTCGCCCACCGCGCGCGCGATCCCAAAATCGATCAGATACGCAAAGTCGTCGTCATCGAGCAAAATGTTGGACGGCTTGATATCCCGATGCATCAATCCGACCTTGTGCGCGGCATGCACTGCCTTGGCCACCTGCTCGATAATCAGCACCGCCCTGGCAGGATCCAGCGGACCGTCGGCCAACACCTGTTCCAGGTCGCGGCTGTCGATCAGCCGCATGTCGACATAGAGGCGGCCGTCGATCTCGCCGTAATTGTGGATGGGGATGACGTGCGGGTCGTTCAACCGGGCAGCGGCGTGCGCCTCCCGGCGGAACCGCTCGGAGAAGCCGGAGTCTTGGGCCAGGTGCGGCGGAAGCACCTTGACCGCCACGACTCGGTAGGTCGCGGTGTCGTGGGCGCGCCATACTTCGCCGATGCCGCCGCGGCCCAGCAACTCCACCAGCCGGTAGCGCCCAAACGCCGTCCCCTCCACCTCATCTCCAAGCAACTATGGTTCAGCAAACCTTAAGCTGCGCGGCGGGGCTTCGCGGTTAGAAAGCATGAGCGCCCCAAGGCGTGGGCGGGCGCCGATCGCCGCGACCCTCGACCAGCAATGGTCATACCTGGCTAGACCGCGCAGCGCACCATCTGCGGACACCGCCTCCGGCGTCCAGCCACTTCCGAGCCGCTACCTCGCCAAACCGACGAAATCATGGCACAAGCCCCGGCAACCCCAACGACGCCCCAGGCACGCCCTGTCCCTCGCGAAGTGGTGAGAACTTTCATTACTTCTATCAAGACTGCCGGGCGCGCTGCGAAGCTCCTGAAGGAACAATGGCGGCGGTGGCGGCCCCGTTGCTTTTGCTCTTGGAGCCGTTTGGTTGGTGAGCCTGGGCGTCGTCACGTCGCCGCCCCTCCACCACCACCGTGACAAGGTAGATCACGCACATGAGCGCGAAGCCGGCAGCAATGAGCGCCGGAGATCGTCCCCACGGCTGAATATGCGGATTGGCCACCATGCCGACCACCGTGACGGCCACGAAGAACGCGATTGTCGCCGCGCGGATGCGCGGGGCCGTCCAGAGAACGAGCACCAGCCACGGCATCGGCCAGAGCAGGTATTGCTCCAGCACCACCTTGCTGCACACCAGAAACAGAACGAGCGTGGCGAGGATGTACAGGTCGAGTTCTAACACGCGCGCCAGGAGCACGGCGCCGACCAGGTATACGGCGAGCAGCACATAGCTGACAAGCCGCAACGTCTCGATACTCGTCGTGGCAATGAGAAGCGTCTGCCAGGACAGCGCGCCCGGGGCTTTCACGGCGTCGTAGACGACGATGTCGGACAGCATCGCGCGCCAGGACGGTATGTAGGGCGCCGACAGCACCAGAAGAACTGTGATGAGCGTAATCACGAGCCATAGCCTGCGGCCCCGCGCGGCGCGAACAATACCCGGCAGCACGAACGCCGGAAATGTCTTGGCGGCGATCGCAAGTCCATACCACAGTCCTGCCGACCGCTTGCTTTTCCGTAGGAGCCGCACGGCGAACAACAGCAGTGCGAGCGCGACGGTGTCGAAGCGCCCGTAGAAGGCGCCGTTGTATAACACCAGCGGGTTGAGGAAGAACAGACTTGTGCCGAGAAGGACTGCCCGGTTACTGGCGGTGCGGTCGCGCAATTCCCCGGCGAGCACTAGCGCGCACGCGACGTCGCCGGCAAGGATCGGTACCTTGCCAAGCACCGTGAACGAGATGCCGGTGTGCTCCGCGAGCCACTGAAGGGGCAATTCCAGGTAGAGGAACAGTGGGAAATAGGCGTACGGA
The DNA here is from genome assembly GCA_963715885.1 of uncultured Actinomycetota bacterium. Taxonomy (GTDB): domain Bacteria; phylum Actinomycetota; class Actinomycetes; order Mycobacteriales; family Mycobacteriaceae; genus Mycobacterium. The sequence continues at coordinate 183,404 of CAVQSK010000015.1, forward strand.
CCACCGGGATAGGCCGGGTGGTGAGCATAGATGTCGATTCCTTGCAGGGTCGCAGTCGATGCAAGATCCCACACCTCGAAGTCCTGACCGCGGGTAAGCGGAACCAGAGCAACGCGTACCGCAATACCTGCGGCAAGCACCAATACCAGCCGGGCTGCCTGGCCTGTGGCCCACGACGACACCCACATCACGCTATCTTGGTGACGGTGCTCGCAGGGCAGCCAATTAGCTTGTACAGCAACATTGTTACCGTTACTCGAGGTTTGTGTGCCGTTGCCTCATGACCTCGTATGCGCAGGGGTCATCTTGGGTGAGGTCGATGATCAGCGTATCGAGCAGAACCAACGACGCCTGCCCGAACAGCGGGCCAGGTGCACCGATACGGGGTTTCGCCCGATGCGGACAGCATCAGCAGGCAGTCACTTCGCTGATGGAGGGCGCGGTGACTTCGCCGGTGAAGTGCACCGGCCCGTGCCTACGGATCAGAAGTCAGCAGTTCGCACGAAAGCGGCCGACAGAGGTGCTCGTGCACCCGACGTGCACTTAGCGAAGGACATTGCCGGTCACCCACGGTCAACCATGCGACAGACAACACGAGAAAACTCAATCTCGATATGCCCTTTACCAGCCAGAAGGTACTGGTGGAGATGGTGGCCAGGGCCGGGATCGAACCGGCGACCTTCCGCTTTTCAGACGGACTTGTGCTCGGATGGAACTTGTTTGCGCTGGTCAAACTGGACAAACGCCCGGCATTCAGACGTGTTAGATCAGTTGGTCCGGCTCGTTGGCCCCATCTTGGCCCGGCAGATTCCAGTGAACGTCGCAACGGGACGGGTTGCACACTAGTCGGGTGAGTGGTCTGCCGGAGACTGATGTTGCGCGAGTGCAGCGATGGTGCCGAGACAGGGTGCCCGAGCGTGTCCGTGACGAGGTTCGGGTCGAGGTGGATGTCGCTGCTCGGCATCTGACGATCGTGGAGTGCCGACCGCCGTGGCGGGCGGATGTGGGTGCGGAGTGGACCCGGTTCCCGATCGCTCGTCTGCGCTATGTGAAGACCAGCGGTGTGTGGTCGTTGTTTTGGCGGGACCGCAACCTGAGGTTTCATGCCTACGATTTGGCAGCGCCTACGGCCAGTATCGAGGAGCTGCTCGCGGAGCTGGATCGCGATCCCACGGCGATCTTTTGGGGCTGACCGCCTTCGGTTATGCCGTCCTTATGGCTACGTCGGTGATCAGGCCGGCTGGTCGGGCCCAGTCAAGAGTCTTGCGAGGCCGGTCGTTGAGTTCGTCAGCGACCCGCCGTAGTTCCGCGGGCGAGATGGTGCTCAGGTCTGTGCCTTTGGGAAAGTAATCCCGCAGCAAGCCATTCGTGTTTTCGTTGCTGCCGCGCTGCCACGGTGAGTGGGCGTCGCAGAAGTACACGCGGGTGCCGGTGCGGGCAGTGATCTGGTGGTGCAGTGCAAGCTCTTTGCCCTGATCCCAGGTCAGTGTCCGTCGCAGGTGGGGCGCAAGAGCGCCCAGTGCGTCGGTGATGCCGTCACACATCGCCGTGGCGGTCGGCCGCCCGGTGGGTACGTGGATCAGGATCACGAAGCGGGTCGTGCGCTCGACGAGAGTGCCTATCGCCGAACAGTTTCCGGCACCCATGATGCAGTCACCTTCCCAGTGCCCGACCTGCATCCGGTCCTCAGCCTCGACGGGCCGATCAGCGATCATCGTCATGTTGGTGAGCCGACCCCGTCGCTCCAGGCCCTGGACTCGGCGTCGGCGCCGCCGGCGACGCCGCTTGGCCGGGCGGGTCAACGCGATCCTGGGATCGTAGATCGCCTGATAGATCGACTCCGTACACAGGTGGCGTTCGGGCTGCTCAGAGAACCGAAGCCGAAGTTCATGGGCAACCTGTTCGGGACTCCACCGCTTGCCCAACAACTCGGCGACGACACCATGAAGCTGCTCGTCACGCACCAGCCGTCGCGTCCGCAACGCCCGAGATCGCCGCTCAGAACTCAACCGCTGCGCGGTGGCAGGCAAGTAGCGGCCGCGACCATCAGCGTTGCGGCGAAGCTCCCGCGACACCGTCGAGGCCGCCCTGCCTAGCTCGTCGGCGATGTCGCGCACACTCACACCCGCACGATGCAGATCAGCGATCGTCGTGCGCTCAGCCAGCGACAGATATCGAGGATGCGGCGCCGTGGGCGCTGTAAGTCTCACCGGCGGATAGTGCACCGCCTGACCGGCAGTGTTGAGGATTGTGCGCCCGTAGCGCCAGCGTGTCCCCGTCCTGCGGTTGATTCCCACGATCCGGCACGCCTCGGAGTTACCTACTCCCTGCACGATCAGCCGAGCAAACCACTCCTGCTTTTCCGCCAGCATCACACCACGTCGAGTCTTCCGCCCAGCTCCCACCGCAACCTCCACATAGCCTCGATGTTGCGACGTTCACTGGAATCCGCCCCCCATAAGGTGACCCGCTACACGCCGACGGGGTTCTGTGTTCGGTGACGGCGGGAGTTTGCGCGTAGGCCTCATGAACGATTCTGACTTGCCGGAACAGAATGCAGCGACCCTCGCTGATCTCGGTTAGACGCCAGCGGACGATGGACGTTTACTGGCGGCCCTGCTCCGCTGACATTGCTTTGCCGGTGCCCCGACGGGCTCATCCTGCGGTTACGACTTCTGGGTTATGAGCTACCCGGTCGCCGTCTCCCGTCGCCTCTCGGGTCTCAGACTTGCAGGTCACGACGGATTGCGCGTCCAAGTCATCACGTCATGTTCCACGCCATCTCGGCCGTGGCGCCGCGTTTCGTTCCCAGCCTCGCGGGAATTGGGCTGGGCTCCGAGCCCGCAATTCGGCGAGGCGTTGACCGATCTCCGCAGTACTCCTGCATCACTTCCGAATGCGGCGAGGTCGACGAAGATGTGCAGCCAACATTGGATGAGGCGCGCTGGCCGGCGGCGACCAGCGTCTTCTCGGCGAAGGCGCCGATGCCGAGCGCGGGAGCCACTTCGGACCCGTCGGTGAGGGTCATCTTCTGGGTGGCGTTCAAGTTGGCAAAGCAGTACCACGGCCGACCGCGCCTGCAGCCGGACAGGTGCCGCAGACGGCCCGCAAGTTGAGGATCACGTAGTCGCCGGGCGACAGTGCGTGTACGCAATCGCCAACCGCTTCGACGATGCCAGCGGCTTCGTGTCCGAGTAGGTAGGCCGGTGTCGCGTAATCGCGCGACTGACCCTGGCTGGAGGTAACACGTTGAGTCCCGGTAAAACTGCACTGGATTCGTTATTATGCTGATACCCAACATGTTTCGTGGCATCTGGAGTCGCGGTATCTCCCATCACACGCGACGGTAGCTCGACTTCGTCAGGAGCCGCGCGGCGGAGTGGCGTGTTCCCGGTGAATGAGTCCGGCTGGTTTTAGAGTCCTGTGGCCCGATGTCGGGCTGGAAGGGACGATGAAAACATGGCTGGTCGGAAGCGGCATTCCGCGGAGGACATCGTGCGCAAGCTGCGCCGTGCGGATGAGTTGGCTGCCGAGGGCAAGACGGGCGAGGAGATCGCCGCCGAGCTGGGCGTGTCGGCGGCGACGCTGTACAACTGGCGCCGCACATATGGCGGGATGGACACTGATGCGGCCAAGGAGCTCAAGGAGCTGCGTGAGCAGAACGCCCGCTTGAAGCGGCTGCTGGCCGAGGCCGAGCTGGAAAAGGACGCGCTGCGGGAGGTAGCCAAGGGAAAATTCTGAGCCCAGCTGCCAAGCGCCGCGCCGTGGACATGCTCAAGGCACGTTGAGCATGTCGGAGCGGTTGGCGTGCAAGGCGGTTGGGCTGGCCCGCTCCACCTACCGACGGCTGCCGCGGCGCAGACACCGGCCGATCCGGACGCCGAGATGCGGGCCTGGCTGCGTGCCTACGCCACCAAACACCCGTGCCATGGGTTCCGGCGTGCCTGGGCGGCGTTGCGCTACGACGAGCGCCGTGAGGTCAACAAGAAGAAGATCCACCGGCTGTGGCGCGAAGAGGGCCTGCAGGTGCGGGTGCACAGCCCGCGCAAGCGGGCCGGGGTGTCCTCGGTCCCGCCGGTGCGGGCCGACGCGCCGAACGTGGTGTGGGCGATCGACTTCCAGTTCGACTCCACCATCGACGGCAAGGCCATCAAGATCGCGTCGATGATCGACGAACACACCCGCGTGTCGCTGCTGCACATGGTGGAGCGCTCGATCACCGGCGAGCGGCTGGTGATCGAGTTGGAGAAGGTGTTCGCCGCGGCCGGCGGGCCGCCGAAGGTGCTGCGGATGGACAACGGTCCGGAGTTGGTTTCCCAAGCGCTGCAACGGTTCTGCGACGAACAAGACCGGCATGGTCCTACATTCCGCCGGGCTGGCCTCTCTTAACCGGCTAATTGGGGTGATTGGTTTCCCTCGACACGCCGTTTCCCTGCGGTTCTTGACCGTGGTGGTGCGAGATGGGATATGTACATCTCATGACGAAGGAACTGTCCGTGGCTGTGGACGACGACGGCGTCTGGCAGTTGCGCGGAACGGCCGCGGAGAAGTTCGGATTGGTCAACGAATTCCTGGGGTATCTGGCTGACCGGAATTTCTCCCCTCGAACCTGCCGGGCCTACGCCTATGACCTGCTGGCGTTCGCGCGGTGGCTGACTGGCGAGCAGTTGGGTCTGGCGGAGGTGAATGTTGATGTGCTGCTGCGGTTCTTGACGGCATGTCGGGAGGCGACGTTGCCGGGTCGGCCGGGTGGCAACGTGTATTCGATCCGTGATGGCCGTAATCAGGGGTATGCGCCGGCGACGATCAATCGGCGGTTGGCGGCGATTTCTGGGTTGTTTGCGTTCCGGGAGATGCGTGACCCGGATGCGCGTAGCCCAGTCGGTAGCGGTCGGGCGGTCCGATTACGTTCGCGCAGTGAGCGTTCCGGGCTGTTGGCGCACACGGCGAAGCCGAAGTCGCGTTCACCGTTGCGGGTCCGTGAACCGCGCCGGTTGCCGCGCGGTTTGTCGCGGGAGGAGTCTGCGGCGCTGCTGGGCAGCTTCCGTAGCTGGCGTGACCGAGCGATCGGTGGGCTGATGCTGCTGTCGGGGCTGCGGTCGGCGGAAGTGCTTTCGCTGCGGGTCGCCGATGTGGATATCGCCCGCCGCTGGGTTCGGGTGTTCGGTAAGGGCGGCAAGGAACGTTCGGTGCCGATCGACACTGACGTGGCCGGCGCGATCCAAACCTATCTGCTGGCTGAACGCCCCGAAACTGACGCTGATGCACTGTTCGTCGTCGCCAAAGGCGCCCATCGCGGACAGCCGCTGACTGCTGCGGGGCTGCGCACGGTGTTCCGGTATCACCGCGAGCGCTGCGGTGTCGCGGCGGGGCATCCACACGCGTTGCGGCATTCGTTTGGCACCGCATTGGCCGAGGCGGGGGTCGACCTGTCGGTGATCCAAGCGCTGATGGGCCACGACCACGTCGACTCCTCTGCCGCCTACATCCACTTGGCCCCAACGTTTCTGCGTGAGGAGTTCGATGCCGCCCGTGCTCGCCTACGCGCGCGTTCCTGAGGTCGACCTGCTCGCCGCATACGACGAACACTGTGGTCGGCTGGGTTTGATCAGTGTGAACCTTGGCTCGGCCGCGCGAACGTTCCTGCGGCGCTGGCCTGATCCGCAGCGGTGGGCCGGTGAGCCGCTTGAGACGCGGTTGACGGTTTCTCATCCCACCCGCTCGTTCGTGACGTTCCTGATGTTGGCCGGGCATCTGCGGCCCGGCTATGACTACCTGATCCGCCGCAAACTGGCCGTGTTCTGGCGGCATCTGCCACCCGGGCCGTTAGCCGAAGACCTGGCCCGGTTCCTGGGCGCCGCGCAAGAACTCGGCTTCACCGAACGCACCCGCAGCGCGGCCGCATCCCAGGTGATCGGCAGGCTACTGATCCAGACCGGCCGACGGTTGGATGCGTTGATCGACAACGACTTCGACGACTTGCTGGCCGCAAGCGCAGCGCGACATGGCCTAGGGAAAGCCAGTCGTCATTACAGCAGTGCCACCCACACCGCCCGGCAGGTGATGTTTCACCTCGGCGTGTTCACCGACCAGCCGGTCAACGCGACCAGCCTGCTACGGCAGAGCTTTGCGCAGCGGATGCGGGACGCCACTCCGGCGTTACGCGGCTCGTTTGTGGCCTACCTCGATCGGTTGACCGCCACGCATAGCCGCGGCACGGTCACCGGCACCGCGACCCGGCTCAACCACTTCGCCGCGCACCTGGCCGCCGTCGACCCGACGCTATCGAGCCTGGCCGACCTGGACCGCCGCCGCCACATCGAGACCTACCTGACCGCGACCGCCGAGGCGATGAACTCGCGCACCGGCGCACCGATCCAGGCATCTGAACGCCGCGGCCGGATCCTGGCAGTGCACTGCCTACTCAACGACATCGCCGAATGGGGCTGGCCGGAAGCACCGCAGCGGCGCCTGGTGTTTCGCTCCGATATCCCCAAACTGCCCCGGGCCTTGCCCCGCTACCTCACCCCGGACCTGGATCGGCGCCTGACCCAAGCACTGCATACCTGGCCCGAGCGGCTGCCCGCCGATGCGTTGCTGCTGCAACGAGCGACCGGTTTGCGCATCGGTGAGCTCGTCGACCTGGAACTGGACTGCGTGCACGAGATCCCCGGCCAAGGCGCGTGGCTGAAGGTGCCGCTGGGCAAGCTGAACACCGAACGCATGGTGCCCCTCGACGAGGAAACCGTCGCACTAATCGACCGCATCGTCGCCCACCGCTCACCCGGACGGCCGTTGCCCCACCCGCGCACGGCTCGACCCACCGACTACCTGCTCACCCACCACGGTCGGCGCCTGACCGTCGATCACCTCCGCGACGTCCTGACCGCGTCACTACCGACGCCGGCCTGCCGCACATCACCCCGCACCAATTGCGCCACACCTACGCCACCGCCCTGGTCAACGCCGGCGTCTCCCTGCAGAGCCTGATGGCCTTGCTCGGCCATGTCTCGGCCGAGATGAGTCTGCGCTACGGACGGTTGTTCGACTCGACCGTGCGCACCGAATACGAGCGGGCCCTGACCGCCGCGAAGGCCCATCTCGGTACCCTGCCTACCGAGCCACCACAAGGCCGCGTCTTACTGCCGATTGTCGAGGGCGACTGGACAGTTGCTCCCGCGATCAAGGCCCGCCTCGCCGGTGGCTTCTGATCCGCGCCCAGGTCCAAGGCCCGTGCGCCTACGCCAATATTTGTGAACACTGCCCCAACTTCCGCACCGATACCGGCTACCTGCCTGTCCTGGCCGCTCAGCGTGCCGAC
>CAVQSK010000016.1:0-276460 GCA_963715885.1 uncultured Actinomycetota bacterium
AATCCGTTTGGGCGGCAACGGTTTCTACAAGGGGGCGCGCAACGCGACGAGCAGCTCGATCGCCTCTCCACGTTCGGCATCATCGAGCCAGGGCATCACTTTGACGATGGTCTGCTCAGCCTCGCGCGCTGAGCGGGTGATCTGCTCGAGCAGAGCGTCGCGGGCCTCCTGGGAGACCCCCGCGGCGTGCTGGGCGAAAGTGGTCTTCAGTGCCACCACCTGCTTGGCCAGCGAGAACCGGTCCTGTGCCTCGGCGTCGGCTTTGGGCTGCGTCGTGATGTCGGAGTCATCCTTGGATTCCTTGAGCGTGGGTGGGCCGCCGGCCAGGATGGCATCCACGCTGCCTGATTCCCACTCCAGCGCGTCTTCGAGCGCGCGGCGCATGCGCAGGCTCGGCCGGCTGGATTGATTGTTCTCGATCGCGCGCAGCGTGGCCACGCCTGGGCCACCGCGCTGCTGGATGTCGGGCTGCGTCAAGCCCAGCTCGCGGCGGCGCTTGCGCACTTCGTCGCTCAGCTTGTCCCACGACATGATGCTCTTCATCTTGCCTCACTGACCGCCAAAACTCGTTGTTCTGGCGGCTACGGGCAGGAAAACCCCTTTGGCGCTGACACGGTTCTGTGGCGAGGCGCATGGTGTTGACCAGCGCGAATATGGGACGCTGGTGGGTTTGGCGGTGGCGGTGGGTTCTTCTGAGTTCCTATTCGACCCGATGTAACCGCCAAAAACGCGATTCATGTGCTACAGTTCGCCCTTATCACCGCTAAATACGCCAAAATTGGCGGTTCCGTAGGGAAGGGGTCGACCACCATGCCCAACACCACCACCACCAGCGGCCACAATGCTCGCCTGGGTGCCGGCGAGCTTCAACGGCTGCTGCAGATCGATGGGCGCCTGTTCGAAACGACGGCCGCAACACCGTGCCGCATCAACTACGGCTCCGGTCACGACCTGTGGTTCTCCCGCTTCCGCGACCGCGAACGCGCCGCCAAGCAGTGCATGGCCTGCCCCTTCGTGGGCCGCTGCGGCTACAACGCCGTCGCCAGCCGCGCCACCCACGGCGTCTGGGGCGGCCAGGTGCTCCCCGGTGATTTCCCGGGCCTGCTGGAACCCATCTACGAGCGGCTGCTGCAGCAGTTCGAAACCCGCCGCGCCGTCGAGCTCGGCGATGCGCCCGCCCCGGCACTGCCCGGCGTCGACGCGCGCCGCCGCCAGCGCGCCGCCGCGTAGTCTCGGCTCCCCGGATGGCCGGGCAGCTCGGGGCGATGCTGGCCTGGCACGGCGACCTGCAGGATCGCCCGGCCGCACTCGACGAAGCCCGCTAAGCCGCCGAGCTGGCCGCCGCCCGGGCCCGCCAACCGCCGCCGAAACACGAACAAGTCCAACGCGCTGGGGAGACGCTGCGCCAGGCCCGCGGCAAGCCCCCGACCGACGGGCAGCGGTGATGCGTCTGCCGAATGCGGCTGCGCGCCTTGGGGGTTGGGTTTCGGCCGCCTTGTCAGTTGGGCGGATCCACGTACGGCTCGCCGAGCGCGTGGCGATCAAACTGCGGGCTATTGGGCGCCATGTAAGTCGCGAACAGCTCCATCATCTGCGCGTGCAGCGCCTGGTGGGTATTGCGCAACACGTCGGTGATGATCTGTTCGAGCTCGGTGTTGGTGTAGTCCGACAGCGCCGAGGGATCGATATCGAACTCCACCAGGGTGCCGTTGGAGTCGAAGCGTGCCGTGACCGCCTCGTGCACCGCTGGGACCTTGATGTGGTTGATGGCCTCCAGCCACGCCGCGTTACGGGCGCGCAGGCTGGCGGCAGCGCCTTGCACGCGCGCCACATACTCGTCGTCGGTCAGTGTCACCGCTCGTCGTCTCCTTCCGCGGTCTTGTCGCCGCGGGTGCGGCGGGCCTCGCGGCGGCCCCTGACCGGCTCGGAATTCGGTGGTGTCTCGATGCGCATGCGCCGTTCGGGATACAGCCCGCGATCGTCCTCGCCCGCACCGCCGCCGGGGCGCCCTGCCATCGGCATCATCGCCGGCGTCATCGCCCCGCCCATCGGTGTGCCGGTCGCGCCGCCGGCCGCGGGCGCAGGTGGGGCGCTGAAGGTCGCCGGCGCGGCCGCCGCCGCCGCTGGCGCCCCGGCCGGCGCCGACAGCGGTCCGCCCGCTCCCCCACCGCCGCCGCCGGCGGCCGGTTCGGTATCGCCCGGTTCCGGCCCGCCGCCGCCGAGGTCGGGGTCAAAGCCATCCGCTGACGGCATCTGCGGTCCCCCGCCGCCCGAATCGCTGGGCGTGCCGCCACCCATCCCCGAACCCATCGCCGCGGTGGCGCCCCGGGCCAACCCGCCGAGGGCCTGGCTTCCCGCCTGTTGCAGCTGTTGACCTGCACCGCTGACCGCGCCCAGCAACCCCCCGGCGGCCCCGGACACCGCGCCCAGCACCGCGGGCAACACCGTCTGCATCAGCCCGGTAGCCGCCTGGCCCGCATCGCCAAACGCTGCCGGGTCGGCCAGCGGGTCAGCCGGGTCAAGAGTCTGAGTGTGGGTGCCGGCGTGGTTGGTCTCCTGCTCACCCCCGGCGCCGGCAGGTTCGTCAGCCGCGGCCGGCGTTCCGGTGTCGGGTTTGGTGTCGTGAGGGTCGATGGTGGCAGCCCTAATCTGGGCCGCCTCCTGGTAGCGGCCATACCCGTCGAGGGCGTCGTGATTAGCCGCGGCTAGTTTGTGCTGCAGATCGGCGATCTGCCCGGAAAAGCGGCCGATGCTGACCGGATGCGCATTGGCCGCATACGCCGCCTGCAGGCGTCGCTGCAGGTCGTCGAACACCCGCGGCGGCGGGATCACCGCCTTGGCCCGCGCGAAGTCGTCGGCGTGCCCGCGCATCTGGCCGGCCAGCGCGCGCGCCTGGATGGCCTGGTCGCTGTAGCTGGACTCCAGGCCCACCAGGTGCGCCTCGGCCGCCTCCGCCGCACCAGAATTCCAGCTGCTCGTCGTTTCAGAGCCGGCCGCACGCACCGTCGCGGCGGCCTGCTCCAGCTCGGCGGCCTGAGTATCGAGCAGGCCCGCAACCGCCAGCAGCCCCTGCGCGCCAGGACCGGAGTGCACCACCGCCGAAATCTGCTCGCCGGTGGTGGGAACGACCCCGCCCGGCGCACCCGGCGGTGCCGGCATGTCCGGCGACACCGGTGTCGACACAGCGGGTGCCTGCACCATCTGGCCCGCCGCGGCCCCCGTATCCGCCAGGTCGGCCGCGGCCGCGCCGTCCTGCAATTGATAGGCGTCGGCGTCGCCGTGTAGGCGTGCCGCGGCCGCGCCGGTCGTGAGATTGGCAGCCGTGGTGCGAACACCCAGGGCCCCGATGCGACCGGCAAACCCCGTGGCCACCTGCACCGAGGTGGCATCCGCCGCGCACGCAGGCACCGCGGGAGCGGCCGGTGTCGCCGAGGCTGCCGCCGCGGCCGCGGTCACACCCGCGCCGTGCACCCCGGCGACATCGACCCGCAAATCCCGGCTGCTGGCCATCGTCCCTGTGTTAGGTGCTCAGTGTGCCAGCGCCAGCGGCCTCGCCGTCGGCGTAGGTCTGCAGATCGCGGCGGATGTGGGCGGCCACATTGTCGGCATAGGCGCCCAAGCGAACACCCAGGGCGCGTCGGGCCTCCAGCGCCGCGGCATACGAGGCACCCACCGTGGAAGACCCGATCTTGCCGAACGCCTGATGCGCCGCGGCGATCGTGGCCTCGTCGACGTCCATGCGCTCACGCGCGGCGCCGGCCTCCTGATCCCACCAAGCGGCGTGCTCCTCCCATGCTGCGTAGTCGAGCGCTAGATCGCCCATCACTACCTCCGTGAACCGTTCATCGGTGACCTGTTTGCCCAGCGTAACGGTGCCCGCCGCTCTTATGCTGCGGCCAAACGAACTCAAAAGTCGATGTAGCGGTCCCGGTAGGCATCCACCTCGGCCTCGGTCGGATACACGTCACTGGGGGCCTGATCAGCGCCACGCTCATTGATCCGCGCCAACTGGTCGCGCCGGCACCGCATCAGCGCCAGCGTGTACAGGCGCATGACCCGCTCCGCGAGCAGCTCGGCGGTCCACGTCGCGTTGACCTCAGGCTCGAGCTGAACGCGCACCGCCGCGCCGTTGCGGTCCAGCTCGACCATCAGCGCACCATCACGCGAGGACTCCACGTAGGTGCGGTTTTCGGTCTCGATGTCCATAACCCCCTGTGCTCCTAGGTCACCGCCGGTGGTGGGCCGCTCGGCGCCGGCGGCGCCGTGGCCGGGACCGCGGCGGTGGGCGGCTTGCTCCAGCCTAGGAAGTCACTGCTGCTGCCGAGCGCACCAATTGGCTGAAGTTGGCCATCCATCCATATCTTGCCGTTACCCATCGCCATCACGGGCTCGCGTGACTCGAAACGCCCGATGCTGGTCGGGGGCATGGTGTTCGGGTCGACAGGATCGGTGACCGGCGTTCCCGGCGGCGCCAAATCCACCCCGACCTGCTTGAACGCGTCGGTGACGCTGGTGCCCGACATCACCGAGCGCATCACCTGGGCGGCCCGCGCGTCGGGAGCGGAGACCACCTGGCCATCGGGCATGCTGACGTTGCGGGCCGCATCCCCGCTCGCCGGGGCCGGGACGGTTGCCGGGGCCGCCTGTTCAGGGGTGGCCTGCCCGGCCGGGGCGGCCGTCGGATCGCCCGGCGGCGTCGTGGTGTTGGCGGCCGGTCCATCATGGGCAGGCGGATTGTCAGCTTCGTCGCCGGGCGCGTCGGGAGCATCTTCGTCGGGCTTGCCGTGCTCAGCGTCGTCGGTGAACCCGTCCTCGGCTTTGGCGTCGCCCGGCGGCTTATCAGTGAAGCCGCCGTTAGCCAATCCGCCCAACCCGCCCAGCGAGCTGAGCGCCGGGCCCAGCGCATCCAGGGGTGCTCCAGCCCAACCGCCGCCCATGGCCTGCGGTAGCCCGGCCAGCGAAGAACCCAACGCCGAGAGCGGGTCCATGCCCATCGGGCCACCCAAGCCCATCCCGGCCAACGGGTCCATCAGCGGCTCCTGCCCGGCGGCCGGATCCGCGGGCGCTGCGCCGCCGCCCGCCACATCGGCGCCACCGCCCGCCGACTTGTCGCCACCGCCACCGGACGCATCGCCACCCCCACCGGATCCGTTGCCGCCGGCGTTGTCGCCGCCGCCGGGGGCATCCGGGCCGTTCTTGCGGTACTCATCGCCGAGCGCATCCAGGATGGCCGCCTGCGTCTTGGCGTCGACCTGCGCATCGGTGAGGACCTTTTGGATCTCGGCGAACTTTTGATCCAGAAACTGGCCGAACGCCGCCACCGATGCCGGATCACCCATCTCCGGGCCAATCTGCTTTTGCTTGTTCTGAATCTCGGTCAGAATGGCCGCCACCTTGTCGCGGGCGCCCTGATTGGCCGCGAAGATCTGCTTGAGCATCTCGGCGAGCTTCTCGTCGGTCAACTGTGCGGCATCGACGCTGCCGTTGTACTGCTCACCTGCGCCGGTTGCCCCGGTATCAAGGCCTCCCCCACCACCAGGCGGCGGGGGTGGAGGCGTGGCGGGCGGCATTCCCGGATACGGCGGCACCCCAGCAACGGTGCCCGGGTAGGGCGGCGCCTCGGGAAGATGCTTGGGTTCGTCGTCGCCAAACAGCCGGCCCACCCCGGCGATGACCTTCACGACATTCTCCACCGCGTCGATCACCACGTTGTTCGTAATGTCTGGAAGCCCAACCGACACCAGCAACGCCCCTTCCACGTCACCAAGCTCGTCGAGGGGGCAAACCCCTCGCCAAGAACGCTAGTCAGCCAGCTCACCGTTATGCGACGGTCAACGGCCGCAGGTTCGGCGGCACCCCAGGCGCGAACTCCACCTCGTCGAACAGCCTGCCGCGATATGGCATGAGAAACACGGTGCGACACCGCCTTGCCGCCACGTTTCGCCAGCGGCCCGCGTCCACGACGCCAGCTGATCTGGTGGCAAGCCAGGCGTGCAGCAAGCTGCCGCCCACACTGGGGCGGCTCTCCCCAGAACCACCCAGAAGAACCCCGATTCCGCAGCTGGTCGCGGTAGGGCGCCAACGCGACAATCCCAATGTCGCCAAAACGATTGTGCCGTCAATGATCAGCGGCCACAGCCACAACGGCCATCGAGAAGCAGCGCTCGCCCAGGCTCACCAGTTCCGGCCACAGGATCAGCGCACGCGCCGCCCCGATACCGGTTCCGGTTGCACACACTTCGGACGGCGACATCTCGCCGACGACTTCACACACCGTGCCCGACGCAGCCGACCGCGCAGCCGGGGCCAGTCAAGAACCACCGAACCGCCGTCGCATAAGGCGAGGAGCGCACTTAGGTTCGGCGTTAGGTAAGCGCCACGGCTCCACGGCCGCGAGGCCAGTCGGCAGTCAACAACCCCGCGCGTGTGACAGGAGGATCCCTCAGTGCCCACACTCCAGACACGGCCGAACGGCGCCGCTGTGGCATCACAGACCGCGGTCGCAATCCACCCGCTACATGCTGCGGCGCCATCAGGGCTCGCCGAGACAGGTGAAACCGCAACGATTCCATCGGACACGCCGAGCAGGGCGGGGCGCGAGCGCATCTCGCCGCGCCGGTGGTGGCTGAAGATCCCGCGGGCGGTACCACGACCCGATACCGCACGCGCTCACGACCCCGACGAGGCGTTGCGAATGCTTCACCTTGTCCGCCGCAGCCGCCGTTATGCCGTCTGGCTCACCGCGGGGATCGCCACCGTGAGCTTTGTCCTGTCCTTCGAATCGCTGCGCGACTTGGCCGCGATGTCGGCATGGCCGGGCCGGTCGTCATACCTGTGGCCGCTGATCATCGACGGCACAATCGTTTTGGCGACGTTAGGGATCGTGGCGCTGGCCCCCTACCGCACCCAGTTGTGGAACCAGCTCTATTTCTGGATTGTCCTTGTACTGGCGGCGGCGGTCAGCGTCGGCGGTAATGCGGTGCATGCCTGGCTGGCCACGGCGCACCTGGATTCGTGGATGCGCTATGGATCGGCGGGGCTGGCCTGCGTTCCGCCGCTCGCCTTGCTCGCCAGCACGCACAGCATGGCCATTCTGTGGCGGTTCAACCCGACGCCGCCGGCGGATGCAACGTCACAGATGCGAGACGGAGCGCTCGCCTCGGCCACCGCGCGCATGGCCGAATGGGAAGCTGCCGCAACCAAAATCCACGACGAGGGGTACTGCCGCACCGTCCCCACCACCAAGGTCGCCCACGCGCTGCGTTACCTCTACGACCACCGGCCAACAATGTCGCTGCGCGCGATCGGTGCCACCCCCGAGGTCGACCTGCACCACGACAACGTGGGCAAGATCCGTGATGCAGCGACCGCTGTGTTCGGGACAGCGCCCGGTGCCGGGCGCACATGAGCCGAACACCCGGCGGAAGCGAAGTTGAACCGACCTCGGCATGTCAGCCTCAGCTTTCACCAGCAACGGCATGCTGAGCCTATGTTCTGTCCATCGCCTACAGAGTGTTTGAGAACCGCGATGGGCGGGCGTGTGCCTCGCGGCGAACCGAAGAAGTTGGCTCCCTGGTTGGGTCGGTGATTACCAAGTCCCCGCCCAGACCAGGAGCCCACAATGCCATCATCGCCGATCTCGCCATCCCCGTCGTGCCCGCCCCACGCGGCGGGCGGACATGGTTGCGCGGTGTACTGGTCGTAGGTGACCGACGCACAGTGGGCGATCCTCGAA
The DNA here is from genome assembly GCA_963715885.1 of uncultured Actinomycetota bacterium. GTDB lineage: Bacteria > Actinomycetota > Actinomycetes > Mycobacteriales > Mycobacteriaceae > Mycobacterium. The sequence goes on from CAVQSK010000016.1 coordinate 7,736, forward strand.
CCGCTGTCGCCTGCGCCGGGCAGCACGGCAGGCCGCGGCGGACGACCCGAGAAGCATTGCCGCCGTGCGATAGTGGACGCCATCCTGTACATCGTGCGCGGTGGTATGCGTGGCGGCAACTGCCGGTGGAGTTCCCGCCAGCCGGGACGGTGTACGCGGTCTTCGCCCGCTGGGCCCCGCGGCGGAGCGTGGTCGCGCATCCTCGACGCGCTGCGCGACCGACTGCGGGTGCGGGCCGGGCGGGGCGGGACCGGTGCCCGACCGCGGCGATCATCGACTCGCAGACGGTACCCGCCGCCGACACCGTGCCCCGATCCAGCCGCGGCTGGGATGGCGGCAAGAGAACGGACGGCGTCAAGCGGCACATCGCCGTGGATGTGAACGGCCTGCTGCTCACCGTCGTCGTCACCGCCGCCTCGATCCAGGACCGCGACGCCGCACACCGACTCCTGGCCGCACTGCGCGGCAGCTTCTCCACCATCCGGCTGGTCTGGGCCGACGGCGGTTACTCCGGACGGTTGCTCATCTGGGCGAAAGACGTTCTCACCCTTACTATGCAGATCATCAAACGCATCCCCGGCGCCACTGGTTTCCACGTCCGGCCCCGCATTTGGGTGGTCGAGAGAAGTTTCGCGTTGGATCAACAAGCACCGCCGCTGCGCGCGCGACTACGAAACCAGACCCGACCACCACGAAGCCATGGTCCACCTCGCCATGATCACGACCATGACCAGGCGACTCGCCCGAACCTGACGGTTTTCAAACACCCTCTGACGCTGACTCAACCAGCGTCTCAGCTGAGGGGGTCCCCATCACATGTCATCTTTCGTAGCCCCAGATGGGAGTTTTCTCCAGCTACCGAGAACGCTAGGCGGCAAGACAACACTTATGCGAGGGCGAAAGTGAGAACGACCAGCGCAAGCGCCCAACCCAGGAGCGGCGCGCTTTGAAGCGGTACCTCGAAAGTTGTGGCGTTTAGGTGCGGCATAAGGGGTTTGGTCGGGCTTAATGTGTGGTCCATGGCGAATAGTGCAGCGCCGAACAGGTGCCCCCGGCCGGCAGACGAACAGCGCCGCGACGGGCGGAAACCACGCCGCACATCGCCCGGCCTTGACTGCGCTCATGATCCGCCCACTTCGATAGCGCGATGCGAACCCAGGAGTGATGGAAGACGACTAGCGCCTCCAACACGGCACGCTTGCGAGCAATCTCTATGCCATCGGACGAAGGCGACCAGGGCCGGGTCATCGCGGCCGCCGTCTGCCGAGCACACCAAACATAGGTTGAACGTAGATCCGCCACAACGGCAAACTTCGGCAACTCAATCGGCAGTGTGAGAAGGGATTCCGGAATGAGTGTCATGGGCATGCCGCCACATGTGCGGCGATGGGCGAACACGAAGGATGCGGCGGCTCATATTGGTTGCAACGCTGAGGTTTTACGGCGTTGGCATCGCGAAGGATCGAAACCATGGCTGCCAACTCCCCGTCGAATCGGCAAGAACCTGTTGTGGGACTTGGACGAGTTGGATTCCGCGATCGACTCGACCGTCCAACGAATTGGGTAATCATGGGCCGTGGAAGACCGCATCGCCCGATCGGCGTTGCGGGCACCATAAAGCTGACTGAATTGTCTCCGGGACATTGGAACGCTCGCGTCCGGGTCCGTGATGCGACGGGAAAGCGTCGGGATTTGATAAGGGTATCGCCGCCCAAGGTCGACGAACGCGGGCGGAAGGTGCCTGACCGCAACGGCTCTCGGGCAAGTGACGCCGTGCTCCTGGCTGCATCAAAGATCGGCGTGAATCTCCGCAGTGAACTGTCAGGATCGACCAGGGTTCGTGATTTGTGGACGAAATATCGCGAATACCTCGTAGAGCAGAAACGCGCGCAAGGGACATTCGACCTCTATGACAGATGGGCAGCTCTGTTCAACACAGCGTATGGCGATCGAATCCTGATCGAAGTCCCGACCGACACCATTGAAGAATTCCTGAAGGCGGTTGCGGAGGGCCACGGTATGGGATCGGCACGCAATGCGCGATCGATGTTGTCGGGCATGTTCCGGTACGCGGTGCGCAAAAGGGCTCTTCCGGTGAATCCGGTTCGCGAAGCTCAGTTGGTCAAGAATGTGGAGGCGAAGGGACCCACGGGCGGTGCTGGACACATTGAGGTCGACGACCTCCGGTTCATCCTGACTGCGGTTCGCGGGTCTGTGTTGCCGTGTCCGCGCAAGCTGACGAAGAAGGAACGGGAACGTACGACGCCGATCAAGTCCTACACCCCGCCAACCGTGGCGGAGTATTGCGAGGAAGCTGATTTGGCGGACTTGGTGACGTTGGCGGCCGCGGTGGGGCAGCGACCAAGTCAGTTGCTCGGGCTGGAGTGGTCGGATATCGAACTGGATGTTAAAAGGGTGCGAACGAGCGGCAAGGTGATCCGGATTCGAGGCGTCGGGTTGGTGCGAGTCGTGATTGCGAATGATCCGAAGAACCCCGGCGGCACCGTTGCTCTCCCAGATTTCGCGGTTGAGATGCTGCGGCGGCGAAAGGCGATGCTGGCGACTCGGAGGCTGGCGTCACCGCCGATGGGTAAGGAGACGTTGAACTTGGTGTTCCCGTCGAGAACGTGGGGATTGCGTGATCCGAATAACGTGCAGCATGAATGGCAGCGTGTGCGGGAGGCGCTCGGCTTGCCGGATGACGTGACGGTGTACAGCTTCCGCAAGTTGGTGGCGACCGTATTGGACGATGCGGGTTTGTCAGCACGGATGACCGCTGACGTTCTGCAGCACGCAGACCCGGCGATGACACAACGCAAGTACATGGCTCGTGGGCGGGCTCATCCAGAGGCTGCTGCGGCGATGGATCGCGCCGTGGTTGGTGATGCCGGTCGAGCGAATTAGTGGTGAGTTAATGGTGACTTTAGAGCTTCTGGTACGAAAACGGCCGTCTGATCGGCACCGGTAGATGCAGGTCAGATGGCCTCTTGGTGCTCCCCCGGCTGGACTCGAACCAGCAACCCTTCGGTTAACAGCCGAATGCTCTGCCAATTGAGCTACAGGGGACCGCTCTCCCGCGTCTGATTACTGCCGCGGGCCGAGGGATGACTCTAGCGTATGTGCGGTTCCGGCCGCCAATACGCCGCCGCCCCGCACACACCGCTGCAAGTGAGGCAGGATGGACACCAACGCACGTCGTCTGGGAGGGGCCTTGTGATCGGGTATCTCGCCGTATTGGCTGTCGGTTATGTGTTGGGTGCAAAGGCCGGCCGGCGCCGCTACGAACAGATATCAAGGACATATAGGGCGGTGACGGGCAGCCCGGCGGCCAAGGCCGTGATCGATGCCGGGCGCCGCAAGATCGCCCACCGGGTTTCACCGGATCCGGCGATGGTCACGCTAACGCCCATCGACTCCGAAACCGAGGTCCTCGAGCCGGAGACGGTCGGCAACGAGGAGCGTTAGGGACCGAGGAGGCCCCGGTTGATGGTCGTGCCGGGCAACAGCGGCCCGGTGTAGAAGCCGCTGTTGGGGCTGTTGCCGCCGTAGTACCCCGGGGCTCCGACATTTACGCCATTGCCGTTGGAGTACGACAGGCACTTGCCGTCTTCAATGTTTCCGAACCACGCCAGGCACGGCGGTCCGGCGGTGACCTCCGGGGTGGCATCAGTCGCGATCGCGGCATAGAGCGGGACCGCAACGGCGGCGGCCGCGAAGGCCCCGGCCACCAGTCGCCGAGTTCGGTTAGTCATCGATACCACCTGCTCGCTCTCCTCCAGGGTCCCCGACAGCCCATTCACCATAGCCTGCCGTGGCCGTTCACGCAGTAAGGTCGTCGCCACTGGCCTGCTCCAGCAGGCTGCGGCGGTAGGCCTCCATCGCCACCAGGTCGCCGAACAGCGCGTGGTACTCGTCGCCCTGCTCCACCGGCGACATGCGCTGCAGCTTTGACTTCACCTCGGCGATCTGACGGCCGACCCACACTTCCTGCAGGCGGGCCAGCACCCCGCCGATGTAGCGGGGCAGTTTGTCGTCGTCGTCGACGTTGATGGCTTCCACCCCGAGCTCGTTGACCAGGTTGGCGGCCGGCGCCGATCCGGTCTGTTCGCGCACGACCTCAATCCACTGCGCACCGGACAGGCCCGCCGTCGTTCCCCCTGCCGCGCCGATGGCCCCCCGCACCGCGGCATAGCCGGGATGCGTGAAGCTCTCCACCGTCAGCGAGTCGAACACCGGCCCCGCCAGCGCGGGGTACTGCAGCGCGGACTTGAGCGCCTCGCGCTGCGGCCACAGCGTGGGATCGGCGGGGTCGGGGCGAGCCGTCGCCGCCGGGATGAAGGCCGGTCTGGGCTTGGCCGACTCCGCTGACGACGTACGACGTCTGGTCCGGTCTGGCATGCCGCGCTTCTGCGCCTCTTCGCGCACCCGGGTCAGCACCTGGCCCTCGTCGGCCCAGCCCGCCCAGCCGGCCAACCGACGAGAGTACTCGTCACGCAGCATGGGCTCCTTGATGCGCGCCACCATCGGCACGCATCGCCGCAGCGCCGCGACGCGGCCCTCGGCGCTGTCCAGGTCGTGGTCGGCCAGCGCCGTGCGAATCGCGAACTCGAACAACGGCGTTCGCCGCGCCACCAGATCGCGCAACGCACCGTCACCGGCCTTCAGCCGCAGATCACATGGGTCCATGCCGTCGTCGGCCACCGCCACATACGACTGCCCCGCCAAATTCTGTTCGCCCTCGAACGCCTTGACCGCCGCAGCTCGGCCCGCAGCATCGCCGTCGAACACATAGATCAGCTCGCCGCGAAAGAAGTTGTCGTCCATCATCAATCGGCGCAGCATCGCCAAATGCTCGTCGCCGAACGCGGTGCCACACGACGCCACGGCGGTGGTCACCCCGGCCAAGTGCATGGCCATCACGTCGGTGTAGCCCTCGACCACAACAGCTTGATGCCCCTTGGCGATGTCGCGTTTGGCCAAGTCGAGGCCGAACAGCACCGACGACTTCCTGTACAACACCGTCTCGGGCGTGTTGACGTACTTGGCTTCCATCTGGTCGTCATCGAAGATGCGCCGCGCGCCGAAGCCAATCACCTCACCGCCGCTGGCCCGGATCGGCCACAACAGGCGGCGGTGGAAGCGGTCCATCGGGCCGCGGCGCCCCTCGCGCGACAGCCCGGCGGCCTCGAGTTCCTTGAACTCAAACCCCTTGCGCAGCAGATGCTTTGTCAGTGATTCCCAGCCCGACGGGGCAAACCCGCAGCCGAAGTGCGCGGCCGTTTCGGCGTCGAAGTTCCGGTCGTGCAGATACTGACGCGCCGGCGCGGCCTCCTCGGACTGCAGCGCGACGGCATAGAACTCCTGGGCGGCCGCGTTGGCGGCCAGCAGCCGGCTGCGGCTGCCACGATCGCGTTGCACGTTCGTCGCCGCCGCGCCGGAGTAGGTGATGGTGTAGCCCGTCCGGTCGGCCAGCAGCTCCACGGCCTCCACGAAGCTGACGTGTTCGATCTTCTGGACGAACGCATAGACGTCGCCGCCCTCGCCGCAGCCGAAGCAATGGAAATGGCCGTGGTTGGGCCGCACGTGAAACGACGGCGACTTCTCGTCGTGGAAAGGGCACAGCCCCTTCATCGAATCCGCCCCCGCACGCCTCAACTGCACGTAGTCGCCGACGACGTCCTCGAGGCGGATGCGTTCACGGATGGCCGCGATATCGCGATCAGGGATACGGCCGGCCACCGGGTCAGTCTAGAGCGCCCGGCGTCGGGCGCGATCACGCTTAGGCCGGTTCCAGGCGCTCCAATCGCCCCTCTGTGAATGACGCGACCTGGTCGATGACGACGCGTAGCCGGGCGCCGTCGTCGGCGGCGTTGTTGAACGCCGGCACGAAGATCGGGTCGAGGCTCGCCGGTGCGCCGGCCAGCAGCCACTGGGCGACGCGGTGGATGCGTTCGCGCTGCTGCGCCTGCAGTTCCAGATGCCGCGGGTCGGACATGATGAATTGCAGCGCCAGGATCTTCAGCACCGCGACCTCGGCGCGCACCAGCCCTGGCACCCGCAGGTCGGACACGTATCGCACCAGCGGTCCCGGGCCTGCTGCGTCCCGGGTCGCCGCGATCGCGGCCGACGCGAACCGCCCCACCAACTCGCTGGTCAACCGCTTCAGCGCGACGGACGCGGCGAGCGTGGCGTCGTACTTGCCGACGGCGGCGACCACCGGCAGGTTCGACAGCCGCTCGGCCGCGGCGACCAGGTCGTCGGCGCGCAACCCGGCGCCCATGCCGCTGGACTCGCCGAGCCGGCCCAGCACGGCCGCCGCGTCGTCATCGGCCAGCACTCGCATGTCGATGCGGCCGGACACCACACCGTCCTCGACGTCGTGCACCGAGTACGCGACGTCGTCGGCCCAGTCCATGACCTGGGCCTCCAGGCATGGCCTGTCCGGTGGGGCACCGGTGCGCACCCATTCGGCCGCGGCCGCGTCGTCCTCGTAGAACCCGAACTTGCGATTGTGTAGCCCGCGCCGCCACGGATATTTGGTCACGGCGTCCAGCGCGGCCCGGGTCAAGTTCAGACCTGCGCTATGTTCTTGCGAGTCAAGGACTTTCGGCTCAAGCCGGGTCAGGATGCGGAAGTTCTGCGCGTTGCCTTCGAACCCGCCGTGCGCGGCGGCCACTTCGTCGAGCGCCCGCTCACCGTTGTGACCGTAGGGGGGATGGCCGATGTCGTGGGCCAGCCCGGCCAGGTCGACGAGATCGGGATCACAACCCAGCCCGATCGCCATACCGCGGCCGATCTGGGCCACCTCCAACGAGTGGGTCAGCCGGGTGCGTGGCGTCTCGCCGTGGCGCGGCCCGACCACTTGCGTCTTGTCAGCCAATCGGCGCAGCGCCGCGCTGTGCAGCACCCGCGCTCGGTCACGGGCGAAATCGGTGCGGTGCTCGGTGTCGGTACCCGGCAGCGCGGCACCCTTGGGCGGTTCGACCACCAGTCGCTGCCGGTCGAACTCGTCGTACGGGTTGGTATTCATCGCCACCGACGCACAGTCTGCCAGTACTACATTGTCGACCATGCGTATCGCCCGTTTGCTCAGCCTGGTCCTCGCGATGCTGGCCGCCGGACTGCTCATCGCACCTGCCGCCACCGCACGAACCGCCGTTCCGGCTCCAGACCCAGGTGACCGACAACGCGGGAGTGTTGTCCGCCCCTGGGCGCAACGACGTTCAAGCGGCTGTCGACAAGCTGTACAACGACAAGCGGATCCAGCTCTGGGTGGTCTACGTCAAAGACTTCTCCGGCCAGGGTGCGATCAACTGGGCCCAAAACACGATAAATGCAAGCGATTTCGGCGACGACGATGCGCTGCTCGCGATCGCCACCGAAGACCGGGCGGTCGCCTTCGACGTGCCGAACGCGGTCACCGGCGGCACGTCGACACAGGCCGACGACATCCGCCGCAACGACATCGAGCCGGCATTGCGCGGGGGCGATTGGGCCGGTGCCGCCGTGGCGGCGGCCAACGGCCTCAACACGCCGAGCAGTACCGGAGCTGGGATGTCGTGGTTCGGCCTGCTCGTCGTGCTTGTGATCATCGTCGTTGCGGTACTGCTGCTGTGGCTGTGGATGCGACGCCGTCGTCGCAAGCGCCGGGAAGCCGAATTCGAGGCCGCCAAACGGGTGGACCCCGCCGATCCGAACGCGCTGGCCGCCGTGCCGATCGACGCCCTCGACGATCTGTCCAAGGCGATCGTGGTGGACGTTGATAACGCGGTCCGCACCAGCGACAGCGAATTGGCCCTGGCCGTCGAGGAATTCGGCACCGCGCAGACCGAACCGTTCAGCCGCGCGGTCACCAACGCCAGGACGACGCTGGCACAGGCCTTCAACGTGCGCCAGATCCTCGACGACGCCGTACCGGAGACCCAACTGCAGCGCCGCGACCTGCTGACCCGCGTGGTGGTCGCCGCCGCGAAGGCCGATCAGGAGCTAGACGCGCAGAGCGAGGCCTTCGAGAAGCTGCGCGATCTGCTGATCAATGCTCCGAACCGGCTGGACGCGCTCACCCAGCAGATGGTCGACCTCACCGCCCGCATTGGCCCGTCGGAGCAGGCGCTGGCAGCACTGCACAGCCAATTCGACGCCGCCGCACTGACTTCCGTTGCCGACAACGTCGAGACGGCCAAGCAGCGGCTGGCATTCGCCGACCAGAACATCACCAACGCCCGTCGGCTGGTGGAACGCCCGGCCGGCCAGCAGATGGGTCTGGTCGACGCGATCCGTGCCGCCGAGTCCTCACTCGGGCAGGCGCGCTCGCTGCTCGACGCCGTCGACAGCGCGGCGACCGACATCAACCGGGCGGTGGCGACGTTGCCGTCGGCGATCGCCGACATCCAGAACGGCATCAACCAAGCGGGCGGACAATTGCAGCAGCCCAACCCGCCACGGGCCGCCGAACTGACGGCGGCCCGGGAGGCCGCGGTGGCAGCCGTCGCAGAGGCGCAGAAGTCCGGCAGCACAGACCCGCTCGGCACGTTCACCCGGCTGACCAAGGCCGACGCCGACCTCGATCGGCTGTTGGCCAGCGTGGCCGAGGAACGCGAAGCGGCGCAACGCCTGGCCCGCACCTTCGACCAGGCGTTGTTCACCGCCCAGTCGCGAGTCAAGGCCGTATCGGACTTCATCGACACGCGCCGCGGAAGCATCGGTCCCGAGGCGCGTACGCGACTCGCCGAGGCGCAGCGGCAGATCGAGGCCGCCCAGGCTAAGCGCGAAAGCAATATGACCGAAGCCATCGCGCATGCCAACGGCGCGGCGATGCTGGCAGCGCAGGCGCAGTCGTTGGCCAACGATGATGTCCGGGCCGCGCAGCGGTCCTACACTTCGGGATACGGCGGCGGCGGATCCGACATGGGCGCCGTCATCGGCGGCATCATCATCGGCAACATCCTGCGGGGAGGCTTTTCCGGCGGAGTCGGCGGCGGGTACGGAGGCGGCTTCGGCGGCGGGTACGGAGGCGGCTTCGGCGGCGGCCGCGGCATGGGCCGCTCGACGTCCTATGGCGGTTCGTCGCGCTCGTCGGGCCGCAGCTACAGCGGCGGCCGGTTCTAGGTCACCTCCCTTGGCGAGCAGACGCAAAAGTTCCCGAATCTTTGCGTGTCGCGGGGCTTTCGCGTTCCGTTGCACCCGGGGTGGGCCCCCAGCTTGCGAGGGGAGTGCCCCCAGCTCGCGGAGAACTCAACAGCCCTGCAGCCGCGCCGCCAGATAGTCGCTGACTCCGTCGATCGCTACCCGGTCCTGCGTCATGGCGTCGCGCTCCCGCACGGTCACGGCTTGGTCGTCGAGTGAGTCGAAGTCAACGGTCACGCAGAACGGTGTGCCGATCTCGTCCTGGCGGCGATACCTGCGGCCGATGGCGCCGGCGTCGTCGAATTCGACATTCCATCGCTTGCGGAGTTCGGCGGCGAGGTCACGCGCCTTCGGCGACAGGTTTTCGTGCCGGGACAGCGGCAACACCGCGGCCTTGACCGGAGCCAGCCGGGCATCGAGCCGCAACACCGTTCGCTTGTCCACTCCGCCCTTGGCGTTGGGCGCCTCGTCCTCGGCGTAGGCATCGACGAGGAACGCCATGAACGACCGGGTCAGGCCGGCTGCCGGCTCGATCACGTACGGCACGTAGCGGGTGTCGGCGGCCTGGTCGTAGAACGACAGGTCCACGCCGGAATGCTTGGAGTGCGTGGACAAGTCGAAGTCGGTGCGGTTGGCAACGCCTTCCAGCTCGCCCCACGGGTTGCCCTGGAAGCCGAACTTGTACTCGATGTCGACGGTGCGGTCCGAGTAGTGCGACAGCTTGTCCTTCGGGTGCTCGAACAACCGGAGGTTGTCACGGTCGATGCCGAGGTCGACGTACCACTGCAGGCGCTCGTCGATCCAGTACTGGTGCCAGTCGCGGGCGGTGTCCGGTTCGACGAAGAACTCCATCTCCATCTGCTCGAACTCACGGGTGCGGAAGATGAAGTTGCCCGGCGTGATCTCGTTGCGGAAGCTCTTGCCGATCTGCCCTATGCCGAAGGGCGGCTTCTTTCTTGACGTCGTCACCACGTTCGCGAAGTTCACAAAGATGCCCTGCGCGGTTTCGGGACGCAGATAGTGCAGGCCCTCCTCGGACTCGATCGGGCCGAGGTGGGTCTTGAGCATCATGTTGAATTCCCGCGGCTCGGTCCACTGGCCCTTGGTGCCGCAATCGGGACACACGATCTCGGACATCGGCACCGCGTCGGGATCGTCGAGTCCCTTCCTCGCGGCGTACGCCTCTTGCATGTGATCCTGCCGATGTCGCCTGTGGCAGTTCAGGCATTCAACGAGCGGATCGTGGAACACCTCGACATGCCCGGAGGCGACCCATACTTCGCGCGGCAGGATGATTGAGCTGTCGATGCCGATGACGTCGTCGCGGTTGGTGACCACCGAGCGCCACCACTGGCGCTTGATGTTCTCCTTGAGCTCCACACCCAAGGGCCCGTAGTCCCACGCCGACTTCGTGCCGCCGTAGATCTCGCCGGACTGAAACACGAATCCACGCCGCTTGGCCACATTCGCGACGGTGTCGATGATGGAAGCCACGGGTGAACAGCGTAGCGACTGGCTCGGCGACGTTGACATGCGCAATCGCGAATGTATTCTGGCGGCATAATGAAAACCGTTTCCACTTTGGCGGGCGATGAGCGCGCGCGCGAAGAGCATCAGGAGCAGGACGAGCAGCACCAGCACCCCAGCGCGCCAGCACAGGATCTGCCGCCGCGTGATGTCCTCGACACCTCAGGCGATCTGCTTCGCGCGCTGGCCGCGCCGGTGCGCATCGCCATCGTGCTGCAGCTGCGTGAGTCGGCGCGTTGTGTGCACGAACTCGTCGACGCGTTGGCGGTGCCGCAACCGCTGGTCAGCCAGCATCTGCGGATCCTCAAGGCGGCCGGCGTGGTGGCCGGCGAGCGCTCGGGACGTGAGGTGATGTACCGCCTGGTGGATCACCACCTGGCCGACATCGTCGTCGCGGCGGTCACCCACGCGGCCGAGGACAGCGGGTGAGCATGACCGAGGTAGAAGGTCGCCGGCCAGGCGGCTCCGGGGTGCGGGCCACGCGGCAGCGCGCGGCCATCTCGGCACTGCTCGAGAACCTGGACGAGTTCCGCTCCGCACAGGATCTGCACGACGAACTCCGCCGCCGTGGCGAAGGCATTGGGCTGACGACCGTGTACCGGACGTTGCAGTCGATGGCGGCGGCGGGCCTGGTGGACACGCTGCGCACGGACACCGGCGAGTCGGTGTACCGGCGATGCTCGGACCACCATCATCACCACCTGGTGTGCCGGGTCTGCGGCTCGACCGTTGAAGTGCAGGGCCGCCAAGTCGAGTCCTGGGCCACCGAAGTCGCCCGCGAGCACGGGTTCTCCGACATCAGCCACACCATCGAGATCTTCGGCATCTGCGGCGCGTGCACGGCGGGCAAGCCGTCCTAGCCGGTGCAGATCTACGCGGCGTTCAACAGCACCGGCGTGAGCGTCCTGATCAGCGACGCGGACCTGGACGACGCGGCGACTGGCGGCGCGCCCCTGAGTACCGAACTGGCCGACGCCGCCGCGCAGGCGCGCCGCACCGACCTCATCGACCAGCTGCGCGGGAGCCTGGCCGGCGACGATCGCGCGCGCAAACTCTCCGCCGCCAAGGCCCTTCTGGCGCTCGACGATCGCGCCGCCGGTGAACTTCTCGAATCGCTGGCCGACGCGGAGACCGACACCGTTGTCGCAAAGAGCTTCCGTGCGGTGGCGACGCGGTTGCGCGGACCGCAGGCCGCCGTCGACCTGTTCACCGATCCCGACACGGATCCGCAACTGGCCCGGCTGCTCGTGTCCAACTACAACAGCCATCTTCGGCCCGCAATCGGCGATATTCGATTCCTGGTCCTCGCGTTGCAGCACTACGTATACCGAAGCCTGCCGTGGTTGACGAAGTTGCGGACAGACATTTGGGACAACGGCGCCTACCTGATCCTCATGGGGCTTTCCAACGACACCGCAGTGCGGCTGCTGCGCGATGACCAGCACCAGATAGAGCGGTCGCAGCTGCTGCGGCTGCTGTCCGGCCTCACCGACCGTCCCGGCGACGACGACATCGCCTCGCATGCGCGTAGCCTGCAGGCCGTGTTGTCGGACGGAACCTAACTGCCCGGCGCGGCGACGAGCGCTCGGCGCACGTCGGAGCCCGTCGCCAGCACCATGAGGATCAGCGTGCGCAGCGCGTCGTCGGTCAGGCCCCCGGCCGGAAAGTTGTAGCGCAGCAACACGTCCGCGGTCTTCTTGGAGTTGCGCTTGGCGGCCGCGCCTTTCTCCACCAGCGAGACGGTGCCCAGCAGCGTGTCGTGCGTGTGCTTGGCGACCTTCGCACGAATCTTGCTGTCCAGCGGCAGATCCCACGCGAGAACCTGGGTGAGCGACACCATGTCGAGGCCGTCGGCGATCGTCACCACCCGCAACGAGGCGAAGGTGTCGTCGTGGTGCACGGTGACCGCACCGTCCTCTTCCTGCTGGACCGGCAGGATTTCGTCGAGGACAGTGGCGAGCCGCTGCGACAGAGACATCTATGCCCTGCCGAATCGACGATTGCGGTTCACGTACTCCTCGCAGGCATCCCACAGATCGCGGCGATCGTAGTCCGGCCACAACTTGTCCTGGAAGACGTACTCCGCGTACGCCGCCTGCCACAGCAGGAAATTGCTAGCCCGCCGCTCCCCCGATGTCCGGATGAACAGGTCCACATCGGGGATGTCGGAGCGGTGTAGATGCCTGGCGAACGTCGCCTCGCTGATCCGGCTGGGATTGATCTTGCCGTCCGCCGCGTCCTGCGCGAGCTCGCGCGCCGCTTCGACGATCTCCGTGCGGCCGCCGTAATTCACGCAGTAGTTGATTGTGATGACGTCGTTGTCCACCGTCATCTGCTCGGCGATGTCGAATTCCCTGATGACGCTGCGCCACATGCGGGGCCGCGAGCCGACCCAGCGCATCCGCACACCCATGTCGTTGAGGTTCTCCCGGCGCCGACGGACCACCTCCCGGTTGAACCCCATCAGGAACCGCACCTCCTCGGTGCTGCGCTTCCAGTTCTCGGTGGAGAATGCGTAGACCGTCAGGTGTTTGATGCCGATTTCGATAGCGCCGCAGGTGATGTCGATGAGCACCGCTTCACCCATCTTGTGACCCTCGGTGCGGTGCAGACCGCGCTGGGTGGCCCACCGACCGTTGCCGTCCATCACAACCGCGACGTGGTTGGGCACCTGGTCGGCCGAGATCTTGGGTGCGGCGGCCTTCGACGTGTGCTGGGGAGGGCGGGCGAACTTGCCGTTGGTGTGGGGTGGCAGGTTGGGGAAAACGACGGGCCACGTCGACTTATCGGGAAAGCTGGGATAGTCGTCAGGCGCCGGAGGCAACTGGGGGTATTCCGCCTTCCGCGTCCGCGTCCGCGTCATCGCCATGGGCCACATCCTGCCCGAACAGCGACACGCGGTGCTCGGCGACCGTGCGATCGACCCGGTACACACGTTCGACCAGCGGCAACGTCCGCAGCTGACGTTCCAGATGCCACTGCAGGTGCGCGGCGACCAGCCCGCTGGCCTGGCTGCGGTGCGACTGCGGCGCTGCCTGTGCTTGCTCCCAGTCGCCGTCGTGTAGCGCCGCCATCAGGTCCAGCACGCCCTGCGGCGGTGTCACCGATCCGGACGGCCGGCAGTGCACGCACACGCTGCCCCCAGCCGCGATATGAAACGCCCGGTGCGGACCTGGTGCGGCGCAGCGGGCGCATTCGGTCAGCGCCGGCGCCCACCCCGCGATTCCCATGGCGCGCAACAGGTAAGCGTCCAGCACGAGTTCGCGTGGGCGACCGCCGTCGGCCACCGCCCGCAGCGCGGCCACGGTCAGCCGGTGCAGCGCGGGCGCCGGGGCCCGCTCCTCCCCCGCCAAACGTTCGGCGGTCTCCAGCACCGCGCACGCACAGGTATAGCGGCCGTAGTCGTTGACGATGTCGGTGGCGAACGCGTCGATGGCCTGCACCTGGGTGACGATGTCGAGATTCCGGCCGGGATGCAGCTGAACATCGATGTGCGCGAACGGTTCCAGCCGCGCCCCGAACTTGCTGCGGGTGCGCCGCACGCCCTTGGCCACCGCGCGCACCAACCCGTGCTCGCGGGTGAGCAGGGTCACGATCCGGTCGGCCTCGCCGAGCTTGTGCTGGCGCAGCACCACCGCTCGGTCCCGGTACAGCCGCATCGGTACAGTCTCGCACTGCGATGTGACAGAAACTGTTACGCAGCGCCGATATTCTCGTAGGTGATGGTCGAGTCTTCCAGCTACCGCACCCGGTTTCCTACACTCACCCACCAGCTTTTCCAGCTCGCCGCAGGCACCGTGACCTCCGACGAACTGGTACGGCGATCCCTCGATGCCATCGATGCGAGCCAGTCGACGCTCAACGCCTTCCGCGTGGTGTTGACCAAAGAGGCACTGGCCGATGCGGCCGAGGCGGACCGCAAACGTGCGGCGGGCGAACAACTTCCGTTGCTCGGGATCCCGATCGCGGTCAAGGATGACGTCGACGTCGCGGGCGTGCCCACCCGGTACGGTGCCGACGGATACATCCGGAAGGCCCACCAGGACGCCGAGGTGGTGCGCCGGCTACGGGCCGCGGGCGCGGTCATCGTCGGCAAGACCAACACCTGCGAGTTGGGTCAATGGCCATTCACCAGCGGACCGGCGTTCGGCCACACCCGCAACCCGTGGTCGCGCGAACACACGCCAGGTGGGTCGTCGGGTGGCAGCGCGGCGGCCGTGGCGGCCGGGCTGGTCGCCGCCGCGATCGGCTCCGACGGGGCGGGCAGCGTCCGCATCCCCGCGGCGTGGACGCACCTGGTCGGCATCAAGCCGCAGCGGGGCCGGATCTCCACCTGGCCGCTGCCCGAGGCGTTCAACGGCATCACCGTCAACGGCGTGCTGGCCCGCACGGTCACCGATGCGGCGCTGGTGTTGGACGCGGCGTCGGGCAACGTCCCCGGTGACCTGCATCAACCGCCGCCGCTGCAAGTGGCCGATTTCGTCGCGCAGGCTCCCGGCCAGCTGAAGATCGCGATGTCCACCAAGTTCCCGAACACGATCTTCCGCGCCAAGCTGCACCCCGAGATCCGCGCTGCGCTCGAATCCGTCGCCGGCCAGCTCGAGGAACTCGGCCACACGGTCAGGCGGCACGACCCCGATTACACATTGGGCATGTCGTGGAACTTCCTGTCACGGTCCACCTCGGGGCTGCTGGACTGGGCCGACCGGCTCGGCTACGAGGTGAACCTGGACAAGCGGACCAGGTCCAACATGCGGATGGGCCGGGTGCTGTCGGAGAACGTGCTGCGCAAGGCCCGCGCCCGCGAGGCCGCCGCTCACCGCCGGATCGGATGGATCTTCAATCTCGCCGACGTGGTGCTTGCCCCGACGACCGCGCAGCCGCCGCCGGTGGTGCACGATTTCGACCACCGTGGCGGGCTGTCGACAGATCGCACGATGATCAAGGCGTGCCCGGTGACCTGGCCGTGGAATCTGCTGGGTTGGCCGTCCATCAATGTACCGGCCGGGTTCACGTCCGACGGGCTGCCGATCGGCGTCCAGTTGATGGGCCCGGCCAATAGCGAACCGCTGTTGATCTCCTTGGCCGCCGCGCTGGAAGCGATCAACGGTTGGGCCATGAAGCAGCCGGAGCCGTGGTGGAACGAGCCCCCGATCCCGGAGCCAGCGCCGATCGTCCTGGATGAGGTACCAATTGCGGAGGCTATGTCCGACGAGGTCGCGTAATGTCGTCGACCATGACAGCGCAGCGATGCGTGTATGCGCTCCCGATACTGGTCGTCGCGGGCGGCGCGATCGCGGGCATGCCGGCCGCCAACGCCGATAACAAGCGGCTCAACGAGAGTGTCGCGGTCAACGTCTACACCATTCAGCACCAGGCCGGTTGTAATACCGACCTCAAGATCAACCCGCAGCTGCGGCTGGCCGCGCAGTGGCACACCAACGACGTGCTCAACAACCGTGCGCTCAACGGCGACATCGGCTCGGACGGGTCCACGGTGCAGGACCGTGCCAATGCCGCCGGGTTCAAGGGCATCGTCGCCGAGACCGTCGCGATCAATCCCGCGCTGGCGATCAGCGGCGTGGAGATCATGAACCAGTGGTACTACCGGCCCGACTACATGGCGATCATGTCGAACTGCGCCAACACCCAGATCGGGGTGTGGTCGGAGAACAGCCTTGACCGCAGCGTCGTCGTCGCGGTCTACGGACAGCCGGGCTAGCGGGCACTGGATTGTTCTCCCCCTGCCCTTCGGGCGGGTGGGCCCACCGCTTGCGAGGGGAGTGCCCCCACGCGCAAGCGCTCAGAACCCAAGCCGCCCAAGCTGTTTGGGGTCGCGCTGCCAATTCTTGGCGATCTTGACACGAAGGTCGAGGTACACCTTGGTGCCGAGCAGTTTCTCGATCTGGGTGCGCGCGGCGGTGCCGACCTCGCGCAGCCTGGCGCCGCCCTTGCCGATCACGATGCCCTTCTGGCTGTCGCGTTCGACATAAAGGTTGGCGCGTACATCGACAAGCGGGTTGAGATCGTCGCGTCCGGCCCGCGGGCTGACCTCCTCGATGACCACGGCCAGCGAGTGCGGTAACTCGTCGCGCACGCCCTCGAGCGCGGCCTCGCGGATCAGCTCCGCCATCAAGACTTCCTCGGGTTCATCGGTCAGCTCGCCGTCGGGGTAGAAGGCCGGGCCGGGCGGCAGCTGGCCGGCGAGCACGTCGGTCAATACGTCGAGCTGTTCGCCCGTGGTCGCCGACACCGGAACGATTTCCGTGTCGGGGCCGACGAGCTCGCTCACCGCCATCAGCTGGGCGGCGAGCCGATCCTTGGGTACTTTGTCGATCTTGGTGACAATGGCGATCAGCGTGGTGTTCGGCGCGACGGTGCGGATCTGTTCGCATATCCACCGGTCCCCCGGCCCGATCTTCTCGTCCGCGGGAAGGCAGAGCCCGATGACGTCGACCTCGGAGTAGGTGTCCTTCACCAGATCGTTGAGCCGCTGGCCAAGCAGGGTGCGCGGCCGGTGCAGGCCCGGCGTGTCAACGAGAATGATCTGAAAGTTCTCGCGATGCACGATGCCACGGATGGTGTGCCGGGTGGTTTGGGGCCGGCTCGACGTGATCGCCACCTTTGTGCCGACGAGCGCGTTGGTCAGCGTCGACTTGCCGGTGTTGGGGCGGCCGACGAAGCAGACGAAGCCGGAACGGAACTCGCTCACTGGATCTTGCCCGCACGGTCGGTGACGATGATCTTGGCGTCACCCGACAGCTCGCGCGCGGCGGCGACGCCGGCGTCATCGGCCGAGCCGCCGACCAGTACCGCTGCCTCCAGACCGGTCGCACCGCTGGACACCGCTGCGGCAACAGCGGCCTGCAGCGCCGTCAGCGCAAGTGTGTCCAGCGCGACCGGCGCCCCGGCGTAGGTGCGGCCGTCGGCGTCGCGCACCGCCGCGCCGCTGGTCGCCTCGGCCCGGCCCATCGCACCACGGGCCAACGTCACCAGCTTGGCGTCCTCGGCATCGAGTTCAGTCATTGATCCATCGCTCTTCGCGCAAGCGGCTCATCGCCGCTCTTCCGCGGCTCTGTCGGACTGACCAGGACGGTGCCGACGCGCACGCGGCCGCGGTGGTCCGGACCGCCTTCGGCGCGCAGCCGCAGCCCGTCCCACGTGACCTCGGCGCCCGGCAGTGGGACACGGCCCAGTTCCAGTGCCACCAGCCCACCGACGGTGTCGACGTCCAGATCGTCGTCGAACTCGATGTCGTACAGCTCGCCGAGATCCTCGATCGGCAGCCGCGCCGAGACCCGATACTGCCGCTCGCCCAACTCTTCCACCGGGGCGACCTCGTCGGTGTCGTACTCGTCGGCGATCTCGCCGACGATCTCCTCCAGCACGTCCTCGATCGTGACCAGGCCTGCGATCGCACCGTATTCGTCGACAAGCAACACCATGTGGATGCGGTCGCGCTGCATTTCGCGCAGCAGCGCGTCCAGTGGTTTGGAGTCCGGCACGAACACCGCCGGACGCATCACCTCGGACACTCTGGTCTCCCGGCCGCCATTGGTCGAGTAATACGTCTTCTGCACAAGGTCTTTCAGGTACACCACGCCGACGACGTCATCGACATTCTCGCCGATCACCGGGATGCGCGAATGCCCACTGCGCACCGCTAATGAGGTGGCTTGACCAGCTGTTTTATCACTCTCGATCCACACCATCTCCGTGCGCGGCACCATCACCTCGCGCGCCGGGGTGTCACCGAGCTCGAAGACCGACTGGATCATCCGGCGTTCGTCGTCGGCCACCACACCGCGCTGCTGGGCGAGGTCGACGACCTCACGCAACTCGATCTCGGAGGCGAACGGGCCGTTGCGGAAGCCGCGACCCGGCGTCAGCGCGTTGCCGATCAAGACGAGCAGCCGGCTGATCGGGGTGAGCAGCACCGAAATCGCCTGCAGCGGAAGCGCCGCCACCAAAGCAATGGAATAGGCATTTTGTCGGCCCAAGGTACGCGGACCGACCCCGATCGCCACGAAGCTGACCACCACCATGATGGCGGCGGCGGCGACCAGTCCCCAGCGCAGGCCGAGGACTTCGTAGAGGTAGTCGACCAGTAATACGGTCGCTGCGATTTCGCATGTGATCCGCAGCAGCACAACGAGATTGATGTAGCGTGGCCGCTCGGACATGACTCGGGCCAACCGGGCCGCGCCGGGACGCTCGTCGCGCACCAGCTCTTCGACCCTTGCCATCGACACCGTGCTGATGGCGGCGTCGATTGCCGCGAAGAGCCCGCCGAGACCGATGAGGGCGATCGCGCCAAGGAGCGATGCTATGCCGGTCACGGGGCGTCGAAGAATCGCGACTTGTCCAACAGCCGCCGATCCTTCTCCGATTGGCGGTCCTGGTAATAGGCCTCGACCTGGTCGGCCACCCACTCGGCGAGCAGTTGGCGCTGTAAGGCGAACATCTCTTTTTCCTCGTCCGGTTCGGCGTGGTCGTAGCCGAGCAGATGCAGGACGCCATGCACGGTCAGCAGCGCGAGCTCCTGGCCCAGCGTGTGCCCGGCCGTCGCGGCCTGCTCGGCCGCGAACTCCGGGCAGAGCACGATGTCGCCCAGCATCGATGGGCCGGGCTCGGCCGCGTCGGGCCGGCCGCCGGGCTCGAGCTCGTCCATCGGGAAGCTCATCACGTCGGTCGGGCCGGGCAGATCCATCCACCGCATGTGCAGGTCGGCCATCGCAGCGGTGTCGAGCAGCACCATGGAGAGTTCGGCTGCGGGATTCACTTTCATCTTGCGGATCACGAATCGGGCGACGCTGATCAGTTGCTCTTCAGAGACGTCGATGCCCGACTCGTTGGACACCTCGATGCTCATTGGGTCTACCGCCTAGGGCGGCTGCCGGTGGCACGCCGCTGAGCCCGGTTCATCAACGCGGGCTCCTCGAATTTCGCGTAGGCGTCGACGATCTCGGAGACCAGTCGGTGCCGCACCACGTCGGCACTGGTGAGTTCGGCGAAGTGGATGTCATCGATGCCGTCCAGAATCTGCATCGCTGCGCGTAGACCCGACCTGGTGCCGCCGGGCAGGTCCACCTGCGTGATATCGCCTGTCACAACGACTTTGGAGTTAAACCCCAATCGCGTCAGGAACATCTTCATCTGCTCGCCGGTGGTGTTCTGCGCCTCGTCAAGGATTATGAACGCATCATTAAGGGTTCTTCCCCGCATATACCCGAGCGGTGCGACCTCAATTACTCCGGCGCTCATCAACTTTGGGATCAGCTCCGGATCCATCATGTCGTGCAGCGCGTCATACAGCGGCCGTAGATACGGATCGATCTTCTCGCTGAGCGTGCCCGGCAAGAAGCCCAGGCGCTCACCGGCTTCCACCGCGGGGCGGGTCAGGATGATTCTGGTGACCTGTTTTGTCTGCAAGGCGTTGACGGCCTTGGCCATTGCCAGATACGTCTTTCCGGTGCCGGCCGGCCCGATGCTGAAGACGATGGTGTGCGCGTCGATGGCGTCGACATAGCGCTTCTGGTTCAGCGTCTTGGGCCGGATCGTCTTGCCGCGCCTCGACAGGATGTCGAGGGTCAGCACCTCTGCGGGTGACTCGTTATCCGTACCGGTGAGCATGGCGACGCTGTGTTGCACCGCGTCCGGTGTCAGTGTTTGACCACTGGCGACGATCGCGATGAGTTCGGAAACCACTCGCTCGGCCAGCGCGACATCGGCGGGCTCGCCGGACAGGGTGAGCGCGTTGCCGCGCACGTGAATATCGGCCGCCAGGATGCGCTCGAGCGCGCGCAGATTCTCGTCGGCGGAACCCAGCAGGCCCACGACGTGGTCGGGCGGAACATTGATGCTACTGCGAACCGATGCGTCCGAGTCAGCGTTCGTCTCGCGGGGCGTCACGTGCGGTTTTCTGCCTGCTTTCTGGGTTCTTGCCTGGGTCGTTGCTACCGAATACACAGTTTACCGCCGGGTAGTGACGCATCCCAATGCTTAACCTGCAGGCCAGCTCAGCCCCACCTCGGCGTCAGGACCCCCAATGCCCCCAGCGCGACCGCCGCGGCCGTCGACGTGCGCAGCACCGTAGGTCCCAATCGCACCGCCGTCGCGCCGGCTCCCGTCAAGGACCCGATCTCGTCGTCTGAGATTCCACCTTCCGGCCCGACGATCAAGACCAGCGAATCAGCTTGTCCCACCGCCAATTCGGACAGTCGCATATCGGCGGATTCGTGCAGCGCGAGCACCACTGCACCCGCCGTCACGTCGTCACGGATCCGTGTCACCAACTCGGCCGTCGAGACCGGACCGCTCACCGAAGGAACGTGCGCTCGCCTCGACTGCCGGGCCGCCGATCGGGCCACCGCGGCCCAACGCCGCAGGCCCTTGCCGATCCGCGCAGACCCGTCCCACCTGGCCACACAGCGCGACGCCTGCCAGGCCACGAACGCATCCGCCCCGGCCTCGGTAGCGAGTTCGATGGCTAACTCGGACCGGTCGGATTTCGGCAATGCCTGCACCACGGTGACCGCAGGGGCGGCGGGCGGAACGGTCCGACGGTCCAGCACTCGCGCCGAAAGCCGGCCCTTGCCGACGTCTTCGATGACGCAGTGCGCCAGCGTCCCGGCGCCATCGCTCAGGTCGAGCCGCTCGCCGAGACGGATCCGCCGGACATTGGCGGCGTGGAAGCCCTCGTCACCGTCGACGACCGCGATCTCACCTACATCCGGCAGCGCGTCGACGTAGAACAGCGCCTCTGACATGAACCCTTAGCGGCCAGTGAATGTCTCGCGAAGCCGGGAGAACAGCCCGCCGCCGGTCGAGGTGGCGTGAGTCGACCGCACCTCGGCCGCATCGCGTACGCGGTTCTCCTTCAGCTTTCGCAGCAGCTCGATGTCGTCGTGGTCCAGCCGTGAGGGCACCACGACGTCGATGTGCGCGTGCAGGTCGCCACGGACGCCGGAACGCAGATGCGGCATGCCGTGTCCGCGCAGCGTGGTGACGGCTCCGGGTTGGGTGCCGGCCGGAATGGTGATCTCCGTCGGGCCGTCGAGGATTGCGTCGACGGTGACCGTCGTGCCGAGCGCCGCGTCCACCATCGGCACCGAAATGGTGCAGTGCAGGTCGTCGTTGTCACGGACGAAGACTTCGTGGGGCTTCTCATGCACCTCGACGTACAAGTCGCCTGCAGGTCCGCCACCGGGTCCGACCTCGCCCTGAGCCGCCAGCCGCACCCGCATGCCGTCGCCGACGCCTGCGGGGATCTTGACGCTGATCTCGCGCCGTGCGCGGATCCGCCCGTCGCCGCCGCAGCGGTGACACGGGTCAGGGATGACCTCGCCCATCCCACCGCAGACAGGACACGGCCGTGACGTCATGACCTGGCCAAGCAGCGAGCGCTGAACGGTCTGGATCTCGCCGCGGCCACCGCATGTGTCGCATGCGACCGGGGTGGATTTACCGTGGGTGCCCTTGCCCTGGCACAGGTCGCACAGCACTGCGGTGTCCACGGTTACCTGCTTTGTCACACCGGTGGCGCATTCGGCCAGGTCAAGCCGCATCCGCAGCAGCGAATCCGAGCCCGGCCGGACACGGCCGATCGGCCCCCGTGACGTGGTCCCGCCGCCGAAAAAGGCCTCGAAAACATCGCCGAGGCCGCCGAAGCCGCCGAAGCCGTTGCCGCCCGCGGCGGCCGCCGACTCGAGCGGATCGCCACCGAGATCGACGATGCGGCGTTTCTCGGGGTCGCTCAGCACCTCGTAGGCGGCGCTGATCTCCTTGAATCGGGCCTGCGCGGCCTCGTCCGGGTTGACGTCGGGGTGAAGTTCGCGGGCAAGCTTGCGATAGGCGCGCTTGATCTCCGAATCACTCGCGCCCCTGCTCACTCCGAGCAGCCCGTAATAATCGCGTGCCACGCCTGACCTTCCCGATGCCGAGTTACCGGCTGCCTAAGACTTCGCCTATATAGAGAGCAACCGCTGCGACATTAGCGATAGTTCCCGGATAGTCCATCCGGGTGGGTCCCAATACACCCATACCGCCGTACACCTTGCCCGAACTTCCGTAGGCGGTGCTCACCACCGAGGTACCCACCATCTCCTCGGCCTCCGTCTCATGGCCGATGCGCACAGTGACCTTACCGGCCTGCTGCTGCGCCGCCAGCAGCCGCAAAACCACCACCTGTTCCTCGAGGGCTTCCAACACCGGCCGCAGCGAACCGCCGAAGTCAGCGGTGTTGCGGGTCAGGTTGGCGGTGCCGCCCAGCAGCAGGCGTTCCTCGCTGTGCTCGACCAGCGACTCCACCAGCACGGTCGCCGACCGGCCGATCGCGTCAGCCAGGCCGCCGTGACCGTTGAGGTTGGTCGCCAGATCGGAGACCGCCACGGATGCCGCGGCCAGTGGCTTGCCCTCCAGCGCCAGGCCGAGTGTGTCACGCAGCTTGGCCAGCTGATGTTCGTCGATGGCGTCGCCGAGCTCGACGATTCGCTGGTCGACGCGGCCGGAATCGGTGATCACGACGAGCAGCAGCCGGGCCGGGGTCAGCGCCACGACCTCCAGATGGCGCACGCTGGAGGTGGACAGCGTCGGGTACTGGACGATCGCGACCTGGCGGGTCAGCTGCGCCAGCAGCCGCACCGCACGGCGCAGCACGTCGTCCAGGTCGACACCCGACTCCAGGAACGTCAGGATCGCGTTGCGCTCCGCGGACGACAGCGGCTTGATGTCATCCAGCCGGTCGACGAACTCGCGGTAGCCCTTCTCGGTGGGCACGCGGCCCGAACTGGTGTGCGGCTGGGCGATGTAGCCCTCGGCCTCCAGAACGGCCATGTCATTGCGCACGGTGGCGCTGGAGACGCCGAGATTGTGACGCTCGACAAGTGTCTTGGAGCCGATCGGCTCCTTGGTGGCAACGAAGTCGGCGACGATGGCGCGTAGCACCTCGAAGCGACGGTCGTCGGCACTACCCACGTGTTCACCTACCTCTTCCACCGAGTTGGCCTCCATTTTACGGTTATAAACAGCGTCGATAACGCGCGAGCGGTTGTTCACGTGTTGGACGGGCCTCTTGCGACTAGCCTTTGCAGGATGACACCGACGATCGGGGGGAAGACTCGGGGGATCTTGACTCGATGATCTTCAAGGGTGTCCGCGACGGCCGGCCGTACCCCGAGCACGGATTGTCATATCGTCAGTGGGCGCAGATTCCGCCCCGGCAGATCCGCCTCGACGAGTTGGTCACGACGACGACAGTGCTGGCGTTGGATCGGTTGCTGTCGGAGGACTCGACGTTCTATGGCGACCTGTTCCCGCATGCGGTGAAGTGGAAGGGCATCGTCTACCTGGAGGACGGCCTGCACCGCGCGGTACGGGCGGCGCTGCGCAATCGGACGGTGCTTCACGCGCGCCTGTTCGACATGGACATGCCGCTGTCGCAGCAGATCTAACCGGCGCGCGCCGGCCGGGCCAATAGAACGACCGCGCTGAAGATCTGCCAGGCCATGGTCGAGTAGATGGCGCCGCGCTCCGCGAGGCCGACCGGCACATACTTGAAGGTCCACACGGCGTAGTTCGCCAGCATGACCGAGCTCGCGAACCCCACCGCCGCGATCAGCAGTGACACGGCGCGGTACCACCACCCGGCGTCGGCGGCGCGGGCGACAATCGCGGATCCAGCCACGATTGCGGAGTTGCCTCCGAGGAACGCCAGAAAGGCTCCCACCGCGTGCCACTTCAATCCGTCGCCCGCGGCAAGTGCAGAACCACTGTGCACGGTCGCGACAAGGAAGGCACCGACGGCGTTCGCCGCCGTCAGCACGAGAAAAAGTACCCCGCGCCGGCCCACGGCGCGGACCACCACGACGGCGCCGAGCAGAAGCAGCGTGCCCTGCAGGTAGAAAGCCGTGTTCATCAGATAGGCACGCGGCGACGAGGCGGGCACGCCGAGCGCGCTGATGTATTGCTGGGTGTAGCTGTAGGAGGGCACGGCCGCCGCGGCCAGCGCCTCGAGAACCAGATATCCAAGCCCTGCGATAAACCACAGCACCGCCGCCGCCGTGAGGCCTCGCCGTGAGGTAGGCACGGCTCCCAACTTAGTGAGAGTCAGTCGCCCGCCATGGCTTCGCGCAGGCTGCGCGGGCGCATGTCGGTCCAGTTCTCCTCGACGTAGGCGACGCAGCACCACCGGCGCACCAAAGTTCATCCCGCGCACGCACGACGATTACGTCTACAACTACACCGCCAGCGCCGAGCTGTGCGGCCTGACGGTGACGACGTGTATCTGGTGTCGATGCCCGCAGCGCACAACTTCCCGTTGGGCGTGCCTGCGCATCCTTGGCGCGATAAGTGCCGGCGCCACAATAGTTTTCGGCACGGATCCGACGATATCCGGTTTTCGCGGCGGGTAGCCGACTGTTTCGTCGCGGTGAGTCACCCATTCGGGCGTTGTCGTGGGAGGCGTTGGGTTCGGGTGCTTCGGCTGGTCGTGGGTGGTCGTCATGGTGCATTCCTTTCCGTTGTCGCGACCCCCGAAAGGGCCCGCGATCACCGGTAGGAGCGAGCACCTACGCCCCGTCTGACACTTTTCTCGGGTGAGACCGTCAGCTTCGCGGCGGCGGCTGCGCCGCAGCATCTTCAGGATCGACCTCGACCGCATACGACGTGATGGCGGTGATCACTTCGCCGGTGAACTCGTAGATGTCGCAGCTGGCAACGGCGGTGGTTCCGTTCGGCCCGCTGTAGCGCGCAAACGTGTCGACGGCGACGGCGTCCGCCCCCGCGGCCACAACGCAACGGTCGTAGGTGGTCGTCGTGTCCGCGAGGCTCTCCAGGGTCTCGCCGCACGTCCGCCGGACCGCGTCGGCGCCCTCGAGAACCATGTATCCCACGATCGTCCAGCGCACGTCCTTTGCGAGGTGGCCGAGGGCCTCGTCGAACCGGTGCTCGGAGAACGCGCGGCCGACAGCGCCCGGATCGAATGCCATCAGCCGACGGTAGCGTGAGTGTGTCGGTCAACGGGAAATGATCATGCGCGAACTTGTCGGGCGTCGGCGTGTGGAGCTCGCAACCGCGGTATGGCAACCCCGGCGAGGCTGCCGCGTCAGCCGCCGGCTTGGAGGAACTCGGATTCGAGGCGCTGTGGATTCCCGACGTCGGCGGGTCGGTGATGGACTCGGTCGCTCGGCTGCTGGCATCCACCGAGAAGGTGGAGATCGCCACCGGTATCCGACCACCGAGTGATATCCGTTGGGCAGCTCCAGGATCCGCTCATGAATACTGGCCGCCTCTGCCGCCGCGGCCTTGACGCGGACCATCGGGCCCCATCCAATTGACGAAACTGTTGTTGAATTCGTCTGCGGCATAGGCGAGTCGCTCACCCTAGCGGTGCGCGCCGCGGGATGGAGGCTATCGCAGCGTGGTGATCGCCAACGGCTCGTTGCTGCCGGTCACCCGGATGTCGACGGTGCGGATCTGCGACGTCGGGATGCTCGTGGCTGCCGACAGCCCCGTCGCCTCGTCCCCAGCGGGCTTCCAGGATCCCACCGCCGTCTGCGTCCCGTCGCGCGTCGTGACCACGAGGTCGTAGCTGTCGACGTTGCGCGACCAGTCCTTGGTGTACTCGCACGCCCAGTTCAGCTCGGTGCCCCACTTCTTCTCTGTGACCGCGAGCTGCGCCGTGAGACCTTCGCGCGGCGTCTGCTGCATCGGCTGCATCGCCACGGTCTCCACCGACGGTGTGGACCGCGAATAGACCGTCGCTCCCACGACACCGCCCGCGATCAACAGCGCGGCCGCGGACGCGACCGCCGCGGTAAGGAAGGTGCGCCGAGATTTCCGCTGCCGCTTGGCCGCCGCCTGCGCCAGCGACGCGACGTTGTCGGTCGCCTCGACCGGCGCGGCGCCACCCAGGTCGGTCAGCGCAACCGCTTCGTCGCGGCTGAGGGCATTGAGAATGCCGGGCATCCCCGCGAGCTCAGTGAGCTCCGCGGACCGTGTGGGGTTGGCCGCGAGATAGCTTTCGTAGGTACGCCGCTCTTCGAGGCTCAGTGCGCCGAGGACATAGGCGGCGTCCCACTCGTCAAGGTCGTCGTCGGGTCTCTGGTTCATCACCGGACAACCCCCCTTTCCTGCAATGCAATTCGCAACGCGCGGAGCGCGTAATGAAGCCGGGACTTGACGGTGCCCTCCGGAACCTGCTCCTGCGCAGCTATATCGGCTACGGTTTGGCCGAGATAGTAGGCGCGCACGATCGCATTGCGATGGTCCTGGCTCAGCGACAGGAGTGCATCGGAGAGAATCCACTTGTCGAACGCCGGACCGATCGCGTCGGGCGACGGCCGCTCGGGGAGGTACTCGGTCTGCAATTCGCGGGTGTACCGGGCGCTGCGCCGATCGTCGATCACCAGGTTGCGCGCGACGGTGAACAGCCACGCCCGCACGTTGTCCGTCGGCTGCGTCAACACCTCGGGCTTGCGCCACAGCCGCAGCAGCGACTCCTGCACCACATCTTCTGCAAACGGCATGTCGCCTCTGGTCAGCCGTAGTACGTAACGCAACAGCGTCTGGGCGTGCGCGTCGTGGACGGCCCGCAGCAGCGCAGCCTGGTCAGGCTCGTTCATGAGTCATGCACCGCGCATCCTTCGACTGTCGGTCGGTCTATGTTGAGCACAACGATGCAACGCAGGCGAATGGTTCAAAAGCGATTCTCGCAAATTGCCACTAGTCGAGCAGCGCGCGGACGATCGCGTCGGTCAGCAACCGGCCGCGGTCGGTGAGCACCAACCGGTCGGCTTCAAGCACAGCCAGACCGTCGGAGATCACGGTCTCGGCACGCCCACGTTCGCCCTCACTCAACACCGCGACCGGCAAGCCGCCGCGCAACCGCAGCCGCAGCATCACATCTTCGGTGTGCATCGTCGTTGCGTCGAGCGGCTCGAAATCGGCCACCGGCAGCAGCCCGTCGGCCAACGCTTGTGCATAGGCGTTGGGGTGCTTGATATTCCACCAACGGGTCGATCCCACGTAACCGTGTGCGCCCGGTCCGGCGCCCCACCACTCGCCACCGTCCCAGTAGCCGATGTTGTGCAGGCACTGGCCGCCGGGCCGACTCCAGTTGGAGACCTCGTACCAGTCGAAGCCGGCCGCTGACAGGCGCGCGTCGAGCAGTTCGTATCGCTGCGCCAGCACGTCGTTGTCGGGCGCGGCGATCTCTCCGCGCCGCACCCGGCGCGCCAGCGCGGTGCCGTCCTCGACCACGAGGGCGTAGCCGGACACGTGGTCGACATCCGCGTCGATGGCGGCGTCAACGGAGCGCCTCAGGTCGTCGTCGGACTCGCCCGGCGTGCCGTAGATCAGGTCGAGGTTGACGTGGTCGAACCCAGCGCAACGCGCTTCGCGCGCCGCATCGAGCGCCCGGCCGGGTGAATGCGCCCGGTCCAACACCGCCAGCACGTGCGGGGCGATGGACTGCATGCCCAACGACACCCTGGTGAACCCGGCCGCGCGCAGCTGCTCGAACAGCTCGGGCGAGGTGGACTCCGGGTTGGCCTCGGTGGTGACCTCGGCGTCCGCGGCCAGCATGAAGTGCTCCCGCAGAACATCGAGCACCGCCGCCAGCGCGGCACCGCCCAGCAGCGACGGTGTGCCACCGCCGACGAACACGGTGTTCACGGTGGGTGGCGTGCCCAGCCGCTGCGCGGCCAACGCCAGCTCGGCGCGCATCGCCACCAGCCACTCGCCGGGGTTCGCGCCGCCCAGTTCGGTGGCCGTATAGGTGTTGAAGTCGCAATAGCCGCAGCGCGTCGCACAGAACGGCACATGGATATAGATGCCGAACGCTCGTCCTGGCGTGGCAACCACGCCGGGCAGCTCGACGGGCGCCGTTCGGACAGTCATGCTGCCAGTTTCCCAGACGGAGTTTTGCTCACCGTGAGCGCAAATCTCCCCCGGTTAGGGCAGTTGTCGGTGTCCGTGGCACAATTGGCGGCGTGACCGCCGCCCACATCTTCCCCCACCGCATCTCGCTGGTGGCGCGGCGGCATGTCGACTTCAAGCGCGTTTGTACCTGTTGTTGTCTGCCTTGACGTCGTAGACCTGCCCACCTGTACTTTCAGCTGGCCGCCGGATCTGCGCCGCCGGTCAGCCCAACCGGTGAACAGCGCGTCCGAACGCCGGCTCCACGAAGGAGCCACACCCCAGTGACGAAACCCGAGACACAGCCGGCCAAGCCCCGCCCGCCGAAACGCAAGGGCGAAGGCCAGTGGAAACTCGGCTATCGCGAGCCGCTCAACCCCAACGAGCAGGTCAAGAAGGACGACAACCCGCTCAACGTGCGCGCCCGCATCGAGAGCATCTACGCCGTTCGCGGCTTCGACAGCATCGACAAGCAGGATCTGCGCGGCCGCATGCGGTGGTGGGGTCTCTACACCCAGCGTGAGCAGGGCTTTGACGGCACCTGGACCGGCGACGAGAACATCGACGTCCTCGAGGCCAAGTACTTCATGCTCCGCGTCCGCTGCGACGGCGGCGCCCTGTCGACGGCCGCGCTGCGCACGCTGGGCGAGATCTCCACCGAGTTCGCCCGCGACACCGCCGACATCTCCGACCGGGAGAACGTCCAATACCACTGGATCCAGATCGAGGACATGCCGGAGATCTGGAAGCGACTGGCCGAGGTCGGCCTGCAGACCACCGAGGCCTGCGGCGACTGCCCCCGGGTGGTGCTGGGCTCGCCGTTGGCGGGCGATTCGCTCGACGAGGTCCTCGACGCCACGCCGGCGATCGACGAGATCGTGCGCCGCTACATCGGCAAGCCGGAGTACTCCAACCTGCCCCGTAAGTTCAAGACCGCGATCTCGGGCCTGCAGGACGTCTGCCACGAGGTCAACGACGTCGCGTTCATCGGGGTCAACCATCCCGAGCACGGCCCCGGCCTGGACCTGTGGGTTGGCGGCGGGCTTTCCACGAACCCGATGCTGGGCCAGCGAGTCGGCGCCTGGGTGCCACTGGACGAGGTGCCCGACGTGTGGGAAGCCGTCGTGTCGGCGTTCCGCGACTACGGCTACCGCCGGCTGCGCTCGAAGGCGCGACTGAAGTTCCTGATCAAAGACTGGGGCGTCGAGAAATTCCGCCAGGTGCTCGAGGACGAATACCTCGGACGCAAGCTGATCGACGGCCCCGCGCCCGAACCGGTGGTCCACCCCATCGACCACATCGGCGTGCAGAAGCTCAAGAACGGGCTGAACTCCGTCGGCGTCGCGCCGATCGCCGGCCGGGTGTCGGGCACCATCCTGTCGAAGGTCGCCGACCTGGCCGAGGCCGTCGGGTCGGACCGCATCCGGTTCACGCCGTACCAGAAGCTGCTCGTCCTCGACGTGCCCGATGAAGAGGTCGACGATCTGGTCGCCGGACTGGACGCGCTGGGCCTGCCGTCGCGGCCGTCGCACTGGCGCAAGAACCTGATGGCCTGCACCGGCATCGAGTTCTGCAAGCTGTCCTTCGCCGAGACCCGCAAGCGGTCCCAGGTCCTCGTG
The DNA here is from genome assembly GCA_963715885.1 of uncultured Actinomycetota bacterium. Taxonomy (GTDB): domain Bacteria; phylum Actinomycetota; class Actinomycetes; order Mycobacteriales; family Mycobacteriaceae; genus Mycobacterium. Next base: position 37,924 of record CAVQSK010000016.1, read on the forward strand.
CCCGAGCTGGAGCAGCGGCTCGAGGACATCAACGCCCAGCTCGACGTGCCCGTCACCATCAACATCAACGGCTGCCCGAACTCGTGCGCGCGCATCCAGGTCGCCGACATCGGGTTCAAGGGCCAGATGGTCGATGACGGCGATGGACCGGTTGAGGGCTTCCAGGTGCACCTGGGCGGCAGCCTGGGCTTGGACAGCGGCTTCGGCCGCAAGTTGCGCCAGCACAAGGTGCTGTCCACCGAGCTGGGTGACTACATCGACAGGGTTGTTCGCAATTTCGTGAAACAACGAGAGCACGGCGAGCGTTTCGCCACCTGGGCCCTGCGAGCAGACGAGGCGGATCTAAGGTGACCGATTTACAGACGGAGACCGATCTACAAGAGCTGGCCGAACGCGGCGCCGCCGAACTCGACGGCGCGAGCGCCAATGACCTGCTGCGCTGGACCGACGAAAATTTCGCCGGCAATTACGTCGTAGCATCCAACATGCAGGACGCGGTCCTCGTCGACCTGGCCGCCAAGGTTCGCCCCGGCGTGGACGTGCTCTTCCTCGACACCGGATACCACTTCGTCGAGACCATCGGCACCCGCGACGCCGTCGAGGCGGTCTACGACGTCAACATCGTCAACGTCACGCCGGAGAACACCGTCGCCAAGCAGGATGAACTCTTCGGCAAGGACTTGTTCGCCCGCGAGCCCAACGAGTGCTGCCGGATGCGCAAAGTCGAGCCACTGGGTAGGGCGCTGCGCGGTTACTCCGCGTGGGTGACGGGCCTGAGGCGCGTGGAGGCGCCCACCCGCGCCAACGCCCCACTGATCAGTTGGGACAGGGCGTTTAGCTTGGTGAAGATCAATCCGCTCGCCGCGTGGACCGACGAGGACATACAGGACTACATCGACGCCAACGACGTGCTCGTCAATCCCCTTGTCTTCGAAGGCTATCCGTCGATCGGCTGCGCGCCGTGCACGGCAAAACCGGTCGAGGGCGCCGACCCCCGCAGCGGCCGCTGGGCAGGCCTCTCGAAGACCGAATGCGGGTTGCACGCGTCGTGACCCTGGTATTGGCCGCCCACGGCAGCGCCGACCCGCGCTCGGCGGCGGCGACACACGCGGTGGCCGGCCGGATCCGGCGGCTTCGGCCCTGGCTGGACGTCCGGCCTGCGTTTCTCGAGCAGAACACGCCGAACCTTCGCGACGTATTGGTCGGTGTGCCCGGCGACGGCGTCGTGGTTCCGTTCCTTCTGGCCGACGCGTACCACGCCAGGACCGACATCCCGGCGATGATCGAGGAGTCGGGGGCCGCGATGGCGCGGGCCGGGGTTCTCGGTGAGGATCCCGCGCTGTTGTGGGTGTTGAGGCAACGGCTGGCCGAGATCGGGGTGCCCCCCGACGACGACGGTCTCGGTGTGCTCGTCGTCGCGGTCGGCTCGTCGAGCGACGCCGCCAACGCGCGGACCTCGACGGTGGCGCGTGCGCTGCGCTCCGGGACGCGCTGGGCAGGCGCCGAGGTCGCTTTCGCCACCGGACCGCATCCTGGCATCGCCGACGCCGCGGCCCAGCTCTCGGCCAACGGCGCCGACCGTCTGGTGATCGCCCCCTGGTTCCTCGCGCACGGGCGGATCACTGACCGGGTCGCAAACTTCGCTGCCGCGCAAGGTATTTCGATGGCCGAGCCGCTGGGCTCGCACAATCTGGTCGCCGCCACGGTGCTGGACCGCTTCGACGCCGTGGCCGCCGCACGCACCGCTGCCTAATAGCGCTGAGACGCGAAGGCCCCCAAAACCTCGGGTTATCGGGGGCTTTCGCGTCTACTCATTGCCGTCGACGGTCGGGCTAGCCGGCCGGGGTGCTGGCCGGCGGACCGCACACCATGTCGGCCTCCACCGCGGAGGCGGGTTCGCGCCACACCCACGGTTGCTTGTCCTGCACCACCCGCCGGTAGGCGTACAGAACCACCGACATCGAGAGCACCACGATGCCCACGACCAGCTCCTTCGTGCTGCCGTAACCGGTGATCGACGCGGTCAGCGCACCCACGACAAGCATCACGGTGTCGACGACGGCGAGCAGCGCGGCGATGAACAGCCACTGACGGCCGAGCTTGATGGGGCGTGGCGCGTCGGGCTCGTCGCGCCGCAGGTTGAGGAATCCGGTCAGCGAAAGGACGTGGCACAGCAGGTAGCCGACGATGCCGGCCACGATCACAGCGAGCGCCTCACCGACGAACAGGATCAGGATCACGTTCACCACAAGGTCCAACGACATCGCGCGACCGGGCACTTTGAACCGGTTGAGCTCGCCGAGCTGGCGGATGGTCAGGCCCTCGCGGACGCTGCCGTGCAGCACCCGACCACCGTCGGCGGTAGTCATCACCATGAGCAGCACCAGACCAGCGATCAGGCAGATCGTCATCACCACGTCGCCGCCGGGGAAAATCTTGCCGAACAGCGCCAGGTAGAAGGTGACGGGGTTCTCGGCGACCTCGGCCTGATCGACCATCCCGCCAATCCCGAAGGGCACCAACACATACACCGCAATAACGAACAGTCCGGCCAGGCGCAGCGCGATCTTGCTATCGCGAATGGTGTCACGGAACTCGGGGACGAATGACGCGACGGCCTCGATCCCGTACACCGACCAGGCCAGCACGAACATCCACGCGAGCGCGGTGCGCCAGCCGGCCTCCCCGCTGGCGGCAAGGTCCCAATGCAGATTGCTCATCGACCACGAGCTGGAGAACAGCGGGGCGGCGGCGAACACCACGATCGGAATGAGCACCAGCACGCCCGTCGCGTACATGATCCACATCGCCGGACGCATGCCGAGCACATTGAGCGCCCACCCCATCACCAGCACGCCGAGCGCGATCACGTGTGGCAGGCCGATGGTGGCCAGCCCGGTCGAGAACGTCCACGTTTGATCAGGGAATCATTCGGACTGCACGAGTTTGCCGATCTGCAGGCCGTAGATGGCCAGCGAGCTCGACCAGGAGAACCAGTATCCGTAGGTCGAGTACGTTGAGCCACGCGAAATCCCCTGGGACGCCGAGTTTCAGGAGTTCTCGGTGCCCGCCGACGTGTTCACCCTCAACTACCGGCGCTCGTTCAACGAGCTGATGAACCGGGTCAAGGACGATGGTCATGTCAACGGTGCATCCCGGTAATCGCACGCTGCCGCTGCGGGTGGTGGCCGCGCGGTGGGAGGCGGAGTCGGTCACGTCATTCGAGTTCGCCTCCCCCGACGGTGCCGACCTCCCACCATGGGAGCCCGGCGCGCACGTCGACGTGCACCTGCCGTCTGGCACCGTCCGGCAATACTCGCTGTGCGGCGACCCCGCCGACCGTACGCGGTACCGCATCGCCGTCCTGGAGCTGCCGCAGGGCCGCGGCGGCTCCGTGGAGGCGCACCGCGAGCTGCGTCCCGGACGCGTCGTGCACATCGGGCTGCCGCGGACGAACTTCGCGCTCGCCGAGGCGGAGCGCTACGTGTTCGTGGCGGGCGGCATCGGCATCACCCCCATCCTGCCGATGGTCCGCGAGGTTGCGGCGCGCGGCGCGAAATGGATACCCGGTACGCGAGGCCGGCGTCGAGCATCCGTCCTCGTGCGAGATGGGTTTCTGCGGCACCTGCGAAACCGCCGTGCTGTCCGGCGAGGTGGACCACCGCGACGACTTGTTCACCGAGGAGGAACGGCTCACCTGCGCCAGCATGCTCATCTGCGTGTCCCGCGCCAAGGGCCGTGATCGCCTGGTGCTGGACATCTAGTACCCAGCCGGCCCGGCGCACCGAACTCAGGCCTTCGACAGCGCCTCGTCCTCGTCGGCCTTGACGCTGAGTGGAATGTCGGTGCTGCCCGGAAGCGTTGGCACACGGGTGGCTCGGACGTAGACCGTATCGCCTTCCTTGAGTCCAAGAGCCTCTGCGTCGCCGCGGGTGATCTGCGCGGTGAACGGCGTCTGGTCAGCCGCGCTGGTCAGTTCCACACGAACTTCGAAGCCCAGCATGACAATTCGATCGATCGTGGCCCGCAGCACGCCGGTGGCCTTAACGGAATCATCACTGGCTGCGATCGCCATGTCGGGATTTCGACCGACGCGAATGTCGTGCGGGCGGACCAGGCTTCCGTTGACCGAAGACACCGCTCCCAAAAACGACATCACGAAGGCGTTGGCCGGTGCGTCGTAGACGTCCGTCGGCGAACCGACCTGCTCGATGCGACCCTTGTTGAGCACGGCGATCCGGTCGGCGACGTCCAGGGCCTCGGCCTGGTCATGTGTGACGAGAACGGTGGTGACGTGCACCTCGTCGTGCAGACGGCGCAGCCATGCCCGTAGGTCTTCGCGGACCTTGGCGTCCAGTGCGCCGAACGGCTCGTCGAGCAGCAGCACCTGCGGGTCGACCGCCAGTGCGCGGGCAAGCGCCATGCGCTGGCGCTGCCCACCCGACAGCTGGTTGGGGTAGCGGGTCTGAAAACCACTGAGCCCCACGACTTCCAGGAGGTTATCGACCTTGTCCTTGACCTCGGACTTGGGTCGCTTGCGGATCTTGAGTCCGAAGGCGACGTTGTCGCGGACCGTCAGATGCTTGAACGCCGCGTAGTGCTGGAACACGAAGCCGATGCCGCGCCGTTGGGGCGGGATGTTCGTCACGTCGCGACCGTTGATCGTCACGGTGCCGGTATCAGGCTGATCGAGACCGGCGATGGCCCGAAGCAGCGTGGACTTGCCGGAGCCGCTAGGCCCGAGCAGCGCGGTCAGTGAACCGGATGGCACGTCGAAGTCGACGTTGTCCAGTGCCGCGAAGTCGCCATAGTGTTTGTTCGCACCCCGCACGGTGATCGCAGTGGTCATGATGTTCTCCTTATACCTGCTTGCTGGCGCGCGCTCGGCGGGCGTCCAGGATCACCTGGCTGATCAGCACGACCACCGCCACCGTCATCAGCAGCGTGGAAACGGCGTAAGCCCCGTACTCGGCACCGCGGTTGTACCGGTCCGCCACTAATAGTGTGAGGGTTTGCGACGTTCCCGGCAGGTTGGACGACACCATGATGACCGCGCCGAACTCGCCGAGGGTGCGTGCGATCGTCAGGACGACGCCGTAGGTCAGTCCCCACCGAATCGACGGAAGAGTGACCCGCCAGAACGTCTGCCACCACTGCGATCCCAGCGTGGCCGCGGCTTCCTCCTGATCGGTACCGATTTCGTGCAGCACTGGTTCGACTTCACGGATCACGAACGGCACGGTGACGAAGATGCTGGCCAACACGATGCCCGGAAAGCCGAAGATGATCTTGAATCCGAGGTTGTTCTCGACGAACCCGAACAGACCCGCCGAACCCCACAACAGAATCAGCGCGACACCGACGACCACCGGTGACACCGCGAATGGCAGGTCGATTACGGCCTGCAGGGCGCTCTTGCCCCGAAACCTGTTGCGCGCCAGCACCAGAGCAGTCGGCACGCCGAACAACACGTTGAGCGGTACCACGATGGCCACCACTAACAGAGAAAGCTGAAGCGCCGACAGCGCCGCCGGAGTGGTGATCGAATCGACGAACGCCCCGACACCCGGTGCGAACGTCCGCCACAGAATGAGCCCGACGGGAACGATCACCAGGATGAGGATGTAGGTCAGCGCCAGGTAGCGCAGCAAATTCCTGACGGTCGGTGACAGGCTCATTGTGCCAACTCCTGTCGTTTGGCCGCCCGCGAGCCGACCGCGCGCAGAATGAACAGCACCACGAATGAAATGACCAGCAGCACAATCGAAATCGCGGCCGCACCAGTACGGTCATCGTTCTCGATTAGCGTTCTGATCCACTGCGAGGACACCTCGGTTTCGCCCGGCACCGCTCCGCCGATCAAAACGACCGAACCGAATTCACCGATAGCGCGCGAGAACGCCAGGCCGGCACCGGAAAGCAGCGACGGCAACAGTGCAGGAAGGATCACTCGGGTGAAGATGATCCAGTTGTTGGCGCCCAACGATGCCGCCGCTTCCTCGGTCTCGCGGTCCAGCTCAAGTAAGACCGGCTGAACCGATCGCACGACGAACGGCAGCGTGACGAACAGCAGCGCGATGCCGACGCCCCACTTGGTGTGTTGCAGGTGCAGGTCGACCGGGCTGGCCGGGCCATACAGGGCCAGCATCACCAGGCTGGCGACGATGGTCGGTAGCGCGAAAGGCAGGTCGATGACCGAATCCACCAGCCGCTTGCCTGGGAAGTCGTCGCGGGTCAACACCCACGCCACCAAGAGGCCGAGGATCAGGTTGATCACCGTCACCCCGGTCGAGATTGTCAGCGTGACCCGAAACGACTCCTGGGCAGCGTTCGAGGTGATCGCCAGCCAGAACGCGTGCCACCCGCCGCCAGCGGCCTGCCAGAGGATGGCGGCCAGCGGCAGCAGCACGATGATGCTCAGCCATATCGACGCTGCCCCGACGCGCAGTGACGTCGTGCCGTAGCGCCCGCTGAAAGGACCGGGCGCCCGGCCGCCCTCACCTCCGTCGGTGAGTTCGGGCCGGGTCGCCTCAGGATTCAGCGCAGCTGTCATCCAGTGGCCTGCTTGTAGATCTTGGTGATGTTGCCGTTGTCCTTATCGAACAGTGCGGGATCGACGGCGCTCCAGCCACCCAGGTCGGCGATGGTCCACAGCTTCTCCGGTGTGGGGAAATCGTCGGCGAAATCGACCGTGACCGCGGGATCAACCGGCCGGAATCCGGCCTCCGCCCAGATCTTCTGGCCCTCGGCGGTGTACAGGAAGTTCTTCAGCGCGTTGGCCTTATCCAGGTTCGCGCTGGACGTGACCACCGCGACAGGGTTTTCGATCTTGAAGGTCTGGGGCGGGTTGATGTGCTCGACGGGCTTGCCCTGCCGCTCGACGTTGATGGCCTCGTTCTCGTAGCTGAGCAGCACGTCACCGGTGCCCTGCAGGAACACGTCCGTGGCTTCCCGCCCGGAGCCGGGTCGGGTCTTGACGTGCTCGGTGACCAGCTTGTTGACGAAATCCAGCCCGGCCTGCGGATCCTGGCCGCCGTTGCTTTTCGCGGCGTAGGGGGCCAACAGGTTCCACTTGGCTGAGCCGGAGCTCAGCGGGCTCGGTGTGACGACCTCGATCCCGGGCTGCAGCAGGTCGTCCCAGTCGTTGATGTTCTTCGGGTTGCCCTCACGAACGACCAGCGAAACGACCGACCCGAACGGGATGCCCTTGGTGGCGTCCGCGTTCCAGTCCTTGGCCACCTTGTCGGCCTTGACCAGGCGGCTGACATCCGGCTCGACCGAGAAGTTGACGATGTCGGCCGGCTTGCCATCGACCACCGCACGCGACTGGTCCCCCGATGCGCCGTAGGAGGTGGTCACGGCCACACCCTTGCCTTCTTCCGTGGCGGCGAACGCCGGGATGATCTTGCTCCAGCCGGGTTCGGGCACAGCGTAGGCGACCAGCGTCAGCGTGGTCTCGGCATCACCCTGATCGCCGCCACCGGCGACGTCACTGGATCCCCCGCCACATGCTGCGAGCAGGGTCGCTGTGGCGGCCAACACGGCAGCATGACGCCAGGACTTTCGGATGTTGAGCATTAATGACCTTTCCTTGCAGGGGATTAACGGCGGGCCCGTCACGTCAGCAAGGCGATGGATAAGTACCTGGGCACAGAAAAAGCCGCTACCGACACCAAACCGCGGACGGGTGTGGAGTCAGCGACAACAGTGAACGTCTGCAACAGCGCAATTACCCACGGCAATGAGAGCCAAGATGTGGCCCTCGGTACTGCCGGTCGCTGCATACATGGCGGGAAGAATAACAGAACCTGGGAACATGCTCAGGTTGGGCTTAGCCGACTTAACGAGTTAGCAGCCACATAACGATCACCAGCACCACCAGGATGATCAGCACCAGCGTCACGCGAGACCGGGGTAGCCCGCTCACTATTCGTCCTCGTCCTGGTGGCGGGCCCGTCGAAGCAGCCGAATCCCGTTGCCCAAGGCGCCGTCGAGCACCACGGCGATCCCGTATGCCAGCACCAGCACCACCGGCATCACCACCGCGGTCTGCGCGACAAACGGCAGGCCGGAGAGCCATAGCTCAACACCGTCCCACCAGTTGAGGAAGCCGCCCACCCGGCCAGCGTATTCGATGCGAGGATGACCGGATGCCGGCCGAGGCGGAGAGAACCACGTGCATCGTCGCCGGCGGCGGTCCCGCGGGAATCATGCTCGGACTGCTGCTGGCCCGCGCCGGCGTCGACGTCACCGTGATGGAGAAGCACGCCGACTTCCTGCGCGACTTCCGCGGCGACACCGTGCATGCCAGCACGCTGCGGCTGCTCGACGAGCTCGGCCTGGCCGGGGAGTTCGCCAGGATGCCGCACCGCGAGATCGAGACACTGGCCATGCAAGTCCAAGGCACCGAGGTAAAGATCGATCTGCGCCGAATCCCGGGACCGCACAAACACATTGCCCTGGTACCGCAGTGGGATTTCCTCGAGCTGCTGGCGAGCGCCGCCGATAAGGAGCCGGCGTTTCGGCTGCTGCGCAGCACCGAGGTGCTGGCACCGATTCGCCAGGGCGACAAGGTGATCGGCGTCAGCTACCGCGATGCGTCGGGCCAGATCCGGGAGCTGCGCGCCGCACTCACAGTCGCCTGCGACGGCCGCTCGTCGACACTGCGAAACGCAATGGGGTTGGCGCCGAGGAGCTTCGGTGCGCCGATGGATGTCTGGTGGTTCCGGCTGCCCCGCAACGCCGGCGACCCGCACGGCCTGGCCGGCGTGCTCGGCACCGGACACGCATGCGTCGTCATCGATCGCGGCGACTATTTCCAATGCGCATACGTCATCGCCAAGGGCCGCGACGCCGAGTTGCGCGCGCGGGGCATCGAGGCGCTGCATCGCGGGGTCGTTGCCTTGGTGCCCTGGCTGGCCGATCACGTCACCGCGGTGACGTCATTTGACGACGTGAAGCTGCTCGACGTGCAGCTCAACCGGTTGCGACGCTGGTACACCGACGGCCTGTTGCTGATCGGCGACGCCGCACACGCGATGTCGCCCGTGGGCGGGGTGGGCATCAACCTCGCCGTCGCCGACGCGGTGGCGGCCGCCCGGATACTGGCCCGCCCACTGCGCTCGGGCACGGTGCCGACCAGGCGGCTGGCCCGGGTGCAGGCCCGGCGGTGGCTGCCCGCCGCGCTGGTCCAGGCGGCGCAGCGGGTCATCCACGCCAGGGTGATCGCCGTCGCCGTGTCGGGAGGACAACCCGCCCGCCCGCCGCTTCTGGTGCGGATCGCCAACGAGGCGCGGCCATTGCGCACCGCGGCCGGGTATGCCATCGCGATCGGCCCCCTGCCGGAGCACGCGCCCGAGTTTGCCCGACGCTGAGCCGCGACCCGCAGGACACGCGCCCGCTCAAGTAGACGACGGGTACGTCGGCAGTCGATGATGTCCGCATGGTTCTGCAACAAACCGAGCCGTCCGACGGGGCGCGATCTGCTCAGGCTGCTCAGGCCGAGAAGGAGCCAGAAGCCCCGTTCACCGTCACGGCCCCGGTGCCGTATGCCTCCACCGGGTCATTGCGGAACCCGTTCCCGCCGATCGCCGACTACGCATTTCTGTCGGACTGCGAGAACACGTGCCTGATCTCGTCGGCCGGGTCGGTGGAATGGCTGTGCGTGCCACGACCGGACTCCCCCAGCGTGTTCGGCGCCATCCTGGACCGCGGTGCCGGCCACTTCCGGCTGGGCCCCTACGGGGTCTCGGTGCCTGCTGCCCGACGTTACCTGCCGGGCAGCCTGATCCTGGAGACGACGTGGCAGACCCACACCGGCTGGCTGATCGTCCGCGACACGCTTGTGATGGGACCGTGGCACGACATCGAGACGCGCTCACGCACCCACCGGCGCACCCCGATGGACTGGGACGCCGAGCACATCCTGCTGCGCACCGTGCGATGTGTGAGCGGCACCGTCGAGTTGGTGATGAACTGCGAGCCGTCCTTCGACTACCACCGGGTCAGCGCCGGCTGGGAGTACTCGGCCCAGGCGTACGGCGAGGCGATCGCACGGGCGAACAAAAACCCGGACTCGCATCCGACGCTGCGGTTGACCACGAACCTGCGCATCGGACTCGAAGGCCGTGAGGCGCGGGCCCGGACCCGGCTGACCGAGGGCGACAACGTGTTCGTCGCATTGAGTTGGTCCAAGCACCCCGCGCCGCAGACCTACGACGAGGCCGCCGACAAGATGTGGAAGACCAGCGAGTGCTGGCGGCAGTGGATCAACATCGGCGACTTCCCGGACCACCCGTGGCGGTCCTACCTGCAACGCAGCGCGCTGACGTTGAAAGGACTTACGTACTCGCCAACGGGAGCGCTACTGGCGGCGAGTACCACGTCGCTGCCGGAAACGCCTCAGGGCGAACGAAATTGGGACTACCGCTACGCCTGGGTGCGCGACTCGACCTTCGCGCTGTGGGGCCTGTACACACTCGGGCTCGACCGCGAGGCCGACGACTTCTTCGCGTTCATCGCCGACGTTTCGGGGGCCAACAACGGTGAACGCCACCCGCTGCAGGTGATGTACGCCGTCGGCGGCGAGCGCAGCCTCGTCGAAGAGGAGCTGCACCACCTGTCGGGGTACGACAACGCCCGCCCGGTACGGATCGGCAACGGCGCGTACAACCAGATGCAGCACGACATCTGGGGCACGATGCTCGACTCGGTGTACCTGCACGCCAAGTCGCGCGAGCAGATTTCCGACTCGTTGTGGCCGGTGCTGAAGAACCAGGTCGAGGAGGCCATCAAGCACTGGCGCGAACCCGACCGCGGCATCTGGGAGGTACGCGGCGAGCCGCAGCACTTCACGTCGTCGAAGATCATGTGCTGGGTGGCGCTAGACCGTGGCTCCAAACTGGCCGAGTTGGAGGGCGAGAAGAGCTACGCCCAGCAGTGGCGCGCCACCGCCGAGGAGATCAAGGCCGACATTCTGGCCAACGGCGTCGACTCCCGCGGGGTGCTGACCCAGCGCTACGGCGACGACGCGCTGGACGCGTCGCTACTGCTGGCGCCGCTGACGCGGTTCCTGCCGCCGGACGACCCCCGGATCCGCGCCACCGTACTGGCCATCGCCGACGAGCTCACCGAGGACGGGCTGGTGCTGCGCTACCGTGTCGAGGAGACCGACGACGGCCTGTCCGGTGAGGAAGGCACGTTCACGATCTGCTCGTTCTGGCTGGTGTCGGCGCTGGTCGAGATCGGCGAGATCCACCGGGCCAAGCACCTGTGCGAGCGGCTGCTGTCCTTCGCCAGCCCGCTGCATCTGTACGCCGAGGAGATCGAGCCGCGCACCGGGCGACACCTTGGCAACTTCCCGCAGGCCTTCACCCACCTGGCGCTCATCAACGCGGTCGTGCACGTCATCCGCGCCGAAGAGGAAGCCGACAGCTCCGGGGTCTTCCTCCCCGCTAACGCGCCGATGTAGGTCACGTTTTCCCGCGAGACACAGAGTTCCCAGCTCGCGCGTGAACCCAGCTACTTCTCTGCGGCGTTGGCGACCATGTCGCCTGCCATCGTGGCCGCCTCGTCCGTGATGGAATATCCGCACGCCCAGGCCTCCACCGTGAGATTGGAAACCACGGACAAGGCGTGCTGACACGCCCATCCGTCGGCCTCTTCCTGCGTTGTGAGCTGGGTGAGCATCGTGTCCTCGACGGCGACCTCGTCGATCTGCCACAAGTAGCTCGCGTCGGCGTCGTCGACCGAGATCGCATTGCCGGCACAGTCCTCCCACACAGACTTGGAGTCGTCGAAGAACTTCTGCGCTTTCTCGGCCGACGGGTAGAGCACTGCTGTCTGTTCGACCCAATGGTCGTTATCCTCGTCGGGTTCGCGGGCGACCTGGTCGCGCATCGCGGTCCACCCCGTGCCCGCGTATACCAGGTCCTCGGCGCCATAGATGGCACCCAGGCAGTCGGGATCCGACACCTCGGCCGAGTGGTCGCTCATCTCCTCCAGCTCGACGGTGATCGTCATCTGCGTGGAGCCCACGATTCCGTTCAGCTCGCCGATGGACAGCAGCACATCGTCGAGCTTCGACTCGTCCAATGCCGGTACGTCGATCGGGGCGGCGTTTTGCGCACGCACCGCGGTGCCTGAAACGGTGCTCGCACATCCGGAGAGAAGGACGACCGACGCCAGCACACCGCCAAGGGCGCATGCCCGCAAAGCTCTTGCCGTGGAGATCACTCAGCCATTGTGGCCGAACGACCGCCGAAGCGGAGGATCGCAACGCAATTACGTCGTGGCCGTAACCCCGAGGTCACTGAGCAGTTGCCGGACGCGCCGGTCGATCTCGTCGCGGATGGGCCGCACCGCGTCGACGGCCTGACCTGCGGGGTCGGGCAGCACCCATTCCTCGTATCGGTGCCCTGGGAAGATGGGGCAGGCGTCACCGCAGCCCATCGTGACTATCACGTCGGAGGCCTGCACGATCTCGTCGGTCCACGGTTTGGGGAACTCACCGGTGATGTCGATGCCGACTTCTCCCATCGCCTCCACGGCGGCGGGGTTGATCTTGTCGCCGGGTTCGGAGCCTCCCGACCACGCAACGGCCTGGTCGCCGGCCAGGTGGTTGAAGAAGCCGAGTGCCATCTGCGATCGGCCGGCGTTGTGAGTGCAGAGGAACAAGACGGTGGGCTTGCTGTCGGTCATCTTGCCTTCCACTCGGGCCAGCGCGTGCAGGCGTTGGCGGGCGAATCGTTCTGCCAGCAGGGGCAGGAAGTTGGGAACGGTTGCGTGTCCGGCGAATTGGTCGTAGGACGAATGGAGGAACCGCTCGATGGTTTCGACGCCGAACATGTCGGCGAACTCGGTCTGCAGGCGGGTTGCGGCGGCCTTGAGCGCGTGCCGCTGATCGATCGATAGACCTCGTCGGACGTGAGTGGTAAGGGAAGCCGGGCTGTCGGTCATGACGAACTCCGTTGTTCGGTCCCATTTTTCCAGTGATGCGGGATCACGGCTTGGTCGGCGCTGTCGGCGGCGTCCGGATACAGAGCGACAACGAGCGCCAATCCGATCAGCGCTCCGACGATTTGGGCGGCGATGAAGCCAGGCACCGTCGACGGGGCGATCCCGGCGAACGTCTCGGAGAACACCCGGCCGATGGTGACCGCCGGGTTGGCGAACGACGTCGAGCTGGTGAACCAGTATGCTGCGCCGATGTAGGCGCCGACGGCCGCAGCCGACAGGGCGGCGCGGCCGGTGCGGGCCAACGCGAAAATGACCGCGATGAGTCCGGCGGTGGCCACCACTTCTCCAACGAGTTGCCCGGTGGTGATGCGCTCTTTGGTCGCCAGTTCGAAGACCTTGCGGTCATACATCACATTCGCCAAAAGCGCGCCTGCCACCCCGCCGGCGATCTGCACCACGACGTACGCCGCGACGTGGCGGGCAGCCATGCCGGTTCGTGCGCTTCGGCCAAGTAGCCATTCAGCGGCTGTGACAACCGGGTTGAAGTGCGCGCCGGAGACCGGCCCGAACAACAGGATCAGCACTGCCAGACCGAAAACCGTGGCGGTGGAGTTCTCCAAGAGTTGCAATCCCACGTCATCGGGCGACAACCGTTCCGCTGCGATGCCGGATCCCACCACGACGGTCACCAGCAGGGCGGTGCCGATGAACTCGGCGAGCAGTCGGCGTGGCAGGCCGATGGTGTCCACTATCCGCTCCGAGCCAGCGTGTTGGCACCGAGAACTTCAGAAAGTTGTTGCAGTGCTTGGGAAACGACGCGGTAGTAGACCCAAGAGCCGCGACGCCGGCTGTCGAGCAACCCGGCCGTTCGCAGTACCTTCAGATGGTGGGAGATGGTGAACACGACGTCAGCAGGCACACGGTGCGCCGAAGGTCTCGGAGTCGGCCAACACGGTGTAGACCTCCCACTTCTCGCCGGCCGGGCCGGTGACCCAGACCTTGTCCTGGGTGGCAAAGCAACACGTGGTGCCGATCTCTTCATCGGTGAACAGGCCTTCGCCGGTCAGCCGTGCGATCTCCGCGTGCACCTGCTCGCTGGACTCCACCTCGACACCGAGGTGGTTGATCGTGCCGCCCTTGCCGGGATTCTGCAGCAGCACGAGCTTGAGCGGCGGGTCGGCGATCGCGAAGTTGGCGTATCCGCCCTTGAGCTTGGCGGGCTCGGAGTTGAGCAGCTTGGAGTAGAACTTGACCGCCTCGTCGAGGTCCTCGACGTTCAGGGCGAGCTGGACGCGTGACATCATGTGCTCCTCCGTAGACTTAGACATATATCGAAATAGCGCCGTGGCCCAGCTTCCACACCTTTTTGATATATGTCAATATCTCTGGCACGATCGACGTATGCCGAAAGCGCTGCCGACAATCGACATCTCCGCACCCGTGTGCTGCGCGCCCGTCGCGGCAGGCCCCATGACCGATGAAGACGCCCTGCAGGTGGCGCTACGCCTCAAAGCACTGGCCGACCCCGTGCGGGTGAAGATCATGTCGTTTCTCTTCAGCTCATCGGCAGGCGAGGAAATCAGCGGCGACCTCGCCGCCGCCCTCGGCTTGAGCGAGTCGACGGTGAGCCATCACCTCACCCAGCTGCGAAAGGCAGGACTCGTCGAGTCAGATCGCCGCGGAATGAACGTATTTCACCGGGCCCGCCGAGAAGCGCTCATAGCAATCTGCACGGTGCTCGATCCCAATTGCTGCCGCTGACAAGCTACTTCAGGACACGCCGATCTTCTGCAACATGAGGTTGGCAACGCGAACGGCGCTTTGAGCGCCGCTCCCGCTGTCGCTAGTATTCGTAATCTCCACGTCCACAATGCAATCCGACGCCACCCCGAGGGCGCGCTGAATCGTCTGCCCCTCGTCGTTCATCACGACGGCCGACACGATCCTGGGCTCGATCACCACACCGCTGATCCTGCTAACTCCGTCCGCACCGTGTTCTGGCTGGTGCAACACCGTGGTCTGACCGTTGCACCGTCGCCACTTGTCGGCGGATGCGGCGAAGAAGGCCTGTGAGTCATCGGGTGTCGCAAACTTGACCGCACCGAAGAACCCGGAGATGGATGGTCCGCTGGGATCACCGCCTGCCCACGATTGACTGGCCACGGCCCGCACCGGACTCGCCTGGTAGACCACCTTCTGCAGCCGGTAGGCGGCACTGACGCACTCGATGGGCGTCGCCTCTGATTCGCGCACGCCCTGTAGCAACATGTCGGCGTCGCCCTTGACAAGCTGGCCCAGGAAGCCGCCTATGCCCAGGGTGACCGCGAGTTCGTCGAGGGTTGGCAGCGCCTGCTCCACAGGAAGCGACACCGACGGCTTCGCGGCGTCGACGATGTGGAGCACCGGGGCGCTCTCAACCGGCGCGGAGCAACCCGCAAGAACCGCGCATGCGCTCAGCGCGGCGATCGTCGATCGTGCTGGGCGCATCGGATCCTACTTCTTGGCTTTGTCGGCGGCAGCGGCGTCGGTGGACAGGGCGGCGACGAATGCCTCCTGCGGCACCTCGACGCGCCCGATCGTCTTCATCCGCTTCTTGCCTTCCTTCTGCTTCTCCAGCAGCTTGCGCTTACGGGTGATGTCACCGCCGTAGCACTTCGATAGCACGTCCTTGCGGATTGCGCGGATGTTTTCGCGAGCAATGATCTTCGAACCGATCGCCGCCTGCACCGGAACTTCGAACTGCTGGCGCGGAATCAGCTGCTTGAGCTTGGACGTCATCTTGTTGCCGTAGGCGTACGCCGATTCCTTGTGCACGATCGCGCTGAACGCGTCGACGGGCTCGCCCTGCAGCAGGATGTCGACCTTCACCAGCTCGGCTTCCTGCTCGCCGGCTTCTTCGTAGTCGAGGCTGGCGTAGCCCCGGGTACGTGACTTCAGCGCGTCGAAGAAGTCAAAGATGATCTCCCCCAATGGCATCGTGTAGCGCAGCTCCACCCGCTCAGGCGAGAGATAGTCCATGCCGCCGAGTTCACCGCGCCGCGACTGGCACAGCTCCATGATCGTGCCGATGAATTCGCTCGGCGCGATGATGGTCGTCTTGTCCACCGGCTCGAATACGTTGCGGATCTTGCCTTCTGGCCAGTCGGACGGGTTCGTGACGATCTTCTCGGTGCCGTCCTCGAGGATCACCCGATACACCACGTTGGGAGACGTCGAGATGAGGTCCAGATCGAACTCGCGCTCGAGCCGCTCGCGGGTGATCTCCATGTGCAGCAATCCCAGGAACCCGCAGCGGAAACCGAAGCCGAGCGCCACCGACGTCTCCGGCTCCCACGACAGCGCGGCGTCGTTGAGCTGAAGCCGCTCCAGCGCGTCGCGCAGATTCGGATAGTCCGATCCGTCGACCGGATACAGGCCGGAGTACACCATCGGTCTGGGCTCGCGATAGCCGATCAGCGCCTCGGCCGCACCGTGGCGCGCGCTCGTCACGGTGTCACCGACCTTGGACTGGCGGACGTCCTTCACACCGGTGATCAGGTAGCCGACCTCGCCGACACCGAGCCCGGCGGTGGGTTTCGGTTCCGGGGACACGATGCCGACTTCCAGCAGCTCGTGGGTGGTGCCGGTGGACATCATTTTGATCCGCTCGCGCGGCGTGATCTTGCCGTCGACGACACGGACGTACGTCACCACGCCGCGGTAGATGTCGTAGACCGAGTCGAAGATCATCGCCCGCGCTGGGCCGTCAGCGTCACCGGTCGGCGCCGGCACCTGGCGCACCACCTCGTCGAGCAGCTCGGGCACGCCGTCGCCGGTCTTGCCAGACACCCGCAGCACGTCGCCGGGTTCGCAGCCGATGATGTGAGCGATCTCGCCGGCGTAGCGGTCGGGATCGGCGGCGGGCAGGTCGATCTTGTTGAGCACCGGGATGATGGTCAGGTCGCGATCCAGCGCCAGGTACAGGTTGGCCAGCGTCTGCGCCTCGATGCCCTGAGCGGCGTCGACCAGCAGCACCGCGCCCTCGCAGGCCTCGAGCGCGCGGGACACCTCGTAGGTGAAGTCGACGTGGCCAGGGGTGTCGATCAGATGCAGAACGTAGTCCTTGTCTCCCACTCGCCAAGGCAGCCGGACGTTCTGGGCCTTGATGGTGATGCCGCGTTCCCGCTCGATGTCCATTCGATCCAGGTACTGCGCACGCATCGACCGCTCATCGACGACACCGGTGAGTTGCAGCATCCGGTCCGCCAACGTCGACTTGCCGTGATCGATGTGGGCGATGATGCAGAAGTTCCGAATCTGCGCCGGCGCGGTGAAGGTCTGGTCGGCCAAACTGCTGATGGGAATCTCCTGGACAAGGTCGGATGGTCGCTCCGCAGGCTCCGCTCCGCAGGGCCTCGTGCCGCTACCAGCGTATCGAGGCAGGGGCCTCTCGACACAATCGCGGGACGTCACCGTCACATATGCTCGGGAACATGGCTCCGCCGTGGAAGACGTTTCAGCGGCTTGTTGACGTCACCGAGAACCTGGTGTTCAACGAGGCGCCGAAGTTCATCCGTCTACTGCAGCAATCCGACACCGTGCAACGAGGCATTCAGCAGGGCATCAAGCTCGGTTTGGACGCGATCACCGGCACCTCCACCGAAGATGCCCGTGCCATCACCACCGGTCGTCCAGTCAGCGAGAATTTCGTTCCCACCGCCCAGCGGGCCCGCAAGCTGCTGTACGCGCCGGATCTCGACGGCCGCGCCGATCCCGGCGAAATCGTCTGGACCTGGGTTGTTTTCGAGGACGACCCGACGCGGGGCAAGGACCGCCCGGTGCTGGTGGTCGGCCGTGACCGGTCCACCTTGCTCGGGCTGATGTTGTCCAGCCAGGACCACCACCGCGACGACCCCAATTGGGTGGGCATCGGCAGCGGAAGCTGGGACTACGAGAGCAGGGCCAGCTGGGTGCGGCTGGACCGGGTGCTCGACGTGCCCGAAGAGGGCATCCGTCGCGAGGGCGCGATCCTGGAGCGGGAAACGTTCGAGGTGGTCGCCGCGCGGCTACGCGCCGAGTACTCCTGGAGCTAAGGCGTCAGCCTCATCGGCGCTGATAGACCGCGCACGGTGACGACTTGCATTCGAACAATCGAACGAACCGAGCAGGGTCGCGCCGCACGATTGATCCCGCAACGGTGTCGTCACCCACGATGAGGATCCGGACGTTGTCGGCGTGCACCAAGCGGTCCGCCTCCTCGGCGGTCGCGTCGTCGGGGATTCGCACAGCGTCGCGCGACAGGTCGGGCGGCCAGGCGAGATAGGGCAGGTACGCCGTCTCGTCGAACACCGCGATCTCACCCGGACCCACGTGGGCGACCGCGTCGAGGAACGGCGTAGGGACGCCGTCGGCCCCGACCGCACGCCGGCGTTCGTCGTCGGTCATGTCGACATATGCGCGCAGCGGCGGGCCCTCTCCGGTCAAACCCGGGTAAGCGACGTAAACGTTGTGTGCTGCGCCCACTGCGACGAGGACAAGCACGCAGGCGCGGACGAGCTTCCCGACTCGCGCGTGGTCGATCGTCGGCGTCGCGAACGCCAGCACCAACCCGGCGAAAGCCAGCACGTACCGTGCCACCGCGGGGTCAGGCGTAGCCAGCGTCGCTGCGAAGACGAGGACGACGACGACGGAGCGTAGCCGGACCACTCTGATCAGCGCGAACGGCAACGCGACCACGAACAGCACGCCGAGGCCGCCCACCCGCATGTCGAACGCAGGCACCGCCGGCGACATGGCCGTCCAGGAGTCGAAGACGCGGCTGGCGAGGTTGCCGTGCGTGCGCGGCGCGGCGGCGCCGGACGCGAGCAAATGCGACATCGGAAACCGGCCGGGCAAGTGCATCGGACCAACGTCGATGCGCACGGGCCATACCGGATTGCCCTGGCGGACAAGGTTGGTCAGGTACGACTCGCCGCCCAGGAGCAACGTGACCAGAGCCGCGATCCCAATCGTGCCACGCAGCCCGGAACGCCAGGCCGCGATGCCCAAGGCGGTGAATGCCACCATCGCGGCCAACGGCGCACTGGGTTTCGACCCGAGAAACATGCCGAGCGCGACCGCCGCAAGGATGACGCGTGTGCGGTCGACGGGGCCGAGCACGAACACAATCGCGATCAACAGCAGCGCGGCCGAGGCGACATCGACGTAGTTCGTCGGCAGTTGCAGGAACACCGCCGGCAGCGTCAGCCACGCCGCTCCCCCAGCCACGGCGGTGTCGGCACGGGCACCCTGCCGGTAAGCGATTACGGCGATCGCCGTCGCGCCCAGCAGACCAAACGGCACGTGCGCGAGCTCGACGAGACGGTCGTCGGGTATCAACGCGCGCCATGCGATGAAGACGTTCTCGACGACATGTGGATAGGTGGACAGGTAAGGGACATCAGCGGGAATGTCGGCGAAAGTTCCTCGCTGCAGCGCGAAGTTCACGTAGGGAAGGTGGTAGCCCAGCGCATCCCACTGCCACACCGGCAGCAGATACGCGGCCACCGTCGCGATTGCCAGTGCACACGCCGCGACGCCAACAACAGGAAGTGTCGACACGCTTACCGGCCATCGCCGCGGCCAGGCCCGCAGTCCCCGAATCCTCACGGCGACAACGACACTGGCCGCGACCACCGCGCCCGCGCCGAGCACCATAGGCGCTGTCAACACCCCTGCCGCACCGAGCAGCCGCGCCCCGACGGCAGTGGTGGCCAGTGCCACCAGCGCGCCGCCCAGAAGTCGCTCGCCGAACGGGACGGTGTCGCGCGGAAAGATCAGGGCGCCAAGGCCGAGCACTGCGATGCACGCCAGTGGCACCGCGACCGGCAGCAGTCCCCACGCGGTCAGGGAGCCCACTGAAACGCCATCAGCTCAATGGGATTCTGGGGTCCGGATACGACCGACGCCCCTGCCTGTCATGCGTCGACCATACGGTGCACAGGTTCTCCGGACAGCGGTTCAAATGATGACGGATGCGCCGGTTGAACAGCTCGGACGGCCTCCTCGTTCCTAGAATCGTGGTGTTGATCGATCGACTCGCAGCCTCGCGCTGCCGCTTCTCGTCCAGGCTCACGCCGCCCCGGACGCCGGGGATCAGCGTGCTCATTCATGCTGCCGTGTTGGCGATATGGGTAGCGCTGTTTCTGCTCGCCTTCGGCCAGGGCGGAATACTCGCATGGTCGATCGGCTTGGCCTACCTGGGCTATGACGCCACACTGCTGGTGTTCACCGGATGGCACATCCGGAGACTCACACCGACAAGCGATGCGCCGGTCGAACCGTCCGTCGCACTGAGCGTGGCTGTATTGGTCGCGGTGCACAACGAGGCGGCCGTGTTGCCGGCGACGATCGGTGCGTTGCTTGACCAGACCGATCCGCCCGACGAGATCATCGTCGCCGACGACGGTTCCACCGACTCCACCGCAGACATGCTCAGCACGCGGTTCGGCCTCCCCGCACCTGCGGTCGGTTCCGGCGTCTCCGCCGACATCGGCACGACGTCGATGGTGTGGCTGCGACTGTCGCACGGCGGCAAGGCGCAGGCACTCAACGCCGCCATCGTCGAGACCGGCGCCGACATCATAATCACCGTGGACGGCGACACCTTGCTTGAGCGAGGAGCGATTCACGCTGTGCGCCAAGCCTTTTCCAGTGACCCCGAGCTTGTCGGCGTCACCGGAATCATCACACCGGTGTGCAAGCCGACGCCAGCCGGTCGGGCCTGGCAGTTCTTCCAGACCTACGAATACATCCGGAACTTCCTTGGCAGGTACGCGTGGATGCGTGTCGACTGCCTGCAACTGATTTCCGGCGCATTCGCGGGCTTTCGGCGCGCGCCGGTCGTCGACGTCGGCGGCTTCGACGACGTCTGCCTGGTGGAGGACTACGAACTCGTCCACCGCCTGCGCCGCTATGCCGGCGAGCACGATCTCACCTGGCGATTCCGCGTCCTTGGCGGTGCACAGGCCTGCACGGAGGCGCCCGGTTCCTTCGCGGCTTTTCTGCGCCAGCGGCGGCGATGGTTCGGCGGATTTCTGCAGACGCAATGGTGGTACCGCGCCATGGTGGGTGATCGCAGGATGGGCGCGCTGGGCACCGTGATGTTGCCCATCAAGGCGATCGACACCGTCCAGCCCATCTATGGATTGACCGCGTTCGCGTTGTTACTGGTGTACGCGGCCACGATGCAGACCGCGATTCTCGGTCCGGTGGCGGTGGTGGTCGCCGGCAAGCTGATCATCGACCTCGTCTTCCATGTGTGGGCACTGCGTCGATACCGGCGATGGGTCGGCGACCCGCACCGCGGCAGCTTCGTCGGCATCGCGGCGGTCACCGTCATCGAGCCGTTCACGTTCCGCTTGGCGCTGCTCTGCGGCGGGATGCTGGGCTGGTTGGCATTCCTGGGCGGTGGGCCGCGTTGGGGCCGCCAGCACCGATTCGGACTGACGAACCCAAACGTGCAGCCGCAGCGGTGAATTACCTTGCCGGCCGCCACATGGGGATCATGCTTGGCCCACCGTCCGGCAGTTTGATCTCACCGGTCACCTCGAAGCCGAATCTCATGTAATACGGGATGTTGTCGGGATTGCTTGACTCCAGGTAGGCCGGCGCGTGCTCGGCGTCGACCTGCTTCTTCATCAGCTCGCCGACCTGCCTGCCCCGCGCTGTTCGACCGCCCGTCGCGAGCAAGTAACTCGGCATCATCAGAAGCCCCTCGAGCCGCGATTGCTTCCACCGCCCTGGTGGATCCCACAACGTGGCAGCCCCGACGCCCGAGCCGTTCGTGGCGACCTCTACCCCGCCGCCGGCCAAGAAGTGACGTCGCGTGATCGCGGCGAACGTGCGGGGCAGGCCCGTCGCCCGCTGCGCGTCGTCGGGCAACATCCACCTCATGACCGGGTCTTCGTAGAAGGCGCGGCCGAGCGTGCGAGACACCGCCCGCACGTCCGTCTTCCGGGAGGGACGGACGTCGATCGCCATGCGACGATTCAGCGACCCTGGGTGATGTAGGCCTGCAGCTGCTCCTGCTCCAACTCCAGCTCTTCCATCCGCGTCTTCACCACGTCGCCGATGCTGACGATGCCGGCCAGCCGCTCACCATCGACGACCGGGATGTGCCGCACGCGATTCTTCGTCATCAACACACTGAGGCTGTTGATGGAATCGCCCGGCGTGCATGTCGCCACCAACGTCGTCATGATCTCCGACACCGGCCGCCGGAGCAGCTCAGCACCCAGCTCATGCAGTTTTCGCACGACGTCACGCTCGGAGACGATGCCGACCAGCCCGTCCTCCGAGACGACCACCATTGCGCCAATGTTGTGCTCAGCGAGGCCGGCGAGCAGGTCGCTGACCATGGTTTCTGGGGCAATGGTCGCCACCGCCGCGCCCTTGTTCCGCAACACGTCCGCGATCCGCATCGATGCCTCCGCTCGTGATCCACTTCACATCCCAGGCTAGGGCCGACACGGCCCCGGCGGAAGGGATTGGGATGCAAGAGCGTCACGACCAGCACCGATCCGCTCAGTCCACGCCGAAGGTTTCGTTGCAATGCACTCCAGCTCCTGCCTCGTTGTTGGGGATCGCCGAAGGTCGCCGAACGCACGGGCCTTACGCAGGACACGCTGCGGTGGTACGACGAGAAGGCATGATCCCGCGCGTGGCGCGAGGCGGCGATCGGTGCAGCGCATCGAGCTGCTCGTCCGGCTTCGCGCCAGCGCACCAAGATCTCCTACTACAGCCGACTCGAAGGAGAATCATGACAAGCGCGAACGCTGTGCCCGTAGTCAAGCTGGGCGACCAATTGTCGGTCAGCGCAATCGGTTTCGGGGCGATGGTGTTGACACCGGTGTACGGGGAGGTCAACGACGCCGAATCGCTGGCCACGCTGCACCGTGCGGTTGACCTCGGCGTGACGTTCATCGACACCGCCAACATCTACGGCGGCGGCGACAACGAGCGGCTCATCGCCAAGCTGCTCGCCGACCGGCGCGACGAAGTGACTCTCGCAACCAAATTCGGGATCAGCGCCAATCCCGCAGACCGCGCGGCCGGCCGAATCGGGATGCGCGGCGACGCCGCCTACGTGCGGCAAAGCATCGACGAGAGCCTGAAGCGGCTGCAGACCGACATCGTCGACCTGTACTACATGCATCGCCGCGATGTGAACGTGCCGATCGAGGAAACCGTCGGTGCGATGGCCGAACTGGTCGCCGCGGGCAAGGTTCGCCACCTCGGGCTGTCGGAGGTGACCGCCGACGAGCTGCAGGCCGCCGTCGCGGTCCATCCGATCGCCGCCGTGCAGAGTGAATGGTCGATCTGGAGCCGAGACGTCGAGCGAAACGTGGTGCCGGCGGCCGCCGAGCTCGGCGTGGGTTTCGTGCCCTATTCGCCGCTCGGTCGGGGCTTTCTGACCGGGACGGTGCGCTCGTCCAACGATCTGTCGTCGCCGACGGACTTCCGCAAGACGATGCCCCGGTTCAGCGAGGGCGCACTGGATGCCAACCTCGCTGTCGTGGAAATCGTCAAGGCCGTCGCGGTACAGCAGGACGCGACACCGGCGCAAGTTGCACTGGCGTGGCTGCGGTATCGCGCCGACGCGCTGGGCGTGGCCTCGTCGCCGATCCCGGGTACCCGCCGGGCCGCCCGCGTCGAGGAGAACCTGGGCTCGCTGTCGGTGACGCTGACCCCCGAGCAGCTCGACACACTGGACACGGCGGGTGCCGCGGTGTCCGGCCAGCGCTATGCAGACCCGACGTGGATATCGGCCGGACGCGAATAGCGCCACATTAATTCGGTGCGCGAGGTATACCTGGCGCCATGATCGAGGTCACCCTGCTCGGCACGGGTAGTCCCATTCCCGACGCTCGCCGGGCGGGACCGTCGACGCTCGTGCGGGCGGGCGGGCAGACGTTTCTGATCGACTGCGGCCGGGGCGTGCAGCAGCGCCTGACGGCTGCAGGCGCCGGCGCCAACGGGCTGACCGCACTGCTGCTGACGCACCTCCACAGCGACCACATCGCCGACCTGGGCGACGTGATCATCACGCGCTGGGTGACGACATTCGATCCCAATCCGGCGCCGCTGCAGGTCATCGGCCCGCCCGGCACCGCCGAGGTGGTGGACGCCACGCTCAAGGCGTTCGGATTCGACATCGGTTACCGAATCGCGCATCACGCGGACATCACCGGGCCGCCGCGGGTGGAGGTTTACGAGTACACCGAGGGCGCTATCTGGGATCGCGACGGTGTGCAGATCCGGGTGGCGCCGACGGATCACCGTCCCGTCGCTCCGACCATCGGATTCCGGATCGAGCACGGGGGCGCGTCGGTCGTGCTGGCCGGCGACACGGTGCCGTGCGAGAGCCTCGACGCGCTGGCCGCGGGCGCGGGGGCGTTGGTGCACACCGTGATTCGCAAGGACCTCGTCGAAGCGATGCCCATACAACGCATCCGGGACATCTGTGACTACCACTCATCGGTCGAACAAGCGGCGGCTACTGCCGCCCGGGCGGGGGTGGGCATCCTCATCCTCACCCATTACGTGCCGGGAATCGAGCCGGGCCAGGAAGATGCCTGGCGTGAACTGGCGGCGTCGGTGTTCGGCAAGCAGATCGAGCTGGGCGACGACCTGCACCGGGTGGAGGTTCACCCGGGCGTGTGCGCTAAGCCAGCCGGGTGATCTCCACGACCACGTCCAAATCGGTGGAGCCCTCCCCGGAGTAAATGCCTTTCAGCGGTGAGACGTCGGAGTAGTCGCGTCCCACACCGACGCTGATGTACTGCTCGTTGATCTCGGCGTCGTTGGTGGGGTCGTAGTTCCACCAGCCGCCGGTCCACGCCTGCACCCAGGCGTGGCTTTGGCCGTCGATGGTGTCACCGACGCGCGCCGTGCGCTTGGGATGTAGATAGCCCGACACGTACCGCGCCGGAATTCCCATGCTGCGCAACAGGATCAACGTCAGGTGCGCGAAGTCCTGGCAAACGCCCTTGCCTTCCCGATGAGCATCCAGACCCGACGAGTGAACCCCCGTTGTGCCGGGCACATACTCCAGTTCGCTGTGTACCCAGTTCGCGGCGGCGGTGACCGCCTGCTGCGGGTCGTGGTACTTGGCAATACGCTCCCCCACCCGCCGGATCCGCTTGCTCTGCGGCGTGTAGTGCGTGGGGCTGAGCACTTCGTCGAACCTGTCGATCACCGCCTCGGAATTCAGATCGTCCCAGCTGACCTCGTCCGTGGGCATCTCGCCGCGGTCGGTCTCGACGACCGACGACGAAGTGACCTCCAGCTCGGTGTGTGGCGCGTGCAGGTCGAAGGCGGTCACCGCGGTGCCCCAGTAGTCGACGTAGCGGTATGACCTTGTGGCGGGGACGGTTTCGACGCGGTTGAGGATGACGTTCTGCCTGGAGTCCGATCGCGGGGTCAGCCGGGCCTCGTTGAAGGATGCGGTGACGGCCGACTTGTAGGCGTAACCCGTCGAATGCACGACTCGAAGCCGCCACATCAGAATCTGCGCTTCATCGTCGGCTCTTCGCCCATGGGCTCATCGCTGCGCCAGCTGCTCATCGTTAGACTTCGCCTTCCTCAATGACCAGCGAGCCGTTTTGACCTGCATCGTGCCAAGCAACCCACGGTGCTGAGTGAAAGTACTGCAGCACCAAGGCTTCTCCGACATCACGACAGGTCGTCTGCACGGCCGCCAGCCGGTTCTCCAGCGATTCCAGCAGCACACCCGGACGCAGGAATTCCAACTCGCTGCGCGCCCGGCCGAGCAGCCGCTGCGCCTCTGCTGTTGCGCCGAGCCGGTTGTGCGGCCGCTTCATCAACTCGTCGAGGCTGTGCTCGGCCAACTTCAGCGAGTAAAAAATCGACCGCGGGAAAAGGCGGTCCAGCAGCATGAATTCGACCACTCGGCCGGCGTCCAGCGCGCCCCGGTAGGTACGCAGGTAGCTGTCGTGGGCGCCTGCAGACCGCAGCAGCGTGACCCACGCCGGCGACGAAGCGCTGTCGCCGACGCGAGACAGCAGCAGCCGCACCGTCATGTCGACGCGTTCGATCGCGCGGCCCAGCACCATGAATCGATAGCCGTCGTCGCGGCTCAGGGTCGAGTCGGCCAGCCCGGCGAACATCGCGGCACGTCCCTCGACAAATGACAGGAACTCGTGTGGACCAAGACGTTTGGCGGCGCGTTCACGCTCGGCCAGCGCGTTGTAGGTGGTGTTGAGGCACTCCCAGATCTCGGTCGAGGTGACCTCACGCGCGCCGCGGGCGTTTTCACGTGCGGCCGAGATTGCCTCGACGATCGAGCAGGCGCCGTGGGTGTCGCGGCTGAAAGCGACGATGTCGGTCAACGACCACACGTCCAACGACTCCTTGGGCGATTCGATGCCCAAAACCCGCAAGAGTGTCCGCGACGCCTGGTCCGGGTCGACGCTGGAATCCTCGAGCAGCTGGTGCACCGTCACATCGAGAATGCGGGCGGTGTCGTCGGCACGCTCCACATAGCGGCCGATCCAATACAGCGATTCGGCGTTGCGCGCCAACATCATTGTCTCCTCTTCAGCGTTTGCTCTTCGCCCAAGGGCTCATCGCTGCGCGCGCTACTCATCGGATGTCCATCGCTACCTGTTGCTGTTGTTGCTGCTGGCTCTGCTGCGAATCGTTCGTCGGCCGCAGCACCTGCGACTGCTGTTGTTGCTGCTGCTGCTGTGACGACCCGTCGGTGCCGGTCTCGGCCTTCGGGCCCTTTGCCGTCCTGGGCAGTGACCGCACCACCTCGGCGGCGGCGAGCTCGCGGTCGGCCATCGACGCGCGCGACGCCAGCACCCAGGTGTCCTTGGAGCCGCCGCCCTGGCTGGAATTGACCACCAGCGAGCCCTCCGGCAGCGCGACACGGGTCAGCCCGCCGGGCAGTACCCACACCTGGTCGCCGTCGTTCACGGCGAACGGCCGCAGGTCGACGTGGCGGGGCGCCAGATTGTCGTCGATCTGCGTTGGGACGGTGGACAGCTGCACGACTGGCTGGGCGATCCAGCCGCGCGGGTCGCTGCGGATCTTCTTGGAGATCGCGGCGAGCTCCTTCTCGGAGGCGTCCGGCCCGAACACGATGCCGTAGCCGCCCGAGCCTTCGACCGGCTTGATGACGAGTTCGTCTACCCGGTCGAGCACTTCTTCGCGTTCCTCGTCGAGCCAGCACCGGTAGGTGTCGACGTTGGCCAGCTGCGGCTTCTCGCCGAGGTAGTACTCGATGATTGTCGGCACGTAGGTGTAGACGAGCTTGTCATCGCCGACGCCGTTGCCCACCGCGCTCGAGATGACGACGTTGCCGGCCCTGGCGGCGTTGAGCATCCCGGCCACCCCGAGCACCGAGTCCGGCCGGAACTGCATGGGATCGAGGAAGGCGTCGTCGATGCGACGGTAGATGACATCGACCTGCCGCTCCCCCTCGGTGGTGCGCATGTAGACGGTGTTGTCACGGCAGAACAGGTCGCGGCCCTCGACGAGTTCCACGCCCATCTGCCGGGCGAGCAACGAGTGCTCGAAGTAGGCCGAGTTGTAGACGCCCGGCGTCAGCACCACCACCGTCGGATCGGCGACGTTGGAGGCAGCCGCGTTGCGCAGCGCGCGCAACAGGTGCGCCGAGTAGTCGCCGACGGCGCGCACCCGGTGGGTTGCGAACAAGTTCGGGAAGACGCGCGCCATCGTGCGACGGTTCTCCATCACATACGAGACTCCGGACGGCGAACGCAGGTTGTCCTCGAGGACCCGAAAGTTTCCCTGGACGTCGCGGACCAGGTCGATGCCTGCGACGTGGATACGGACTCCGTTAGGCGGCACGATGCCGGCGGCCGCGCGGTGGAAATGCTCGCACGAGGTGACCAGCCGGCGCGGGATAACGCCGTCGCGCAGGATCTCCTGCTCGCCGTAGATGTCGTCCAGGTAGTGCTCCAGCGCCTTGACCCGCTGGGTGATGCCCCGCTCGAGCCGCGTCCACTCCGCGGCGGAGATCACCCGCGGTACGAGATCCAGTGGGAACGGGCGCTCCTGACCGGAGAGCGAGAACGTGATGCCTTGGTCGATGAAGGCGCGGCCCAGCGCGTCGGCGCGGGCTTCCAGCTCGGAGGCGTCCGACGGGGCGAGCTCGGCGTAGATGCCCTTATACGGTCCGCGGACGTTGCCCTGGCCGTCAAACATCTCATCGAAAGCTCGCGAGTAGGTGCCCAGCTTGTTGTAGCCACCGAAAATGCCCTCGTACTGTTTGGGCGATTTCGCGTCCTTGCGCGACGGCGTTGCAGTCTCGGTCGGCAGGGTTCGAAGGCTCACCCATGCCATGCTGCATCACTTCGGCCGTTTCGGCAGGCAGTGGGCCTCACTTTGGGTGATTTATGGGCCCGCTGGTAGCCTGAACAGTCGCTGCCCGCCGCCGGGCGCCTCACACAGGCTTAGTAACCAAGACGAGATTTACGAAGGAATACACGCGTGGCCAATATCAAGTCGCAGGAGAAGCGCAACCGC
This sequence comes from uncultured Actinomycetota bacterium, assembly GCA_963715885.1. Lineage (GTDB taxonomy): Bacteria > Actinomycetota > Actinomycetes > Mycobacteriales > Mycobacteriaceae > Mycobacterium. The sequence continues at coordinate 66,415 of CAVQSK010000016.1, forward strand.
ACCAACGAGCGCCGCAGACTGCGCAACAAGTCGGTGAAGTCGTCGCTTCACACGGCGGTCCGTGGATTCCGTGAGGCCGTCGCGGCCGGTGAGAAGGACAAGGCCGCCGAGTTGCTGGTGTCGACAAGCCGCAAACTGGACAAGGCAGCCAGCAAGGGCGTCATCCACAAGAATCAGGCGGCAAACCGCAAGTCGGCGCTCACTCGCGCTCTCAACCAGATCTGAGCGCTCAACAGGCTCTGATCAGTCGGCTCAGCCCTCGACGAGTTCCGCCACTTTCCGCACTGCCGCCTCCAACGCGTAATCCGCGTCTGCCGCCGCTCCCTTGACGTCGGCGTTGAGCGTGGCGACGATCTGAATCGCCTCGGCGACCGATGCCCGCGACCACCGTCGCGCCTGCTTCTGCGCCTTCTGCACCCGCCACGGCGGCATGCCGAGCTCAGCCGCCAACCGGTAGGGATCCCCGGACAATGGGCCCACCCGGGCGATGCTGTGCACGGCCTCGGCCAGCGCGTCGGCGAGCACGACCTGCGGCTCACCGCTCATCATCGCCCAGCGCAGCGCCTCGGCGGCGCCTGCGACATCGCCGACGACGGCCTTGTCGGCGATGTCGAAGCCCTTCACCTCGGCCTTGCCGGAGTGATAGCGGCGCACCGCCGCCGCATCGGGGTTGCCGTCGGTGTCGGCGACCAGTTGCGAGCAGACGGCTGCCAGTTCGCGGATGTCAGAGCCGATGGCGTCGAGTACAGCGGTGACGGTGTCGTCGCTCGCCTTGATCTTCAGCGCGCGAAATTCACGCCGGATGAAGTCAGCGCGCTCCGAGGCCTTGGTGATTCGGGCGCACGGATGAACCTGCGCACCGAGGGTCTTCAGTTGGTCCGCGAGCGCCTTGGCACGTCCTCCGCCGGAATGTACGACGACCAGCATGGTGCCCGGCGGCAGGTCCGCAGCGGCAGTGGCGATGAGCGCGACGGCGTCCTTGCCGGCTTCCGCGGCGGCCTCCAGCACCACGACTCGTTCGTCGGCGAACAGCGATGGGCTCAGCAGTTCTGCCAGCTCGCTGGTGCTGACGTCACCCGCGCGCAGGCGGTCTACCGGGACGTCGTCGGTGCCGGCCTGCTTACGCGCCTCGCGCAGCACCGCCGCGACCGCGCGCTCGACCAGCAGCTCTTCGTCTCCCAGCACCAGATGTAGGGCCGAAACCTGTTGGCTCACCGCACGATCGTGTCATGTCCACCCGACAGGCCCGAAACCGTCCACGCCAGCAGGCACATGACCGCGCCGCATGTCCCGATCCGCACCCAGCGCCAGCGCCACGACATCACGGCGGTGACGCCCGCGGCGGCGACCGTTGCGACCCCAAGCAGTCCGGACGGGACGGGGATGGATGCGCCGGTTATGCCTGCGGCCCAGTGCGCCACCCGCAGCAGCCACCACAGCTCGGGACCGGCGAACCGGATGAGCAGTTCCGCACCGGAAGGCCACAACGGACACAGAGCGGCCGCCGCGGTGCCGACCACGGTGATCGGCGGGATCACCGCGGCGACGGCCAGGTTGGAGGCCACAGAGACGACGCTGAACGTGCCGGATATCCCGGCAACCAGAGGCGCCGTCACGAGCTGCGCGGCGACCGCGACGCTCATGGCATCGGCGAGCGGCTTGGGCCAGCCGCGACCAGTCAGACGCCGCGACCACACAGGCGCGACGACGACAAGCGCCGCCGTAGCCGACACCGACAGTGCGAAGCCCACATCGACGGCGAGCTCGGGTGCCGCGATCATCAGCACGATCACGCTGGCCGACAGCACGGGGATCGCTTGCCTGCGACGGTGCGACACCACCGCAAGCAAGGTGATGCCACCCATGACGGCGGCACGCAGCACACTCGCCGACGGCTGGACCACGATGACGAACGCCAGCAGGGCCATCGCTGCGAGCGCGACCGCCATACGTGGGCCCACCAACGCAGCGGTGAACAACACCGCCCCGCACACGATCGTGACGTTCGCCCCCGATACGGCCGTCAGGTGGGTCAGTCCCGCCGCACGGAACTCCGCGGTGGTCTGTCCGGTCAGCGTCGAGGTGTCGCCCAAGACCAGTGCCGGAAGCATCGCCGCCTGATCGACCGGCAGCACCGCACGTGCCGCATCGGCGAAACCTGTCCGGAGGTCGTGTGCCACCCGTTGAATCGGGGCCGCCTCACCGAATGTCGGCTCTCCCGTCGCCGACAACACCGCGACGGTCAGGTCGCGTCGAGTCGGCGGGCTGACTCGAGCCCGGAAGCCGACCGGTCGGCCCACAGACACGCCCGCGAAGCCGGCTGACGCGAAAACCACTGTGCGGCCAGATATTTCATGGCCGTCGAGTATCCGCAGCGACGCGCGGAACATCATCCGGCCACCGTTCAGTGTGCGTGGGCTTTCGGTGGGCGTGACAACGACGGTGGCGACCGTGCCATAACGGTCGACGATCGGATGATGACGCAGCCCTTCAACGCGGAGTCCGACGGCGAGGGCGAAACCCACACCGACCACGGCCACTGCAACAACGCCGGCACGAAGCGCCAGGAGGTCGGCCTCGCCGTCGCGGCGGCCACTACTCCACCACCCCGTCGCGGCCGTGATCGCGATCGCCGCCGTGACCGCGGCGGCCGAACCGCCGACCTGCCACAGGATCCCGGCCGCCGTCACCGCCCAGCTGCTCAACGCGGCGGGGACCAGTCGCAGGTCGAGCCGGCACCCGGCAGCGTCTACTGATGTCATACATGCACGAGGTCACGCAGCTTCTCCAGCCGCGCGGGCCCGATGCCATCGACATCGCCGAGCTGATCGACGCTGGTGAACCGCCCGTTGGTGTCGCGCCACGCAACGATCGCGGCGGCGGTCACCGGCCCGATTCCAGGCAGAGTGTCGAGTTGCTCCGCGGTCGCGGTGTTCAGATCCACCAAACCGTCTGGCGCCGAGCCGTTTCCGGTCGTAGACGGCGTATCTGCCGGCGAGGCGACTGGCTCGGGGCTGATCGAACTACCCATCGCGGCCGGCTCCCCCGGCGGCCCCGCGATTCCAACGATGATCTGCTCCCCGTCGGCGACGCGGCGGGCCATGTTGAGTCCGATCAGATCGGCACCATCCAACGCGCCACCGGCTGCGGTCAGCGCGTCGGCGATCCGCGCACCAGGGCTCAGCGTGACCAATCCCGGTTTGTGTACCAGGCCGATTACGCTGACCACGACCGGCTCGTCTGATTTCGGCGCCGTGCTGGGCGTGGGGCTGGCAGACGAAACCATCTGCACCGGCGGCAGTTTGGCCGACACCACCGGGACCGGTTTGTCGCGCACCAAGGTGAACACCGTCACCAGCACCGCGATGACACCCACGACAGCGAGCGCGATGACACCGGCACGTCCGGGGTCGGCCCGAACAGCCGCAATCCAACTTGTTGTTCCGCCCGACTTGGTGTCCGGCAGCCATCGCGACAACGAAGTGTCAGGGCGCTCATCCTCGGCGTCCGGCTCCGGATCGGTTTCTGCGCCGAGACGACGATGGACACGCTCGGCCGGCAGTTCGGTTCGCATGCCATGGAAGGTATGCCCGCGGCCAGACCATCCTCAGCGCCAGCGACGACGCGCCGACGGGCCTGTGGATCAAATCGCGTCTGTGGATAGCAGTCTACGATGATTTGCTATGGATCGTCGTATTCCGATGATCGCTGGGATCGCGTTCGCGGTCCTGTTCGCCGCCGCGCTGCTTATGGTCCCGACGTTACCCGGCATCGACAAGCCTGGTTACGACATCGTCTCGCACGTCAATGAGCATTCGGACGCGATGCGGGTGCAGGTGCTGCTTGTGACGTTCGGGTGTTTGGCATTGGTGGTGGTGCTCGGCTTTGCCCGTGACCGGCTGTCGGGCCCCGCGGGTTTCGTGTTCACCATCGGCTCCGCCGTGGTGCTGGTCGAAACGAGCATCGCGATGTGGATCAACGGCGGACTGGCGCTTCACCCAGACCAACTCGGATCGGCTACCGCGCGCACCATCGCGGACATCGCTGCCATGTGGGGGCCGATCTTGACCGTCGCCGACATCATGGTCGCAGCGCCAATCCTGTTGGCGGCCAACGCCGGCCAGCTCCCGCGATGGCTCGGCATCGTTGCCGCGGTCTTCGCGGTTCAGCAGCTGATCGAGACGATCACGATCATCGGTCCGCCGGGTAGCTTCATTTCACCCGGCGGCCCGATGAACTTCTACGTGGGCGGACCGCTGTTCGTGGTGTTCTTCCTGGCGCTCGGCATCGCATTGTCGTTGGAACAGCCGACGTCCAGTCAGCGGACAACCGAGGACGAACCCGTCGCAGACTGATCGAGTGCCCCTGGCCTCGCGTGGGTGTCGCCGAACGTATACTTGTGTCACGCAATTCGGGGACGGAAAGCGTGCATTAGTCCGACGCTCGAGCGTCTCCCTTGTCGCTGTTGTCATCCTTCGGGCGGTCTGCACTGCCGCTCTGCGGCCCCGTCACCGGGGTCTGCGCCGCCGCGATGACACCGTTATCGCGCCCTGGACAGCGTGCGGACAGATGATGCTGCAGTACTGAAACTGATTGCGGATGAACGCCAGCGGGACGGCGCCCAGCGCCGGCGATGCGGTCAACCGGACCTCACGGACAAGGTACGCGGCGAAGACGGCTCCGGCGGGGCGCCAGCGGCGCAGTAGCCAATGCTGCGACTCCAGCGACGGGAATACCGGCGATGATCGACTCCTGAACAAGGTCTTCTGAGAAGGCAATCGCCGTAGGATTCTCAAGCGTGGACGGCGTGCATGACCTCGGTGGCCTCGACGGCTTTGGGCCGGTGGACCACGAGCACACCGAACCGTTCTTCGCGCAGGATTGGGAGCGTCGGACATTCCGCCTGATGGTCGGCTCGGTCGGTCCGCTCGGTGGCAACGGCGGTATGTTCCGCCATTCGATCGAGCGCATGGACCCCGCCCACTATCTGTCGTCGTCATATTGGGAGCACTGGCTGACCGGCGTCACGACCCTGGCCGTCGAGGCCGGCGCGGCATCAGTCGACGAACTCGAGCGCCGCGCGGGCGGTCGCTTTCCGCTGTCTCGGCCCGACCGTGGCGTGCTGCCCGATGACCTCACCCCGCGCACCGAGCCGCGCCACTCCGTCGGCGACGAAGTCCGGGTTCGCGAGTGGCACCCACCAGGCCACACCCGCGCGCCACGCTACGTGCAGGGCAGGCGCGGGACCGTGGTGCGCGTCGACGCCGCGGCCAACGTCGCCGACATCGAGGCGCACGGCGGCGGATTCGTGACCGACCCCCTGTACTCGGTGCGTTTCACGTCGCGTGAGCTGTGGGGCGACGGTGGCGCCGACGGCGAAGTCGTGCACGTCGATCTGTACGAGCGCTACCTCCAGGACCCCTGATGAGCGCTGATCACCACCACCCCGCGGAACTCGCGCCCATCGAAGCGCGGGTCGCCGCCATCGAATCCGTGCTCGTCGAGAAGGGCATCCTCGACACCGGCGCGGTCGACGAAATAGTCCGGCACTTCGAGGACAACCTCGGCCCGATGAACGGCGCGAAGGTCGTTGCGCGGGCGTGGACGGACCCGGCGTACAGGGAGCGGCTCCTGGCCGAGGGCACCGCCGCCGTCAAGGAACTGGGCTTCGAGGGGCCAGAGGGCAATCACATTGTGGTTGTCGAGAACACCCCGACGATCCACAACCTGGTGGTGTGCACGTTGTGCTCCTGCTATCCGTGGCCGATCCTCGGGCTGCCGCCGAAATGGTACAAAGCACCGGCTTACCGCGCACGCGCCGTGCGCGAGCCGCGCAAGCTGCTCGCCGAGCTGGGGACCGATCTTGGCGACGACGTCGAGATCCGCGTGTGGGACTCCAGTGCCGAGGCACGCTACCTCGTGCTGCCGATGCGTCCCGAGGGGACGAATGGCCTGTCGGAGGAGCAACTCGCCGGGCTCGTGACCCGCGACGCGATGATCGGGGTCCAGCGGCCGTGACGCGAGTGCCGCTGGACGACGAGTCACTCCCCCGCGACAACGGCGAGCTCGTGTTCGACGAGCCGTGGCAGGCGCGTGCCTTGGCAATCGCCGTCGCACTGGTCGAAAGCCTCGACCTGTCGTGGGACACGTTTCGCCAGCGGCTGATGGCCGAGATCGCCGACGACCCGATGCGCCCGTACTACGAAAGTTGGGGCAGGGCGCTCGAGTCGATGGTCGTCGCGCTGGAACTCACCACACCGGCGGCCCTCGACGCCACGGTTCCCACCGAACGCGCCCCGCTCTAGCGCGTCACTGACCCTGGGCGGCCAGCAGCGCGATCCGTAGGCCGGCAACGTCGTCGGTCACCAGGCAAGTGATTGCTGGGCAACCGATCTCGGAGTCGTCGGCGTTGCGGCGCGACAAAGTGCCGCGGTAGAGAGCCGACGTCGAATTGAGCACGATCACTTCGGAATGCAGGACCACGGTGCGGTGATAGCCCATTGCCCGCAGTCCATCGATTTGGCTTTGCATCACCGCCGCGGCCTCGTCGTCGGTCATCAGCGTGGTGACACCGTCGTCGGTCGTGAGGATCAGAGGGACGCCGTAAAAGGCCAGCAATGCGCCCATCTCGCGGTCACCTCGAGCGCACGCCGCGAACGCGTCGAAATATTCGTCGAACCAGCGGCCGACCACATCGGCGTCAACGGACATACCGCGATCATGCCGCGTTCATGCAGTTCCAGTGAGCGGTTTCTCGAGCTCGATGCCGCGGGCGTCATCGGGAACCTTCGGCGCTGTCAGCTCCGGCGTTTCCCCGTCGGAGGTCGGTGTTGATCGCTCGAGGAACCGCAACAGCTCGACCGGGAAAGGCAGCACGAGTGTCGAGTTCTTCTCGGCAGCAACCTCGACAACGGTTTGCAAGAGACGCAATTGCAGCGCCGCAGGTTGTTCGGACATCACCCCGGCGGCCTGGGCGAGCTTTTCGGACGCCTGCAGCTCGCCGTCGGCGGTGATGATGCGGGCCCTGCGCTCCCGCTCGGCCTCGGCCTGGCGGGCGATCGAACGCTTCATGGAGTCGGGCAGCACAACGTCTTTGATCTCGACGCGGTCGATGTGGATACCCCAGCCCAGTGCGGGGCTGTCGATCAGCAACTCGAGGCCCTGATTCAGCCGCTCGCGGTTGGACAGCAGGTCGTCCAGATTGCTCTTGCCGATGATGGATCGCAGCGATGTCTGCGCGACCTGCGCGATGGCGGACATGTAGTCCTGCACGTCGACGGCCGCGCGCACCGGATCCTCCACTTTGAAGTAGATGACGGCGTCGACGCGCACCGTCACGTTGTCGCGGGTGATGCCGTCCTGGGCGGGCACCGGCAACGTGATGATCTGCATGTTCACCTTCTGAAGGCGATCGGCGACCGGAATGAGCATGGTCAGCCCTGGTGGCCGGACCCGGCTTTGAACGCGGCCGAACCGATAGACGACACCACGTTCGAACTGCCTGATCACGCGGATGTTCAGCAGCCCGAGCCAGATCACACCGATGCCGGCGGCTGCGACCAGGGTGAGGGTGTAGAGGGCGCTCATGGTGTTCTCCTCGACGGATTAACCCGCAGCGGCCTTCCGGCCAGCGGGCCTCATAAATCCGATTGTGGCACCAGGGGATACGGCTTGCCAGCCCTGGCTCCACCGCGTCGGCGTTGCCTCGGGTAGAGGCGTTACTGCCAACTGTCAATCAAATACTGCCAACGGAATTAAAACCCGCTCACCTGTTGGTTTACAACATCAGACGCAGCGTCCGAACCGACATTCGAGCGACGGCTCGAAGCCAGAAGCAACACAAGAAGAAGGCACCAAATGAAGAAGTTCGGATTCGCCACTGTGCTTGCAGGCGGACTGGCCGCCGCGGTAATCGGCCTGGCTTCCCCGGCCGAAGCCGCTCCCTCGGGTCCCGGCAACGCCCAAGACACCATCAGCCAATTGCAGCAGCAGGGCTACAACGTGATCGTCAACCGCATCGGCGATACCCCGCTCGATCAGGCCACCGTGGTTGCGGTCCGGCCTGGCCAGACGCACGACACGACGGACTCGCGCGGCGGCGGCTCGATCAAGACAACCGTTACTTCGCAGACCGTCTACGTCGACGTCAAGTAACCGACCCAAACGCAAGGGGCACCCAGACCGGGTGCCCTTTTGCGTTGGTAATCACCCATGCGCCAACGAGTCTCGCATCATGCGCTGTGCTTGCAGCGGTACCCGCGGCTGCGGTGGTGCCCGGACCGACTAACCTACGGGCCCCGGCCACGAGCGCCGCGTGGCGGTCTGTTCGTCGAGTTATGTGAACCGCCCCGGCTACGTCCAAGTGCCGCATCGGGATACGACGGTTCGGCAGAGTCAGTAGTCCGTCACGAACTAGCATCCCGACGGTGGGCACGTTGCAGCGTTACGCCGACCGCCGGGTGCTGGTGACCGGAGCCGGGTCGGGCATAGGCTAGGCCACCGTATTTCGCATCCTCGAAGAGGGCGGCACAGTTGTCGCCGCAGACGTCAGTGAGGCGGGTCTGGCCGATACAAAGACCAAAGCCAGAGAGTCGGAAAGCCGGCTCACCACGGTCGCGATGGACGTCGCCAGCGAGGACTCGGTCGCTGCGGGTGTGGCCTGCGCGGTCGAGGCGATGAACGGTCTGGACACGCTGGTCAACGTGGCCGGCATCCTGCGCTCGGCGCACTTCACCGAGACCACGCTTGCCGACTTCGAACAGGTCCTGCGGATCAACCTCATTGGCACCTTCCTGGTGACCCGACAAGCCATCCCCGCATCGCGGCTCGGCAATGCGCCGGCGGTCGTGAACTTCAGCTCCACATCGGCGAACTTCGCGCACCCCTACATGTCGGCATATGCCGCGTCCAAGGCTGGCGTCCAAGCAATGACGCACGCGCTGGCGCTGGAGTTCAGCAAGGAAGGCATCCGGTTCAACTGCGTCCAGCCGGGATCGATCTCCTCCGGAATGACCGAGGGCACAGGGGAATCCAAGCAGAGCGTAGGCCCCGGACTGCCCGCGGACGCCGATCACCGGCACAGAAGTCCGCATCGACGGCGGCACGCACTTGTAGGTCTTGGTAGCGGGATTTCGGTCCATCATCGGCGTTCCCGCGGCTAGCTTCATGGAGTTCGGAAACCAGTCGCCCGAAGGCGCGTCGATGTCGCACGAAGCACTCAATCGAGTTGAGCAGATCCCCGCGCAGGAGGTTTTCGCGCGCTCCGGCGGGAACGCGGTACGCAAGCACAATGCGCTGCAACGCTTCTGGCGCGACGCCCACGTCGGGTTGCAGCATGCTATCCATATCCCGGGCACGGTGTATCACCGCGCTGACCGCCAAGGGCATCGGAGGCGCCGCCGCCCCCTGCGCGTGACGATCTAGTGTTTATGCAGATTCAGACTCATCGAGGAGACGACATGCCGACACCGACCGCTGACCAACCGCTGCGCGTCATCCAATGGACGACTGGCAACATCGGACGGCGGTCGCTGCATGCCATCATCGGCCGTGACGACATGGAATTGGTCGGCGTCTTTGCGCACGGCGGACAAGGGTCGGCGTCGATGCCGCCGAGCTCGCCGGTTGGCCCGAGCCCACAGGCGTCACCGCCACCAATGACATCGACGCGCTGATTGCCCTGCAGCCCGACGCTTGTTGTTACAACCCGTTGTGGCCCAACATCGATGAGCTGGCCCGGCTGCTCGAATCCGGAGTCAACGTGTGCTCGAGCGCCGCGTGGATCACCGGTGGCAAGCAGTCTGCCGAGGATCTCGAGCGGATCCGAAAGGCCTGCGAGAAGGGCAATTCGACGATCTTCGGAAGTGGGGCCCATCCTGGCATGACGAACATGGTCGGCATGGTGCTCAGCGCATCGTGCGAGCGGGTCGACGAGATCCGGATCACCGAGTCGGTGGACTGCTCCACATACGAGTCGGCGGGTACCCAGACCGCGATGGGTTTCTCACAGGATCCAGACACCCCCGGCCTGGCCGAAAATGTCCGGCGCGAAAGCGAAGTCTTCGCCGAATCGGCCGCGATGATGGCCGACGCCATCGGCGCCAAACTCGACAGGATCACGTTCGACGTCACCTTCACGACCGCCACCGGTGACACCGACCTGGGTTTCATGCAGATCCCGAAGGACACGGTGGCCGGTGTCTATGGCTATCACCGCTGCTGGGTCGGCGAACGCAACGTCGTCAGCGTGGGATTCAACTGGATCATGGGCGACCACGTCACCCCGCCGAAGCCGCTCGAGCACGGCCACGTCATCCAGGTGTTCGGCCTGCCCAATATGCGCACGGTGCTGCACTGCCTGCCACCGAAGGATTGGGCTGAGCCCGGGTTCATGGGCCTTGGCATGATCTACACCGCCATGCCCGTGACGAATGCCGTGCCCGCCGTCGTGGCCGCGCCGCCGGGCATCGCCACGCTCAAGGACCTGCCGCCGGTCACTGGTCGCTCCGCAATGTAGCCTCAGATATGTTGCGCCAGTTTGGCTTTACCGGGACCCTCCAGGTCCGATAACGCCGCGCGCCGACCGGCTATCGCCATCAACAGCGCCTCGCCGGTCCCCCGCACCTCGGGGCCTCGACCATGTGCCCAATTCAGGTCAGTGGCCACCAGGCGCACCCCACGCGCCCGCCAGGCGCCCCGGATCAGTGGCGCATACCGCGCGAAGTCCAACACCGCGCGCAGCCGTTCGGGGTCGATGGTGCGGGAGATGCCGACCACCCTTCGGATGTCCTGCTGGTGGATCATGCCGTCGGCGACCGCGATCATTCCCCCGAATCCCGTTGCCAGACCGCGTGGTTCGAGATGGCCTCGCACGAACGCCGCAATCTCCTCCGGCGCCCGGTCGGCAAATTCGGCGACACCCAGCGCGTTGATGCGATCGACACTGAGCCGGCCCTTGAGGAAGCGACCGACCAACGCCGCGGGATCGAGTTCGTCGTAGCTGACTGTGTGGACGGCGACATCGCGGACCCGCCAAAGATCGCACAGCGTCGGGCTATCCCACTGCTCGGGCGTCAGGCCTTCCAGTAGCACGGCGAGTTCCTCGCGTTCGTCACGCGCCATCTGCATTGCCGGACTCATTGACGCGCTGAATCAGCCAGGAGGACAAGGCGGTTGAATGTGCCCGTCCAGCCACCTGGTGAGGGTCCGACCCCCGAGGGCGTCGAGAACAGCTGCTGGCGACGCGGGCATGTCGGTAAGTCTGTGCTGACGGTAGGTAACTGTCAACCGTTCGTGATGACTGACTGACTAGGACATGTCCGCGATCTGTACGGCGACCCCGACCGCGCCGCCACCGACGTGGATCGACAGCACCGGGCCCATGTCGGTGACGGTGAGCGATTCGATCTGAGGAAGCCGCGTCGTCAGTGCCGCGCCGACCTCGTCGGCGGTGTCATGGTTGTCGACGTGGTGTACCGCGACGGCGGCCCCGCGGTCGCCGACGAACTCGGCCACCCGGTCGACCAACGCCGCATTCGCCTTGGCCACCGTCCGGATCCGCTGGTCCAGCACCAGCCGGCCGTCCACATCGAGGCACAGCAGCGGCTTGAGCGACAGGGCGGTGCCGAGCCACGAGGACGCCGTGCCGATCCGGCCGCTGCGCCGCAGGTTGTCCAGACGGTGAACGACGATGAAGGCCTGAGTGCGCGGGACCGCCGAACGCGCCGCGGCTTCAACGGCATTGAGGTCTGCGCCGGAGGCCGACGTACCGGCCGCGGTCAGTGCGACGAAACCGACCCCCATTGCCGCCGACCGCGAGTTGACCACCCGCACCGCGGGGCCGAATTCCCGCGACGCCGCAACGGCCGAGCTGACCGTGCTCGACAGCGCCGCCGAAATGTGCACCGCGACCACGCCGTCGCCGTCGCTGTCCTGCAAAGCCTGGCCGTATGTTTCGGCGAGCTCGACGGGCGTCGCGCCGGCCGTCGTAACGCGGGCAAGCTCATGGATGTCGTACGGCACATCATCGACACCATCACGCAAGTCAATACCGTCGACAAGCACGTGCAGCGGCACTTGGCGAATGTCCCACTGTTTGAGGTCATCTGACGACAAGCGCGACGACGAGTCGGTCACCACTACGACGGGCATCGCTAACCGTCCGAATCCCGTTGCTGAACACCGGCCTCCGCCAGTGCCTTGAGCGTCAAGTCCGCCACGGCCTGATGGGCTTCGAAGTTCCAGTGGATTCCATCCGGATTTCCGCGGCCGCTCATGATGTACTCGCCGACCGCAGCCTTCTGGTCGACCAGCGGGACATCGTGCTGCTCAGCCCATTCGGTGATGGCCTTAGCCGTGCCTTCTCGCCCGTGGTGCGCCTTTCCGTAGGTCTCCGCAATGTGAACCGCCGGCAGCGAGGCCACGATCGGGATGCCCGGCCGATTGAAATCGATTGCATTCCGGGTCATTTCGAGGTATTCCGCGGACAAGTGCGGCGGCAGCGCAGCGTGGGAAATCGGCGAGAACCTCGGTTGCATCCACCCGTAGCCGTCGCGCACCCACCGCCTTAGCCACGGTGGGCGCACATAGCGGATCATCTCGCGCAGCGCGGTGGGCAGCGGCGACGGCAGCGAGTCCATGCCACCGGTCGCGAAGATCACCGCACCGGCTCGCGGCAGCGCCGCCCACGCCCGCGGATCCTGGGTGGCCGCCCACCAGACGTCGCGACACGTCCAGCCGATCCGTCCGATCAGCTCGAGGTTCCAACCCAGTTGACTGGCAACGATATTGGGCCAGATTCGCGGATCGTCGGACGGCAGTCCGCCGCTAGGGCCGTAATAGGACAGCGAGTCGCAGAAGACGAGCAGGGTCGGCCGCGTCGCCGAATCACAAGACATCGTTGGCAACCTGTGCCGAGGCGTTCCACACGTCGAGCCGCCAGCGGACGTCCTTGGGCGCAGCGCCTGTCTCGCTATGCCCCGACAACTGCACCCAGCTGGCGTTGCCCATGCCGCCCAGGATCGGCCAGTTGTCGACCGGCAGACCCAGCAGCGCCGCCGTCAGCGCGGCGATCAGGCCGCCATGAGCGACCAGCACCACCGGCCGCTCCGGTTCGTCGACACCCCATTCGGTTTGTTCGGCGATCAGTTCTGCCACCAGCGGCATGCTGCGTGCCGCAACGTCGACCCGGCTTTCCCCGCCGTGCGGTGCCCATCGGGCGTTGTCCCGCCACGCCAGCCGGGCACCCGGCGCGGCGGCATCGACCTCGAGATGGGTCAGCCCCTGCCAGTCGCCCAGATGCGTCTCGCGCAGCCGGGTATCGACCAGGACCGGCTGCCCAGCCCGCTCACCGAGCACGACCGCGGTGTCCAGGGCGCGTCGCAGATCCGAGGACACGATGAGCACTGGTTGCCGTTTGGCAAGCACCTCCGCGGCGGCCGAAGCCTGCTCGCGGCCCAGGTCACTCAACTCGGTGTCGAGCTGGCCCTGCATCCGGCTGCCTGCGTTGTACTCGGTCTGCCCGTGCCGCAGCATGACCAGTCGGCAGATCCTCATTCCGACGGCTCCAGCTCAACCGTCAGGAAGGGGCAATCGCGCCACAGCCGGTCCAAGGCGTAGAAGTCGCGCTCATCCTGATGCTGGATATGCACCACGATGTCGACATAGTCGAGCAGCGTCCACCTGCCCTCTCGGCGTCCCTCGCGACGGGCCGGCTTGTAACCCGCTAAGCGCATCTTCTCTTCGACCTCGTCGACGATGGCGTTCACCTGGCGCTCGTTGGAAGCCGACGCGATGACGAAGCAGTCGGTGATGACCAGCTGCCCGGACACGTCGATCACAACGACATCCTCGGCGAGCTTGGATGAGGCTGCCTGGGCGGCCACCGTGGACATGCGGATCGCTTCGTCGGAGGCGCTCATTGGTGCTTGCCCTGTGTCACCAACGGCTGGGCGGCGTAGAGGTTGCGCTTGGATACGTACTGCACCACGCCGTCGGGCACCAGATACCAGATCGGCCGGGACTCCTCGGCGCGCTTGCGGCAGTCGGTCGACGAGATCGCCAGCGCAGGCACCTCAACCAGTGTCAGGGCGTCGGCGGGCAGTTCCTTCATCGCCGCCGCGATGTGCTTGCCGTCCAGGTCGTAGCCGGGTCGGCTCACCCCGACGAACCTCGCGATGGAGAACATTTCCTCCCAGTTCTGCCACGACAGGATGGATGCCAGCGCGTCGGCGCCGGTGATGAAGTAGAGGTCGGTGTCCGGATTGACCGCGCGAAGGTCACGCAACGTGTCCTTCGTATAGGTGGGGCCGCGGCGGTCGATGTCCACCCTGCTCACCGAGAACCTCGGATTGGACGCTGTGGCGATCACCGTCATCAGGTAGCGGTCCTCGGCGGCGGTGACGTAGCGGTGATGCTTCTGCCACGGCTGGCCGGTCGGGACGAACACCACCTCGTCCAGCTCGAAGAGATCGGCGACCTCGCTGGCCGCGACCAAGTGGCCGTTGTGGACGGGATCGAATGTCCCACCCATCACGCCCATCCTGCGTCGAGAAGCCACGAATAGCCAGCTTACGGGAGCGGTGTCGACCGCTTAGAACGAGCGGAATCGGCGAAACTGTATTTCCAGCAGGCGTCTACTCGCACTTCTTCGGCCGGAATAAAGTTTCGCGGCGCAATGGGCAGCTCAGACCGGTAGCAGCTGGTCGATCACCGCGGCCAGCTGCTTGGCCGAGCGGCATTCATGCATGGTGATGACCTCTTGGTAGCGCGGCACCGCCGAGTCACCGCTACCCCATAGGTGCCTGGGCTCGGGGTTCAGCCAGTGCGCGTGCCTGCTTGCGTCGACCAGGTGGGCCAGTAGGTCGGTCTCCGGATTGCGGTAGTTGTTGCGGCCGTCGCCGAGAACCAGCAAGGAACTGCGGGGGGAGAGCACGTTCGGCCACTTCTCCATGAACGACACGAACGCGTTGCCGTAGTCGGAGTGCCCGTCACGGGTGTACACGCCTGCCTCGCGGGTGATGCGCTGCACGGCGACCGCCAGGTCCGCGTCCGGCCCGAACAGTTCGGTGACCTCGTCGGTGGTGTCGATGAACGCAAAGACGCGAACGCGGGAGAACTGCTGACGCAACGCGTGCACCAGCAGCAGCGTGAAGTGGCTGAACCCGGCGACTGAGCCCGACACGTCGCACAGCACCACCAGCTCGGGCCGGGCCGGGTGTGGCTTCTTCAGCACGACGTCGATCGGCACGCCGCCTGTCGACATCGACTTGCGCAGCGTCTTGCGCAGGTCGATCTCGCCCG
This sequence comes from uncultured Actinomycetota bacterium, assembly GCA_963715885.1. Classification (GTDB taxonomy): domain Bacteria; phylum Actinomycetota; class Actinomycetes; order Mycobacteriales; family Mycobacteriaceae; genus Mycobacterium. The sequence goes on from CAVQSK010000016.1 coordinate 81,715, forward strand.
CGCGTGACCGTCGCCTCCGCGCGGCCAGCCTCGTCGCCAGCGTACGGGCCAGCGGCGCCACCACCCGGCGCATCTGACGCAGCTGCTCGCCCGACGCCCGCAGGAACTCGACGTTCTCGGCCAACTGTGGGACGCCGTACATCTGGACATGGTCGCGGCCCAGTTGTTCGGCGGTGCGACGCTTGGTCTCCGCCTCGACCATCTTGCGCAGTTGTGTGATTCGTTGAGCTGCAAGGGCTTTGGCGATCTGTTCCTGCGTCGGAGTTGGCTCGTCGCCGTAGGGTGCGAGCAGGCCGGCCAGCAGCCTGCCGTCGAGGTCGTCGAGGTTCATCGCCTTGAGCGCCTGATACGACGAGTACGACGGCCCGCGGCTGGAACTGTAGCGGCCGTACGCCTCGACGATCTGCGCGATCATCGCGGCCATCCGTTCGTCCAGGTTGGCCAGATCGGCGTTCTCGGAGAGCAAGTCGACCAACGCCGCGCGCATCGCCTCGACGTCCTCGGGCGGCAGGCCCTCAGGTTCACCTTCGCCGTTGTCGTCGTCGTCGAGCAGCACCGTCTTGGCGCCGAGCGCCGCGGGAAACCAGAGGTCGAACATCGCGTCGTAGGTGTCGCGGTGATCGGGGCGGCGCAGCACCGCGCAGGCAATACCCTCGCGCAGCACCTCCCGGTCGCCGAGGCCGAGCACCGACATCACCCGACCGGCGTCCACCGTCTCCGACGGACCGACCGAAATCCCTTGCCCACGAAGTGCTTCGACGAACTCGACCAGGTGGCCCGGGATTCCATGCGGCGCCAACGGCTGCGGTGGGCGGGTGCGGCGGACGGCCATCAGTTCTGCCCCATCAATTCAGCCTGAGCTCGCCGGACGCTTTCATTTGATCGGATTGGTGCTTGAGCACCGCTCCGAGCGTGGCCGCGATTGTCGAATCGCTGATGGTGTCCAAGCCGAGCGCCAGCACCGTGCGCGCCCAGTCGATGGTTTCGGCTACCGACGGCAGCTTCTTGAGCTGCATGCCGCGCAGCACGCCGATGATGCGCACCAACTCCTCGGCGAGATGCTCCGGCAGCTCGGGCACTCGCGACAACAGGATGCGCCGTTCGAGTTCGGGATCGGGAAAGTCGATGTGCAGGAACAGGCAGCGGCGCTTGAGCGCCTCGGACAATTCCCGCGTGGCGTTCGACGTCAGCAGGACGAAAGGCGCCCGCTCAGCGGTGATCGTGCCCAGTTCCGGCACCGTGACCGCGAAATCGGACAGCACCTCCAGCAGCAGGCCCTCGATCTCGATGTCGGCCTTGTCGGTCTCGTCGATCAGCAGAACCGTCGGCTCGGTGCGACGGATCGCGGTCAGCAGCGGGCGCGTCAACAGGAATTCCTCGGAGAACACATCGGTCTTCGTCTGGTCCCAGTCACCACCGCCGGCGGAGCCGGCAAGTCCGGCAGAGCCGGCCTGAATTCGCAGGATCTGCTTGGCGTGGTTCCACTCGTAGAGCGCGCGGGCCTCGTCGACACCCTCGTAGCACTGCAGCCGCACCAGCCCGGAACCGGTGGCCTGCGCGACCGCTCGGGCCAATTCCGTCTTGCCCACGCCGGCAGGACCCTCCACCAACAACGGCTTGCCCAGCCGGTCGGCGAGGAAGACCGCTGTGGCCGTTGCGGTGTCGGGCAGATAGCCGGTTTCGGCCAATCGCCGTGCGACATCGTCGATGTCAGCGAACATCGGTGCCGGGCGTGCGGGGACGCTCACAAGACTCTCCTGTTAGGCCGGGCGGGTGTGGCCGTCGCCCCACACAATCCACTTGGTTGACGTCAATTCTGGCAGACCCATGGGTCCGCGGGCGTGCAGCTTCTGGGTGGAGATGCCGATTTCAGCACCGAAACCGAACTGCTCGCCGTCGGTAAACGCGGTGGACGCGTTGACCATCACCGCTGCGGCGTCCACCTGCTCGGTGAACCGTTGTGCTGCAGCGAGATTCGTCGTCACGATGGCTTCGGTGTGCCCGGTGCCGTATTCGTTGACGTGGGCGATAGCGGCGTCGACACCGTCGACCACCGCCAGCGCGATGTCCATCGAGAGGAACTCGGCACGCAGCTCGTCCACGGACGGGTCGGTGTGCACCGTCACTCCCGCGTCCTGCAGGGCTTTCGTGAGCCGGGGCACCGCGCGATCGGCGATCGAGGAGTCGACCAACAGCGACTCGGCCGCATTGCACACACTGGGTCGGCGGGTCTTGGCATTGAGCAGGATGCGCTCGGCGACCTCAAGATCGGCCGATTCATGAACGTACACATGGCAATTGCCGACGCCGGTCTCGATGGTGGGCACTTGGGCGTCGCGGACCACCGCGTCGATCAGGCCCGCTCCCCCACGCGGGATGACGACGTCGACCAGGCCGCGGGCCTGGATCAGGTGCGTGACGCTGGCGCGGTCCTCGCTGGGCAGCAGTTGCACGGCGTCGCACTCGAGCCCCTCGGCGGCCAGCGCGGCGCGTAGTGCGAACACCAGTGCCGCATTCGAGCGCGCCGCCGACGAGCTGCCACGCAACAACACGGCGTTGCCCGACTTGAGCGTCAGCCCGAACGCGTCGACGGTCACGTTGGGCCGGCCCTCATAAACAATTCCCACCACGCCGAGCGGAACCCGCTGCTGGCGCAGTTGAAGCCCGTTGGGCAGGGTGCGGCCACGGATCAACTCCCCGATCGGGTCGGGCAAGCCCGCGACCTGGCGCAGCCCGTCGGCGATGCCGTCGATGCGGTTCGGGTTCAGCGCGAGCCGGTCAAGCATCGCGTCGGGTGTCCCGGCGGCGCGGGCGGCATCGAGGTCGTGCTTGTTGGCCGCCAGAATGTCGTGGGTGTGCATGAGCACGTGATCGGCGGCGGTGTTCAGCGCGCGGTTCTTGGTTTCGGTGCTCAGTGTGGCCAGCGTGCGTGCCGCGACGCGGGCGCGGTGGGCAGCGTCGTGGACCTGCTGGCGCAAGTCGGCAACCGGCGGTGCTTGCAGACTCATTAGCCCAGCGTATCGAACCTGCCTGTGGCGCTCGACACCTGTCAGGTCGCGAGCGCGACCGCCGCGCGCAACCCGTCTACAAATCGTTCCGGACGCTCCCAGGCCGCGAAGTGGCCGCCGGCCGGCTCCTCGGTCCAGACCCGGACATCGAAGAACCGTTCGGCAAACGACCGCGGTGCCGGAACGAGGTCGTGCGGAAAGATCGTCACTGCAGTGGGTGTGGCCACCCACTCTGCCGGCTCATTGGGTTCGACGTAGGACGAGAACGATGTCCCGATCGTCGCGGTCACCCAGTACGCGGTCACCCAGGTGAGCAGGTCATCGCGCGGGAACACCGATTCGACGTCGCCGCCGCAGTCGCTCCAGGACCTCAGCTTCTCGACGATCCAGGCGAGCAGCCCGGCCGGCGAATCGCCAAGCCCGGCCGCCAGCGTGTGCGGCTTTGTGGCCTGCTCGAGCGCGTAGGCGCCCTCGGTCATCTGCCACCGCCTGCCCGCCGCCAGATACGCCTGCTCGTCGGGGGTCAGGTCGGACGCGTCGAGGCTGAACATATGCGTGTACGGGATGTCGGTGAGGTGCAGCGCCGCCACGCTGTCCGGCGCCCGCACCGCCAGGGCCTCGGCGACGCCGCTGCCCACGTCGCCGCCGGACACCACATAGCGGTCGTAGCCAAGACCCCTCAGCACCCCGTCGACGACTTCGGCCATCTTGGTCATCGACATGCCGGGCCGCGTCAGCGGCGGCGCGAACGGGAATCCGGGCAGGCACGGGACGACGACGTTGAGGTCGGTCAGCAGCGGCAGCACCCGCTCGAACCGCAAGACCGAATCCGGCCAGCCGTGCAGCAGCACCACCGTCGTGGCGCCGCCGGACACCGCTTGGTGCAGCGCACGATGCGTGGTCCCGTCGACGGCCACGCCCGTCCACGGCAAGGACTGGATGCGCCTCTCGGCTATCCGCCAGTCGTACGAATTCGCCCAGTAGGACACCAGTTCCGCGAGATAGTCGACGTCGACACCGCGCTCCCAGCCGATGCCCTCGGGTAACCGAGCGCGCCCTGTGGACTGCAGTCGCCGCTTCAGATCGTCGAGTGCGGTCTGTTCGACCGGATCCGGCGCATAAATCATCGAGTCCTCCAGAGTCCGCTGGACTAGCGTTGACAATTATGGTGGCGCGGGTCTGCGTAGTAGGCAGTGTCAACGCCGACCTCACGTTCACAGTCGATGCCCTCCCGCGGCCGGGACAAACCGTTCTCGCATCGTCACTCTCGTTGTCGCCAGGAGGCAAAGGCGGCAACCAAGCCGTAGCCGCTGCCCGGGCCGGCGCGTCGGTGCATCTCGTCGCGGCACTCGGTACGGACTCGGCTGCCGAGCAACTGCGCGCGCACCTGCACGCCAACGAGGTCGGGCTTGACGGTGTGGTCAGCCTGCCCGGGCCGAGCGGTTCGGCGGTGCTCGTGGTCGACTCCGCCGCGGAGAACACGATTGTGGTGGCGCCCGGCGCCAACGCGCATCTGAGCGTGAACTCCGCTGACATCCGAGCGGTGATCGCTGACAGCGACGTCGTGCTGCTGCAGTTGGAGATCCCGATCGCCACTGCCGTCGCCGCTGCGCGGATGGCGAGGGCCTCGGGCGCGGTCGTCATCATCAACGCGTCGCCTGCGGGTGCCGAACCCCACGACCTGCTGGCGCTGTCCGGGCTGGCCGACGTGGTCGTCGTCAACGAGGCCGAGGCCCGCGAATGGCATTGGCCGGTACCACATCTGGTGATCACCAGGGGCGCGCGCGGCGCCAGCTATCTCGGCGCGGATGAGCGGTTCGACGTGCCGTCGCCCCGCGTCGAGGCTATCGACACCACCGGCGCGGGCGATGTGTTCGCCGGAGTGCTCGCCGCCGGATGGCTGGAGGGTCACGAGGATGCGCTGCGCCGGGCATGCGCGGCAGGCGCTCTGTCGACGCTGGTGCCGGGGGCGGGAGATTGCGCGCCCTATGCGGAGGCGATCGATGACGCTGTCTCCAACAGAAAGGCTCGGGACCGACAGTTATGACGACCACGACCAGCACGCCGCATCCACCGGATGGCGACTGGCTCGGCACCCCGTGCCTGCGCTTCACACGTGAGGGGCCGTTCGGTGTCTGCACACTGGACCCCCGGAGGCCCGCAATGCGATGACACCGGCGATGTACTTCGGCATCAGGTACGCGGTTCGGCACGTCGACGCCGACCCGGATCTTGCGGGTCTACTGATCACCGGTAGCGGCGACGTCTTCGCCCCCGGCGGCGACATGGGTGGTGGCGACGGCTCGGACAATTGGTTGACCTTTGGGTCCGCGCTGGGCATGGACGTCACCCCGTTCGAGACGCTGCGCCAGTCCGTCAAGCCGGTGGTGTCGGCGGTCAACGGGCTGTGTCAGGGCGGCGGCCTGCAGATCGCGCTGTGCAGCGACATGGCCGTGGTAAGCGACCGAGCGACGTTTCGGGTGCCCGAGCTGCTTCGCGGGATCGCCGACACGTACTACAGCCAGATGCTGGCACGCCTGATCGGCCCCGTCCGCACCCGCGACCTGATGTTCACCGGCCGCAGCTTGTCCGCGCAGGAGGCGCTGGAGTGGGGCATGGTCGCACGGGTGGTTCCGCACGACGAGCGGCTCGACGGCGCGCGCGAGGTGCTCGGCCAGTGCTGTCGAACCGCGCCGGCGGCCAGGAGCACGGTCAAGTCCAGCCTGGACAACTACCTCGGTCTGTTCGACCGCATCGGCATGCAGGCCAGCTATTCCTCGCCCGAAGCGCTCGAAGGCTTTCGCGCGTTCAAGGAGCGGCGATCACCCGACTGGGTGCACCCCGACCTGCGCATCGAAGGTCGGCTCTGACAACAGTTCAGCCTTTTCTGAATACAGGATCTAATGTACTGTCTGTTCATGCAGACGATGCCACGTAGCGACGTCCTGTCGCGGTTCGGGTACGCGCTGTCGGACACGACGCGCGCGGAAATCCTGCTGACGCTGCGCGACGGCCCGGGTTATCCGTCCGACCTGGCCGACAAGATCGGGGTGTCGCGGCAGATCCTGTCCAATCATCTGGCATGTTTGCGTGGCTGCGGCCTGGTCGTGGCACAGCCCGAGGGCCGGCGCAGCCGCTACGAGCTCGCCGACGCGCGGATCGCCCACGCGCTCGACGACCTGATCGGTCTGGTGCTCGCCGTCGACCCGGCCTGCTGCCCCGCCGCCGAGACCGCCGACTGCTGCTGATGTCTGCTCCCCCGGGCTCGACGCGCCGCGGCGTCCTTGAGCGCCGCATTCGGCTGCTGGTCGCCGCCACCATCGCCTACAACGTCGTCGAGGCGGTCATCGCACTGGGCGAGGGCGCACGGGTGTCGTCGTCGGCCCTGATCGGCTTCGGCCTGGATTCGGCGATCGAAGTGTCATCGGCAGCCGCGGTGGCTTGGCAGTTCTCGGCGAAAGATCCCGAGACTCGGGAAAAGGCGGCGCTGCGGTTCATCGCGTTCTCGTTCTTCGCGCTTGCGCTCTACGTCGGCGTGGACTCGGTGCTGTCGCTGTTGGGGATGGGCGAGGCAAGGCATTCGCCGATCGGGATCGGGCTCGCGGCGGTAAGCCTGGTCGTCATGCCGGCGCTGTCGGTGGCGCAGCGGCGCGCGGGCCGCGAGCTGGGCTCGCTGTCGGCGGTCGCCGATTCCAAGCAGACGCTGCTGTGCACATACCTGTCCGCTGTCCTGCTGATAGGTCTCACGCTGAACGCGTTGTTCGGTTGGTCCTGGGCGGATCCCGTTGCGGCGCTGGTGATCGCCGCGATTGCGGTCCGCGAGGGATTCAATGCATTGCGGGGTGACCCGTGTTGCTGATGAAGGGAACTGCGATGCCCGTTGTCGCGCTTGTACTGTTCGTCGTCTTCGGCGCACTCGGATTCGGTTGGCGCAGTTGGGAACAGCGGCGCCGCACCGGATCGACCGGTTTCCGCGGTATCAGCGGCCGCCCCGGTTCGATGGAATGGTGCGCCGGAGTGAGTTTCATCGTCTCGATGGCAGCGGCCGCTTTCGCGCCGATCCTGCAACTGGTCGGCGTGGTGGCCCCGTTGGCCCCGCTCGACTACGCGTGGATCCACATCACCGGAGCCATGATCGCGGTCGTCGGCATCGCCGCGACCATCTATGCCCAGCTGGACATGGGTGATTCGTGGCGCATCGGCGTCGACCCGAACGAGACCACGACGCTGGTCCGCAGAGGCGTGTTCGGCTGGGTGCGCAACCCGATCTTCACCGCGATGGTGGTGTTCGGCCTCGGAATCGCCTTGGTAACCCCGAATGTCGTGGCACTCGTGGGCTTCGCGCTACTCGTCGTCACGATCGAGCTTCAGGTCCGTGTCGTCGAAGAGCCTCATCTGCTGACCGTGCACGGTGATGCCTACCGCGATTACCTTGCCAACGTCGGCCGCTTCGTCCCGGGAGTGGGCTGCCGCCGCTAAGGAGTGGCGGTAGTCTCAAGTCGCGCGCCCAGGGTCGTAGGCCGACGGAAAACACCGCGGACAAAAAGGGAAGGGGTCTACTGACTCCCTTCCACTCTCAACATATAGCGCACCGGGGGGCTTGCGGCAAGACCCGGGTCGTGCCGCAGAATCGTCCCCTGTCCTTCGGCCGGGTGGGCCCCCCGCCTGCGTGGGGAGTACCCCCAGGCCGAAGCCAGAACCTGCGGATATTGGGGGTAGCGAAATGCGTGTGTTGTTGTCGACCTGGGGGTCGCGCGGGGACGTCGAACCGATGCTGGGATTCGCGGTGGCGTTGCGGGCACTCGGCGCGGAGGTGCGGATGTGCGCGCCGCCGGATTTCGCAGACCTGCTGGCCCGTGTCGACGTGCCGATGGTGCGGACGGGTCGGTCAGTGCGCGCGCTGGTGCACGGGGACAAGCAAGCGAAGCCCTCGACACCCGCGGACGCGCCGCGAGTCGCAGCGGAGTTGGTCGCCGCGCAGTTCGAGTCGCTCGGCCCGGCAGCCGAGGGATGCGACGCGCTGGTGGCGACGGGCCTGATGCCTGCCGGCGCGCGGACGGTGGCCGAGGAACGGGGCATCCCCTACGTGCTCGTGTCGTTCACTCCGCCGGTCCTGCCGTCGCCACACTTCACGCCGCTGCCGCGGCCGGGCCGGCCGTTTCCGCCGGGCGTGACCGACAACCGCGTGTTGTGGGAGGTGGATGCCGAGCGGGTGCAGGCACTGTACGGCGCTCCGCTCAATATCCACCGCGCGGCGCTGGGCCTGCCGCCGGTCGACAATGTCCGCGACCACGTCTTCACCGACCACCCGTGGCTTGCGGCGGACGCCACCCTGGCCCCATGGCCTGGTTCGCCGGATCTCGATGTCGTGCAGACCGGCGCGTGGATCCTGCCCGACGAACGTCCACTCCCGGCCGACTTGGTGGCGTTCCTGGACGCAGGCACACCACCGGTGTACGTGGGTTTCAGCAGCGTGCGCGCCCCAGAGGACGTCGCGCGGGTGGCCATCGAGTCGATCCGTGCGCAGGGCAGTCGCGCCATCGTCTCCCGCGGCTGGGCCAACCTGGCCCTGATCGACGACCGGGACGACTGCTTCATCGTCGGCGAAGTCAACCACCAGGCACTGTTCGCCCGGACGGCCGCCGTCGTGCACCACGGCGGCGCAGGCACGACGACGACGGCGACCCGGGGCGGCGCGCCTCAAGTGGTGGTGCCCCAAATAGCGGACCAGCCGTATTGGGCCGGCCGGGTGGCCGACCTGGGTATCGGTGCGGCGCACGACGGTCCGACTCCGACGACCGAATCTTTGTCGGCCGCGCTCGGGACTGCCCTGGCCCCCGAGACCCGCGCACGAGCGACCGCCGTGGCCGACACGATCCGCACCGACGGAGCAACGGTGGCCGCGAAGCGGCTGCTCGACGCGGTCAGCCGCGAAAAGCCGCGCGCGTCCGCGTGAAACACGCGAGATCGTCGAGCCAGGGACAGCGCGCTTCAGTCCTCCGGAACCTCACGTTCGATCTCGTCGAGCCAGGTGCGGGCCGACATGTCCGACGGTGCGCGCCAGTCACCGCGCGGCGAGAGCGATCCACCATGAGACACCTTGGGCCCGTTCGGTAAAGCCGAGCGTTTGAACTGGCTGAACGAGTAGAACCGCTGCGCGAAGACCTGCAGCCAGTGCCGAATCTCCTTGAGCGAGTAGGTCGGCCGCTTGTCTTCGGGAAATCCGACGGGCCAGTCACCGCGTTCCGGATCACTCCACGCATGCCACGCCAGGAACGCGACCTTCGACGGACGAAATCCGAACCGTAGCACCTGGAACAGCGAAAAATCTTGCAGCACATATGGTCCGACCTTGGCTTCGCTGCTCTGGATCTCCTCGTCCTCACCCGTCGGGACGAGCTCCGGGGTGATCTCCGTGTCGAGCACCGACCGAAGCACGTCGTTCACCGCGTCGTCGAACTGGTGCGACGAGATGACCCAGCGGATCAGATGCTGGATCAGCGTCTTGGGCACGCCGCCGTTGACGTTGTAGTGCGACATCTGGTCGCCGACGCCGTAGGTCGACCATCCAAGCGCCAACTCGGACAGATCCCCGGTGCCGAGCACGATTCCGCCGCGCTGATTGGCCAGCCGGAACAGGTAATCGGTACGCAGACCGGCCTGCACGTTCTCGAACGTGACGTCGTAGACCTTCTCACCGCGAGAGAACGGGTGGTCCATCTCGGTGAGCATCAGCTCGGCCGTCGACCTGATGTCGATGGTCTCGAACGTGATACCCAACGCTTCGGCGAGCCGAGTGGCGTTGCCCCTGGTGCGCTCGCCCGTCGCGAAACCCGGCATGGTGAAGGCCAGAATGTCGCTGCGCGGCCGCTCTTCCCGGTCCATCGCGTGGGCAGCGACGATCAAGGCGTGCGTGGAGTCCAGACCGCCCGACAGCCCCAGCACCACCTTCGGGTAGTTCAGCGCACGCAATCGCTGCTCGAGACCCGCCACCTGTATGTTGTAGGCCTCATAGCAATCCTGTTGCAGCCGTGACTCATCCGCTGGCACGAACGGGAACCGCTCGACCTCGCGTAGTAAACCGATGTCGCCGGATGGCGGATCGAGTGCAAACTCCACCCGCCGGAACGACTCCGCGGTGATCCGGTGGTGACGGCGGTTGTCGTCGAACGTGCCCATGCGCAGCCGCTCCGAGCGCAGCAGCTCCAGATCTACGTCGGCGATCGAGCGTCGCTCGCCCTTGGGGAACCGTTCGGATTGAGCCAGACACACTCCGTTCTCCCACACCATGGTCTGGCCGTCCCACGCCAGATCGGTGGTGGACTCGCCCTCGCCGGCTGCCGCGTAGACGTAGGCGGCCAAGCAGCGCGACGACGCCGAGCGAGCCAGCAGGCAGCGATCCTCGGCGCGCCCGATGGTGATCGGGCTTCCGGACAGGTTGGCCAGAACCGTCGCCCCCGCCAGAGCGGCCTCTGCGCTCGGCGGCACGGGGACGAACATGTCCTCGCAGATCTCGACGTGCAGCACGAAACCCGACAGGTCCGTCGCCGTGAACAACAGATCCGGGCCGAACGGGACGTCCGCGTCGCCCATCCGGATAGCGCCGCGCACGTCGTCGCCGGCCGCCATCTGGCGATTCTCGTAGAACTCCCGGTAGGTGGGCAGGTAGGACTTCGGCACCACGCCGAGCACCCGGCCGCGGTGGATCACCACGGCGGTGTTGTAGATCCGGTGCGCATACCGCAGCGGGGCGCCGACCACCAAAACGGGCATCAATTCGGCGGACGCCACCACGACGTCGAGCACCGCGTCCTCAACGGCGTCCAGCAGGGCGTCCTGCAGCAGAATGTCCTCGATCGAGTAACCGGACAGCGTCAGCTCGGGAAATACCGCTAGCGCGACGCTGTCATCGTGGCATGTCCGGGCCATCCGCAGCACCGACTCGGCGTTCGCCGCGGGGTCGGCGAGGGTCGTGTGGTGGGTGCAGGCCGCGACGCGCACAAAGCCCTGGTGGTAGGCGGAATAGAAGTCCATCACCCTCTATTGTCGCCCGCCAAGTGTCAAGATCGGGTGACAGGGTATGCACGGTTCATCAGCGACACCGTTGGCCGGCCTGATCTCTGTGGCGAGTGACCGCGAAGACGTTGACGTGATCTATGTCAACGACAACTACGGCGACGTGGTTCTCTGGGGGTCACAGGGTCGAGAGGCGCCCGCTGACCGCATCGACGAGTCGGAGTCACGATCGTGCGTAATGGGTGATCTCGGTATCGAACTCTGACACCTGCTCAGGGGTGAGCGTCGGGCGAGTCGCTTCGACGGTACGGAGGTAATCGTCTGTGCTCGCATGGCACCGCACCCCACCATCTACGCTCCTCTCGAACGTCGCCTGAGCGACTGCGCGCGCCACGTGGGTGACATCGGCGGGTGTGTAGCCACGAGTTGCCGACACCAAGGCCGCCACGTCGATGCCGGGGTCTGCTATGTAGCGTCGCCAAAGCGCGTCGCGCGCCTGGTCATCCGGCGGCCCGATCGGAAGGACGTAATCGAAGCGGCCATGTCGCAGGAACGCTGAGTCTAGATCGCGCACCGAGTTCGTCGCGCACACCAGGAGTCGGCCAGATCGGTCGCGGAACTGCACGAGGCATTTAGGAGCTCGTTGACCACGGCCGTCGCCGCGAGCGAACCAGACCCGCGTTGAGAGGCCACCTCTTCTACTTCGTCGATAAAAGCGACGACATTATCGAGCTCATGCAGTTGAGCAAATGCGTCGCTAAGGCCGGCCGCGAGCCCGCCGTCGCCGACCGCCAGACGTGACGGGAACAGTTCAACGAACGGCCACCCCAGACGGCTGGCGATCGCGCGGGCGAACGTCGTCTTACCCGTGCCGGGAGGGCCGAAAAGCACGATTGCCTGCGGTGGCATCACACCGTGTTATGCGGCTTGACCGGGACGCGACAGTGGAAGCACAATGCGCCGCTCGATGAGGGTCTTCTCGCGGACCATGCCGGCGATCTGTTGCCACTGTCCTGCCGGAGGAACCGCCCCGCCGCTTCGGGCTACGCGCACTGAGGATCACGGTGGGAGGCCGTGTGCTGAGCATCCGCTTGTTCGGCGGTTGGGATCCGCAGCACCCCGGCGCAACGACGCTCTCTGCGATCGCAGGTCGGCTCTCGGAATTCATCATCGACCACTACGGCGACTCCGCCCGCCCGTCCTGACAACGTTCAGCTTGCTGGTCTACGACGACCTATGTGCGGCAGGAAGTGGGGTTCCGATGGCGATCAGTGCTCGCGCGGCGTCCACCGGAATCGTCACGTCCAGTCCCGTTAGGTCATGGAACCGCAGGAGACGGTTCACGATGGTGTTGCGATGGCAGAAGAGAGTTTCGGCGGTTTCCTTGATCGATCCGTTCGTACAGAATTGCAGCACGGTGTCAACCAGTCGGTCCCGATCTGGTTGGGGCAGTTCATCAATGGCGGCGACAGCATTGCTGTGCAATCCCGGGAGGAACGGGCCGAGCCGCTCATGGGCAATGCAGGGCCACACGTCAGCTTCGGTCGAAAGGCCGGGGTTCAGCTCGCCGGTGTGCCGCGCGATTGCCCGGGCGAGTTCGATGGCGCTGGGGACATTCTGAAGCCCCGGTGTGGTTTCGACCAGGCCGCCGGGGATGTCGATGAACGCCGTCGTCCAGCTTGCGCCCGAGATTCGCTCGCGCACGAACGTGGTGCCGTCGTCGAAGTCCCAACTGATGGAGTGGCGGCCACTCTTGTCGGCAGCGATGGCGCGCCGGGCACGTTCCGTGTTGGACACCGTCACGCTGATTACCTCGAACTCGGCGTCAGCGCGAAACCTCAAGACCGCAGCCACTTCGTTCGCAACGGTTGCGACGTCGTCGCCGGCGGCCAGCAGACGGGAGAATGCCCGGGAGATCTCCACTCGGGAATCCCGGTTGAGCGCGGCCTGTTCGTCGAGATACGCGGCCTGGACTTCGCTGATGTAGCGCTCGACGGCGGAGAGCACGTCCTCGGTGTGTAGGACAAGAATGTCGGCGGGCCGATCGCCGTTCGCGCGCAACAGCCCCGACCACAGCACCCGGAAATCGAGGCGCACTGCCTCGAGAAGCACTTCCCGCGCTACACCCTGCCGTGCCCGGCGCACGCCGAGCCTTGCGGGGAGGTTCTTCAAGTGAGCGGGCAATGGCACGCCACCGATCTGCAGGATCAGCATCTCGATTGTGTCGGTCGCTGCTCTGCGGAGGTCCTCCTGTGCGAGGTCGTAGCCGTCGTACAAGTGGGTGCTCGTGAGTCGAGCGAGGAAGTCTTCGACCAGCGTCTCGCGGTCGGCGGAGAGTCGTTCGAGAAGCTTCGCCCACGTGTTCGCTTCCTGAACTGTCGACATGGCATCAGCCTAGGGCCTCTGGCAACGGAGTCGATGGGCTAAACACCTATCCGACGGACAAAACGGAACGCATCGCTCGTGGATAACGATCGCAGGCCTGTGCATTTGCACTGCCAACCCAAGGAAACGTGTGCAAATGCCGATTGTGACACACGCCCTACCCCGCGAAGATTGTGGGCACGCCGCATAGGCCGCTGCTCACGCGATCAGACTGATCCCCTACCCCTTTGGAGTAAACGATGACGACCCAGACCGACGGAGCGCCCGAAGTGCGTTCCGGCCGCCTCGATCGCGCCAAGATGAGAAAGATCGCGTTCGCGAGCGTGATCGGCACGACCGTCGAGTGGTACGACCTGTTCCTCTTCGCCACAGCGTCCGCGCTGGTCTTCGACAAAGTCTTCTTCCCCGAACTCAGTCCCGCGGTCGGCACGATCTTGTCGTTCCTCACCTTCGCGTCGGCGTACCTCGCTCGCATCATCGGTGCGGTGCTCTTCGGCCACTTCGGCGATCGGCTCGGCCGCAAGTCGATGCTGCTCGTCTCGCTGATCACGATGGGCGTGGCGACGTTCTGCATCGGTCTTCTGCCCTCATACGCGACCATCGGCGTCGCCGCGCCCTTCATCCTGCTCTTCCTGCGCGTCACCCAGGGCCTCGCCCTTGGCGGTGAATGGGGCGGAGCCGTACTGATGACGGTCGAACATGCGCCGGATGGCAAGCGCGGCGTGTACGGCTCGATGGTGCAGGTGGGCGTACCCGCAGGAACACTGATCGCGAACCTTGCATTCCTCATCGTCACCGCGGCCGTCTCCGAGGACGCCCTGGTGTCTTGGGGCTGGCGGATCCCGTTCCTGGCCTCGGCGTTCCTCGTCGGCGTCGGCATCTACATCCGCCTCAACATCGAAGAGACCCCGAGCTTTCAGCAGGTGCGCGAGACGGGCGCCAAGGCCAAACTGCCCTTTGTCTATATGATCCGGCGCTACTGGAAGCAGGTTCTGCTGGGCGGCATCGCGACGCTGTCGACGGGATCGACGTTCACCCTGCTCGTCGCGTCGGGCGTGAACTACGGCAAGAAACAACTCGGGCACTCAACCAGCCTGATGCTGTGGGCGGTGCTGGTCGCCTGCGTCGTGGCGCTCTTCGCGATCCCGTTCTTCGGGCGGCTCTCCGACCGGGTCGGCAGGAAGCCGGTGATCGCCGCGGGCATTATCGCGGAGGCCGCATTCGCCTTACCGTTCTTCTGGATACTTGACACCGGCTCCGAACCGCTCGTCATCGTCGCGTACGCCGTCATGATGCTCGCGTTCTCGGCGAACTACGGGCCGATCGCGACGTTCCTGGCCGAACTCTTCGGCTCGAAGATTCGTTACTCGGGACTTTCAGTTGCCTATATGCTCTCCGGCCTGCTGGGCTCCGCGCTCACGCCGGCGGTGACGGTCGCACTGTTCGAGGCGACCGGCCGGAGCTCCTCGATCGCCTGGTACGTCGCCGGCGCTGCGCTGCTGTCGCTCGTCTCCCTGCTGCTGCTCGCTGAGGGCCGCCTGAGCAATATCGACCGCGTCGACATCTCCGACGAATCTGGCCAGGCGGCGATCGTCCGATGACCATCCGGAGGGTGCGGACGGTCGTCGGCCTCAGCGAGCCGGTGGGCGCGTTCTCGCAGGCGGTGATCGCCGACGGGTTCGTGTACACCTCGGGCCAGATCCCGGTACGCACCGACGGCAGCATCCCGGCGGACTTCGAGTCACAGCTCGAGGCGACGCTCGGTAACCTCCGCACCCTCCTCGACTCGGTAGGAAGCGGTCTCGATCAGGTCGTGAAGGTCAACGGGTACCTCACCGACCGCGATCAACTCGATCCGTACAACCGCATCTACACCGCCTGGTTCGGCGAGCACCTGCCCGCCCGCACCACGGTGTGCGTGGACCTGTGGGACGTCGCGCTGGAAATCGACTGCGTAGCACTTGTCAAGGAGAAGGCCGATGGCTGAGCACGACGCCAGCGCCGTCCGGGCTCTGCTCGACGCGCTCGCGGGTGTCGAGTTGCCGACCCTGGGACACTTCCTGGAGGCCGGCTTCTGCGAGGCACGCATCCGGCCGATTGGGAAGGTGAGCCGGATGGCCGGTCCCGCGGTCACCGTCGACCTCGCCCAGCCCGACGCGATCGCGGTCAACCACGCCGTGCTCCGCCTCGAACCGGGCTCGGTGCTGGTGATCCGGGTTCGAAGCGGCCGGCATGCCCCGGTCGGCGCGGTCACGACCGCCGCCGCGATCGCCCGCGGTGCCGCCGGCGTCGTCGTCGACGGCCCGGTGACGGATGCCGCGGCCCTGCGCGAGACTGCTGACGTGCTGCCCGTTTTCGCGCACGGCGTCACAGCCCTGACCACCAAGCGCCTCGGCACCGCACTGGACGGCATCGGCCGCCCCGTCGAGATCGGTGGCGTGACCATCACCAACGGCGACATCGTCGCAGGCGACGAAAACGGTGTCATTGCCCTGACTCCCGGTGCGGTCGAGCCAGCCGTCTTCGACGCCGCGCTGCGCTCGGACCTCGGCGAGCCGGAACTCATCCGGCGCATCCGCCGCGGGGATCCACTCGAGCAGCTCCTCGCCCTCCAACCACCAACGACCTGAAAAGGATCCGCGCGCATGTCTCTCGACACAACCACTGCTCCGGCGGCCCCAGGGTCCGCCGCCGCTGATCCGGCCGCGGCCCGCAGCGTCCGCTCCGCCGGACATCTCCTCGTCGCGCAGCTCGAGCGGGAGGGCGTGACCCGCGTCTACGGGGTTCCCGGGGAGTCCTACCTCGACGTGCTCGACGGCCTCCACGACTCGTCGATCACGACAGTCGTGACCCGCCACGAAGGCGGCGCTGGGTTCATGGCGGTGGCGGAGGGCAGGCTGACCGGGCGACCCGGCGTCGCGATGGTGACCCGGGGACCGGGCGCCGCGAACGCGTTCATCGCCGTCCACACCGCTTGGCAGGACGCCACGCCGATGATCCTTTTCGTGGGGCTCATTCCCGTTGCCGACCGAGGCCGGGAGGCGTTCCAGGAGTTCGACCTTGCCGGCTGGTTCGGCAGCACCGCCAAACACGTGACCACGCTCGACGATCCGGCCTCGGCGGCGCGGGTCGTCTCCGAGGGGGTCCGGATCGCGACGAGCGGTCGACCCGGGCCCGTGGTGATCGGGCTTCCCGAAGACGTCATCCGGCTCTCCGCGGACGGTGCCGAGGTCGTCGAGCCCGCGGCGGCCGGGCGGGCCGAGGCCGGTCCTGCCGCGATCGCCGAACTCGGCGAGCGGCTCGGCCGCAGTGAGCGTCCGATCATCATCGTCGGTGGTGAGGATTGGGCGGCCGAAACTGGGCGCGGCCTCGCCGAATGGGCTGCCCGGCACCGGATTCCGGTGGCCTCGGACTTTCGCGCCTACGACGCGGTGCCGCACGGACGCCCCGGCGCGTACGTCGGCTCGCTCGGCTACGGCCGAAGCGACGCGCTCGCCAGACTATTCGACGAGTCAGATCTCGTCGTGTTCATCGGGGCTGCGCGCACCGACGTGCTCAGTGACGGCTACACCTTGGCGCAGCACGTCGAGACGGTGGTCGCGCTCGCCGGCGAGCCGCTCGGTCACTCCGGTCGTCTCGACCAGTTCATCGCCACCGACCCGGCCGGTTTCGTGCGGAACTTGCCGGCCGAGTTAGGGCGGACGTTCGACGCCCGGAGGTTCGCAGCAGCCCGGGACGCGTTCGTGGGTTATTCGACGCCGTCGGCGGACGGACTCGCGAACGACGGGCCGAATATCGACCTCACCGCGGTCATGGCAGTGCTGCGCGAGGAGTTGACCGACGATGCGATCCTCACCTTCGGTGCAGGTAATCACGCTATCTGGCCGGCGCGGTACCTCGAACACCGCAAGCCGGCAACGCTTGTCGCCCCGCGCAACGGCGCGATGGGCATGGGCATCCCGGCGGCGGTCGCGGCGTCGCTGGTGTTCCCCGGACGCGAGGTCGTCTCGATAGCCGGTGATGGTTGCTTCCTGATGAACGGCCAGGAGATCGCGACCGCCGTCGGTTACGGCGCGCCGTTGGTCGCGGTCGTCGTCGACAACGGGGTGTACGCGACGATTCGCGAACACCAGGAGATGCACTATCCCGGCCGGCCATCCGGCACACACCTAACGAATCCAGACTTCGCCGCATTCGCAAGGTCTTTCGGCGCATACGGCGAGACCGTCGAGCACGCGCGCGACTTTCGCGACGCCTACCGGCGGGCACGGGCGAGTGGACTTCCGGCGGTACTGCACCTCCGGCAGGATCCCGCTGTCCGCGCACCCGCGACTGATTCCTGACCACCGCCATCACTGAAGGACTACACAATGACTTCCGAAACAATCTCCTCCGGTACCACCATCACCCCCGAGCGGGCCGCCGCCTTCCTCCGCGACTTCGCGACGATGAGCGAATTCGGTGCCACACCGGGCGGCGGTGTCGACCGCCAGGCCGCCGGTGAGGCAGACGTCGCGCAGCGACGCTGGTTCGCGGAACTCCTTACCGCGCATGGGCTTCGAGTGGACTACGACCGAATCGGCAATCAATTCGGCCTTCTCTGCCTGAGCCCCGGCGCCCCGTACGTGGTGGTCGGCTCGCACATGGACTCCCAGCCGACCGCCGGGAAGTACGACGGCGCCTACGGTGTGCTCGCTGCCGCGCACGCCGCGTTCCGACTGGCCGAAGAGTGGTCCGACAGCGGCACGCGCCCGCGGTACAACCTCGCGGTCGTGAACTGGTTCAACGAGGAGGGTTCGCGCTTCGCCCCGTCGATGATGGGCAGCGGTGTGTACACCGGGGTGCTCCCGCTCGAGACCGCGCTGGCGGTTACCGACAGTGCCGGGGTCTCCGTCGGAGAAGCACTCGCCCCGACCGGGTTCCTTGGTGATAGCGACGGCCCGAGTGCGGCTTTCTGCGCCGAGATCCACATCGAGCAGGGGCGTCTGCTCGAGAACGCCGGCACCGCGATCGGACTCGTCACCGCCAGTTGGGCGGCAAGCAAGTACGTCGTCACTGTTGAAGGCGACCAGGCGCATTCCGGCGCAACGGTGATGGAGGACCGGCACGACGCCCTCTACGGTGCCGCGCTACTCGTCGTCTTCGTGCGCGAACTCGCCGACCGGTTCCCCGGCGTCCTGCACACCGCGGTTGGTCAACTCGACGTTTACCCCAACTCCCCGGTCGTGGTCGCCTCGAACGTGCGCCTGCTCCTGGACTTGCGCTGCGCCGACGAGGTCGTGCTCGCCGAGGCGAACCGCCTCCTGCGTGACCGCTTCGCCGAGGTCGAACGGATCGCAAAGGTCTCCATTCACCAGACCCTCTCGCATGAGTGGGGCATAGACGCCTACCAGTCGGAGGGCATCGAACTCGCCCGTTCCTCCGCGGAGCGGCTCGGCTACTCCCACGACGAGATCCTGACGGTCGCCGGCCACGACTCGATCAATATGAAGGAGATCGTGCCGACGGTCATGCTGTTCGTACCGTCGGTGGAGGGGATCTCCCACAACGAGCGCGAGTACACCGTCGACGAGAACATGCTCGCGGGCCTCGACGTACTCACCGACGTGGTGCGGCGGCTTGCTCATGGCGAACTCGCGACGGCCGCGGCAGCGCCTGTGGAAGGTGACTGATCCGACGGCCGAGTACACCGTGACCAATCCCGCGACCAATACGGTCCGCCGATCGCAAGGCCATCAGCTGTTCACGCCCCATAGCTGCCCGCCAGCACGTGCCCCGCGTTGGCTATGACCTGGCGGTCCCGCCAGGGGTGTTCACAGCCACCAGGCAGCCGCGGCGACGCTGCCGATCAACGAAATGCGCCCAGCATCACGAACATCGACGTCAAGCTGAAGATAGCTACGCGGTTGCCCATATGGACCCCGGGCTCGGTGACCCCGCGCTGAACCTGATGCAGCGGAACATGCGCGCCGACCTCGTTGCCGCGGAGAAGTGCCTGAGTTGAGCTGACGTCGTGTTGGCCTGCAGTTCGACTGCAGGTATCACGCCCGATTCGGCGATTTTTCCTTTCAAGCGCATCGTCAAGTCACGTCCACTCGCGCAGTGATCCCTGGTGGAAATCGTGAACAAGCTTGCCGTTCAACGTCAGTCGCGGCCGTTGCTGCCCAAGCTCTCTGAACTCTTCAACGGCTTTTCGGCTGGCTTCCCGACGTTCGCGGGCCTGCGGCCGTCGTCGTCCGACGGCCATCTGATCCGGGTGGAGGCTGAGACGAAGGACGGGCTCTACGAACTTCGCGCCGAACTGCCAGGAGTCGATCCGGTCGAGGACGTCGAGATCACCGTGCGAGACGGCCAGCTGACGATCAAGGCCGAACGGAGTCAGACGAGCGAGCCGAACAGACGCTCGGAGTTCTCGTACGGGTCGTTCGTGCGGACGGTGTCGCTGCCCGCGGGCACGGACGAGGACGAGATCCACGCCATCGATGACAGGGGCATTCTCACGATCTCCGTACCCCTCGGCGAGGACGAGCCCGCGCAGAAGCGCGTCGAGATCATCGAGTCCGTTCTGGTGGACGGCGACGATGACGACTACGACGAGGACAGCGACGAAGACTCTGACGACGAGATTGAGGCTGAGGAAGCCGACGATCAGAATGAGAAGTCGGAGGCCGCCGTACCCTCGTAAGCGTGGAAGCACCCGAACTCGTCGCCCTGCTGCAGGGGCGACGCGTCGCGGTGCTCACCGGCGCCGGTATGTCCACGGATTCGGGGATCCCCGACTACCGGGGGCCCGACTCGCCGCCCAGCAATCCGATGACAATCCGCCAGTTCACCTCCGACCCGGCGTTCCGGCAGCGGTACTGGGCGCGCAACCACGTTGGCTGGCGGCACATGGACGAACGGCTGCCCAACGCCGGACACCGCGCGCTGGCCGTGCTCGAAGGCTCAGGCGTGGTCTCCGGTGTGATCACGCAGAACGTCGACCTGTTGCACACCAAGGCGGGCAGCCGCACGGTGATCAACCTGCACGGCACCTATGCCCAGGTGATCTGCCTGGACTGCGGGCACACGATGTCGCGCGCCACGCTCGCCGAACAGCTGGAAGCCGACAACCCGGGCTTTGTCGAACGCGCGACGGCGGTCGGAGGGATCGCCGTGGCCCCGGACGCCGACGCCGTCGTCGGTGACGCCACGTCGTTTCAGATCATCGACTGCGCGCATTGCGGCGGCATGCTCAAGCCCGACATCGTCTACTTCGGCGAGAATGTGCCGAAAGCACGTGTGGAACAAGCTTATTCGCTCGTCGATCAGGCCGATGCACTGTTGGTGGCTGGATCGTCGTTGACGGTCCATTCGGGGTATCGGTTCGTGCGGCACGCTGTCGCGCTGGGCATTCCGGTCGCAATCGTCAACCGCGGCCGCACCCGCGGCGACGACCTGGCGGCCGTGAAGGTCGACGCCGGATGTTCCCCGCTGCTGGCCTTGTTGGCCGATGAACTGCCCGCGCTAGCAAGCTCGGCTTAAATGACGTCGTGGCCGACGCCAGCCGATCAGACTCCGACTCCGACGACGTTTCCTGGCTGCGATCGCTGCTGGAAAGCCGGCGGCCTCCACCCGGACCGGTTGTCGGCCGCTGGGCCCTTGGCATCGGCGACATGGTCGCCGATCACTCGATAACGCCAGACAAGCTGCGCGGGCTTGCCCGCAAAATGAACCACTTCGGCGGTGTGGCGATCAGCGAGGAGTCGGTCGAATTCGACGGCGACGACGTCAGCTGGTCGGACATCACCGAGATCCGCACCCGCAGCCTGATCGAGTATCTGTTCACCGGCGGCATCGACAGGCAGGCGGACAAGCTGCCGTTACCGTGGTTTCCCGGCCGCGGCATGCTGATCAACGCAATCTCACGGGCTGCGTTGACGTTGTTGCTCGCCGCCGCCAAGCAAGAGCTCGAGGGCGGGGCGCTAGAAATCCGGATACCCGCCGAGGTGCACTATCACCGGCTGCTGCGCGCGCGAGCTCTCCCCCGGGATGCTCGCCGCGGTCATCCTGGCCGATCCGGCCGTCCGCGGGTGCGTCGAGTCGACCGCGCATGCGCACGGCATCACGATCGTTCCCGCCGAGGACGACGTGATGGAGGACGCCGACGAGCGGGCCGAGCAGATCAAGTCGATGATGGCGTCGGTTCAGGCGAAGATCGACAAACTCTGCACTTAAACGGCGACCAGGTCGTCGGCGTGCACGGCCGGCCGGCGCATTTCGGCGGGCAGATCCGGCGTCGACCGGCCCAACATGTTGGCCAATTCCGAGTGATCGTAGGCGACCACGCCGCGGGCCACCATGGTCGCGTCCTGTGCCCGCAGCTCCACCACGTCACCGCCGTAGAACCGACCCGACACTGCCGTGATGCCTGCCGGCAGCAACGAACGGCGTTGCCGCACAATCGCGCGCACGGCACCGTCGTCAAGCGTCAACGCACCCGATACCTCGGCGGCGTAGCGGACCCAGAACTTGCGCGCGGACATGCGTTCGGGCCGTGGCGCGAACACCGTGCCCACCGACGCGTCGGCCAGTGCGGTGGCCGCATCCGCCGCCGCGGCAAGCAGCACCGGCACGCCGGCGTCGGATGCCAGCAGCGCCGAAGACAGCTTCGACGCCATCCCGCCGGTGCCCAGGTGGCTGCCGCGGCTTGCGACCACGCCGTCCAGGTCCGACGGGGCGCCGACCTCGGGGATGAAGCGCGCGTTGCTGTTTCCTTTGCGGCGCGGATCTCCGTCGTAGAGGCCGTCGATGTCGGACAACAGCACCAGCGCGTCGGCGCCTACCAAATGGGCCACCAAAGCGGAGAGTCGGTCGTTGTCGCCGAACCGGATCTCGTTGGTGGCCACGGTGTCGTTCTCGTTGACGATCGCCACCGCGTGCAGCGCCCGCAGCCGGTCCAGTGTGCGTTGCGCATTGGTGTGCTGCACGCGCATCGAGATGTCGTGCGCCGTCAGCAACACCTGGCCGACGGTGCGGTTGTAGCGGGCGAACGCCGTGCTCCACGAGTTGACCAGCGCCACCTGACCGACGCTGGCCGCCGCCTGTTTGGTGGCCAGATCGGCGGGGCGCTTGGTCAGCTTGAGCGGCTCGATACCCGCGGCGACCGCGCCCGACGACACGATGACCACGTCGGAACCCGCCTTCATCCGGCCTTCGATGGCGTCGGCCAGCGTGGCAAGCCTGCCGGCGTCGAACACCCCGGACGGCGTGGTGAGCGCCGTGGTGCCGACCTTGACGACGACGCGGCGGGCGGTGCGAACGGCCTCACGATGCCGGCTCACTCGTCACCGCCCTTGCGTCGCCGCTCACGGCGGGCGGCCTTGCGTTCGGCCGCCCCGACCCGATCCGTCTGCTCCAGCCGCGCATCGGTGCCGCGGCCGGACAACGGCACGTCGACCCCGGCGGGGGTCTGCGGCTCCCAGTCAAAGGTCATGTCGCCGATGGTCACTGCGCAACCGGGTTTTGCGCCGAGGCGCAACAGTTCGTCCTCCACGCCGAGACGGGCCAGCCGATCGCCGAGGTAGCCGACGGCCTCGTCGTTGTCGAAATCCGTTTGGCTGACCCAGCGTTCGGGCCGTGCACCGCGAACCACGAAACCGCCTTGGCCGTCGGAGCTCACGGTGAAACCACTCTCGTTCACCGCGATTGGGCGGAGGACCGGCCGTCGCGGCACGACCTCCGGTTGCGAGGCGCGATACGTTGAGACCATGTCCCAGAGCGCAAACGTCAACGGCCGCAACCCTTCATGCGTGACCGTCGACACCTCGTACACCGGCCAACCGAACCGCCGGGTGATCTCGTCGCGGACGAAGTCGGCCAGCTCGCGAGCATCCGGCACGTCGATCTTGTTCAGCACCGCCGCTCGGGGCCGCTCGGCCAAATCGACCAACGTCGAATCGCCTTGCAGCGTCGGGGTGTAGGCGGCCAGCTCGGCTTCCATCGCCTCGATGTCGGAGATCGGGTCGCGGCCGGGCTCCAGGGTCGCGCAGTCGACGACGTGAACCAGGACCGCGCAGCGCTCGATGTGCCGCAGGAAATCCAGGCCGAGACCGCGGCCTTCCGACGCGCCCGGGATGAGGCCCGGGACGTCGGCGACGGTGAAGGTGTGCTCCCCCGCGGACACCACACCCAGATTGGGCGCCAACGTCGTGAAGGGATAGTCGGCGATCTTCGGCTTGGCCGCCGAGATGGCCGAAACCAGCGAGGACTTGCCCGCGGACGGGAATCCGACCAGGCCGACGTCGGCGACGGTCTTGAGTTCCAGCGTGAGGTCGCAGACCTGACCCTTTTCACCAAGCAGCGCGAAACCGGGCGCCTTGCGGGCCCGCGATGCCAGCGCGGCGTTGCCCAGACCACCACGGCCACCGGCGGCCGCCTCGAAGCGGGTGCCCGCGCCGACGAGGTCGGCGAGCAGCCGACCGTGCTCGTCGAGCACGACGGTGCCGTCGGGGACCTTGACCTCAAGGTCAGCGCCCGCGGCGCCGTCGCGGTTACTGCCCGCTCCCTGCCTGCCCGACGGGGCAACGACATGGGGATGGAAATGGAAGTCGAGAAGTGTGTGCACTTGCGGGTCGACGACCAGCACGATGCTCCCGCCGCGCCCGCCGTTGCCGCCGTCGGGGCCGCCGAGTGGTTTGAACTTTTCGCGGTGAACCGAAGCGCAGCCGTTACCGCCGTTGCCCGCCCGCGCGTGGATGACGACGCGGTCGACGAACCGGGGCATCGGTGATCACTTCCTTCGCCGAAACGGACATTTGGGCGCAAAAGTACGAGAGCTCAGCGCCAAAACGTCGATTTCGACGCGAGAACTAAGCTTCGGGCCGCAGGACGCTGACGGTCTTGCGCCCACGCTTGGTGCCGAACTCGACAGCACCGGGGGCCGTGGCGAACAGGGTGTCATCGCCGCCTCGCCCGACGTTGACGCCGGGATGGAAGTGGGTGCCGCGCTGGCGGACGATGATCTCGCCGGCCTTGACGATCTGGCCACCGAACCGCTTGACGCCCAGCCGCTGTGCATTGGAGTCGCGACCGTTGCGCGAGCTGGAAGCGCCCTTCTTGTGTGCCATCTTGGATGCCTTCTACTTGATGCCGGTGACCTTGAGGACCGTCAGCTGCTGACGGTGACCCTGTCGCTTGTGATAGCCGGTCTTGTTCTTGAACTTGTGGATGCGGATCTTGGGGCCCTTGGTGTGCTCGAGCACCTCGCCAGTGACGGCGACCTTCTCCAAGTCCTTGGCGTCGCTGCTGACCTTCGCGCCGTCGACGATGAGGGCGACGGGCAGCGAGACCTCGGCGCCGGGCTCGGAGTCGAGCTTCTCGACCTTGACCACGTCTCCAACGGCGACCTTGTACTGCTTGCCGCCGGTCTTGACGATTGCGTACGTGGCTTTCTCGGCTGCCATCGTGTCCTTCTTCGTCTCTGGGCGCGCGCTACCGGTGTGGTGCTCGCGCGGGTCTGGGTGCGGGTCCGGAGATGCCCGCTGCCACCGGCGTCGGCCTGGTGACAACTGCTCAAGATTACGCGAAACGCGGGTACAGGGTCAAATCACCGCAGGTCACGGGTAATGCACCGGGCGTTTGGCGTCGCACCACCGCTCCCCGGCCGGCTGCAACCGCAGGTAGGCGATTTCCCAGTCTTCCTCGTCGCTAGAGGCCACCCGATCAGCTCCCGTGTATCGGCGGTCCCGCAGGTCGGGCAGCAGCACGGCGACGATGGCGACCGGCCGGTGGGCTCACGGGTACCGGCTCGCCGGCCTCCTCGAAGTCATCGTCCTGGTCCGAGTCGTCATCGTCCTCGTCGTCGTCCTCGTCCGAGTCTTCGTCGTCATCGGAATCGGAGTCGTCGTCGGAGTCCTCGTCGTCATCGGAGTCGTCGTCGATGACCTCGATGTCGTCGTCGTCGATGTCTTCGTCTTCGTCATCGGCGTCAAGGTCGATCTCGTCCTCGTCTGCCTCGTCTTCATCCGACTCGTCTTCATCCGTTTCCTCGAAGTCGTCGTCCTCGTCGAGGTCCTCCTCAGCGGCCTCGACAACGGCCGCACGGATGGTGTCGGGATCAAGTCCTGCGACTTCCTCGGCGGCCTTCTCCTGGCCCTCGCCGTCGCCCTCCTCGTCGTCGTGGCGACCGTTGGCCGCGGCCATCGCCTTGAACATCGGATGCTCGCCGACGTGATGCGCGGGCACCTTGGCGACGGCGACGTCCTCAGCCTTTCCGCCGCGCTTGCCGCGCTTGCCGCGGCGGCCACCGGACTCGGGCTTGCGAGAACTCGTCGACGTCGAGTCGACGGGATCGCCGTGTAGCAGGATCCCGCGCCCGCCGCAGTGTGGACATTGCGTCGAAAACGCCTCGATCAGACCGGTGCCCAACCGCTTTCGGGTCAGCTGCACCAACCCCAGCGACGTCACCTCCGACACCTGATGGCGGGTGCGGTCGCGGGCCAGTGCCTCGGTCAGCCGACGCAGCACGAGGTCGCGGTTCGATTCCAGCACCATGTCGATGAAGTCGATGACGACAATGCCGCCGATGTCGCGTAGCCGCAGCTGGCGCACGATCTCCTCGGCGGCCTCGAGGTTGTTGCGGGTGACCGTCTGTTCCAGGTTGCCGCCCGACCCGGTGAACTTGCCCGTGTTGACGTCGACGACGGTCATCGCTTCGGTGCGGTCGATCACCAGCGTGCCGCCCGACGGCAGCCATACCTTGCGGTCCATCGCCTTGGTGAGCTGCTCGTCGATGCGGTGCACAGCGAATACGTCCGGGCCATCCGGGGCCGGCTGGTATTTAGTCATCCGCGGAACGAGCTCGGGTGCAACCGAATTCACGTACTCATTGATGATGTTCCAGGCATCGTCGCCGGACACGATGAGGCCTCTGAAGTCCTCGTTGAACAGGTCTCGAATGACCTTCACCAGCACGTCGGGCTCTTCATACAGCGCCACCGCCGCCCCTGCGGCCTTCTTCTTGGTCTCGGCGGCCTTGGCCTCGATCGAAGTCCAGCGTTCCTGCAGCCGGTTCACGTCGGTACGGATGTCTTCTTCTTTGACGCCCTCCGAGGCGGTGCGGATGATCACGCCGGCCTCCGAGGGCACCACCTCGCGCAGGATCTCCTTGAGCCGCTGCCGTTCCGTGTCGGGCAACTTGCGGCTGATGCCCGTCGACGACGCACCCGGCACGTAGACCAGGTAGCGGCCGGCCAGCGACACCTGGGTGGTAAGCCGGGCGCCCTTGTGCCCGACGGGGTCCTTGCTGACCTGCACCACGACGTAGTCGCCGGGCTTGAGAGCCTGTTCGATCTTGCGTTGGGCGCCACCGAGCCCGGCGGCCTCCCAGTTCACCTCGCCGGCGTACAGCACGCCGTTGCGGCCGCGGCCGATGTCGACGAACGCCGCCTCCATCGACGGCAGCACGTTCTGCACGATGCCGAGGTAAATGTTGCCGACCAGGGATGCCGACGCCGCCGACGTCACGAAGTGCTCGACGACGACGCCGTCTTCCATCACAGCGATCTGGGTGTAGCGGGCGCCTTCGTGTGGCGGCTCGGTGCGGACCTTGTCGCGCACGATCATCGTCCGCTCGACGGCCTCGCGCCGAGCCAGGAATTCGGCCTCGCTCAGGATCGGCGGACGGCGCCTGCCCGCGTCGCGGCCATCCCGACGACGTTGCCTCTTGGCCTCCAGCCGGGTCGATCCGCTGATGCCCTGGATCTCGCCGTTGCCGTTGCCGTTGTCCTTGTCCTTGTTGCTGCGCGGCGCGCGCTCGTGCACGACGGTGTTGGGCGGATCGTCTGGGGCCAAGCCGCCGGCGTTGTCGTCACCCGAGCCGGACTTGCGGCGGCGACGGCGGCGGCGACGGCGGGTGCCGCCTTCGGCGCCTGCGGCGTCGTCGTCGCTGGAGTCGTCGTCGGACTCGTCGGACTCGTCGTCGGAATCCTGGTCGTCGCCTTCGGCATCGGCTTCGCCGTCGTCACCGTTCTGCTCGCCACGACCACGACCACGTCCTCGGCGCCCCCGGCGACGGCGCCGGGCGGCGGGACGCTCGGCCTGCTCCTCCTCGGAGTCCTCTCCGCCGTCGTCGCCGTCGTCGTCCTCGTCGTCTGAGACCTCGTCGATTTCCACTGGTTGCGGTGCCATGAAAAGCGGCAGGTAGGCGGCCGGCTCGGTCTGCGGACCGGTTTCGAGGATCAGCCGCGACTCGGGCTCCTCACCGTCGGCGACGTCGTCTGCGCTGTCGGCGGACGCTTCGGCGACATCGGGCTCGTCGGGACTGGCGGCCAGCGCTTCACGGACGCGCTCGGCTTCGTCCTTATCGACTGTGGAGTGCGCGCTGCGGGGACGGCCGTCGAATTCGGCCAACGCATCGAGGACACGCCTGCTGGTGGTGCCCAGCACCCGCGCCAGCGAATGGACCCTCAGCTTCACCGGCTGGGATTCCCCGCCGCTCGCATCCTGTTCGCGCTGGGTCTCTTCTGATAGGTCTTCGGTAGGAGCTGGAGTATTTTCACTGTCGGCCACGTAGTCTCCTCTAAGCCCCCGGGCGCGTCGTGTTTTGACGCGGCCACGCGAGGGCTTCCGCTATGGACCCGGGCTAGCGCACCCGAGCTTGTTATGGTCTCGCCCCGAGCGGCCCAATGGCTGACCATCTCGGCGCCTGTCTGAATGATGGCTGGACGGTCGGCGCCGCACCGCGGGTGGCGATGGTCGCGCTCGCCTAAGTCTTCATTCGGGCGTCCGGCCCCGGTATAGGACCGGCTACCCGCGTCCAGTATCCCACATCCCGCGGCCCGAACCGACGAGGCGGCGGGAGCTGGCTACTGACCGGGAAACCAGAGCTCGATCTCGCGCACCGCCGACTCGGGCGAATCCGACCCGTGGACAAGGTTGTCCTGGGTGATAAGTGCCAGGTCACCGCGGATTGTGCCGGGCGCGGCCTTCTCGACGGGATCGGTCGCGCCGGCGATCTGGCGAAACGCGGCAACGGCCCGCGGGCCTTCCACAATGGCCGCCACAACGGGCCCCGAGGTGATGAACTCCAGCAGAGACGCGAAGAACGGCTTTCCGTCGTGTTCGGCGTAGTGCCGGCGGGCAAGGTCGTCGCTGACGTCCTTGAGCTCGAGGGCCGCGAAACTCAGGCCTTTGCTTTCGAGCCGGCTGAGGATCTCTCCGACCAGACGTCGCTTGACGCCGTCGGGCTTGATCAAAACAAGGGTCCGCTCAGTCACGGCCGACAGCCTAATCGGCCCCAGCCTGCTGACCCGGCAGGAGTCCACTTTTCTGCCGGCGCAGCACCTCGGCGCGCAGGTATGCGATGAGCGCCCAGACTGCGAGGAAGATTGCGCCGAGGAATCCGACCGCGCCGTGCACGACGACGCCGGCGATCAGCACCACCTGCATCGACAGGTTCACCCAGATGGCGAAGGGCTTGCCCTGGACACCCGACAACAGCACCAGCACGACGGCGAATCCGATCAGATAGCCACCGCGCAGCACGGTCAGCCCGCCGTCGGCGCGTGCGACCACCGGCAGCGCCAGCAGCACGACGATGGCCTCCAGGATCAGCGTGCCGGCCATCACACCGCGAAAGCTCTTCCACGGATCCGGCGCCGCCTGGCCGGCGAGATCAGACTCGGGCTGTTGCGACTCGTCGGTCACTCGGGATCCTTTCCGAACAGCGTGCGCGCCGCACCGGCAGTCACGACCGAGCCGGTGATCACGATGCCACTGCCACCGAAGCTCTCACCCTCGTTGCCGGCCTCCTCTACGAGGGCCGTGGCAATCTCGATGGCGTCGGGCAGTGTGGCCGCGGTGATCACCCGTTCCGGGCCGAATCGCTCCTCCGCGCGCAGCGCCAGCGCCTCGACGTCGAGAGCGCGCGGGGAACCGTTGTGGGTCACCACGATCTGGTCGAACACCGGCTCGAATGCGCTGAGGATGCCGTCGACGTCCTTGTCGGCCATCACCGAGACGACGCCGACAAGGTTGCGGAAGTCGAACTCCTCCTGGAGCGCCTGGGCCAGCGCGGCGGCGCCGGCCGGGTTGTGCGCCGCGTCGATGAACACGGTCGGGGCGTTGCGCATCCGCTCGAGCCTGCCGGGGCTGGTAACGGCCGCGAAGCCCGCGCGCACCGAGTCGATGTCGAGCTGCCGCTGCGCGCCTGCGCCGAAAAACGCTTCGACGGCGGCAAGGGCGACCACAGCGTTGTGTGCCTGATGTTCGCCGTGCAGCGGCAGGTAGATGTCGGAATACACCCCGCCGAGGCCCTGCAGCTCGAGCAGCTGACCACCGACGGCGACCTGCCTGCCGAGCACCGCGAACTCCGCATCTTCCCGCGCGACCGCGGCGTCGGCGCGAACAGCTTGCGCCAGTAGCACTTCCATTGCCTCCGGCACCTGGCGCGCGATTACCGCGACAGTGTCTATCGGCACCACGTCGTTCTCCTGCTTGGTGATGATGCCGGCCTTCTCGCCGGCGATGTCGGCGATGGTGTCACCGAGGTAGTCGGCGTGGTCGACACCGACCGGGGTGATGACGGCGACGGGAGCGTCGACGACGTTGGTGGCGTCCCAGCGCCCGCCGAGACCGACCTCGACGACGGCGACGTCGATGGGAGCATCGGCGAATGCGGTGAACGCCATCGCGGTGACGACCTCGAACTTGCTCAGTCGCGGGCCTGGCTCCCCCAGGATTCCAGCTTCCGACTGCTGGTCGACCAGCTGCACGAACGGTTCGACCTCCTGGTACGTCGCCACGTACTGCGCCGGGCTGATCGGCTTGCCGTCGATCGAGATGCGCTCCACCGCAGACTGCAGGTGCGGGCTGGTGGTGCGGCCGGTGCGGCGATGTAGTGCAGTCAGGAGCGCGTCGACCATCCGTGCCACCGACGTCTTGCCGTTGGTGCCGGCAATGTGAATCGACGGGTAGCCCAGCTGCGGCGAGCCGAGCAGCTCCATCAGCGCGGAGATCCGGGTGGTGCTCGGTTCGAGCTTGGTCTCCGGCCAGCGCTGGTCGAGCAGGTGCTCGACTTGAAGCAGCGATGCGATCTCGTCCGGCGTCGGGACGGACTCCGTCATTAGGATTCGCTCCTCGCGCAAGCGCTCATCGCAGCAGCGTCGCTAGCCTTGCCGTGATCCGGTCGACCTCTTCGCGGGCCAGCTGCTGGCGGGAGCGGATCTTGTCGACCACGTCTGCGGGCGCCTTGGCCAGGAAGGCTTCGTTGCCGAGCTTTCCTGAGGTGCCTGCCAATTCCTTCTCCGCCGCGGCGAGGTCCTTCTCGAGCCGGCGCCGCTCGGCGGCGACATCCACCGTGCCCGACGTGTCGAGTTCGACCACGACCGTGCCGCGCGACAACCGCACTTCGACGGCCGCCGACGGACTGAAGCCATCCTCGGCCGCGGTCAGCCACGCCAGCGAGCTGACCGCCGGGATATGCGCGTCGAGATCAGCGGTCTCGATGTCGGACAGCCGGGCAGGCACCTTCTGTCGGTCGTTGAGCCCCTGATCGCTGCGGAACCGGCGGATCTCGGTGATCAACTTCTGCATATCGGCGACGCGTTGCGCCGCAACGGGATCCAGCGTGAACCCTAAGGTCTCAGGCCAGTCGGCGATCACCAGCGACTCGCCACCGGTCAGTTGCTTCCACAGCACTTCGGTGACGAACGGCATCACCGGATGCAGCAGCTTGAGCAGTGTGTCCAGCACCGCCGCCAGCACGGCGGTGGTGTGCTGGATATGTTCGGCGAGTTGCACTTTGGCCAGCTCGACGTACCAGTCGCAGAACTCGTCCCAGGCGAAGTGATACAGCGCTTCGCAGGCTCGGCTGAACTCATAGCTTTCCAACGCCGAATCCACCTCGGCGCGAACTTCTTCCAGCCGGCCCAGTATCCAGCGATCGGCATCGGTCAGCTCGGCGGCGTCGGGCAGCGGTGCCGACTCGGCTTGATGTTCTTCGCCCGAGGGGCTCATCACTGCGCCGTTCATCAACGCGAACCGGGTGGCGTTGAACAGCTTGGTGGCGAAATTGCGTGACGCGCGGGCGTGATCCTCACCGATGGACAGATCACCGCCGGGGCTGGCGCCGCGCGCCAGGGTGAACCGCAACGCGTCGGCCCCATAGCACTCGACCCAGTCCAGCGGATCGATGCCATTTCCGCGTGACTTGCTCATCTTGCGACCGAACTCGTCGCGGATCAGCCCGTGCAGGAAGACGTTCTGGAACGGCACCGGAGCCGCGCGCTGGCCGTCGAGGGTGATCGCGGGATCTTCTGCGACGAACGTGCCGAACATCATCATCCTCGCCACCCAGAAGAACAGGATGTCGTAGCCGGTGACCAGGACCGTGGTCGGATAGAACTTCGTCAGGTCGGCGGAGTGATCCGGCCAGCCCAGCGTCGAGAACGGCCACAACGCCGAAGAGAACCACGTGTCGAGCACGTCGGGGTCCTGCTCCCAGCCTTCCGGCGGCGCTTCGTCGGGGCCGACGCAGACCGTCTCGCCGTTGGGGCCGTGCCAGATGGGGATGCGGTGACCCCACCACAGCTGACGCGAGATGCACCAGTCGTGCATGTTGTCGACCCAAGCGAACCAGCGGGGCTCCAGGCTCGGCGGGTGAATCACGGTGTCGCCGTTTCGAACCGCGTCACCGGCAGCATTGGCCAGCGCCTCGACCTTGACCCACCATTGCAGCGACAACCGCGGTTCGATGACTTCGCCACTGCGCTCGGAGTGCCCGACGCTGTGCAGGTACGGCCGCTTCTCCTCGATGATGCGTCCCTGCTCAGCCAGCGCCTCGCGCACTTTGACGCGCGCATCGAAGCGGTCCAGGCCGTCGAAAACCGTTCCGGTGTCGATGATCCGGGCCTTGGTGTCCAAGATCGACGGCATCGGCAGGTTATGCCGCAGACCGATCTCGAAGTCGTTCGGATCATGGGCCGGTGTGACTTTGACTGCGCCGGTGCCGAATTCGGGGTCGACGTGCTCGTCAGCGACGATGACGATCTTTCGATCGAGGAACGGGTGGGGCAACGTCTCGCCGACCAGGTGACTGTAGCGCTCGTCGTCGGGATGCACCGCGATCGCGGTATCGCCGAGCATCGTCTCGACACGGGTGGTGGCCACCACGATGTGCGGTTGGGCGTCGTCCAGTGAGCCGTAGCGGAACGACACCAGCTCGCCCTCGACCTCTTCGTATTTCACCTCGAGGTCGGAGACCGCGGTTTGCAGCACCGGAGACCAGTTGACCAGCCGCTCGGCACGGTAGATCAGCCCGGCGTCAAATAGCCGCTTGAAGATCGTTCGTACCGCCCGGGACAACCCGTCGTCCATGGTGAACCGGTCGCGGCTCCAGTCCACGCCGTCGCCGAGCCTGCGCATCTGGCCGCTGATGGTGCCGCCGGAATCGTGCTTCCAGTCCCACACCTTGTCGATGAACAGCTCGCGGCCGAAGTCTTCCTTTGATTTCCCGTCGACGGCGAGCTGGTTCTCCACCACTGTCTGGGTGGCGATGCCGGCGTGGTCCATCCCGGGCAACCAGAGCACTTCGTAGCCCTGCATGCGCTTATGCCGGGTGAGCGCATCCATCAGCGTGTGGTCGAGCGCGTGGCCCATGTGCAGGCTGCCGGTCACATTCGGCGGTGGCAGCACGATCGAATACGCGGGCTTGCCGCTCGAGGCGTCCGCCTTGAAATAGCCGGCGTCCACCCAGCCCTGATAGAGGTCGGCCTCCACCGCACCCGGATCCCACGACTTGGGCAGGGCGTCAGCGGCAGGTCTTGAGCTGGCGGTCACCGCGCCATTCTATGAACCGCGGTGCGCCAGCTCGTCAGGGCTACTTCTTGCCGCCCAGCAGGCCGCCGAGAATCTCCCCGATCGGATTGCTCTGGCCGCCGCCACCGCCGAGCACGCTGCCCAGGATGCTGCCGAGCGGGTTGTTCCCGCCGCCACCACCTGCGCCGCCGAGGATGCTGCCCAGCACATCGCCGAGGCCGCCGGACGGCGCGGCTTGGGCCTGCGTGGCGCCGCCGCCCGCCGGGGCCGCGCTCTTCTGGGCGAACTGCTTGCCGATGTACGCCAGCACGATCGGCGCCAGGATCGGCAGCAGTTTCTTGATCAGATCACCGCCACCGGCGCCCGTCCCGGCCAACGCCGAGGCGACGGCATTGCTGTCGTTGCCGCCGAAGATGCGCGCGACGAACTGGTCGCCCTGCTGCGCATCGACCTGATCGACGCTGACCCCGCCGTCGAGCAGGCCGCTGGCACCTTGTTCAGCGACGGCGGACTCGAGCTCGCTCGAGTCGATCTCGTCAGCCTGGACGTTCTCCGCCAGCCCGCCGACCAGCGCTGGCACAAGCGTGCGAATCGCGTTGTTCACCTCGCCTTCATCTGCGCCGATCTTGCTCGCGATGTCCTGTACGGGGATCTCTGCGAAGAGATCGTCGAGACCAGCCATGGCCTGTCCACCTTCGTTGCTGGGATGTTGCACAACCGCGATGACGACACTAGTGCACTCGATTTAAGTGCACAGGTGTTCGGCTACGCCCGATTAATTCAGTCGGGTGGTATCCAATGACACACCGGCAGCGGGGAATCGGGCGATCAGTGCGTCGCCCATCGCCGCGGCCGGTGTCAGCACGCCGCGCAGATCCGACAGCCGGCCACGGTCTAGGGCGAGCGCCAAGCCACTCTCGCCCAGCAGCACCGAGGTCGCCTTGTAGCCGGGGTCACCCTTCTGCGACATGGTGGCTCGGTAGCGTGCTCCGGTCGTCGTCGTGGTGTACGTCTCGACTGTGTAATGGCCTTGTTCGCGCGCGCGTTCACTGGGGCCGGTGCCCGGTTTCGGGGCGATGCGTTCGACGAGTCTGGATGGCAGCCGGTCGAAGTAGCGGCTCCCGAGAGCCATCGTCGCGGCGTTGCCGCCAGCGGCCATCGCCGCGGCCACCGGCGCCGCCAACGAGCGACCCATGCTCATCTGCTCGGCGTACTCCAACCGGCGGCCATACGCGTAGCCTAGTAATGCATTGCTACGCCGGACAATTCGGGTATTCACCGCCGCCATGACGAACGGCCCGACCCAGTACCCGTCGAGTTCGGGCGCGATATCGCCGCCACGTCGCCAGCGCAGGTCCGGCTGTCCGCCGAGTTCGGGTTCGGCGGCGCGGTCGGGCGTCAGGGTGTACGGGTCGTTCATCACCCGCCTGGCCTCCGGATCCGCGGACGCCGTGCGCATCACCTCCATCATCGAGGCGACGGTGCCGCCCGATACCCCTCCGGCGAGGGAGCGCACCACCAGGTTGGTGTCGCCGAGCTGACCCGCATTGTCCTGCTCGGCGCGGCGGTGCAGCGCAAAGACGCTGAGATCCGAAGGGATCGAATCGAATCCGCATGAATGCACGATGCGCGCACCGGTGTCGATGGCCTGTTTGTGGTAGAGGTCGATACTCTCGCGGATGAACATCGCTTCACCGGTCAGGTCGGCGTAGTCGGTCCCGGCCGCCGCACACGCCGCCACAAGCGGCAATCCGTAGCGGGTGTAGGGCCCGACGGTGGTCACCACCACTTGGGTCCGCGCCGCCATCGCGTTCAGGGTCGACGGCTGCGACGCATCGGCGGCGACCAGCCCCCAGGACTGCGCCGCCTCCCCCAGCGTCTCGCGGACGGCGAGCAGCTTCTCGTGTGATCGGCCTGCCAGGGCGATGCGGGCGTCGCCGCCCGCCTTGGCGAGATACTCGGCTGTGAGCCTGCCTGCGAAGCCCGTCGCGCCGTACAGGATGACGTCGAAGTCACGCTGCTCTGCTGAATCTCGCCGGCCAGGCGGCTGCGGTGCGCTCATTGCCCCGACGCTACCCGAGCGTCTCCGGCAGCTCGGCGTCCTGCCCGAGCACGTGACGGGCCAGGAATGCGGTCACCACCTGGTACCAGATCTTGGCGTGCGCAGGACTGAGCACCCAGTGGTTCTCCGAGGGAAAATAGAGGAACTGATGTGGGCTGCTGCCGTCATCGGCCGCCGGCAGACCGGACTCGGTCAGCAGTTCGTACCAGAGCCGCATCGCCTCGCTGATCGGCACGCGGTAGTCCTTGTCGCCGTGGATGACCAGCATTGGTGTGCGGATCTGGCCGACGAAACGGTGCGGCGAGTTCTGCGCGGTCATCTCGGGAGTCATCTCGCGCGCCCACCAGTATGCGCCGTCTGTCGTCGCGCCGAACTGGTCGAGTGCCCACAAGCTGGCGTGGGTGACGATCGCGTCGAACCGATCGGTGTGTCCGGCAATCCAGTTCGCCATGTATCCGCCGAACGAACCGCCCATCGCGGCGGTGCGCGTCTCGTCGACCCGGGGGTGTGCGCACGCCGCATCGGTGGCGGCGATGAGATCGGTGTACGGCGCGAAACCCCATGCGCCCCAGCCACGCTGGATGAAGTCCTGACCGTATCCAGTGGACAGCGCCGGATCCGGCAGCAACACCGCGAAACCCTGCGAAACAAGCAGCCACGGGTTCCACCGCCAGTGCCACGCATTCCAGCTGGCCAGTGGCCCACCGTGGACCCATAGAACCAGTGGCGCCGGATCACTACCGGTGGGCAGGGCCAGCCACGAACGGACGGGTTGGCCGTCGTCCGCCGCCGCGTGCAGTTCGGTCAGGGTGCCGGGCAGTTCGGGGGGATCGACAACCGGCAGCACCGTGACCGTGCCGTCGGGATCGATGCGCACCGGGTGCGGCGGGGTGGCATAGGAACTGCGGATCGCGAAGATCACGCCCTCCGGTGCGACACGCACGTCGGAGTAGGTGTAGTCGTCGTCGGTGAGCCGGGTGACCGCGCCGCTGGACACCTCGACTGCGAACAGCGGGCCGCGTCCGTTCTCGTCGGCCGTGACGATCAGCGCCGAGCCGTCGGCAGACCAGGTCACCGACGTGGGCCAGCGGTCCCACTCGACGGCCAACGGGGTGAACGACTCTCCGAAACGCATGTGGCACAGGGTGATTCGCGGAGCCTTGTCGGGTGTGGAGATCGTCTCGCGAGCGAACGCCACGGAGGCGCCGTCGGGTGAGATCGCGGGAGACTCCAGGTCGGCATCGGGATCGTCGGCGATAGTGGTCCGCTCGCCGGTGGCAAGATCGATACGAACGAGCGTGCCGCGGATCGCCGCACCCGGTGCGGGGTCATGCCACGACGTCACGACGAACCTGCCATCAGGACTGACGTCGAAGTCGGCCTCGCGCAGCGCGTCACCTGGTTGGGGCGTCAGATCACGCGGTCCGTCCGCGTCGAGCAGATGCGGGTGGTCGGGGCCGAGGTCGTGGTCCCAGTACCGCACCGGATAGCTGCTGTGCAGCACCGCCGAGATCTTGTTGTCCTTACGCAGTGCCCGCAGCCGTTTGTCTTCGTCGACGTCGGACGCCGACCGCAGTAGCTTGGCGGCGACCACCGTGGCCGGGGCGGCTCGCGCGGTGCGTACGCCTGCGACAGCGCCGGGCAGCGCCAGTTCCTCGACCGCCTCACCTCCCGCGGCGGGTAACCGCCACAAGGCTGCGGGGGCCTTGTCGTCGTCCTCGGTCGGCCGCGCCGCAACGAACAGCAGATCGCCGTCGGCGGTGAAGGCCGGCGACGACTCTCCCTTGGCGCCACGGGTCAATCGGCGCGCCGGGCGCTCGCCGGTCGGGTCGACTTCCCACAGCGCGGTGACGAATTCGGTGCGCTTGTCGTTGAGTTCTGCGATCGAGGTGACCACGCGCGACCCGTCGGGTGACACGGCGAGGCCGGACACCCGTGGAAGGGCGAGGAATTGGTCGAGGTCTCCAAAGGGCCTGGACGGTGTCGGCATGCCCCTTTGGTAGCACAGGGCGCAAGCTAGTTTCGAAGTAAGTTTGATTTTCAAACTCACTTGTGGGACGCTGTCATCATGTCCGTCATGCCGTTGGCCAGCCTCGCGGGGCGGCCGTGCCCGATCGCCGCGGCTCTGGAACTCGTCGGGGAACGTTGGGCGCTGCTCATCGTCAGAGAGATCGCGCTCGGAGCCACCCACTTCAGCGACATCGTGCGGGGCACCGGCGCACCCCGTGACCGCATCGCGGCCCGGTTGAAGGCTCTGGAGAGCGCCGGCGTCGTCGTCCGCTCTCAATATCAGAGCGCTCCCCAGCGCTACGAATATCGGCTCACCGAATCCGGCGAGGCACTCATCCCGGTGCTCGAAGCTCTCTTGACGTGGGGCAAGTTTCACGCCGTTCTGCCCGACGACCCCGATCGACAACGCAGGTACCGACCGTTCCACGAACTGAAGGAATCCCGATGACCGTCGAACTGACGAAGACCGCCGACCGCAACGGCTGGGGCCCGGAGCGCGCGCGCACCGTGACGTGGCACGACCCGGGTCCGAGCACCGCCAAGGGATTGACGATGGCGGGTGTCGACTACCTGAGGGCCATGGTCGACGGCGACCTCCCGCAGCCTCCGATCGCTGGTTTGATGCAGTTCGGCGTCGTGTCCGCCGAGCCGGGGCGTGTCGTATTCAGCTGCCAGCCCGACGAATCCGCATACAACCCGATCGGCGCCATTCATGGCGGACTGATCTGCACGCTGCTGGATTCGGTGACGGGATGCGCCATCCACAGCACACTTCCGCAGGGCAAGGGCTACACGTCCGTCGAGATCAAGGTGAATTATCTGAAGGCCGTCCGGCTGTCCAGCGGTCGGCTCACTGCCACCGGCACGGTGGTGAAATCCGGCTCGCGTGTCGGCTTCGCCGAAGGGGTCGTTACCGATGCCAGCGGAGCGGTCGTCGCGACCGCCACCAGCACGCTGTTGATTTTCGATCTGTAACTCGCCGTCGTCGCAACGCTAGGTTCGACGGATGGCGCGGCAGATCCTGGTGATCGGGGCGGGCATTTCGGGCCTGGCGACTGCGGTGGCGCTGCAACGCCGCGGCCACAACGTCATCGTCATCGAGGAGCGCTCCGACACCTCGTCCGGCGGCGCCGGCATCAGCATCTGGCCCAACGCGCTGGCCGCACTCGACGAGATCGGCCTGGGCGATGCGGTGCGCGATTCCGGCGGCAGGGTGACTGCGGGGGCGCTGCGCTGGCGCGACGGCACCTGGCTGCGCCGTCCTGCGCGCGAGCGGTTGGTCAAGGCGCTCGGCGAACCACTGGTGGTCATCCGCCGGTCGGCGCTGACGGAGATCCTGGCCGACGCGCTCGCCGACGGCACGCTGCACAACGGCCTGGCGGTGCGCGAGCTCGTCACGACGGCCGACGGAGTGCGGGTGAGGTTGTCGGACTCGTCGACGTGGGAGGCCGACGCCGTCGTCGGTGCCGACGGAACCCGTTCAGTGGTGGCCCGCCACCTCAACGGCGCCTTGTTCGACCGGTACGTCGGCTACACGGCGTGGCGGGGGGTGGCCGACTACAGCCTCGACCCTGACGTGGCCGGCGAGGTGATCGGGCCTTGCATCGAGTTCGGCCATGTTCCGCTCGGACTGGACCGCACCTATTGGTTCGCGACCGAGCGTGCGCCAGAGGGCCGGGTGGCGCCGCAAGGCGAGCTGACGTATCTGAAGACAAGATTCGCCTCGTGGGCAGACCCCATTCCGGCCGTGCTGGCCGCGACCGACCCCAAGGACGTCCTGCACAACGACCTCTACGACCGCGACCAGGCCCGGCAGTGGTCGCGCGGGCCGGTACTGGTGGTCGGCGACGCCGCGCACCCGATGCGTCCGCACCTGGGCCAGGGCGGTTGTCAGGGAATCGAGGATGCCGCGATCCTGGCTCGATTCGTCGACGGGGACGGCGACCTCGGGACGGCGTTCGCTCGGTTCGTGGAGTTCCGCCGTCCGCGGGTGCGGTCCCTGGTGCGTGAGTCCGCGTTGATCGGCCAGATCGTGAACCTTCGTCCGGCGTTCCTCAGCTCGCTTGCGAGCCGCGCCAGCGCCCTGGGACCGGAGGCACTCGTGACACGGCACTTAGCCGGGCTGGCGTCACGCTCGGCGTTCGTGCTGCCGAACCGAACGCGACGCCGCGCCGGCGTGACTGTGAGGCTCCGCCCACTCGTCGTCGACGCCATCGACCCCGGCAGCCGTCGAGGCCATCTGGGCGGCAGCGCGCGGCGCGTGGTGCCGCCTATGCGCTCAGCGGATTGAGCAGCGCGGTGCACATCTGCCGCGGGTTGATGAAGCCGAGCAACCCACTGGTGGGCATCGCGGCGCATCCGGTGGTCATGGTCGGCATGGCGGGCGCCGCGGGCATCCCGGTGTTGTTCCACACCGCGGGGGTCGCACCCCGGGGGCCGCACTTGGGCCACGCCTTGATCCCCTGCGTGCGCAGCACGTTCTCGGCCACCCGGATCTGCTCGGCCCGCGGCGCCGTTGCGGGATTGCCCACACCGCCGTTGGAGGCCCAGGTGGCCGGCTTGAACTGCAGGCCTCCGTAGTGGCCGTTGCCGGTGTTGGTGGCCCAGTTGCCGCCCGACTCGCATTGCGCGATGGCGTCCCAGTTCACGGAGTCGGCGTGCGCGGTGCCCGTCGACAGGGCCATGGGGACGATAGCGAGCGCCCCGGAGATAGCCGTGGCCAACAGGCCCTTGGTGAGTGCCTTACGAATGTTCATCATTGCGGTCCTTCCCCGACCGTTTGACACAAGGCCGCAAGTGAAGAGCTGTGCGTTCTCCCTATGCGGTTATCCAGTGTTTCGAGTGATGAACATCACGTGTTACAGGAGCGTCAAAAGTTTTAATCGTTACTTATCTGGTGTAAGAGCCCTCTGAGAAAGATGAGGCGAAACCGGGCGCGTTGCCCGGCACCGCCTCATTCAGATGGTTCCCAACTAGCCGCGCCCGCCGCAGCTCGGCCAGGCGCCGATGCCCTGTGAACGCAGCACGTTCTCGGCGACGCGGATCTGCTCCTGACGGCTGGCATTGTGCGGCGAGCCGCTGCCGCCGTTGGAGCGCCAGGTGCCCATGGTGAACTGCAGGCCGCCGTAGTAGCCGTTATCGGTGTTGATCGTCCAGTTGCCGCCGGACTCGCAGGCCGCGACAGCGTCCCAGTTCACGCTGTCCGCATTCGCGGTGCCGGTCGCCAGCGCCATCGGTGCCACGGCGAGCGCACCGGCGATAGTGGCCAGACCAACCGTCTTGCGGATGTTCTTCACTTCGTTCCTTTCGCCAAGCGCGCGCCTTCAACACCCGCGCGGAGGCGCGGGCGCAGCTGCCTGTTACACAGGCAGGAGAGTTGGGTCGCGCCGTCTCGGTCGGACGCGACAGAGGAGGCGACAAGTGCCTGCCGGACTTCAGGCCCAGCGGCTGCCGAAGGCGATCGCGCCTCCCGCAGCCCTACTCACACGCAGGTCGTGGGTTTTGAAATTATTTGCTCCTTTTGAAGCCGATTGGACCGTACAAAGCCCAGAGCGAATAGTCATATCGCTTCAAGGGCGTATCGCAGTCAGATCACGAGACGGTGACGACCGAACATGAGAATCGTCCATGCAGGTCAGCTGCGAGATTGACGCGGGCGCGAGATCCGCGGCCCCCGCGTGTCGCTGTGAGCCATCTCACCATGATTTTGTGAGCTGGGACACGGTACTTCTATGTTTAAACGTCGCGGCATGGAGGTGAAAGATGGCGTCTCGGTGCACAAATCGCTGGTCAGAGCCCCTTGCGCCTCATCTTTCACATCGGATTCGCTGGCGGCACCCTATGGACTGCTGGCTTCGAAATCACTTGTGGACATACGTCTTTCAAGGTAAACGGCGGGTGCTCAGCGGCATGTATGCCCGTGCGACATCCGCGCATCAGCGAACACTCTGATGTTGAAATCCATTCTGCAGCAATGTATTTGAATATCAACCGCCGTCCGGCTAACCACGTGGCCCCGCTGATTCGGCCATCGATACGCACAAGCGTGGCTCCGTCGAATCGTTGGGCGTTGACCGCGGGTCGGGACTCGTCGCCGATGACTGGTTGACATTTAAAGTCCCTGCAGACCGTGATCAAATTGGTGCACATCATCAGTTGACCACTCTTAAAAGGCTTGACCCGGAAAAGATTTCAGAGGTGCTCATGGCGGGGTGGCGGCTTCGCATTTCAACAGCGCATACATCGACTGGGCGTTGTTTATCACAACGGTCTCCGTACGCAATTCCCGACGGCGAATAATCGGCGGAGAATGACGTAATGCGATTACCGCTATATGGAATTTGCTAGCCGATTCGCGGCGGAACTGCGGCGCTCAGATCCGCCGCAGTGTCGACGTTGGTCAACGACGGCTGCTCGGGCATAACGATCCGTTGCGTGTCGACCGTGTACACCAGCGCTCGCATGCTGCGCTCGCCCGCGGCGACCAGGGCATCCACCTGGTCGGCCAGCGAAGTCCGGTAGACCCCCGCCAGGTAATGGTCGCGCCCATCCCATGGGAGCACGACGTCGGCGCCCAGGCGCATGGCGGGACCAGCGAGTTCGTCGATCAGGTCAGTGGATAGCAACGGCATGTCCACCGCGCACACAAACGCCAACTCCACTCCGGCCTCGGCGGCCGCTCGCAGTCCCCGTCCGGTAGCCTGCAGTGGCCCGACGCCGCGCACCTCGTCGCGCAGCATCTCGGCCTGCAGGCTCGGAAGGGGTTGTCCGGGAGCGGCGATCACGAAAACGGGGGAACATCGCGGGCTGACGACCGACACCATGCGCTCGACGAGGGTCTTGCCCTGGTACGCGAGGGTGGCCTTGTCGCGGCCCATCCGCCGCGACGCCCCGCCCGCCAGCACGACGGCGGCCAGCGGAATTGAAGTTGTCACGCCGGCGACGTTAGTCGACAGTCCAGGTGTCTTTACCGCGCAGAAGCGATTGCAGCGCCGCTGTGTCGTGCGGCTTGGCGTCGCGCGCGGAGACGAGCTGCTGGCGGGCTGCGTCGTCGTAGGTGGCCCGGCTGACCTGACGGAAGATGCCCATCACGGTGTGCTCGAGGTTCTGCTCCGAGAGCCGCGTCAGCGCGAACGCGTATGCCGGATCCTCGACCTGCGCGTTGTGCACGACGATCTCGCCGGCCGTGACATCGGCGGTCTTGGCCACCTCCAGCCCGTAGCCAGACTTCACGACGCAGTACTCGGCGTCGGCACCGAACGTGATCGGCTCACCGTGATGCAGGTTGATAAGCCGTTCCTCGGCGCCCTCCTTGCGCAGCACGTCGAACGAGCCGTCGTTGAAGATCGGGCAGTCCTGCAGGATCTCGACGAGCGCGGCACCGCGGTGCTGGGCCGCGGCGCGCAGCACCTCGCTCAGCCCCTTGCGGTCGGAGTCCAGCGCGCGACCAACGAACGTCGCTTCGGCGCCCAGTGCCAGTGACACGGGGTTGAACGGGTAGTCCAGCGAGCCCATCGGGGTGGACTTGGTGATCTTGCCGACCTCGGAGGTCGGCGAATACTGGCCCTTGGTCAGTCCATAGATCCTGTTGTTGAACAACAGGATCGTGATGTTGATGTTGCGGCGCAACGCATGGATGAGGTGGTTGCCGCCGATCGACAACGCATCGCCGTCACCGGTGACAACCCACACCGACAGGTCTTCACGGGCCAGCGCCAGGCCGGTGGCGATGGTCGGCGCGCGGCCGTGAATGGAGTGGAAGCCATACGTTTCCAGGTAGTACGGGAAGCGGCTCGAGCATCCGATGCCGCTGACGAACGCGATGTTCTCCCGTCGTAGCCCAAGCTCGGGCAGGAAGTTGCGGATCGTATTGAGTATGACGTAGTCACCGCAGCCCGGGCACCAGCGCACCTCTTGGTCGCTGACGAAGTCCTTGGACTTCTGCGGCTCATCGGTGGTGGGCACCCCACTGGTCTTCGACAGAGGGGTCAGGCCCAGGTCCGCGCCGATCACGTCAGTCATGCGTTAGCTCCCACGCCAGTCACGCCGGCTGCTTCAACCTCGACGGTAGCGGCCGCCAGCCGTGCGAACTTGGCCTTGTCGATTTCCTTTTCGCCCAGCGTTCCGTCCAGCGCGGCATCGATGATGCCCTCGACCTCGTCGGCCAGAAACGCCATGCCTTCCACCTTGGTCACCGATTGCACGTCAACGAGGAACCTGCCGCGCAACAGCAGCGCGAGCTGTCCCAGGTTCATCTCCGGCAGCACCACCTTCGGGTAACGCCGTAGGACATCACCGAGATTGGCCGGGAATGGACTGAGGTGCCGGATATGTGCGTGGGCGACGTTGATGCCCTTGCGGCGCGCGCGCCTGCACGCCTCCCCGATGGGGCCGTACGAACTGCCCCACCCGAGCAACAGCAGTTCCGCTTCACCGCTCGGATCGTCAACCTCGAGATCCGGAACCTTGATCCCGGAGATCTTCTCCTGACGCAGTCGGACCATCAGGTCGTGGTTCTTCGGCTCGTAGGAGATGTTGCCGGACCCGTTGGCCGCCTCGAGCCCGCCGATGCGGTGTTCCAGACCGGGCGTGCCGGGGATGGCGAATTGCCGGGCGAGGGTCTCCGGGTCGCGGGCATACGGCTGGAACGGCTCACCGGCCTTCACGAACGTGTGCTCGATCGGTACGTAGCTGCTGACGTCGGGGATGCGCCACGGCTCAGAACCGTTCGCGATCGCGCCGTCGGACAGGATTATCACCGGGGTGTGGTAGGTGACCGCGATGCGCGCGGCCTCGACGGCGACATCGAAGCAGTCGGACGGGGTCCGCGGCGCCAGCACCGCGACCGGTGACTCGCCGTTGCGTCCGTACAGCGCCTGCAACAGGTCTGCCTGCTCGGTCTTGGTGGGCAGCCCGGTAGACGGTCCACCGCGCTGCACATCGATGACGATCAACGGAAGCTCCGTCATCACGGCCAGGCCGATGGCCTCCGACTTCAGCGAGATGCCAGGGCCCGAAGTGGTGGTGATACCCAGCGCACCTCCGTAGGAGGCCCCGATTGCCGCGCCGATGCCAGCGATCTCGTCTTCGGCCTGGAACGTCAGCACGTTGAAGTTCTTGTGCTTGGACAGCTCGTGGAGGATGTCCGACGCGGGGGTGATCGGGTAGCTGCCGAGCACAACCTGAATGTCGGCGAGTTGACCGGCGGTGATGAGGCCGTAGGCCAGCGCGGTGTTTCCGGAGATCTGCCGGTACTCGCCGGTCTTGAGCTTGGCCGGCGAGACCTCGTAGGTGGTGCCGAACGCCTCGGTGGTTTCGCCGTAGTTCCAGCCGGCCTTCAGTGCCAGCACGTTGGCCTCGGCGATATCGGGCTTGCGGGCGAACTTCTCGCGGATGAACGCCTCGCTGTGCTCGAGCTCGCGGCCGTACATCCACGACAGCAGGCCGAGCGCGAACATGTTCTTGGCGCGCTGGCCGTCCTTCTTGGACGCGCCGATGGACTCGACGGCGCCGAGCGTCAGCG
This sequence comes from uncultured Actinomycetota bacterium, assembly GCA_963715885.1. Lineage (GTDB taxonomy): Bacteria > Actinomycetota > Actinomycetes > Mycobacteriales > Mycobacteriaceae > Mycobacterium. Next base: position 126,515 of record CAVQSK010000016.1, read on the forward strand.
TGGTCATCGCGACGGCCTGTACGACGTAATCGGAGAGCTCGTCGGTCTCGAGCGGGTTGCCCTCGTAGCCCACCTTCGCCAGATTCCGCTTGGTGAACTCATCGGAGTTGGCGATGATCAGGCCGCCTCGGGGCAGATCGGAGACGTTGGCCTTCAGCGCGGCGGGGTTCATCGCGACTAGCACGTCGGGCCGGTCACCCGCGGTCAGGATGTCATAGTCGGCAATCTGAATCTGGAACGACGATACGCCCGGCAGCGTGCCCTGCGGCGCACGGATCTCCGCGGGGTAATTCGGTTGCGTGGCAAGGTCATTGCCGAACATAGCGGCTTCGGAAGTGAATCGGTCGCCGGTGAGCTGCATGCCGTCGCCTGAGTCACCAGCAAAGCGGATGACGACCTTTTCGAGCTTTTGCCGCGGCCCTGTACTGGCCCCGTTGCCGTTGGCCCCCACACGCCTGCCTTTCAGCTGTTCTGAGCGAAGTCCTCCGAGTCGCGGCCAGACCGACGCGCCGTCGGTGGGACATTCGCACGAGTTTGATGTCACTGCCAGTACCGATTATTGCACTTTCCTTAGGCGGCCCTTTACCGGACTCGCGGGCGACATGTGGGTGACGACCGACAGAACGCACAGCTCAGCCAACGTGGCCGCGGACCGGACGAGACAGAAGTGTGGTCTTGGTCACGTTGGCGAGAAGGCCATTTTTAAGGAAATTGGTCACCGATCAGTAGCCACCCGCTAGCACTGACCCGGCCCGCACCATGGCAGGTGCGAATGCCGGCAACTCGGCCTCGACCGCCGCCCGGAACGCTTCGGAGAACCGCTGCTGAGTCTGCATGACCACGTCGATGAGGTACCGGCCGCCGTTCAGGCGCAGCTGGGCACGCTGCGGCATCGATTTCCTGAGGCGTTTTTGACGGTTTTCTGGCGTTGAAAGCGGTCGCTGTTGCAGCCAGACTAACGGGCATGGCCGCACCCGTGAGCACTACACACCAGCCGTGGATCGACGAATCCGATTGCCGGCTTGACGGGAGAATTCCATGACCACACTCGGTGTCGTCGGGTTGGGCCGCATCGGCGCCTTCCACACCGACACCCTCAGCGCGCTCGATGGCATCGACGGCTTGATCGTGGCCGACGAGCGGCCCGATCTGGTCGCGGCCGTCGCCGCCAAACACCGCGCCAAACCGGCGGATTCAGTCGAAGCGCTGTTGGACGCCGGTGTCGACGGCGTCGTGATCTCGGCCGCCACTCCCGCACACGCAGAGCTGACCCTTGCCGCCGTGCGCCGGGGGCTGCCCACGTTCTGCGAAAAGCCCATCGCCGCCACCGCCGTCGAGAGTGCGCGGGTCGCCGAGGTGGTCGCCCGGTCCGGGGTGCCGGTGCAGGTGGGATACCAGCGCCGCTTCGATGCCGCGTTCACCGCCGCCAAGCGTGCCGTCGATGACGGCTCACTGGGGCTGCTGCACACCGTACGCAGCACCACGATGGATCCCGCGCCGCCGCCGATGGAGTACATCGCGGGATCCGGCGGAATCTTCCGCGACTGCGCTGTGCACGATTTCGACATGCTGCGCTGGATCACCGGACAGCAGGCGGTCGAGGTGTACGCGACCGGCAGCGTGCAGGGCGACCACCGGTTCACCGAGTACGGCGATGTCGACACGGCGGCGGTGCTGGTGACCTTCGAAGCGGGCACGCTCGGAGTGGTGTCCGCGGCGCGCTACAACGGCCGTGGCTACGACTGCCGACTGGAGGTGCACGGCTTCCACGACACCGTGGTCGCCGGTTGGGACCAGGGATCGCCCGTGCGAAATGTGGATCCCGGCAACGACTTCCCTGCCGGTCCGGCGCACCACTTCTTCATGGATCGCTTCACCGACGCGTTCCGCGCCGAGCTGGTGGCCTTCGTCGACGTCGTCAACGGCAACGCCTCCCCCGCGTGCACGGTGGCCGATGCCGTAGAGGTCGCATGGCTGGCGGAAGCCGCCACCGAGTCGTTGCGGCGCGGTGTTCCGGTGCGAATCGAAGAAGTGAGATCACGGTGAAACCCCTGAAAATCGCCGGCGCACCTATTTCTTGGGGCGTCTGTGAAGTGCCCGGATGGGGCTACCAGCTCACACCCAACCGGATGCTCGCCGAGATGCGCGAGGTCGGATTGTTCGCCACGGAACTCGCCGGCGTGCCGCCGTGCGTCACGTTATGAGCCTGCGGATCGGGGTGCTCGGAGCGTCCCGCATCGCCGAGCTGGCCATCGTCGGGCCGGCCCGGGAATTGGGTCATCGACTGGTCGCCGTGGCCGCGCGCGACCCGCAGCGAGCGCGGGCCTTCGCCGAGAAGCACGGTGTGGAACGGGTTTTGACGTCGTACGCCGATGTGATTGGCGATCCCGAGGTTGACGTCGTGTACAACCCGCTGGCGAACTCGCTTCATGCGCGGTGGAACCTGGCGGCCGTCGCCGCGGGCAAGCCTGTGCTGACCGAGAAGCCCTTCGCCCGCGATCGCGAAGAGGCGCAACGGGTTGCCGACGCCGCCGATGCCGCGGGAGTCACCGTAATGGAGGGCTTCCACTACCTGTTTCATCCGGTCACCCGCCGCGCCCTCGACCTGGCCGGCGACGGCGGGTTGGGCGACTTGGTCCATATCGAGGCCCGGATGGCCATGCCCGCGCCGGAGGCCGACGACCCGAGGTGGTCACTCGAGCTGGCCGGTGGCGTGCTGATGGACCTCGGCTGCTACGGCCTGCACGTCATGCGACAGCTGGGCCATCCGTCGGTCATCCGGGCGCACGCCGAACAACGCAGCCCGGGCGTCGATGCCTGGTGCGACGTCGAGCTCGCGTTCCCTTGCGGGGCAACGGGTCTGAGCGCCAACTCGATGGTGGCCGACGACTACGCGTTCACCCTGCGCATCGTGGGCACCAAGGGAGATGTGTTGGTGCACAACTTCATCAAGCCCCACGAGGACGACCGGCTGACGATCCGCACACCGGAAGGCACGACAGTCGAGCGGCTGGGCACGCGGCCGTCGTATACGTACCAGCTGGAGGCGTTCGCCAACCATGTGTTGAATCGCGCGCCGCTTCCGCTCGGCACCGCCGACGCGGTGGAGAACATGGCCTACGTCGACGCCGCGTACCGCGCCGCGGGGATGTCGCCCCGCTAAGGCTGACGGCTTACCGACTCATCACGGCGTTCGTGCCACCGCAGCCGCAGCAGCAGCAGATGACGATGCGCCCGCCACCCCGCTGACAGCGGGTCACGCCAGACCGGCGTGTGCACCTTAGCTTCGGGTTCGGTACGCACGACCCCCATTGTGCCGTGCCGGCGGGACGACGGCGACGCTGCCGCGCGCCTTGGCAGACGTCGAATTGATGAACGGCCGGTCAAACTTCGGCAACGAGCAAAGCCCCGCCGGCCGGTACGGTCGACGGGGCCCGCTGGCTTTGCTGTTAGTTTCTGCTGCCGCGTAGCTCGTGTGAGAGTGCTTCGAGTTCGTCGCCGCCGGCCATTTCCTGGGTTAAATGTTCCAGGTCGATCTCGTCGTAGGTGCAGTCGAGTTTCTGGCGGCCGCGGTTGAGCAACACGAAGTGGTCGCCGACCATGTGGGCGTGATGGGGGTTGTGGGTGATGAACACCACACCGAAGCCGGCTTCCTTGGCCGCGGTGATGTATTTGAGCACCACCCCGGACTGCTTGACGCCCAGCGCGGCGGTGGGCTCATCAAGGATGAGCACCCGCGCCCCGAAGAACACCGCACGAGCGATCGCCACGCATTGACGTTGACCACCCGACAGCGACCCGATGGCCACATCGACGTCGGGCAGGTCGATCCCCATCTTGTGCAACTCCGAGAGGGTGGTCGCGCGCATCCCGTTGGCGTCCAACGAGAACGGGAAGGACTTTTTGCGGATCTCCTGACCGAGGAAGAAGTTCCGCCACACCGGCATCAGCGGCACCACCGCCAGGTTCTGATACACCGTCGCGATGCCCTTGGACAACGCGTCTTTCGGCGAGGTGAACTTCGTCGCCTCGCCGTCCACGAGCAGCTCGCCGTCGGTCTGCGGGTGATAGCCGGCGATGATCTTGATCAGCGTCGACTTGCCCGCGCCGTTGTCGCCGAGGATGCCGGTCACCTCACCGGCATGCACCCGCAGCGAAATATCCTTTAGCGCAGTGATATTGCCGTAGGACTTGCCCACACTCTTCAGCTCGACCAGCGGCACCTTGCCACCCGACGGTGCTTCTTCCACGGTTTGGTCAACAGTTGCGGTCATGGGTCACCTCTTCGCGGCGTAGTTGCGGAATGCGTTGTTGGCGATCACCGCGAACAGCAGCATCACGCCCATGAAGAACTTGAACCAGTCGGGGTTCCAGCCGGCGTAGACGATGCCCTGTTGCACCATGCCGAAGATGAACGCGCCGATGGCCGCGCCGATCGCGGTGCCATACCCCCCGGTGAGCAAGCAGCCGCCGATCACCGCCGCGATGATGTAGATGAACTCATTGCCGACGCCCTGACCGGACTGCACCGTGTTGAACGCGAACAGCAGGTGCATGCCGGCGAACCAGGCCGCGAACCCGACGAACATGAACAGACCGATCTTCACCGCGGTCACCGGAACACCCACGGCACGGGCACTTTCCTCGTCCCCACCGACGGCGAAGATCCAGTTGCCGATCTTGGTCTTGAACAACACCCACGTCGCCACCGCGGTGAACAGCAGCCACCACAGCACGGTGATCCGCACCGAAACACCGGCGATGGTGAACGACGACGAGAACACCGTCTGGGCGGAATCCCAGCCGGCCATGTCGTTCACGCTCGGTGTCGCGACCTGACCCGAAATGAGTTTCGTCGCCGCCAGATTGATGCCGGTCAGCATCAACAGGGTGCCCAACGTGATCAAGAAGCTCGGAATCTTGGTCTTCATCACCAGATAGCCGTTGAAGAACCCCACAGCCAGCGCCACGATCAGCGCCAACGCCGCCCCCGCCCACAGGTTCAAGTGCAGGTTGTAGGCGAGCATCGACGCCGCGAGCGAACTCGTCGTCACCGCCACCCCCGAGGACAGGTCGAATTCGCCGCCGATCATCAACAACGCCACCGCGCACGCCATGATCCCGATCGTCGAGCTGGCGTACAACACCGTCGCCAAGGCCTCGGGGCTCCGGAACGGCGGCGCCACAACCAAGAAGAAGATGAAGATCGCGACCGCACCGATCGCCGCGCCCATCTCAGGACGAATCAGCAGGCGCTGAATACGATTACGCTCTTTGACTCGTTCGTCGTGAACAACTTTATGACTGGCAACGTCCAGATCAGCTTGTGTAGTCATGGTTTCGCTCTCTCCTGCGGGGCGGGTCAACGGGTCCCGGACTTGGCCAACTCGGCGACCGAGTCGATGTTCGTCTCGTCGATGAATGACGGGCCCGTCAGGGTGGCCTGACCGCCACCGATCAGGTTCTTGTTGTTCAGATACAGCCACAGCGAATCGATCGCCAGATACCCCTGCAAAAACGGCTGCTGATCCACCGCCCACTGCACATCGCCGGCCTTGATCGCGTCGACCAGCGCCGCGTTGGTATCGAAGGTGACCACCTGCGCGGAGCTTCCGGCGTTGCTGACCGACTGCACCGCGGCCAACGCGATCGGCGCACCGAGCGCGACAACGTGATCGACGGTCGGGTCCTGCTGCAGCTTGGCGGTGATCGTCGACTCCACCGACGGCATGTCCTTGCTGTTGACGTTCAATATCTCCGACTGCCCCTGGAAGCCCTGGTCGACGCCGGCGCAGCGGGATTCCAGCGCCACCTGGCCCTGCTCCTGGATCACGCAAATGATCTTCTGGGCGCCGTCCTGGTTCAACCGCTCCCCCGCCGCGACCCCGGCCAGCTTCTCGTCCTGGCCGAAATACTCCTGGATGCCCATCGCCTTGAAGTTGTCGAAGCCGGAGTTGAACGCCACCACCGGAATCCCGGCATCCAGGGCAGCCTTGACCGCCGGCGCCATGGCGTCGGGCTTGGCCAACGTCAACGCGATTCCGTTGACTTTGCTGTCGATCGCGCTCTGCACCAGGTTGGCCTGATTGGGCGCTTCCGGATCATTGGAGTAACGAAGCTCGATATTGTCCTTATCGGCCGCGGCCTGTGCACCCTTGCGGATCAGATCCCAAAACGAGTCGCCCGGCACCTCATGGGTGATCATCGCAACCACCGCACGCGGAGTGTCCGCCGTCCCCGCACCCATCCCCCCACCCGACTCCTCAGGCTTACCCCCAGTACCCGAACACGACGCGATCCCGACGACCAGCACGCTCGCCCCGGCGACTGCCGCGACCCGACTGAACCTCATTGTTTCTCCTTGCTCTCGGCTGCGACATGTCACGCCTCAAGGCTCGATGTAATACGGCTCACACCTGAAAGTCAATAGTTTGTCCTGACATTAGGACTGCAGGTCATACATTCGTATTCATCCACGCAGGTCAACTGACCGGGGGCGCCGTCGAGCCACGCACGATCAACGTAGGGTCGCAGGCGATGTCCACAGCGCCATCGACCGAGGCGTCGTCGAGCCGCGCCACGAGCCGCTCTACCGCCGCTCGGGCCAGGCCGACAGAGTCCTGGCGAACCGTGGTCAGTTCGATGTGCGCCAGCCCCGCCAGCGGGCTATCGTCGAAGCCGAGCACCGATACCTCGTGCGGGACTGCCACTCTCGCGCGGATCAGAACATCCATCACGCCGAGCGCGCATCGGTCGTTGAACGCAAAGATCGCGCTGGGCAAAGTTTTTGACTCGAGCATGTCAGTAGCGGCGGTGGCACCCTCACGCTCGGTCAGTCCGCCGGGGAGCATGAGCACGGGCAGCTGAGCCGCCCGAGCGGCTTCGCGGTACCCGCGGCGTCGTTCGGCGGCGCCTGGGGCTCGACCACCGTCGAGATAGAGAATCCGTCGATGGTTCAGACCGATCAGGTGGGCCATGCCCAAGACGGCGCCTGCCGCGTCGTCACTGCGCACGGCATCGACACCTCGCACCCGCCGCGCGAGCACCACGACGGGCGTGCTGGCGGCAAGGTCGCCGAGTTGGCGTGCCGACATCTCCGGACCGATCAACACCAGGCCCTCACATCGATCATCGACCAGCGTCCGCAGCGCACGCGTCTCGTCCCGGTGGGGCGTGACTCCGCTGAGCACCACGTCATAGCCGAGAGCCTCGGCGGCGACGTACACGCCGTCGACTAGGTCGGCGTGGAACTCCTGCCCCGCGGTGAACGTAACCCCGATGAGCTTGGTTCGGTGCTGACGAAGCCGACGTGCGCGCGGGTCGGGCCGATAGCCGATCTCGTCAGCGGCCCGCCGCACCCGCTCGCGGGTCTGCTCACTCGCTCCTGGTGCGTCGCGCATGACGATCGACACCAGGGCCCGTGAAACGCCCGCGCGTTCGGCCACATCCTCGAGCGTCGGTCTGCGCTGCACACCAACAGCCTAGAACGTTCCAGTAAGAACATTGACGAAAACGGGCCACACCGCCTATCGTGACTAGAACGTTCTAGTAGATCGGAGTTCATGAATGCCCACCCCGTTGTCGTTCGGACTCATCGGCGCCGGTTGGATCGGCTCCTTTCACACCGAGACCTTGGCCCACCGCCTACCCAACGCCCGGCTGGCCGCCATAGCTGATCCCGAACCTAAAGCCGCCGAACGGCTTTCGGCGCCGCGGTGCTACCTCGATCCGCTGGACCTGATCGCCGATCCGACGATCGATGCAGTGGCGATCTGTTCTCCCGCGGCCACCCACGCCGATCTGGTCGTCGCCGCGGCGCAAGCAGGCAAGCATGTGTTCTGCGAGAAGCCGATGGCGCTGACGCTGGACGACGCGGACCGTGCCGTCGACGCCGCGCACACCGCGGGGGTCGCCCTGCAGGTCGGCTTCAACCGCCGCTTCGCCCGCGACTTCGCCGACATGCACGCCCGGGTCGCCGAGGGCGCGATCGGCACACCGCAGCTGCTGCGATCGCTGACCCGCGACCCCGGCATCTCCGCCGACGTCGCCGCCCGGGTGAAGCCGTGGACGATCTTCAACGAGACATTGATTCACGACTTCGACACGCTGTGCTGGCTCAACCCGGGCGCCCGGGTCACCGAGGTCTTCGCCCAAGCCGATGCGCTGGTGCATCCGCAGTTCGCCGACCGCGGGTTCCTCGACACCTCTGTGGTGCAGATCCGGTTCGACAACGGCGCTTTTGCGATCGCCGAGGCCAGTTTCCAGGCGGTGTACGGCTACGACGTTCGTGGCGAGGTGTTCGGCTCCGGCGGCGTGCTGCTGGCCGGACGCACACCCGAGAACGCCGCTCGCGAGAACACCGAACTGTTCGCCGACGCCTACGTGGCGCAGTTCGCCCATTTCGTCGAGTGCGTCGTGACTGGCACCGAGCCCTCGGTGACCGGCGCCGACGCGCGCGTCGCACTCGAGATCGCTCTGGCCGCCCGCCGATCAGTGGAGACAGCCGCGCCCGTCGTGTTGAACGCGGTGCTGTCGTGAGCGACTTTCAACTCGCCGTGTGTTCGGAGATGGTCTTCACGGACCTGCCGATCATCGACCGCGTGCGGCGCATCGATGACATGGGCTTCGCGGTCGAGATCTGGAGCTGGCACGACAAGGACCTGGCAGCGCTCGCCGCGACCGGGGCCCGATTCTCGTCGATGACCGGATACCTGCACGGCGACCTGATTGACCGCGAAACCGCCGACGAGGTGGTGCGGACGGCTGAGCTGTCCATCAAAGCCGCCGAAACACTTGGGGTCTCGCGGCTTGACCTGCATACCGCCGAGCTCGTCGACGGTAAGGCGGCACGGCCGCGCTACCGCGCCAGCGGGGACATGTGGTTGACCGCGCTGCGCACACTCGAGCAGATCGGCGAGCTCGGTGCGGCGGCCGGCGTGACGTTCTGTGTGGAGAACCTCAACACGATCGTCGACCATCCCGGTGTCCCCCTGGCGCGCGCCAAGGACACCCTCGCATTGGTCGAAGCCGTCGGGCACCCCAATGTCCGAATGATGCTCGACCTGTACCACGCGCAAATCGGCGAGGGCAATCTCATCGAGCTGATCCGGCGTTGCGGCGACGCGATCGGCGAGGTGCAAATCGCCGATGTGCCCGGCCGGTGTGAGCCCGGCACCGGCGAGATCAACTATCCGGCGATCGCGAAGGCGCTGCGCGACGTCGGCTTCACAGGCACGGTCGGCCTGGAAGCCTGGGCGTCCGGCGGTTCCGATAAGAGTGACGCCGCCCTGCTGGCATTCAGGGCGGCGTTCGAACAGCGGTAGTTCAGGCGGCAGCGACGACCGCCAACCCGCGGCCTTCCTGCGCCTCGAAGCGCTCCTCCAGTTCCTCCAGCGTCGTGCCCTTGGTTTCCGGCACGTATTTGGCGGACGCGGACGAACAGCCACGATCCGACGTTGATCGCGACGAACAGCAGGAACGTCCCTGTGGAGCCAAGTGCGGAATTCAACAGTGGGAACAGGAACGAGATGATCGCATTGGTGCACCACAGCACGAACACCGTGATGCCCATCGCGAACCCCCGGATGCTCAGCGGGAAGATCTCTGAGAGCAGCAGCCATACGCAGGTGCCGATGAACATCTGCACGAAAGCCACGAAGAGCACCATGCAGGCCAGGATCACGTAGCTTCGCGTGGTCGACTCCGGTAAGAGGAAGACCAACGACAGCGCCAGTTGCGAGCCGGCCACACCCGCGAACCCGATCAACAACATCGTGCGCCTGCCGATAAACCCCAGCAAGATGATTCCGGCGATCGTGGTGACGACCGATGTCACGCCGACCGCGATGGTGGCGACCAGTGCCGCGCTCACTCCGAGGCCGCTCTTTTCCAGGATGGTCGGCGCGTAGTAGTTGACTGTGTTGATCCCCGTGGCCTGCTGGACGATGGCCAGCCCGCAGCCGATCAGCACCACCCGCCGAATCCACGGCACGTCGCGAATCACGGTAAACGGTGTGCTTTTCGCCTTCAGCATGTGTTCGGTGTGCTCGACGATCAACGCGAACTCGGCGTCGGCCTCACGTGGCGGCCTGCTCAGGCCGAGCACACTGCGCGCTTCGGCCATGCGGCCTTTGAAGCCGTACCACCGCGGAGAATCCGGCAGGGTCAGCATGCCGAGGAAGAGCGCGACGGCAGGCACGATGGCCACCGCGAGCATGATCCGCCAGACGTGCGGATCGTGGATCAGGTGATCCAGCAGCGCGTTGGTGGCGAAGGCCAGCATCTGGCCAGTGACGATCATGAGTTCGTTGATCGTGACCATGCGGCCCCGGCGCTCAGCGGGGGCCATCTCAGCCAGATACAGCGGACACGTCACGGCCGCCGCGCCCACGCCGAGGCCCAGAATGATGCGGGCCGCAAGCATGATCTGAAAGTTGGGCGCGATCGCGCAGCCGAGTGCGCCGATCAGAAAGAGCGCGGCGCACACCAGCAGACTGCGCTTGCGGCCGATCCGGTCGGCGACCCGGCCGCCGAACAGTGCCCCGACGGCGGCGCCGGGAAACAGCAGCGAGCTGACCACCGTCGCCTGGCCGAACGAGCTGAGGTGCAGGTCGTCCTCATGTACAGCAGCGCACCGGAGATGACCCCGGTGTCATAGCCGAACAACAAGCCGCCGAGGGTGGCGATAACAGTGAGTTTGGTGAGAAATCGTCCGGACGATCGGTCCGTTGTCGTCGACGTCATGGTCATGCTTCCTTGTTGGGTTTCCGGTTCGGCAGCGCCGCCGTGTAGACCGCGGGCTTCATCGCGCAAAATTTTTGAGCAACTAAGGCGCGTTAGTTACGCGCGTTAGGTCTAATACGGACTTCTCCCGCCGCTGTGTCAACGGTCACATGTCAGAAAGGGTGGCGATGCCCGCATCGGCCGCTGCGGACCGGCCCAACCGCAAACCCACGATGGCCGACGTCGCGACACGGGCCGGTGTGTCGCGCACCCTGGTCTCGTTCATCCTCGACGGCAAGCCCGGGGCGAGCGAGGAAACCAAGCAGCGTGTGCTCGCCGTGGCCGAAGAGATCGGCTACCGTCCCGATTCAGCGGCACGGCTCCTCGCTCGTGGCCGCAGTCGAACACTCGGCGTCCTGATGGACGTCCGCCAGCTCTTCGAAGCGCAGCTGGTCAGTGGAATCTATCCGGCCGCAGAGGGTCTCGGCTACGAGGTGTTGCTGTCGGCCAACCTTCCCGATCGCGCCGAATCGGTTCCCATCGACGCGTTGCTGAGTCACCGCTGTGGCGGCCTCATCCTGCTCGGCCCCTCCTCGGATGCCGACTATCTGAGCACGGTCGCCGAGAAAGTGCCGGTGATAGTCGTTGGACGCCGACTCGCATCCCGGCCGGGACTGGCCACGGTACGCACCGATGACGCGAAAGGGATCCGGTTGGCGGTGGACTATCTCGCCGACCTCGGCCACCGCGACATCCATCATGTCGACGGCGGCACCGATCCCGGATCAGCGGATCGACGTCGGGCCTATCGTGCGGCGATGCGCAGCCACGGATTCGCTTCCAACGCCAACGTCGTTTCAGGCGCACACAACGAGTCAGCCGGTGCTGACGCGGCCCGCGTGATGCTGAGTGCGCCGGCTCTGCCCACCGCGATACTGGCCGGCAATGACCGCTGCGCACTCGGTCTGCTGGATGTGTTCACAAGGGCCGGCATTGACATACCCGGCGACCTCTCGCTGATCGGCTACGACGACAGTCACCTGTCGGACAATCCGCGGATCGACCTCACGACGGTGCACCAGGATGCGGCCGCGCTGGCACAGCACGCAGTACGACTGGCGGTGGACATGCTCGAGGGCCGCGGCGACGACGAACTCGACGTGGTACTGGAGCCGACGCTGGTTGTCCGCGGTACGACCGCGGCACCGCGCTACCGGTCGACCAGGGTGGTGTCGAAGTAGTACCGCGAGGCGCGATAGCAATGGGTACCGAACTCGACCGCGCTGCCCGAGTCGTCAAACGCCGTGCGCGTCATGGTCAGCAACGGAGCGTTGGGTTTCTCGTCCAGCAGGCGGGCCTCGGCCCGGGTCGCTCCACGTGCGCCGATGCGCTGACGCGCCAGCCGGATGTGCACACCGCGCGCCCGCAGCGACTGATACAAACCGTTGCTCTCCAGCTCATCGGCTTGCGGGGCGATCTCGACCGGAAGGTGGTTGGTCATCACCGCCAGCGGCTCACCGTTGGCGCATCGCAGCCGATGGATCGACACGACTTCACGGTCCTGCGCCAGGTTGAGTTCGTGGGCGACCTCTTCGTCGGGCGGGCCGACGCGGTAGTCGAGCAGTTGTGTCGTCGGCTCCTGGCCAGCACGGGCGAGGTCGTCGAACAGGCTGGTCAGCTCGACCCGGCGGTGCACCGGATTCTGCACAACCTGGGTGCCAACCCCGCGCTTGCGCACCAGCAGGCCCTTGTCGACGAGTTCCTGGATCGCGCGCCGTGTGGTCGGCCGCGACAACGTCAGCCTTTTCGCCAGTGCCAGTTCGTTTTCGAAGCGATCACCCGGCGCCAGTTCGCCGTCGCGGATGGCGGCCTCGATCGCCTGCGCGAGCTGATAGTAGAGAGGAACAGGGCTTGACCTGTCGAGCTCCACCGTGAGAGGCACGTCGTCTCCGATCTCGTATCGGACCAGATGGCAGTAGCCGCATCCTAACATCGTATGATCGAAAGACAGAATGTCAGGACAAAGTATTGACAGGACCGAGTGATGCGAGGCACAGTCGTTACCGAGCCAACACCTACTGCCGAAGGGCCGACTTTGAGTACTACGCAGCCGTTTGACGTCCTCGCCATCGGGCGCTGTGGCGTCGACATCTATCCCCTGCAGATCGGTGTCGCCCTGGAACACGTCGAAACGTTCGGCAAGTTCTTGGGCGGCAGCGCAGCCAACGTCGCGGTGGCCGCGGCACGGCTCGGCAACCGCGCCGGGCTTATCTCCGGGGTCGGCGACGATCCGTTCGGCACGTTCGTCCGCGCCGAGCTGGCCGAGCTCGGCGTCGACAACCGCTACGTCGCGACCCACGGCGAGTACCCGACCCCGGTCACGTTCTGCGAGATCTTCCCGCCGGACAACTTTCCACTGTACTTCTACCGCCGCCCCAGCGCGCCGGACCTGCAGATCCAGCCCGACGAAATCGACGCCGACGCGGTACGGTCCGCCAGGCTGTACTGGTCGACGGTGACTGGTTTGTCCGAAGAGCCAAGCCGCAGTGCCCATTTCGCTGCATGGGAAGCACGCAACCGGGCCCCGTTCACGGTGCTCGATCTCGACTACCGGCCGATGTTCTGGGAATCCCCGGCAGCGGCCACCGAGCAGGTGCGGAAGGCACTGCGCCACGTCACCGTGGCGGTCGGCAACCGCGAGGAGTGTGAGATCGCCGTCGGGGAATCCAACCCGCGCAAGGCGGCCGATGCGCTGCTGGACCTCGGCGTCGAGTTGGCCATCGTCAAGCAGGGGCCGCGCGGCGTGCTGGGCAAGAGTAAGCACTCGTCGGTCACGGTGGCGCCCAACGACGTCGACGTGGTTAACGGCCTCGGCGCCGGAGACGCGTTCGGCGGCAGCCTATGTCACGGGCTGCTGCACGGCTGGCCACTGGAGAAGACGCTGCGCTACGCCAACGCCGCCGGCGCCATCGTGGCATCCCGGCTCGAGTGCTCGACGGCGATGCCGACCGCCGCCGAGGTGACCGCGCTGGCCGAGCTGTCCGCGGTGGAGGCCGTCAATGTCTAGCGCACTGTGCTCTGACTACGCCGCCATCACCGACCTGCGCGCGACCGACCCCGGCGCAGTCGCGCGGGCCTGGCAGAACCGCACCACCCGGCCGACGGCCCGCGGCAACGGCAGGCTGATGATCGTCGCCGCCGACCATCCCGCCCGCGGGGCATTGGCGGTCGGGTCGCGGCTAACGGCGATGAACAGCCGCACCGATCTTCTCGACCGGCTGCGGGCGGCGCTCGCCGATCCCGGCGTGGACGGTGTCCTGGCCACCGCCGACATCCTCGATGATCTGTTGCTGCTCGGGGCTCTCGAGGACAAGGTGGTGTTCTCGTCGATGAACCGCGGTGGACTTGCGGGCGCACAGTTCGAACTCGACGACCGGATGACCGCTACCACTGCGGCCGCTACCGCCGCGGCGCGGATGAACGGCGCAAAGATGTTGTGCCGCATCGATCTCGACGATCCGGGCACCGTCGCCACATTGGAGTCATGCGCGCGCGCTGTCGATGACCTCGCCTCGCACGGGCTGATTGCCATGCTCGAGCCGTTCATGTCGACGCGGATGAACGGCAAGGTCCGCAACGACCTGAGCCCGGACGCGGTGATCAAGTCGGTGCACATCAGTCAGGGCCTGGCCTCCACGTCGGCGTACACGTGGATGAAGCTCCCGGTGGTCGACGAAATGGACCGGGTGATGGAGTCGACCACGCTGCCGACCCTGCTGCTCGGCGGCGATCCCGCCGACCCGGACGAGGCATTCGCCAGCTGGGAGAAGGCACTTGCGCTGCCGTCGGTGCGCGGGCTCATCGTTGGGCGGACCCTACTTTATCCCGCTGACGACGACGTCAGCTCGGCGGTCGCGACCGCCGTATCGATGGTGAGGTGAGTATGCACAGCAAGTACTACATTCCCGCAGGCAGCGCGACTCCCCCGTACACCGTCGACGTCACCCCGGAGTCGGCGGGCTGGACCGAGTCAAGCCTCAAGGTGGCCCAGCTGGAGTCGTCTCAGGAACTCGCTTTGGACACCGGCGAGACCGAGGTGATGATCCTGCCGCTGGCCGGCGGCGGAACCATCGTCTGCGACAATGAAGAGTTTGAATTGTCCTCGCGCGCATCGGTTTTCGATGGACCTGCCGATATGGTCTATCTCGGCATCGATAGTAGCTATACCCTTCGCGGGCAGGGCCGCTTCGCGATCTGCGGCGCTCGCGCGAAGCGACAGCTTCGTAATCGCCGGGTCGTCGCCGCCGACGTCGCCGTCGAACTGCGCGGCACCGGCAACTGCAGCCGCCAGGTGAACAACTTCGGTACCGCGGGAGTTTTCGAGGCCGACTCCCTGATCGCGTGCGAGGTGATCACGCCGGGTGGCAACTGGTCGAGCTACCCCGCACACAAGCACGACGAGGACTCGCCGGTCGAATCGCAGCTCGAAGAGATCTACTACTTCGAGATCGCCCCCGGCCCAGACGGTTCCAGAGGGTTTGGCTACCATCGGGTCTACGGAACTGCCGATCGCCCCATCGAGGTGCTCGAAGAAGTGCGCACCGGCGACGTCGTGCTGGTGCCGCACGGCTATCACGGCCCGTCAGTGGCTGCGCCGGGCTACCACATGTACTACCTCAACGTGATGGCCGGACCCGGCGAGGAGCGGACCTGGAAGATCGTCGACGACCCTGAGCACGCCTGGTTGCGCGACACCTGGGAAGACCAGGTCGTCGATCCCCGGCTGCCCCTGCATTCACGAGGAGTGTGACGTGGTCTCCAAAGCATCCGCGTTCAAGGCACCGCACGATGAGCCGACCGTGCGGCTCACCGTGTCCCAGGCCACGGTCCGGTTCCTGGCCAACCAGTACGTCGAACGCGACGGCGAACGCAGCAAGTTCTTCGCCGGTTGCTTCGGCATCTTCGGTCACGGCAACGTGGCAGGCATCGGTCAGGCGCTGTTACAGGCCGAGGTTGAGGCGGCCCAGGCAGGTACTGAGCATGCGCTGCGATATGTGTTGGGCCGCAACGAGCAGGCCATGGTGCACACCGCCGCCGCGTATGCCAGGCAGAAGGATCGAATGCAGGCGTGGGCCGTAACCGCCAGCATCGGACCGGGATCCACCAATATGCTCACCGGTGCGGCGCTGGCCACCATCAACCGGCTGCCCGTCCTGCTGCTGCCGTCCGACACGTTCGCCACTCGGGTGAGCTCGCCCGTTCTGCAGGAACTGGAACTGCCCCACGACAACGAGGTGACCGTCAACGACGCGTTCAAGCCGCTGTCACGTTTCTTCGACCGGGTTTGGCGGCCTGAGCAATTGCCCGCGGCCCTGCTCGGCGCGATGAGGGTGCTGACCGACCCGGTGGAGACGGGCGCGGCCACTATCGCCCTGCCGCAGGATGTGCAGGCCGAGGCGTTCGATTGGCCGGAATCGCTTTTCGCCGAACGCACTTGGCATGTAGCACGCCCGCTGCCGGAGCGATCGGTTATCGCTTCGGCCGCGGAGGTTATCCGGTCGGCGAAGCGTCCGCTGATCGTGGCAGGCGGCGGCGTGATCTACTCCGGTGCCACGCAGGCGCTCGCGACGTTCGTCGAACGGACCGGCATCCCGGTGGGACAAAGCCAGGCAGGCAAGGGTTCGCTCCCCTACGACCATCCGCAGTCCGTCGGTGCGATCGGCTCGACCGGCACCACGGCCGCCAACACGCTGGCCACCGAAGCCGACGTCGTCATCGGGATCGGCACCCGCTACAGCGATTTCACCAGCGCGTCGCGCACCGCGTTCAACAACCCCGACGTGCGGTTCGTGAACATCAACGTCGCGTCGGTCGATTCGGTGAAACAGGGCGGCCTGAGTGTGGTTGCCGATGCCCGCGAGACCATCGAGGCACTGTCCGCAGCGCTGGGCGACTATGCAGTGACCGACGAATACCGCTCGCGCACTGCCGAGCTCGCACAGCAGTGGGATCAAACCGTCACCAACGCGTACCGCGTGGAGGACGACGGCAGCGCGCTGAACCAGAATCAGGTGATCGGGCTGACGAACACGCTCTCCGATCCACGGGACGTGGTGGTGTGCGCGGCGGGTTCGATGCCGGGAGACCTGCACAAGCTGTGGCGCACGCGTGACCGCAAGGGCTACCACGTCGAGTACGGCTATTCGTGCATGGGATACGAGGTCGCGGGCGGCATCGGCGTCAGGATGGCCAGCCCCGACCGCGACGTGTTCGTCATGGTCGGCGACGGCTCCTACCTGATGATGGCCACCGAATTGGTCACTGCGGTCCAGGAGGGCGTCAAGGTCATCCTGGTCCTTGTGCAGAACCACGGCTTCGCCTCCATCGGCTCGCTGTCAGAGTCGTTGGGATCGCAGCGGTTCGGCACCTCGTACCGCTACCGCGACGACTCGGGCCGGCTTGCCGGCGACAAGCTTCCGGTCGACCTGGCCGCAAACGCGGCCAGCCTTGGCGCCGAGGTGATCAAGGTGACGACGGCGGCGGAATTCACCGACGCGGTCAAGGTGGCGAAGGCCAACGAGCACACCACCGTGATCCACGTCGAAACCGACCCGTTGATCTACGCGCCGGACAGCCAGTCCTGGTGGGACGTCCCCGTCAGCCAGACCTCGGCGCTGGATACCACGCAGGAGGCGTACGAAACCTACGCCGAGTGGAAGAAGATCCAGCGCCCGTACGTAACGCCCTACGACTCAAAGGATTGATCAGTGAGCACCATTCTCGTCGGCTCCGCGCCCGACTCCTGGGGCGTCTGGTTTCCCGACGACCCGGGCCAAACTCCGTACACCCGTTTCCTCGACGAGGTGGCCGACTCGGGCTACGAGTGGATCGAGTTGGGCCCGTTCGGCTATCTGCCCACCGACCCGGAGAAGCTGTCCGATGAGCTGGCGTCACGCGACCTGCAGCTGTCGGCAGGCACGGTGTTCGAGCATCTGCACCAGGACAATTCGTGGGACGCAGTCTGGTCGCAGATCGAGGACGTGGCCCGTCTCACCGCTGCCGTCGGCGGCAAGCACGTCGTCGTCATTCCGGAGATGTGGCGCGACCCGGCGACCGGAGCCGTCTTGGAGGACCGCGACCTCACCGCCGAGCAGTGGCGCAAGAAGACGCACGGAATGAACGAGCTCGGCAAGGCGATGTTCGAGAAGTACGGCGTGCGTGCGCAATACCACCCGCACGCCGACAGCCACGTCGACACCGAAGAGAATGTGTACCGGTTTCTCGACGGGACCGACGGCGAGTTCGTCAACCTCTGCCTGGACACCGGCCACATCAGCTACTGCGGCGGGGACAACATCGCGATCATCGAGCGCGCCCCTGACCGGATCGGCTATCTGCACCTCAAGCAGGTCGATCCCGAGGTGCGGGCGAAGGTTGAAGCCGAGGACTTGCCCTTCGGAGAAGCCGTCCGCCTCGGCGCGATGACCGAGCCGCCACGGGGAATCCCGGAGATGCCGCCGCTGCTGGCCGCAATCGAGAGGCTCGGCATCGACGTGTTCGCGATCGTCGAACAGGACATGTACCCCTGTGAGGTCGACGCCCCCCTGCCGATTGCCAAGCGCACGCGCCAATACCTCGGCTCGTGCGGTGTCCCGTCCGTGAAATTCGCTTAGGAACAACGATGTCTGACTTACGCATTGCCGTGCTGGGCGTCGGCATGATGGGTGCCGACCACGTGGCCCGCATCACCAGTCGGATCAGCGGCGCCCGCGTCGCCGTGGTCAACGACTACATGACCGAGAAGGCGGAGCAGATCGCAGGCTCGGTGCCGGGAGCACGGGTGGTCGGCGACCCGTTGGACGCTATCGCGGCCGACGATGTCGACGCGGTGCTGCTCGCCACACCGGGTCCGACCCATGAGAAGCAGCTGCTCGCGTGCCTGGAACACCGCAAACCGGTGCTGTGCGAGAAACCGTTGACCACCGACGTCGAGACCTCGCTGGAGGTGGTGCGCCGCGAGGCCGAACTCGACAAGCCGCTGATCCAGGTGGGCTTTATGCGCCGCTTCGATCCGGAATACCAGCAGCTGAAGGCGCTGATCGACGGCGGCGAACTCGGGCAGCCGTTGGTGATGCACTGCGTGCACCGCAATCCGGCGGTTCCACCAACGTTCGACTCCGCCATGGTGGTGAAGGACTCCCTGGTGCACGAGGTCGATGTGACCCGCTTTCTTTTCGGCGAGGAGATCGCTTCGGTGCGCATCATCCGACCCACACCGAATCCCGGTGCGCCCGACGGACTCCAAGATCCGCAAATCGCCATCTTCGAGACCACCAGTGGCCGCCATGTCGACGTCGAGGTGTTCGTCACGACCGGCATCGCCTACGAGGTGCGCACCGAGGTTGTCGGTGAACTCGGCAGCGCCACAATCGGTCTCGATGTCGGAGTCGTCAGCAAGACCGGCACCGGCCGGTGGGGCGGGCAGATCTCCCCGGGATTCCGGGAACGATTCGGCCTGGCCTACGACATCGAGCTGCAGCGGTGGGTCGACGCGGTGCGCTCGGGCGTCAACATCGCGGGGCCGAGAGCCTGGGACGGGTATGCCGCGGCCGCGGTGTGCGCGGCCGGCGTGGAGTCCCTTGAGTCCGGTGAACGCGTCCCCGTGAAGCTGGCCGACCGGATCGGAGCCTGACATGAAGATCGCACTGGATCCCACACCGTTCCACCACGACTACGAACTGCTCGACTTCCCGCGCGTCGTAGCGGATCTGGGCTACGAGTACCTGCAGCTGACGCCGCACCGGGACTTCATCCCGTTCTTCAACCATCCGCGCGCGGACGACGACCTGGTCGCCAAGTTCCGAAAGGCGTGCGCGGACGCCGGTGTCGGCATCGCGTCGGTGCTGCCGGTGCTGCGATGGTCGGGTCCCGACGAGGACGCCCGCGAAGCCGCAGTGCGCAACTGGAAGCGCGTCGTACAGATCACCGTCGATCTGGGCGTGAACGTCATCAACACCGAGTTCTCCGGACGTCCCGAGCGCGCGGAGGAATCGGAGCGGGCGTTCTTCCGGTCAATGGAAGAACTGGTGCCGGTCTTCGAACGAGAAGGCATCGACGTCCGAATCGACCCGCACCCCGACGATTTCGTCGAGGACGGGCTGGAGGCGTTGCGGATCATCCGCGGCATCAACTCGCCGAATATCGGCATGGTCTATGTGGCCTGCCACACCTACCACATGGGCGCAACATGACCGAGATCATGCGTGCTGCAGGCGACAAACTGCGACTGGTGCACGTCGCCGACACCATGGATCACCATCGCAGCCACGGGCTGCGCTACATCACCAACCCGCCGGGCAACCCAGCGCGGGTGCATCAGCACCTGAAGATCGGCGACGGAGACGTCGACTGGGACGAGTTCTTCGGCGGCCTCGCCGAGATCAACTTCTACGATCGGCCCGACACCGTCATGGTCTCCTCGGTCTTCGCCGAAGACGAGAACGCCCATGAGGTCTCCCGCTACCAACTGAACACCATGACCGACTACGTCTCGAAGTACGGAAAGTGACCATGAGCAAGACCATTACCCACTGGATCAACAACAAGGCCTACCCCGGTAGCGGCGGCACCACCGCCCCCGTGACCAACCCTGCGACGGGCGAAGTGACCGGTGAGGTTGCACTGGCAAGCGTCGAAGATGCCCGCGCGGTGATCGATGCCGCGGTGGCGGCGTTTCCGGCGTGGCGGGACACCTCGCTGGCCAAGCGCAGCGCGATTTTGTTCAACTTTCGTGAGCTGCTCAATGCTCGTAAGGGCGAGCTCGCCAAGATCATCACCGCCGAGCATGGCAAGGTGGTCTCCGATGCGCTGGGTGAGGTGAGCCGGGGTCAGGAGGTGGTGGAGTTCGCCTGCGGGGTGCCCCACTTACTGAAAGGCGGGTTCACCGAGAACGCTTCCACCAAGGTGGATGTGTATTCGGTGCGCCAGCCGCTGGGCCCGGTCGGGATCATCTCGCCGTTCAACTTCCCGGCCATGGTGCCGATGTGGTTTTTCCCGATCGCCATCGCCGCGGGCAACACCGTGGTTTTGAAGCCCTCGGAGAAGGATCCGTCGGCGTCGCTGTGGATCGCCGAGTTGTGGGCCGAGGCCGGGCTGCCGCCGGGGGTGTTCAACGTGCTGCAGGGCGACAAGACCGCGGTGGATGAGCTGTTGACCAACCCGGCGATCAAGTCGATCAGCTTCGTCGGGTCGACCCCGATCGCCCGGTATGTCTATGAGACCGGCACCGCGCATGACAAGCGGGTGCAGGCCCTGGGCGGGGCCAAGAATCACGCGGTGATCCTGCCCGACGCCGATCTGGATCTGGCCGCCGACGCGATGGTCAACGCCGGGTTCGGGTCGGCCGGTGAGCGCTGCATGGCGATCAGCGCGTGTGTGGCGGTGGGACCGATCGCCGACGAGTTGGTCGCCAAGATCGCCGAGCGCGCCGCCACCATCAAGACCGGGGATGGCACCGGGGACGCCGACATGGGCCCGCTGGTCACCCGCGCGCACCGCGACAAGGTGGCCTCCTACATCGACGCGGGCGAGGCCGACGGCGCCAAGATCGTCGTCGACGGCCGCACCGTCAGCCCTGACGGTGGCGCCGACGGGTTCTGGCTGGGCCCGACGCTCATCGACAACGTCACTCCCGACATGAGCGTGTACACCGACGAGATCTTTGGACCGGTGCTGTCGGTGGTGCGCGTCGACACTTATGACGAGGCGCTGGACCTGATCAACGCCAACCCCTACGGCAACGGCACCGCCATCTTCACCAACGACGGCGGCGCCGCGCGGCGGTTCCAGAACGAGGTGGAGGTCGGCATGGTCGGCATCAACGTACCCATCCCAGTGCCGATGGCCTACTACAGCTTCGGCGGCTGGAAAGCCTCACTGTTCGGCGACAGCCACGCCCACGGCACCGAAGGCGTACATTTCTTCTCCCGCGGCAAGGCCATCACCAGCCGCTGGCTGGACCCCAGCCACGGCGGCATCGAATTGGGCTTCCCCCAGAACAAGTAGCCGACTCACCGTCGAAAGTACGGTTGTTGTACGCATCGGCCGAGTAGCGCGGTCAACAACCGTACTTTCGTTGCGCAAAGGATCGACATGACCCAACCCCAATTGGTGGCGACGGCGTGGACCAGCGCCGGTCACACCTCGCCGATGCGCGTACCCGCGATCAGTCCCGTTCCGATCGCGGAACGCGTTGCCGCGGTTGCCGAGGCCGGCTTCATCGGCTTGGGACTCATCGCCGACGACCTGCTCACCATCCGCGACACCGTCGGTTTCGCCGTACTACGAAGCATGATCGGCGACCACGGACTCACCCACGTCGAAATCGAACTGATCGAACGGTGGTGGGTCCCCCGCGGCCAGGCGGGCAACTCGTACGAGATTCGCGAGCTTCTCTTCGAGGCCGCGGACGTGCTGGGGCCGTCGTTCATCAAGATCGGATCCGAACTGGGCCCACGCACACCGCACCCCGAGCGGCTGATCGAGCCGTTGCGCGAATTAGCCACGCAGGCAGCCGAACACGGTACCCGCGTCGCTATCGAGACGATGCCGTTCTCGATCATCCCGACCGTTCCGATGGGCGCCGAAATCGTCTCGGCTGCGGCGCATCCCGGAATTGGACTGGTGGTGGATGCCTGGCACGTATTCCGTGCGGGCACGTCGCTCGAGGAACTGCGGGCGGTGCTATCGCCCGAGATGATCTTCGGCGTCGAGCTCGACGATGCCGCCAACGATGTGGTCGGAACGCTCTTCGAAGACACCGTGCACCATCGCTTGCTCTGCGGCGAAGGCTCTTTCGACCTTCGCGGCTTGGTGGCTCTCCTGCGCGACAAGGGTTTCGACGGGCCGTGGGGCGTGGAGATACTGTCGTCGTCGTTCCGACGGCTTCCGGTAGCACAAGCCGTCAAGCTGGCCGTCGAGTCCGCGCGAACGGTGCTGTGATCAGTCAGGCACCTTGACCCAGGCACCGTTGGTTCGCATCGACTCGACGAGCGCATGGGCGACCAGAGAAGCGCGTAGACCAGCGTCCGCGCCGGCCAGCGTCGACGGCCGGCCCTGGGTGATCGAGTCGATCCATTCCTGGAGCTCGACGCGATAGGCGTCGCTGTAGCGCGGAATCCAGTCCGCGGGATAGTCGACTGCCCTTCGGCGTTCGGCATCCGTGACGATGTGAGTCGGCAGGGTCAGCGCGCAGGTACCCGATTCCATGATCACTTCGCAACGGGTGTCGTAGCCGTAGCGTGCATTCAGGAAGAGCTCGACAGTCACCAGCACGTCGGAAGCAGTGCGCAGCAGGTAGAACTGGGGATCCTGACGGCTGCCCGAGTGCACCGACGACCGGCCGTGCTGCCAACTCACCTCGACGATGGGCGAGTCCAGCAGCCAGGGCACGATGTCGAGCTCGTGGATGGCCGACTGGGTGATCGATGACGCCGAGTCGCCACCGGGATAGGTGTGCACGGTGCGACTCACGCAGTGCGCGATCAACGGCGCACCGAGCCCACCGCTGAGAACACGCTCGCGCAGCGCGACGTACGGAGGGTCGAAACGGCGCATGAAGCCCACCGTCACGAGGTCGACCGGATTCTTCAGAGCCGCTTGTGCAGCCACTACCTCACGGCACTGATCTGCCGTTGGGGCCAAGGGCTTCTCGCACATCACCGGCTTACCGGCGCGCAGGCCTGCAAGCACCAGATCGGCGTGTGTGTCGTCGCGGGTCGCGATCACGACGGCGTCCACTGCGGGGTCGTCGATCAACTCGGCACCATCACCGTGGACGCGGGCGCCGAGTTCGTCTGCGACGGATCGCGCGACACCGGCGTCGAAATCGGTCACGGCGACCAAGTCGGCACCGGACACAATGCGAACGAGCTTGCGGGCGTGGTCGGCCCCCATCACGCCGACTCCGACGACTCCAACACGCACTGCCACAGGATGAGTATTACATATTAATGTCTTAACAAACGTGCTACGCCAGACTAGGCTGATGCCCATGGCGACCACGCCGCTGAGCGTACTTCCGCTGCCCCGGACACCTGATCCGTACGAGGCGCCCGCACTCCGCTGGGGCGTCCTCGGGCCCGGCTGGATCGCGCAGCGCTTCGTGGAAACTCTACAAGCCAACACGGGCCAGCATGTCTTGGCGGTCGCGTCACGCGACCAGAGCCGGGCATCGGCGTTCGCCGCGCAATGGTCGCTGGCCAAGGCGTACAACAGCTATGAAGCGCTCTTCGACGACCCGGACATCGACATCGTCTACATCGCGACGACGCACCCGAGCCACCGCAACAACGCACTCGACGCACTGAACGCGGGCAAGCACGTGCTGGTCGAGAAGCCCCTCGCAATGGACGCCGGGGGCGCACGGGACATCGCAGCCGCCGCCGCCAACGCCAACCGCTTCGCCGGCGAGGCGATGTGGACGAAGTTCCTCCCGAAGTTCGATGCCATCCGCCAGCTACTGGACGATGGCGCGCTCGGCGAGGTGCGGACGGTCATCGCCGACCACGGCGAGTTCTTCACCCCCGATCACCGCATCTACGATCCCGAGCTCGCAGGCGGACCGCTGCTCGATCTCGGCACGTACCCGATCGCGTTGGCACACATGGTGTTCGGTTCGTTTACCTCAGTCGTGGCGCAGGGCCAGGACGCCGCCCCGGGACTCAACGGGCAGATCTCGGCGATGCTGTGCGACGCGGCGGGCAATCAGGCTCTGCTGCATACGACGATCCTGTCTGATACCCCAACGACGGCAGTGATCAGCGGCCGTGACGCGACGCTGCACATCGACGGGCCCTTCTTCATGCCGGGCCCGTTCTCCCTCACCCGCCACCGGGGCCACCCCGACGATCCAGGACGGGTATTGCGGTACGACGAGAAACCCGGCTTGCAGACCGATGGCTTGCACTACGCGGCGGTCGAGGCCGCGCGGCTGATCGCCGACGATCGCATCGAGTCGGAGATTCACCCACTGCGGCACGCGATTTCGACTCTCGAAGTCGTCGACGAGATCCGCCACCAGCTCGGCTGAGTCGTCACACCACAGCGGGCTGAGGGCGTTGCCACGAGCCGCTGCGGACCGACTCCGTGATCGCCTCGATCACCTGTGCTGCCGCCACTGCATCCCAAATGGTTGCGCCCACAGGCGAACCCAACTCGATGGAGTGCAGGAACCGCTGCGCCTCGATGACCTTCAGTTCGTCGTATCCCATCGCCATCGCAGACGCGGGCTGAAAGGCTGCGTATTCGCCATCACCCGGACCAACGTACCGGGTCGTCACCTCCTGATCCTGGAACGCCGCGCCCGTCCCGACGCGCAACTCACCGATCCGGCGGAAGTCCCAACTCACGACTCCTGACGTGCCGTGGATCTCGAACCCGTAGGCGTTCTGCTCCCCAACCGAAACTCGGCTGGCTTCCAACGCGCACCGTGCGCCTGATGCGAGCCGCATCTGCGCGACGACGTAGTCCTCGTTCTCCACCTCGTCGCGGTGGCCGCCGCTGGCCAGCTGATGCCCACTGGTGGCTCCGGTCGGGACGGGACGCTGCGAGATGAAGATGGCGGTGTCCGCGAACACCGATTCGACCTCGCCCAGAAGGTGGCGGACCAGATCGACGCCATGCGACGCCAGATCGCCGAGGACGCCGTTCCCACCGCGGGCACGCTGGAATCGCCAGCTGAGCGCGCCATCGGGGTGCGCGGCGTAGTCACTAAGGAAGTAGAACCGCGCATGAGTGATCTCGCCCAACTCTCCGGCGGCGATCAGCTCTCTGGCGGCGGCAACGGCGGGTGCATTTCGGTAGTTGAAGCCGACCGCCGTGGTCACACCCTGCGCTTCCGCGGCGCGGGCGACGGCAAGGGCGTCGGAAGCATTAAGCCCCACAGGTTTTTCGATCCACAGGTGCTTCCCCGCATTGACGACAGCTGTGCCGATATCGCGGTGCAGGAAGTTGGGTGCGGTGACGCTCACTGCGCGGATACTCGGATCGTCGACGACCGCGTGCCAGTCAGTGACTGCAGCGCGTGCACCGAACTGCCGGGCCGCCTCGGCAGCCCGGCCTGGAACGTCGTCGGCGATAGCAACCAGTTCGGGGAATCGCGCGGACTGCGGATAGTGATGGCGCACCCGCGAATACGCCTGTGCGTGCACACGGCCCATCCAGCCGAATCCGACGATGGCGACGGGCATGGTCAGCCTGACGGTTTCGGTGGTCATTGCGGCCAGCCTCCTTGCCCACGAGCGTCGGATGAATTGGTGAGTGTATCGGGCCACCCACCGCCCTGTCCAGACTTTGTCCGAACGTTAGGACAAATCCTCTGAACAGTGTAAATAAGGTCAAGTGAACGCAATCTCTTGGTGAACACATTCGAGCCGAAGATCTCGCCCGGCAGGCGTACCGCATTTCCGCTCCCATCCCGCGAGCGACCGTGTTTGTGCGCAACACGCCGGGACTTGACGTACAAACGCGGTCGCTCGCGCAAGACTGAGGCATGAGTGAGCCGAGTGACCGACGCCTGGTTGCGGGCATGGTCGGCGGCGGCGCCCGGGCGATGATCGGCACCGCGCACCGCCACGCCATGTGGCTGGACAACCAATACGTCCTTGCTGCAGGCATTTTCGGGAGGGACCCGGCGGCGTCGGCGCAGTTTGCCGAAAGTCTCGGCGTCGAGCGCGTCTACGACGACTACCGTGAGATGGCTATACAGGAAGCGGCACGCGACGACGGCGTCGAAGTCGTCGCGGTCGTCACGCCGAACGACACCCACTACGAGATAGCAAAAGCCTTCCTCGAAAGAGGCGTCTCGGTCGTGTGCGAGAAACCCCTGACCAACGACTCGCAGACGGCCGCCGAGCTGGTTACCCTCGCCGAGTCGACTGGCTCCGTCCTCGCTGTCCCCCACATCTACTCGGCCTACGCGATGGTTCGGCACGCCGCCCGAATGGTCCGCAATGGCGTCCTCGGCCGCGTCAGGTTCGTCGCCGCCGAATTCGCGTCCGGGTGGGCGTCGGCACCGATCGATCAATGGCGGATGGAACCTGACATCGGTGGGGCGGCCAGCGCCGTCGGCGACGTCGGCACCCATGCCCTTCACCTACTCCGGTACATCACCGGCCTGGAGGCCACCCGTATCTCGGCCGAACTGAGCACGCTGGTTCCGGGACGACGAGTGTTCGACAACGCGACCGTCAGGCTCACACTGGACAACGGCGCGCCGGCAACGGTGTGGGCGACCATGGCGGCCACCGGCCACGAGCACGGCCTTCGCATCCGGGTGTTCGGCGACGACGCGAGCCTGGAGTGGCGTCACGAGGACCCTCAACACCTGGTCGTGCGCGGCCCGGAGGGCGGCGCGACGATCCTCGCTCAAGGCATGACCACCCTGTCCGACGACGCCGCTCGCATCACCCGCGTCGGCCTGGGTCATCCCGAAGGTTTCCTAGAGGCGTTCGCCAACTTCTACCTCGACTTGGCCGAGATTCTGCGGGGGGAGCCGGCGCGCGATCTGTCCGTCCCCACCGGAATCGACGGTCTGATCGGCGTGCGGTTCGTCGAAGCCACGGTGGCTTCGCACGCCAATGACGCGGCCTGGGTCACCATGGAATGATGCGTCGCGGGCTCCTCATCCTGGTCACGCTCGCCCTCGTGTCGTGCGCGCATGCTCCCGCGCCGCCGCAGCAGTCAATGGCGACCCCAACCACCACCGGCATCCTTCCGCCCGGCGTGCCGACCGAAGGCACCCGACCTCCCGCCGATGGATTGCCGCCGGCGGCCGAGCCGCAATCGGCGCCACCGCAGGCCGGCCCCATCCGGGGCCGCATCGTGCCGGTCGGTGCGTCACCCGAGGGGGTCGTCGTCGACGCCAAGACACGGCTCGTCGCAGTGGCCAAGCGCGATCCCAACGAACTCATCCTGCTCAACGCCGACACCGGTGACGTCGTCAGCCGCATCGGTGTCCCGGGATTCGCCCGGCATCTGCAACTGGCGGCGTCGGGCGGACCGATCCTCGTTCCGGTGGAAAGCGCCAACGCCCTGATCCGGGTCGAGCTCCCCAGCGGCCAAGCCGAACCATTGATCTTCACGGGCACCGTGCCGCACGATGCCGCGCAGGCTGCCAACGGAACCGTTTTCGTCGCAAACGAGCTCGGCGGCACCGTTGCCGCCCTGCGGGGACGGGAGATCGTCAAGGTCTTCACGGACAGCGTGCAACCTGCGGGCCTGGCACCGATCGGCAACATCATGGGCTTGCTAGACGTCCGCAAGAACGATCTGACTGTCTACGACGCGGCCGACCTGACGATCGTCGGATCGGCGCCTGCCGGAGAAGGCCCCACGCATCTGGTCGCCGATAAGCATGGCCGCATGATCGCCGCCGACACGCGCGGAGATGCGGTGCGCGTCTTCGAACCCCTGCCGACGCCGCGCGAGGTAGGTGCCGTGGCCCAACCTGGCGGACCATACGGGATCGCATATGACCCAACGCGTGACCGCCTCTGGGTCGCATCGTCGGGCACCAACGAGGTGGTCGGGTACGACATGACGGACCCGACGCCGCGGGAGGTCGAGCGACTTCCGACCGTGCAGAATCCGTACTCCCTTGGCGTCGACGCGACCACCGGCAGGCTGTTCATAGCGGGTCTGCCAGGGGTCCTGCAGATCATCGACCCGCAGCCCTAGGGTGGGTCCATGGCGCTGAGACTGGGTAGCAGACGTGACGTCACCCGCGACATCGATGTCGCGTATGACGAGCACGCGGTCACCGCGACCGGCGCCGAGCAGGAAGCCGCCGGCGTCAAGGCGGTGATGGTGTCGCTACGGCGCGCGCTGTCTATGGGGCCATTTCGTACCGCCGCGTCGTTGGTCAGGCTCAATCAGCGCAAGGGCTTCGACTGCCCGGGTTGCGCGTGGCCGGAGGAACAGGGCGCGATCGCCGACCTGGAGGCGCGACCCGAGTACTGGCTGTCCCAGCAGGGCCGGCTGACCCATCCGATGATGCTGCGCCAGGGCGACGACCACTACCGGCCCCGGCTGGGACGACGCCTACCGCCTGAGCGCCAACGAATTGCGCGCGCTTGACAGCCCGAACGAGGCGGTGTTCTACACCTCCGGACGCACCAGCAATGAGGCCGCCTTCCTGTATCAATTGCTGGTCTGCAGCTTCGGCGCCAACAACCTGCCGGACTGCTCGAACATGTGCCACGAGTCATCAGGCGCCGCATTGATCGAGGCGATCGGCATCGGCAAAGGCTCGGTGAGACTACGGTTCAGCTTGGTCGACACCTGCACCGTGAGCGCACTCCGGACACCGCGGTGACCGAGGCCGCGTTGCCGTCGCTGGGCTGCACCGACCGCGACATCCGGAACGGCGCGAAACAGCAGGTTTCGGTGGAGGATTCGATGTCGATGGTGCACCTGTCGCGCGGCAGCCTGCACCCGCCCAGCGATCAGGTGCGCAGCGAGGTCGCGATCGTGTGCCAGCTGGCCCGCACCCTGCTCGGGCCCGACCACCCAGTGCCGTGGGAGCAGGTCAACGGCGACTATGACACCATCCGCGACACGATCGCGGCCGTCGTGCCCGGCTGCGACGACTACAACCGCGAGGTCCGTGCACCCGACGACTTCCCGCTTCCGCACGCACCGCGGGATTCACGCGAATTCCATACCAGCACAGGCAAAGCCAACTTCTCGGTCAACCCGGTGGAGTGGGTTCCCGTGCCACCAGGACGACTGATCCTGCAAACCTTGCGCAGCCACGATCAGTACAACACCACCATTTACGGGCTCGACGACCGCTACCGCGGCGTCAAGGGCGGCCGCCGGGTGGTCTTCGTCAATCCGGCCGACCTCGAAACGTTTGGCCTCACGGACGGTGACCGGATCGATCTGGTTTCCGAGTTCACCAATGGCGACCGGCAGCTCCAGGAGCGCCGCGCCAAGGACTTCAGGGTCGTCGCTTATTCCACTCCGCAAGGCAACGCAGCGGCGTACTACCCCGACACCAACTCGCTGGTGGTGTTGGATCATGTTGCCGCCAAGTCCAATACCCCGGTGTCGAAGTCGATCATCATCCGGTTGGAGGCAGCCTCGGGGACGGAGCGATGGGGGCTCTCCCCACGCGAGCGGGGGGCCCACCCGCCCGAAGGGCAGGGGGACGCCAAGGGGACACGGTGGGGCGGGTAACCGCGCGCCGCCGTGTGCAGCACGTTACCGCCGAAGACGTGGTCGCGCGGCCCGAGACCCTCGTCGTCGAGGAGCCGCTGGAGATCCGCGTCAACGGCACTCCGATCACGGTTACCATGCGCACCCCGGGTTCGGATATCGAACTGGCGCAAGGCTTTCTGCTTACCGAGGGCGTTATCGCCCGCCGCGACGACGTGCTCACCGTGCGGTATTGCAAGGCTGCCGGTCCCGACAACGTCAACACCTACAACGTGCTCGACGCGACGCTAGCGCCAGGTGTCGCCATGCCTGACGGGGACGTGACCCGCAACTTCTACACCACCTCGTCGTGCGGGGTCTGCGGCAAGGCCTCGCTGGAGGCCGTGCGATTGATCAGCCGCCACGGCCCCGGCGACGACCCGTCGATAGTCGCCGCGGAAACCCTGTCGCGGTTGCCGGACCGGCTCCGCGACGCGCAGAAGGTGTTCGCCAGCACGGGCGGACTGCACGGCGCGGCGCTGTTCGACGTCGACGGCACCACGCTGGCGGCCCGTGAGGATATCGGCAGGCACAACGCCGTCGACAAGGTCATCGGGTGGGCGCTGGAGCAGGATCGGATACCGCTTACCGCGACCGTGCTGCTGGTCAGCGGACGGGCGTCGTTCGAACTCGCCCAGAAGGCCGTGATGGCGGGCATCCCGGTGCTGGCCGCGGTGTCGGCACCGTCGTCGCTCGCGGTCGATCTGGCCAGCCAGTGCGGGCTCACCCTTGTGGCGTTCCTGCGCGGCGATTCGATGAACGTCTACACCCGCCCCGACCGCATCAAACGGTAGCTCTACCTGCAATCTCCAGCGGATCTCCACAGAACCTCCAAGCTTGCGCGCCGTCGCTCGCCGAGCATCGAGCCATGCCAGAAATTCTCATTGCCTCGCTGTCGCCGGTTGGCCACGTCGGACCGCTGTTGAACGTCGCACGGGGTTTGGTCGACCGCGGCGACCGCGTCACCGTGCTGAGTTCGGCCGACCACGCCGCCAGGATCCGCGCAATCGGGGCCACTCCGCGGGCGATACCAGCCGAGGCCGACTTCGACATGACCCGCCTCGACATCGACCTGCCCGGCCGGGCCGACACCTCCGGCATCAAGCGGGTCAACTTCGACATCGTCCGCCTGTTCGTGCAACCGATGGCGCATCAGGCACATGCGCTGTCGCAGTTGATGGCGCAGACGCAGTTCGACGCGATCATTGTCGACGCGGGCTTCTTCGGGATCCTGCCGTTCCTGCTCGGCGATCGCGCGGGCCGGCCACCGGTGCTGGCCTACACCACGACGCCGTTGATGGTCAGTAGCCGCGACACCGCCCCGAGCGGCATGGGGATGGCGCCGTCGTCGACAACGTTGGGCCGACTACGCAACCGCGCGCTGCACCTCTTGTCGCAGAAGGTGCTGCTGCGCGAATCGCAAAATGCCGCCAATTACCTGCTGGACCGGCTGAACAGCCGTCCGCTGCCCATGTTCATTCTGGATTCCGGAATACTGGCCGATCGGTACATCTCGCCCACCGTTCCGGAGTTCGACTATCCGCGCAGCGATCTGCCGTCGAACGTGCGCTACGTGGGCGCGGTCCATCCGGCGCCGTCGCGGGGCTTCCGCCGCCCGCCGTGGTGGTTACTGCTCGACGGTGACCGCCCCGTCGTCCACGTCACCCAGGGCACCATCGACAACGCCGACCTGGGCCGGCTGCTCGAGCCGACGATCGACGCGCTTGGCGGCGAGGACGTCATCGTCGTGGCCACCACCGGCGGACGCAACGTATCCGATCTCAAGGCGCCGCTGCCGATGAATACCTTTGTCGCCGATTACATCCCGCATGACCTACTCCTGCCGAAGGTGGATGTGATGGTCACCAACGGCGGCTACGGCGCCGTACAACGCGCACTGGCGACGGGTGTGCCGCTGGTGGTCGCAGGCAACACAGAGGACAAGCCGGAGGTCGCCGCACGGGTGGCATGGACCGGAGCCGGCATCAACCTGCGGACCGGCACTCCGACCGCCGGTGCGGTACGCGCGGCCGTGCGCGAGGTGCTCAACGACGGCCGCTACCTGCGCCGCGCTCGAGACCTCGAGGCCGCGTTCGCGCGTCGTGACGGGGTCGCCGAGATCGCGGCGCTGGTCGACGAGGTGATCAGCGAGCGCAGTGCGGTGGCGGAGCGATGAGCGCATGTGCGGATCCGTTCTGCCGGCCACCCTTCGAACCTGCCGATCTAGGAGAGGACCGCGCAGAGTCGCGTAGCCGACTACTCGTGTGTGCCGCCGGTCTTCGCAGAAGTCTCGAGCCATGGTTACCGAACTGCAGTTCGTCGCGATAGCGGCCTTCTTGATCTGGTGTCTCGTCAGCTCGCTGAGCGGTCCGCTGGCGTTGGACCCGGACGAAGCGCGGCTGGTTTGGCGGGAGCACCGACCGGAGGGCTGGGGCGGGTGGCGTGAGGCCTACTTCGGGTTGACCGCGGCCGATCGTCGGGTCCTGACGCAGCAGGAACCGGTTTTCGACGCGATTGTGCGTGCCTCACTGCTTGACACCGTGATGCTTCAATACCGGCATCCCGACGCCGACGCCGTCCAGTTCGCGGTCGTCCGGATGTCCCGCGAACAGGATCAACCCGCGGTTGTCTTCGTGTCCGACCACGTGGCGGTGCCTTCGGCGAGCGCCTCAATCGACCCGTCGTTGAGCGCTATCGCCGGCTGCTCCGGAAAGACCGGCGAATCGCGGTTGCCGTAGACTCGACGCCGGAAACGACATTCCGCCCCGGACCGCCGGTCCGGGTGGTTCACCGGTCTCAACAGGTGGGCCCTACTGTTGCCGAAGCGTGGATGCCCGGCATGGCGTGCGTGTCCACGGATGGGAAGGATAACCACACGCGCATCCCATACCGTGCGCTCCATCCCATCAATCCAAGGATTCGAAGTGGCTATCAGCCGGGTTGCTGCCTATGCGCATCTCAGTGAAGCGGATGTCGAGGCATTCGGGCGCGAGCTTGACGCCATCCGCGGAGAGATCGAAGACTCGCTCGGTGCTCCAGACGCGGCCTATATTCGTCGGACGATCCTCCTACAACGGGCGTTGGACGTTGCGGCACGCATAGTGATCCACCGGAATCGCTTCAAGGCGGGCTGGCTTCTGGGGACGATCGCGCTGGCCACCGCCAAGAGCATCGAGAACATGGAGATCGCCCACAATGTCGGCCACGGGCAATGGGATTGGATGAACGACCCGGAGATCCACTCGAGCACCTGGGAATGGGACATGGCCGGGCTGTCGTCGCAGTGGCGCTATTCGCACAATTACACCCACCACGTGTTCAGCAACATTCTCGGCATGGATGACGACATCGGCTTCGGTGTCATGAGGGTCACCCGCGATCAGCCTTGGAAGGCCGAGCACCTGCTGCAGCCACTCCGAAACCTCTTGCTGGCCGCGACATTTGAATGGGGTATCGCCCTGCACGACTTGTACTCCAGCCAGGACCGGGCATCGTCGGACGCAGGTAGAAAAGCCGAAGGCACGGCCTTGCTCCGCAAGATCTCCCGGCAGCTGACCAAGGACTACCTGATATTTCCTGCGCTCGGCGGGCGTCGGTGGAGGCGGATATTGACCGCCGACGCCGCCGCCAATCTGATGAGGAACCTGTGGGCCTATCTCGTGATCTTCTGCGGCCATTTCCCCGACGGTGCACAGAAATTCGACCGAGCCGTACTGACGAATGAGACAAAGTCCGAGTGGTATCTGCGGCAGATGCTCGGCAGCGCGAATTTCGACGCCGGCCGGGTTCTGGCCTTTATGTCCGGACACCTGTGCTACCAGATCGAGCATCATCTGTTCCCCGACCTCCCCGCCAACCGCCTTCCTCAGATCGCGGAACGGGTGCGTGCGCTGTGCGACAAGTACGACTTGCCGTACACGACCGGGCCGCTGGCACGCCAATACCTGCTGGCACTCCGCACGATTCACAAGCTTGCGCTTCCCGACCGTTTCCTCACCGCCACGTCCGACGACGCACCCGAGACCGCGTCGGAACGCATGTTCGACGGCGACACCGCGGCGACGGTGGCATCAGGTTCCATGCGCCGTGGCCTACGCACCGCGTTGGAAGAGCGTCGACCGCGGCGTGCGCTACGCCGGCTTCGTGCGGTCTGGATAACCGGGCGTAGCGTATGAAGCATCGGCGGCACTTCGCATGTGACCGTTCAGAGGTCGTGTCGTCGCCGATTCGAAGATCTGGCCGGTTTCACGGCTAAGACAGGAGCGTCGCCATGACGCAACAAGCATCCCGTCCGGCAGCCGGTCGACATACTACGCCGCGTCTCCGATTAAAGCCCAAGGCCGCCCGGACCGGATATGTCGACGGAGCCTGGTGGCCGTGGAGCGACAATCTCGCGAAAGAGCTTCCCGATCTGCTTGCAGTGTTGTCGGTTCGGCTCGGCCCGATCCAGCGCGTGATGTACAACCTCGGCGAATGGGCAATAGCACCGAGGAAGGCCGTGGTCGGCGAGCGCGTGGTCCGGCTCGACGGATACCGGCGTCAGCCGATCAATACCCTCGAGGTCCTCGGCGCCAACCGCGAGAGAATCGTCTTACTGGTCGTTCCGCCAAACACGGATCCGGACGACGCGCACGCGACGATGATGACCGCTGCCACCCCGAGGAACGACGCCACCGTCGAAGGCTTGCTTCTGGCCAGTGCCGTGGACGAAGCACAGGCCGCGAGAACCTAGGCGCTCTTGTCGCGGCGCTCGGGGCGAGACGGCTTGCGCGGCACGATCGTCGGCAGGACATTGTCCTGCACGGTCTCCTTGGTGACGACTACCTTTGCGACATCGTCGCGGCTGGGGATGTCATACATCACCGGCAGCAGCACTTCCTCCATGATGGCGCGCAGCCCTCGTGCACCGGTGCCGCGATGGATGGCCTGATCGGCGATGGCCTCCAGCGCGTCCTCGGTGAATTCCAGCTCCACGCCGTCCATCTCGAACAGTCGGGTGTATTGCTTGACCAACGCGTTCTTGGGCTCCGAGAGGATCTTGACGAGCGATTCCTTGTCCAGGTTCGTCACCGACGCCACCACCGGAAGCCGGCCGATGAACTCAGGGATCAGCCCGAACTTGATCAAGTCCTCCGGCATGACCTCGGCGAAGTGGTCCTGGGTGTCGATCTCGGCCTTGGAATGCACCTCGGCGCCGAAGCCCAGACCCCGTTTACCGACCCGGTCCGAGACGATCTTCTCCAAACCGGCGAACGCACCCGCGACGATGAACAGCACGTTGGTGGTGTCGATCTGGATGAACTCCTGATGCGGGTGCTTACGGCCGCCCTGCGGGGGCACCGACGCCTGTGTTCCCTCCAGGATCTTCAGCAGCGCCTGCTGCACGCCCTCACCGGAGACGTCGCGGGTGATCGACGGGTTCTCGCTCTTGCGGGCGATCTTGTCGACCTCGTCGATATAGATGATGCCGGTCTCGGCGCGCTTGACGTCGTAGTCGGCGGCCTGGATCAGCTTGAGCAGAATGTTCTCGACGTCCTCGCCGACGTATCCGGCCTCGGTCAGTGCGGTGGCGTCGGCGATCGCGAACGGGACGTTGAGCATCTTGGCCAGTGTCTGCGCGAGGTAGGTCTTACCACAGCCGGTGGGCCCCAGCATCAGGATGTTGGACTTGGACAGCTCTACTGGCTCAGCGCGGGAATCGCGCATCTTCTCGCCGGCTTGGATGCGCTTGTAGTGGTTGTAGACGGCGACGGCCAGCGTCCGCTTGGCGGTGTCCTGGCCGATCACGTAGCTCTCGAGGAAGTCCCGGATCTCGACGGGCTTGGGCAATTCGTCAAGCTTGACGTCGTCGGCGTCGGCGAGTTCCTCTTCGATGATCTCGTTGCAAAGGTCAATGCATTCGTCGCATATATAGACGCCCGGACCCGCAATGAGCTTCTTGACCTGCTTTTGACTCTTGCCGCAGAACGAGCACTTCAGCAGGTCACCGCCGTCTCCAATGCGCGCCATGGTGGTGGGGTCCTACTTCCTGTTCGCAGTCGGTAACGATCGGTAAGGATGTGGTCGCTCGAGGTCTCGATGGGTGTTGATCCCGACGCTACCCGCTTGTTCCGGCGCGGTGCGACCGATAAAGCCGAATCGCGTCGGTGGTATTTATCTGTGTTCGCGCCAACATATCGCCTGACTCCCCCCGTGGCCCGCCGGAACGCGCCACCGTGTCCCTGGCGTGTCGCCGGCGTTATCGGACCGAGAGGCCATCCCCCGAACGGTCGTAGAGTTGCGCCGTGGTGTTCGCCGTGCCCCACGATACCGTGCTGATCAGCGACGGTGGTTTGGCGACCGAGCTTGAGGCCCGCGGCCACGACTTGTCCGACGACCTGTGGTCGGCCCGGCTGCTCGTCGATGCGCCGCTTGAAATCGCGGCTGTACATGCGGCGTTCTTCCGCGCCGGCGCGGTGTTGGCCACCACCGCGAGCTATCAGGCGTCCTTCGACGGCTTCGCTGCGCGCGGAATCGGACGAGACGACGCCGCTCGGCTGCTGCAACGAAGCGTCGAGCTGGCCAAGGTCGCCCGCGACGAGGCCGACGGCGTGGGGGTACTCCCCTCCCAAGCTGGGGGCCCACCAGCGTCGCGAGGGGGACGGTGGGTGGCCGCGTCCGTCGGGCCGTACGGCGCGGCGCTCGCCAACGGCGAGGAGTACATCGGTCGGTACGGGCTCTCTGTCAAAGAGCTGGCCGATTGGCACCGGCCACGACTCGAGGTCCTTGTCGACGCCGACCCCGACGTGCTGGCAGTCGAGACCGTCCCCGACGCCGATGAGGCCGAGGCGCTCGTCGCGCTGGTACACGAGTTCGGCGTGCCGGCCTGGCTCTCCTACACCATCGACGGGCAGACAACCCGCGCCGGGCAGCCACTGGCCGACGCGTTCGCCGTCGCCACCGGTGTGCCGGAAATCGTTGCAGTGGGGGTGAATTGCTGTGCGCCCGCCGACGTCGAGCATGCGATCCGGGTGGCCCGCGACGTCACCGACAAGCCGGTCGTCGTCTACCCCAACAGCGGCGAGGACTGGGATGGCGGCCGCCGGACCTGGATCGGACAGCCGCGATGGTCGACCGACCTAGCGCCGCGATGGGTCGCTGCGGGCGCGAGCATCGTCGGCGGATGCTGCCGCGTGCGGCCCGCCGACATCGCCGCGCTGACGGCGGCCGTTTCTCGTTGACTCTGCGCCGAGTGAACGCACAGGTGGGTTAAGCGGTCTGAGCCGACAGTTTCCGGTACTCCAGCACCGTGTCGATGATCCCGTACTCCTTGGCCTCCTCGGCCGTCAGGATCTTGTCGCGGTCGGTGTCCTTGCGGATGACCGCGGCGTCCTTGCCGGTGTGGTGGGCCAGGGTCTTCTCCATCAGGGTGCGCATCCGCTCGACCTCCTTGGCCTGGATCTCGAGGTCGGAGAACTGGCCCTGGATGACGCCGGCCAGGGCGGGCTGGTGGATCAGCACCCGGGCGTTGGGCAGCGCGAGCCGCTTGCCCGGCGAGCCGGCGGCCAGCAGCACCGCGGCCGCCGACGCGGCCTGACCGAGGCATACCGTCTGGATGTCGGCACGCACGTACTGCATGGTGTCGTAGATCGCCATCAGTGAGGTGAACGAGCCGCCCGGCGAGTTGATGTACATGGTGATGTCGCGGTCGGGATCCAACGACTCCAGCACCAGCAGCTGCGCCATGATGTCGTTGGCCGACGCGTCGTCGACCTGCACGCCGAGGAAGATGATCCGTTCCTCGAAGAGCTTGTTGTATGGATTGGACTCCTTAACGCCGAAGCTCGAGTGCTCGATGAACGACGGCAGGATGTAGCGGGCCGAAGGCTGCGTCTGAGAACCTGTGAGTTCTGTCGAATAGGTCATGCTGGCGACACTCCGTTGACGTGGGCGCTGGTGATGATGTGGTCGACGAACCCGTAATCGAGGGCCTCTGGCGCGGTGAACCAGCGGTCACGGTCGGAGTCGGCCTCGATGCGTTCGACTGGTTGGCCGGTGAACTCGGCGTTGAGCCGGAACATCTCCTTCTTGATGACGGCGAACTGCTCGGCCTGAATCGCGATGTCGGCCGCACTGCCGGTGACGCCACCGAGCGGCTGGTGCATCAGGATGCGGGCGTGCGGCAGCGCGTACCGCTTGCCCTTCGTTCCGGCGGCCAGCAGGAACTGGCCCATAGACGCCGCCATGCCCATCGCATAGGTGGCGATGTCGCAGGGCGCGAGCACCATCGTGTCGTAGATGGCCATGCCCGCGCTGATGGACCCACCCGGCGAGTTGATGTAGAGGGCGATGTCCTTGGTGGGGTCCTCGGCGGCCAGCAGCAGAATCTGCGCGCACAGCCGGTTGGCGATGTCGTCGTCGACCTGAGAGCCCAGGAAAATGATCCGCTCGGACAGCAACCGCTCATACACCGAGTCGACGAGGTTGAGGCCCTGCGCGGCGCCACGCATGTCAGTCACGACTGGATACCTGCTTTCTTTCAAAGTCTTGGGACGCGGTGTCCGTCACCAATTGACACTAACCAACCTGCGGCGTCACGCACTCCCTAGACGGGGCCCGTTCGCTAACAGCGTCACTTGGCGTCGGCGGTTGCCTCTTCAGCTGTCTCTTCAACCTCGGTTTCGGCTTCAGCTGTCTCTTTAACCTCGGTTTCGGCCTGCTGTTCGCTGGCCGGCCCGAAGAACTCCGTGGTGTCGATCACGTTGCCGTCGGCGTCGGTGACGGTGGCTCCGTGCACCACCGCGGCCACCGTCAGCCCTCGCCGGACATCGGCGAACATCGCCGGCAGCTGGTTGTTCTCCTGCAGGTAGCCCAGCAGCTGCTGCGGCTCCAGTCCGTACTGGCGCGACATCAGCACGAGCCGTTCGGTGAGGTCGTTTTGCCCGACCTGCACGTCGAGCTTGTCGGCGACGGCGTCCATCAGCAGCTGGGTCTTGACGGCCTTCTCCGCGTTCGTGAGGTTGTCCTTGTCGAATTCCTCGCGGCTGCTGCCTTGCTCTGCCAGCGCCTCGGCGAACCGCTCTTCGTCGTGGTCGAGGCTGTGGATCGCGTTGTGCAAGGTGTCGTTGACCTGCGCCTCGACGATCTTCTCCGGCAGCGGGACGTCGACCTGCTCGAGCAACGCCTCCAGCGCCTTGTCGCGGATCTGCTCGGCCTGCTGGATGCGCTTGACCCGGCTCACCTGTTCGGTGAGGCTGTCGCGCAGCTCGTCGATCGTGTCGAATTCACTTGCCAATTGGGCGAATTCGTCGTCGGGCTCGGGCAGCTCGCGTTCCTTGACCGACTTGACCGTGACCGTCACCTGCGCCTCCTGGCCGGCATGCTCGCCGGCGGCCAGGGTGGTGGTGAAGACGCGGGTCTCCCCCTCCTTGAGCCCGATGATCGCATCGTCGAGACCCTCGATCAGCTGGCCCGAACCGACCTCGTGCGACAGCCCCTCGGTCGTCGCCTCCGGCACCTCCGTGCCGTCGACGGTGGCGGAGATATCTATCGAAACGAAATCGCCGTTCTCCGCCGCCCGCTCGACACCGGTCAGGGTGCCGAACCGGGCCCGCAGCGACTGCAACTCGGCGTCGACCTCCTCGTCGGTCACCTCGATCGGGTCGACGGTGATCTTCAGCGCCTCGAGGTCGGGCAGCTCGATCTCGGGACGGATGTCGACCTCGGCGGTGAAGACGAGTTCTTCGTTGTCCTCGAGCTTGGTGATCTCGATCTCCGGCTGGCCAAGCGGTTTGATGGCGGAGGTTGTGACGGCTTCGCTGTAGCGGCCGGGCAGTGCGTCGTTCACCACCTGCTCGAGCACGGCGCCTCGGCCGATGCGGGCCTCGAGCAGTTTGCGCGGCGCCTTGCCGGGCCG
This sequence comes from uncultured Actinomycetota bacterium, assembly GCA_963715885.1. Classification (GTDB taxonomy): domain Bacteria; phylum Actinomycetota; class Actinomycetes; order Mycobacteriales; family Mycobacteriaceae; genus Mycobacterium. The sequence continues at coordinate 166,389 of CAVQSK010000016.1, forward strand.
GAAGCCGGGCAGTCGAACCTGCTTCGCGAGCTGCTTGAACGCGCGGTCGAAGTCCGGTTCAAGCTCGGTGAACGGCACCTCCACGTTGATGCGCACCCGGGTGGGGCTCAACTTCTCGACGGTGCTCTTCACGCTCGTGCTCCTCGTGTCTGTGTTCGGCGTCGGTGGTGGCATTGGTCGGGGTGACAGGATTTGAACCTGCGGCCTTCCGCTCCCAAAGCGGATGCGCTACCAAGCTGCGCTACACCCCGCGGACCACCGGCGATACTACGGCCTGGTCACAGGAACCTTTCAATTGGATTTGATTCCTTGGGCGCCGGTACAGTCTGGCTTGCACTGCATGCGGGCGTAGCTCAATGGTAGAGCCCTAGTCTTCCAAACTAGCTACGCGGGTTCGATTCCCGTCGCCCGCTCCACGGGTTCTGACCTGGTCGGCCGATTCTGCGCTCGGCCGCGCCGTTGGCGTGATTGTGCAGGAAATAATTGTCGATATCGGCCGTCAATTATCGATCGACGGCGTAGCGTCTCGGCCGAGCATCTGGTCTCCCGCCCCAAGAGGACGCAATGCGCTCAGCGCGGTATGTCGGTCCGTTTGTCGGGGCTGCGCTCGCCTTTGGTGCGGGTATCGCGATCCTTGCAGGGTCCGGGGTGGCGTCGGCCGACACCGGCGACTCATCGGATTCGTCTTCGTCGTCTTCGTCGGCCTCGCAGTCTTCGTCATCTCGCAGTCTTCGTCGGCCTCGGACTCTGAGTCGTCTTCGCAGTCTTCGTCGTCCTCGGATTCTGAGTCCGGGGCGAGCGCCGAGGCAGCGACAGCCACGTCCGACGTCACCGCGGAGAGCACACCGACGGGCGGCACCAAGGGTGACCGCACGATCCAGCTGAAAGTGTCGCGTCACGCCGACGCCACCGCCGGCCGAACCTCCGCGAAGACCGTGCTCGATGAAGAAGACGATGACTCTGAAGGGTCGTCGATAACGCGTCGCGTCACGAGCCACTCGTCAGACGGCGACGCGGACGAGCCGACTCAAACCGAGCCAGCGGGCACGTCGAATCTGGCCACCCTCGAGGCACAACCGATTTCAGCCGTCGCGGTGGCCGCCGACGATCCGCCGCCCGCCGACTCGCCCGACGAACTCGTAGTGCCTGCCGTTGCGCGCCACGAGCCGTTCGACTACACGCTTGACATCAGGGTCAACGACGGTGTCATCACCGGCACCAATACCTCGTCGCAGAAGTCCGACTGGAACAACCCGCTGACCTACACCGTGATCGGTGCTCCGGTCGCCGGCGGAAAAGTCAACCTCGACGAGACCAGCGGAAGCTTCACGTTCCTGCCCTACACCGCCGATTCGACGCCCGACGGTGCTGACGAATTTCGCGTTCTGGTCACCGAGACGACATGGTTCGACTCGGCGTTGGAGCAGGTGCCCATCCTGAAGTATTTCGTGAAGCCGATTCTGCTCAGCCTGCACCAGATACCCATCCTCAAAGAGGTTCTGGCACCGCTCATCGGCCGCTCGATGGTCGAGACCGTCAACATCAACGTCGATTCGTTCGTCGGCGAGGACCTGCCTCCGATCGCCTTCACGACGACTGTGGAGTCGTTCGACGGCACACCGATCAGCGTCAACTGGTTCCCCAAGTCCGGGCTCACGCAGGGGGGCGAGGCCCCGACGATTCTCAACGGTCCGAGCCTGGCCACCGCGGGCTACACCGATCCGAGCCAGCAGACAACCGTCTTCGGACTCGTGCCCGGCCTCGCCAAGCTGCGCCCTGCCGGGTACAACGTGGTCACCTGGGATCCGCGCGGTGAGTTCGCGTCGGGCGGCATTCTGCACCTGGACTCCGAGGACTTCGAGGCTCGTGACGTCTCGGCGATCATCGACTGGGTCGCCACGCAACCGCACACCCAGTTCGACGACCCGAACGACAAGACGGATCCACGGATCGGCATGCTCGGCGGTTCCTACGGCGGTGGCATCCAACTGACCTCGGCGGGCATCGATTCCAGGATCGACGCGATCGCGCCGGGCATCGCCTGGAACAGCCTCGACACCGCGCTGTACCCGAACCATGCGTTCAAGACGTCCTGGGCGTCTCTGCTTCTGCTCTCACTGGTGGTGTCCGGCTCCCGGATCGACTCGGAGATCTACGCGGGCATTGCCACCGGTGTCCTGACCGGCTTCCTCACCGAAGGCCAGCAGGACTTCCTCTCGGAGAACAGCCCGGAGACCGTCATAGAGAACATCGAGATTCCGACGCTGTTCCTCCAGGGCACCGTCGACGGGCTGTTCACTCTGCAGCAGGCCCTGAACAACGCTCAGGGGCTGAACCCCGCCGCGCCGGTCAAGATGATCTGGTACTGCGGCGGTCACGGAGACTGCCTGGATCTCGACGACAATCAGCTAGCCCGGCAGACCAAGTTCCTGGTGGACGAGCAGCTGGCGTGGATGGACAGGTACGTGAAGCGCATGGAGGAGCCGGCGCCGCCCATTGATTACACGTTCAGCTGGATCGACCAGCGCGGCGACTTGTACTCGTCGAACCAGCTGCCGACGGATGGCACCAGCTTCTTCGGCCCTTCGATCCCAGTCTCGGGCAGCGGCGGCCTCCTGCCGATCCTGCCCATCCTCGGCGGCTCGGGTCCCCAGCGGCAGTCGACGTTCCCTGTCTCGATCACCATGGCCGCACCGGCCGCCATCGCGCTGAACGTCCCGACCCAACGCCCGCCACCAAGACGTACCTCGTGGGCGCCCCGGAGCTGACACTGACGTACGCCGGGCTGGGCACCAGCCGCAACATCTACGCCCAGATCGTCGACCTCAACACGGGCCGCACGCTCGGCAACCTCGTCACCCCCATCCCGGTGACGCTGGACGGCGGACAGCACACCGTGACCGTCGACATGGAGAACATCGCCTACACCATGCACCCGGGCACCAAACCCGGCGAGAAGCTGGCCCTGCAGATCGTCGACTCCGCCACAGCGTACGAGAACTTCTCCTCGTTCGGCGTGGTCCATGTCTCGAACATCAACCTCACGCTGCCGATTGCGGCAAATGTCGTTCCCCGGGTCCTGCCGCCTGCTCCCCCGGACGCGACTCCAGTTGTTCGTGAGCCGCGGACCCTGGAAGACCTGCTGCTGTCAGCGTTGCCGAGGTAGCTTCGTTCGCGCAGATCGGTCACCGCGCCCGAACCGCAGTCGAACAGTGAATTTGCAGCCTAAATGGCTCAGGACTTCGAGCCGGTGCGGCGCTCCAGGGCTGCGATGATGGTTGGGCAGAAGTCGATCTCGTAGAGCCTTTCGACGCTCTGCATCCCGCCCGGGCTGTCCGCGTTGATCTCCACCACCTTGTCGCCGATCACATCGATGCCGACGAAGAACATGCCGTCGGCCACGAGCTTCTTGCTCATCGCTTCGACGATGCCGCGTTCCACCCCACCGATCTCGAAAGGGACCATGCGTGCGCCCGCGCAGATGTTGGCCCGCGGGTCGTTACCCGTGGGCACTCGCCGAAAGGCGGCCAGCTTCCCGTCGCGCTCGAGGATCTGTCCCTCGAGCAGGAAGATCCGGGCGTCGCCGTCCTCACCGCCGTCGACGAACTGTTGAACGATCGCATAGCCGTCCCGTAGCACCGCCTCGGTGATCTGCGCCAGGTTCGCTTCGCCCTCATCCTCGATCATGAACACGTTCCGACCCCTGGCTCCGTACAGAGGCTTGACGACGCAGTGGCCGACCTCGGCGACGAACTGCTCGATCGCTTCCGGGTCGCGCGTCACCAGCGATCGCGGCCGGATCTTCTCGGGGAACTCCTCCAGGTAAAGCTTGCTCGTTGCGCGGATAAGAGACATCGGGTCGTTCACCACCGTTACGCCTCGAGCCTTGAGCATCTGACCGAAGACCACACCCAGCGGACTTGCCCACGGCCGCTCCTGCAGATCGTCGATCGATTCGTTTCGCAGGAACAAGGCATCGAGGTCGTCCATGACGATCCGTTCGGCGTCGCGCTCCTTGATGCGCTCCATGAAGCTGTCGAGCGTGTCGCCCTTCTCGAACTTTGCGGCATGAGCCCGGGCCGAGAGCTGCCCATCACTTCCCCCGTGCTCGACGTCTCCCACCCCGACGTACCAAACCTGATGGCCGCCCTGGGCCGCGGCCCTGGCCAGGCGCGTAGTCGCGTACTCGTCTACCTCGGTGGCGACGTCGAGGACGAAGAAGGCAAGCCTCATGGCGACACATCTCCTTCGTATCCTTCGTACAGGTCCATGACCGACGCGCCCGCGCGCAGCTTGTCCAGGCGCTCCTGAGCGCCGGGCACGTCCAGCCACCGAGGACGCACCCATGGTGCCTGCAGCACCTCGCGGTCGAGCAGGTCCTGGATCAACGGGATGTGGTCCAACGAGAGCTTGCCGACGAAGAGGACCTCGAGGCTGCCGCCCGCTGCGAGGGCTTCGAGGATGCGCGTGATCCCACGGAGGTAGATCGCGTCCTTCACCGAACCGCCCCCGACGACGACGCGGATGGCGATGGACCAAGCAGTCCTCGCCGGAATCCGATGTTCTTCCCGTAACGATTCGAAGATCTCCCGGAATCCGGCGCCGTCAAGCATCCAGCCAACCGCTACCACCCTCGCCGCGAGCACGCGCAGACGCCGAGGGTCCAATCCGCCGGTCAGGTACTCGGCAAGCACGGCAAGCCCCTCCTGGGTCTCGTCGTAGCCAGGCAGTCCGATCGTCAGCAGCGTCAGTGGTTGCCTGAGCGCCGTTCTGGTAGGTGACGACATGGGTGCCGATCTCGTGATGCAGCAGGGGCTCAACGCGGTCCGCCCGGAAAGCGGCGGCTTCGGGGATGAGCAGCCTGCCGAACGACACCATCAGTTCGGAGATGTCGTCGCGCACCTCGATATGAGCCGGGAAGTCTGGATATTCGGCGCGGTACCGATCGAACTCCGCGCGAGCCGCCTTCGCGAACGCCCCTGCCGTGAGGCTCGGGGCGCCGGGAGCTTGGGCTGGGATGGTCTCGAGCAGCTCCTGCGCGGCGGACGCGAGAGGCTGGGCGATACCTCCGTACAGCTGCAGCGACCCGTACACGAACCTGGAAGTGTCGCGATCCTCCAAGGCGGTGATCTGTCTGGCTATCTCGTCTCGCTTCGCCCGGAAGAGGGTGTGCAGCGCAGGGTCGGTGACGTTCTCGACCTCGAGATCGTAGAGCTCACGTCGCACCAGGTCCGGCTCGAACTGCAGCGGTCTGAGCCGCAGAGTGGGGACCGTCGCGAAGTCACTCCGTTCGAAGTCCACCCATGCCTCGGCCGCATTGACCGGCGTGACGTTGACCAACAGGTTCACGCAGCGCTCGATCTCGGTGAGGCGGGCGTCGATCTCTAGAGCAGGCGCAAGCTCCTGGCTCGGGGATGTCACCAGCCAGAGATACCCGCCAGCCTGTGCCTCCGAACCAGACATCCTGCAGCGTAGAGAGCATCGCCGACCCCGCAGCGAGGTTCTTCAGACAGGATCCTCGCTCTGGGCGTAACTCGTGACTAGTTCGCAGCCCATTTTTGGGCCGTCGTACTAGGTACGCTGAACGCATGAATGGCGTCCTGCTCGTCCTCATCATTTTGGTCGTCGTCGCGATCGGGTTGGCGGTGTACGCATCGTCGAAAGCGTCGGGCAAGCGCAACGCCGCCTCGCTTGCCGACGCGAAGGCCGACGCCCGTCGCGTCATCGAACGGCTCGGCGGCCAAGTGCTCAATCTGACCGGATCCGACGAGGCCTCCAAGCAGGCGATGGCCGACGCGTCGGAGCGCTACACCGCCGCGTCCTCACAGATCGATCAGGCCACCACCGCCAAGCAGGCCGCCCTGGCCAAGGAAAGCGCCATTGAGGGGCTCTACTACGTTCGCGCCGCACGCACCGCGATGGGCATGGATCCCGGGCCTGAGTTGGAGTCGCTGACCGGGCAGCGCTCGGCGGGCATGGTGACCGAGGACCGGCGGATCGACTTCGAAGGCCGCGAGATCGAGGCGTCGCCGTCGCCGTCGGAGCGCACCCCGAACTACTACCCCGGCGGCCGGGTTGCAGGCCGCCCGGTCCCGGCCGGCTGGTACTCCGAGCCGTGGTGGAAGCCGGCACTGGTCGCCGGAGCTTGGGGTGTGGGCTCGGTGTTCCTATTCAGCGCGTTGTTCTCGGGCATGGGCGGTGTCGGCTACGACGCACAGGGTTTCGAGCAGGGCTACGGGGACGGCTACCAAGACGGTCTCGCGGCCGGGCAGGACGGTGGCGGCGGGGATTATGCCGCCGACGGCGGCGGCGACGGTGGTGGCTGGGACTCCGGCGGCGGCGACGGTGGTGGCTGGGACTCCGGCGGCGGCGATTGGGGCGGCGGCGGCGATTTCGGCGGAGACTTCGGCGGCTTCTGACCCCAATCGAAACTGAGCTTGTGTGCGAGTTCTTGCCCAGTTTTGAGCAACAAGCTCAGTTTCGGCGCGGCTAGAACCGGCTCTCCAGGCGCGCTGACACCCCGGCCTCCTGAAGATCGAGTCGCTCCAGCATGGCCCGCGCGGCTTCGTCCTCGATCCCACCGGCGTCGCGTTCGGCGATCAGCGCGCTCCGCTGCGCCGCCAGCACTTCGCGGTAGAGCGACGAGAACACCTCTGCGCGCAGCGTGTGCGACTCCGGGTCGGGCATCTCGTCGGCGTCCTGCGAATGCCGTGCAATCGTCTGGCGGATATTGGCCAGCGTGGCGGCGTCAAGGCCGGCCGGCGGTTCGCGCGGCGAACCGTGCCAGCACATCGTCGGCCGCGTCGTGCACGATCTGTTCGGCCTTTCGGGTCTCGTCTTCATCGGACACGCGATCCGCGGCGAACGACGGTTGCAGCCAACGGATCAGCAGCGGCAGCGTCCAGCCCTGCAGTAGTAACGTGCCCACGCTGACCGCGAATGCGATGGCCTGAATGGTCGCCCTCTCCGGGAAGGGCTGACCGTCCACGGTCATCACGGGAATGCCCGACGCGGCAGCCAATGTCACCACCCCCCGCATCCCGGTCCAGGACACGACGACGTTCTCCTGCCACGTCAGCAGCCGACGGTCGATGACATCCGACCACTTGCGCTTCTTGCGTCTTCGGGTGCCGAGCGCGCCGCGTGCACCCACGACGGGCACCGGCACGCTCAACCTGCTCTCGACATGCCGAGACAGCAGGCCCCGGCCGAACATCAAGAAGACGCACGCCGGCCGGATCAACAGCACCACCAAGAGCACGACACCGGACGCCAGCGCGACTTCGGCCAGCGACTCGTGTGCCACGTGCAGGTCCTCGATCACGAAGCGCAACTGCAAACCGATGTAGGCGAACACGAACGCCTCGAGCATGACGTCGACGGAGTTCCACACGTAGCGCTCCTGCAGCCGGGTCTGATAACCAGCGTCGAGCGAACCGTGGCCGACCACGAATCCCGCTACGACCACCGCAAGCACGCCCGAGGCGTGCAAGTGCTCGGCGGAGATGAACGCCGCGAACGGCACTACCAATCCCTGAATGGTCTCCAACCCGGGATGCGCCAGCCGGCGGCGGATCCACAGCGTGATGTAACCGAGCGCAGCGCCGACCAGGGGCCCGAGCACCGCGCTGTAACTGAACAGCAGCACGGGGTTCTCGATGAAGGCCCGGCTGCCCGCGACCTGGGCAACGGCGATCGAGAACAACGACAGCGCAGCCGCGTCGTTGACGAGGCTCTCCCCCGTCAGGATCGCCATCACCTTCTTCGGCAGTCCGAGCCTGCGACCGACGGCGACGGCGGTGACCGCGTCGGGCGGCGCCACGACAGCACCGAGAATCAACGCGGTACCGAACGTCAGTGACGGCACGATCCACGACGCCGCACCGGCGACGGCGACGGCGGTGACGACGACGAGCCCGACGCCGAGGCCGAGGATCGGCCGGATGTTGCGCAGGAACGTCGGGAACGAGAAGTCCAGCGCCGCCGAGTACAGCAACGGCGGCAACACCACCGACAGCAGCACCTCGGATTCCAGTTCGATGCCTTCGAATCCCGGTGCGAACGACACCGCGAATCCAACGACGACCAGGATGAGTGCGGGTTCCAGCCCGCGCCGATGTGCGATGGCAGTAACCACGATGGCGCCGACGACGACGAGGATCAGTTCCACCCGGCGATTGTCGCGTCAATCAGACGGCGGCGCTGCGTTTACTTCTGGCAGGTCGGGCACCAGAACAGGTTGCGGCCTTCCAGCTCCGCGGTGCGGATTGTGGTTCCGCACACCCGGCACGGCTCGGCGGCGCGGCGATAGACGTAGGTTCGCGGGCGCGCGGGCGCATATGACGGCGCGCCGTGGTCGTGTTCTGGACGTACGACGATGATCTTTCCGCGGCGCAACCCGACCTTCATCAACTCGACCAGATCGGTCCACATAGCGTGGAATTCGGCTTCGTCGATGTGAGTACCCGGCCGGTACGGGTCGATGCGGTGACGGTACAGAAGCTCGTTGCGGTACACGTTCCCGATACCGGCGATCACGCCTTGGTCCATCAACAGCGCGCCGATTGGCCTGCGCGACTTGTGAATTCGTGCCCAGGCCATGCCGCCGTCGGCGTCTCGACGCAACGGGTCGGGCCCGAGTTTTGCTATCACGTCAGCGATCTCGGGTTCCTCGATCACTTCGCAGACGGTCGGCCCACGCAGGTCCGTGCCGTATTCGGCGCCGATCATCCGCATCCGCACCTGACCGACCGGCAGTGGCATCGGAATCGCGACCTCGGTGAAGGTGCCGTAGAGCCCCAGGTGCACGTGCACCACCCGACCACCCTCGTAGTGATGGAAGAGGTGCTTGCCCCAGGCGCTGGCCTTCTTCAGTATCCGGCCGTTGACAGCCGCGGCGCCGTCGACAAAACGGCCTTGCGGGCTGGACACCATCACCGGCGCGCGACCGAACCGGCGCTGGTGTAGCCGCGCCAGCCGGTGCAGCGTGTGGCCTTCGGGCATCCCTAGGCAGGGGCGCCGGGCACCGGTGGCGCTACGTGGGTGCGTTCGTATTCGGACAAGATGTCGATACGACGTTGGTGGCGTTCGGCTTTCGACCATTCGGCGACGAGAAAGGCGTCGACGATGGCCAACGCTTCCTCGGTGCTGTGCATGCGCCCGCCGATGCCGATCAGCTGCGCGTTGTTGTGTTGACGAGCCAGCGAAGCGGTCTCGGTGCTCCACGCCAGGGCGCACCGCGCACCGGGCACCTTGTTGGCGGCGATCTGCTCGCCGTTGCCCGACCCGCCGAGCACGATGCCGAGGCTCTGCGGGTCGGCGACGGTCCTCTCCGCCGCCGCGATGCAGAACGCCGGGTAGTCGTCCTCGGCGTCGTATGCGTAGGCCCCGCAGTCGATCGGCTCGTGTCCGGTCTTGCGGAGGTGCTCGATGATGGCCTGCTTGAGTTCGAAGCCCGCGTGGTCAGAGCCCAGGTAGACGCGCATGGCGGACACATTACATTTGCCGCGAGCGCGCGTGTTTGCCCGGAGACACGCCGCAAAACGCGTACAAACATGGACGCTCGCGGGAAAAGAGGGCTCAGTCGAAGACGCTGGAGTAGGCGTTGAGCGCCGGCTGGCCGCCGAGGTGGGCGTAGAGCACCGTCGAGTCCTTGGGGATCTCCCCCGAGCTGACGAGGTCGATCAGTCCAGCCATCGACTTCCCCTCGTAGACGGGGTCGATGATCATGCCCTCGAGCGAGCCGCAAAGCCTGATCGCTTCCACCGTCGATTTGACCGGGATCCCGTAGTAGTCGCCCGCCCAGCCCTCCAGAACGGTGATCTCGTCATCGCGCAGGTCGCGGCCGAGCTCGATGAGTTCGGCTGTGTGACGGGCTATTCGGGCCACCTGGTCGCGGGTCTTGTCGAGCGTCGCGGACGCGTCGATGCCGAGCACCCGGCGTGGGCGGTCGTCCGCGGTTTCCTGCAGGGCCGCGAAACCGGCGATCATGCCAGCGTGCGTGGAGCCTGTGACCGTGCAGACGATGATCGTGTCGAAGTACACGCCGAACTGCCTCTCCTGCTCGGCGACCTCGAACGCCCAGTTGGCGAAGCCGAGTCCGCCGAGTGGGTGCGCGGAAGCCCCGGCCGGGATGCCGTATGGCTTCCCACCAGCCTCCTCCACCTCACCCAGCGCGTCCTCCCACGAGCTGCGGATGCCGATGTCGAAGCCGGCCGGGTCGAGCCGCACATCGGCGCCCATAATGCGCGACAGAAGGATGTTGCCGACTTTGTCGTTGACAGGGTCATCCCAATCGACCCACTTCTCCTGGACGAGGAGGCATTTCAGGCCGAGCTTTGCCGCGACGGCCGCGACCTGGCGCGTGTGGTTCGACTGGACGCCGCCGATCGAAACCAACGTGTCAGCTCCCTGGGCGAGTGCATCGGAGACGAGGTACTCAAGCTTGCGGACCTTGTTCCCGCCGAACGCGAGCCCGGAGTTGCAGTCCTCGCGCTTGGCCCAGATGGTCGCACCACCGAGATGCTTTGTGAGTCGGTCGAGCTCGTGGATGGGGCTCGGCCCGAAGGTGAGTGGGTAACGCGGGAAGTCGTGGAGCTTCATCGTGGCCTCCTTCGGCCGTTCGCCCAGTATCCATCCGCGGCCGCCTCAGCGTCAGCGGTCTCGCATGTCAGCGCGCACCGTGACGCGCAATCCTCAGGCCACCCCGCCTGGATGGTCGGCTCAGCCGACTGTGATGGCGTCGAGCCGCTCCTTGATGAAAACCGACGAGGTCACCGCGCTGGACGTCCTGCACGAAGCGGCAAGCCTCGGCGTGCGGATCCCCGGAGACCTCGGACTCTGCAGTTGCGTCGACAGCAGTACGTTCAACCTCACCACTCCGGAGCTGTCGGGCGTGTTCTGCAACCCGCGAACGATCGGCGCGCAAGCCGTCTCGCTGCTCATCGGTCTCATCGATGGCGACGAACCGGCCACCAGCACGGTCACCGTCCCGACCGAACTAAATGTCCGCCGATCGACGTTGCGGAAACAGGTGGCCTGAGCACCGCGGCTGGCTACCGCCGCATGCAGACGCTTGCCCGGAAGAAGCTTTTAGCAAACGGAGGACACGATGAAGACACTGGTAATCAGCGCCAGCCCGCGCGAGGATGGCAACTCACATGTCCTTGCGCGTTCGGCGATCGACGGTGCCCGCTCGGCCGGCCACGACGTCGAGCGCATCTTCCTCGACGAGTACGTCGACCGAATGTTGGGCAACTGCCGGCGCTGCCGCCGCGTTGAGGACGGACGCTGCTTACTCGACGACCGCTACGAGGAGCTGCTGATCGATCACATGCTGCCGGCCGACGGCATCATCTTCGCGATGCCGTTGTACTTCTACGGCATGCCCGGCGGCTGAAGACGGTGTTCGACCGGCTGTTCTGCTACACCGCGAACAGCGCCCCTCAACAGGCGCAGGTTGTCGACGGAATCATGAACAAGAAGGTCGGGGTGCTGATCTCCTGCGAGGAGAGCTACCTCGGCGCGACACAGGGTGTCGTCGCCCAGTTCCAAGAGCTCACCCGCTACCTCGGGCAAGAACTTGTCGGCGTCGTGGTGGGCAATGGCAACAGCCGCGGCGAGATCGTCCGGGACCCGAGCGACCCGCTGTCGAGCGCCCGCGACCTCGGCGCACGGCTGTTCGACATCCGCGTCACCGATTACCGGCTGGACACCGTGCGGTCAAACCGGGTGTGGGATCAACCGGCCTAACCGCCGCCTCAGCAGCCTGCGACGAACGTTCCTTACCGCTCGACAAATCGCCGAAATCTCGAGCGGTAAGGAACGTTCGCGCCGATCTAGCTCGGCGGGCCCGCTCGTAACTGAACGTGACGCCGGTTTCTGGCTCGCGCCGAATACGACGAATACAGTGAAAACGTGCGACGCCGGGGCGGGGATCAGTTCGATCGGGTGTCTACCGCGGTAGCAGACCTCGAGCTGCCCCCGGCCGTGTTCAAGACGTGTCCGTGGCAGCCGCGCGAGCTCGTCGAAACCGGTTTGCGGCAGTGGCTGCGCTGCTGCGCGCCCGCGATGCGCGACAACCAAGTGATCGGCATGCCCTCGCACGCCGTCGACGAGGCGTGGCACGGCCTGATCCTGTGCACCGCACGGTATGCGGCGTTCTGCAAACAGGCCTACGGCCAGTTCCTGCACCACCACCCCGACGGCGGCGCACCACACGATGTCCCAGGCGCCAACGACCCTGCCCACGAACAACTTCGTCGAACAGTCATCGCGTGGTCACTGGTCGCGACGCCAGGGGAGCAGTGCGTCCTTTGGGATCTCGACCAGCGCGTCGGCGTGGACCAACCCTGGGGTCTCGATGCCACCAGGGTCGCCGCGATTCAGGCCGCGATAACAGAACTCGGCGCCGCCGGGCGGAGCCGGTAAGGCCGCGCGGCCGCATCAGTCGAAGGTCGGCCGCTCGGTACGGGTGCGCTTGAGCTCCCAGAAGTGCGGATAGGACGCGAACGTCACCGAGGCGTCCCAAAGCTTTCCGGCCTCTTCGCCGCGCGGAATCTTCGACAGCACCGGGCCGAAGAACGCGACGCCATTGACATGGATGGTCGGGGTGCCGACGTCGTCGCCGACTTTGTCCATGCCCTCGTGATGGCTCTTGCGCACAGCCTCGTCGTACTTGTCGGTGGTCGCGGCCTCGGCCAGCTCGGCCGGCAGCCCGACCTCCTCGAGTGACTCCTTGATGACAGTTGTGAAATCGGGGTCGAAGTCTCGATAGCTCTGGTTATGGATCCGGGTGCCCATCGCGGTGTAGAGCGGCGCCAGGATCTCCGGGCCCTTCGCCTGCTCGGCGGCGATGGCCACCCGCACCGGCCCCCAGGCCTGCTTGAGCCCCTCTCGGTACTCCTCGGACAGGTCGTCCTTCTTCTCGTTGAGCACGGCAAGGCTCATGACGTGGAAGTTCACCTCGATATCACGGACCTTCTCGACCTCGAGGATCCAGCGTGACGTGATCCAGCACCATGGGCACAGCGGGTCGAACCAGAAATCGGCGACGGACTTCTCGGGCATGGTGGGGCGGTCCTCTCGGGTCGGCGGAATTCCGTTCAGCACAACTACGCGATCAGGCCCAGTGTTCCCCAAGCACACACGGTCGGCCGAAGCCGGATAAGAAACGCCTTAGTGTGCAAACGGTTACCCAACCGTGTTTCGGATGTGACCCTTGTCAACAACTGTTACCAAAGTGAATAAATCCCTTGATCTACCGGCCCGCGTACTCACGCTGACGATCGGCCTGACGGCCGCGGCTGCGACGTTGGCGGCACCGGCACACGCCGACCCGATCGACACCTCATTCCTCAATGCGCTGAACTCCGCCGGCGTCGGCTTCAACGACCCGGCCAACACCGTCGCGTTGGGCCAAGCGGTGTGTCCGATGCTTGTCGAGCCCGGCAAGTCCTTCGCAAGCGTCGCGTCCAGCGTCGGAAACCAAGGCATCTCTCCGGACATGGCGGCGTTCTTCACCGGCATCGCCATCTCGATGTACTGCCCGTCGATGATCTCCTCGCTCGGAAACGGCACCTTCCTCAACTGGCTTGAAATGCCGGGCCCATAGCGGGCTTGCCGGCAGCGCGCCGACTAGGTTGGACGCGTGGCACTTCCCAATCTGACCCGCGATCAGGCCGTCGAACGCGGTGCCCTCGTCACCGTCGACAGCTACCGCATCAGCCTTGACCTCACCGACGGCGGCGGTAAGCCCGGCGAGCGCACCTTCCGCTCGGTGACGATGGTGGAGTTCGACGCGCTGGCCGGCGCCGACACCTACGTCGACATCGCCGCCGACAACATCCGCATCGCCACCCTCAACGGGCGCGACATCGACGTGTCGGCATACGACGAGTCCACCGGCATTCCGCTCACCGGTCTGACCGAGCGCAACGTGCTGGTGGTCGACGCCGACTGCCTCTACTCCAACACCGGCGAGGGCCTCCACCGCTTCGTCGACCCGGTCGACGGCGAGGTCTATCTGTACTCCCAATTCGAAACCGCTGACGCCAAGCGGATGTTCGCGTGCTTCGATCAGCCCGACCTGAAGGCCACGTTCGACATCATGGTGACCGCGCCGCTGGACTGGCGAGTGATCTCGAACGGAGCCACCGGACACGTCCACGGCGAGGGGGACGCGCATGAGCACACCTTCGTCACCACACCGCGAATGAGCACATACCTCGTCGCGCTCATCGCCGGGCCGTATGCGCACTGGAGTGACACCTATTCCGACGAGCACGGTGACATCCCGCTCGGCTTGTACTGCCGCAAGTCGCTGGCCGAGTTCATGGACGACGAACGGCTCTTCACCCAGACCAAACAGGGATTCGGCTTCTACCACAACAACTTTGGCGTGCCGTACGCATTCGGTAAGTACGACCAGCTGTTCGTCCCCGAGTTCAACGCAGGTGCCATGGAGAACGCAGGCGCCGTAACGTTCCTGGAGGATTACGTCTTCCGCAGCAAGGTCACAAGGGCGTCCTACGAGCGGCGCGCCGAGACGGTGCTGCACGAGATGGCGCACATGTGGTTCGGCGACCTCGTCACCATGCAGTGGTGGGATGACCTGTGGCTGAACGAGTCGTTCGCGACGTTCGCGTCGGTGTTGTGCCAGGCCGAGGCGACCGAATTCACCGAGGCGTGGACGACATTCGCGAACGTGGAGAAGTCGTGGGCGTACCGGCAGGATCAGCTGCCGTCGACGCACCCCGTCGCCGCCGATATCCCGGATCTGGCCGCCGTCGAGGTCAACTTCGACGGGATCACCTACGCCAAGGGCGCCAGCGTGCTCAAGCAACTGGTCGCCTACGTCGGGCTCGAGGAGTTCCTGGCCGGGTTGCGGGATTACTTCCGCGACCACGCCTTCGGGAACGCGACGTTCGGGGATCTGCTCGGCGCGCTGGAGAAGGCGTCCGGGCGCGACCTGTCGGGCTGGGGGCGGCAGTGGCTCAAAACCACCGGCCTGAACACTCTGCGGCCGGACTTCGATCTGGACGCCGATGGGCGGTTCACCCGATTCGCCATCAACCAGAGCGGCGCGACGCCCGGCGCCGGCGAGACGCGGGTGCACCGACTTGCGATCGGGATCTACGACGACAACGGCGACAAGCTGGTGCGTACGCACCGGGAGGAGCTCGACGTCGACGGAGAGACGACGGATGTACCGGCGCTACAAGGTGTTTCGCGGGGCAAGCTGATACTGGTCAATGATGACGATCTGACGTATTGCTCGTTGCGTTTGGACCCGGAGTCGCTGGAGACGGTGTTGACCCGCATCGCCGACATCGCGGAGCCGCTCCCCCGCACGCTGGCATGGTCGGCGGCATGGGAGATGACCCGGGAAGCGGAGATGAAGGCCCGCGACTTCGTGTCGCTGGTCTCCGGCGGCGTGCAGGCCGAAACCGAGGTCGGGGTCGCGCAGCGGCTGCTGATTCAGGCCCAGACCGCGCTGGGCGCCTACGCAGACCCGCAATGGGCTGGTGCCGAGGGCTGGCCGACGTTCGCCGACCGGCTGCTCGAGTTGGCCCGAGGCGCCGAAGGCGGGTCGGACCCCCAGCTGGCCTACGTCAACGCGCTGAGCGGCTCGGTGCTTTCGCCACAGCACACCGACGTGTTGAAGGCGCTGCTGGACGGCGATCCGGCCGACTCTGGTCTGGCGGGGCTTGTGGTGGATACCGACCTGCGCTGGCGCATCGTCACCGCACTGGCCGCCGCGGGTGAGATCGATTCCGATGGCCCGGCAACACCTTTCATCGACGCGGAGGCGAAGCGGGATCCGACCGCCGCGGGGCAGCGGCACGCCGCGCAGGCCTCAGCTGCGCGCCCACAGGTGGCGGTGAAGGAGGCGGCGTGGCAGCAGGTCATCGAGGATGACACGCTGGCCAACATCACCGCGCGGTCGATCATCGCCGGTTTCGTACGGCCAGGTCAGGATGAGCTGCTGGCGCCGCTGCGGCCGAAGTACTTCGACGCAATCTCGGGCGTGTGGGAGCGCCGATCGAGTGAAGTCGCGCAGACGGTCGTCATCGGGCTGTACCCGTCGTGGGACATCAGCCAGGCGGGTCTCGACGACGCCGACGAGTTCCTGGCAGACCCGGAGGTGCCGCCCGCACTGCGACGGCTGGTGCTCGAGGGCCGCGCGGGCGTGGAGCGCGCCCTGCGCGCGCGCTCGTTCGACGTCACCTAACCCACATACCGCGAGCGTGCGTGTCGATCCACACCTCCGATGGACGGCGACTCGCCACGCATACGCTTGCGATATGGCGGCGAATGGAATTCGCAGAGTCAGGGCCGCGCGTCGGCGGAAGCGCCGTCTCAATCGCGTTCTTAACGACCTCAGCGCCGAAGATTGGGAAGCAATCAAGGCCGCCTGGAACGGTTGCGCCTACTGCGGCGAGATCGACAGCCCTTTGCAGCGCGACTGCGTCATGGCGATATCCAGAGGAGGGCGATACACCGTTGACAATGTTGTACCGGCCTGCGCTTCCTGCAACGCGAGCAAGTGCAATGACGAGGTCACCGGCTGGCTGCGCCGAAAGCGATTCGACGAGCGAGCATTCCTAACCCGCTATATGGAAATCCGTGCGGCGCTGGTGGTTCGGCGACCGCCTGCAACTGCTGTCGAGCCACCACCGTGACCCACGGCCAACGTCACCTACCGATGTCGAACTGTTCGTTGCGGAGCCGCTCGAGCGCTCGCCCGTCGGTGAGTTCGGCGCGGTCGTCCGGGTGCCCCAGGATCCTTCGCTGGTCCGCCGCAGCTCGGCGATCTCGAATCCGGTCGGCGTCAGGTACACGTGGCCGAGCCCGCGGCGCGCGAAGAGCGCCGCGACCATACTGATTCCGCCGATGACGGCGAACCTCACCAGCAGCGCGAGGAAGGCTCGGGACCGGTCGCGACTCACCGGAAGGTCCAACTTCCCCGTGAAACCGGAGACGATAGCGGCGAGTCCGCTCGGAATGATGAGGGTCGCAGTCCCGCCGTAGAGGGTGCTGACTATCCGGTCTATCGGCACCACCGTGTCGTTCTTGTCGGCCGTGGCACGGACGCTGACTCAACCGAGTTTGGTGATCGCGATCGCCGACATGAGGCAGAGAAATGCGGCGCTGAAGCCGAACACCACGAACGCGGTCGCATATTCCGCCCGGCTCAGTGCAACGACCGTCCACCAACCGCCGAGCGCGGTGGCGCCGAAGCCGAAAAGCAACGCGAGGGCCGTCAATGCCGGCCTGTCGCGCCAGTTTTCGGGTTTGGGCAGCTCATGTGTCACTGGCATATCGCCTCGCCAATGGTGGTGCCCAGCGATCCGAGCGCGTACTGCCCACCGAACGCACCGACAACCGCGAAAAGCAGCACCGCGACGTGGGCGCGTGTCACCAATTTGAGCCCGCCCGACCAGTTGCGAGCGACCGCTTTTGCGCGCGCTGCCACGGCGTGTCGACGTGCAGACACGGTCGCTCGCGGAGGAGCGAAACCACACCCAGTGTCAGGGTGGGGAGACTCCGGCGCTCAGCACGCGCACGGCGCTGATGAGGCCGTCCATCAGGTTGCCGTCCTTCAAGGACGCGGCAGCTGCCGAGACGCCCAGCGGAGCGGACTCCTCGATGCCGCGGCCCTTGACGTCCGAGCCGTACACCACCTCGATCGCGCGCTGGTTCGGCGAGACCGCCAGCAGCACCGCATTGTCGGGTGTCGGCACCTTCGCCAGGATCTCACGGGCTGTGGCCGCGGTGTCCCCGCCGAGGTCGCCCAGATAGACAGCAAAGCGTGCCTTGGCGGCGCGGGACCCGTACTTCAACGCATCGTCGAGAACGACCAGATCCTTCACCGGGAACGGGTAGGTCACCGACACCTCGCCCGGCTGGGTGACCCCCGAGATCCGGCCGCTGGAGGTTACGACGAAACCGGCCGGCAGGTCGGCCCGTTCAATCGTCGCGACTTCACCACTTGCCACTGGCTCCGCCTCCTATGGTCAACGGGTGCGAGCCATGGCCACCGTGGCCATGGTCGGCTGGTTCGTCGGACGCCCACAGGATCGGTTCATGCGTCCACGATTCGGACAGTTCGTAGGTCGCTGGGTGCGGGTTGGGGCCGCGCCAGATCAGCGCGGCCAGGACCAGCGTCAGCCCCAACGGCACCAGTACGAACAGCGCATGGGTAAGTGCTGTGCTCACGACGCAAACCGTAACCTAAACCGCGGCTACGCCGCGCCCTCACCCAGGTATCGCGCCCAAGCGGGGTCGAGGTCCTTCACGCTGGACAGCAGCCGCCAATGCTGTCCCTTCGGCGGCACCGGTACCGACCGCAGAGACCAGCCCAGCTCGGCGAGCAACCGGTCGGCCTTGCGGTGGTTGCACGTGGAGCACGCCGCCACGCAGTTCTCCCAGGAATGGTCGCCGCCACGGCTGCGCGGCACCACGTGGTCCACCGTGTCCGCCTTGGCGCCGCAGTACGCGCAGCGAAACCGGTCACGGTGCATCAACGCCGCTCGTGTCATCGGGATGCGCGCCCGGTAAGGGACCCGCACGTAGGAGTGCAGCCGAATCACCGAGGGCACCACGATCGACCTGGTCGCCGAGTGGATGACCGGGCCGTTCGGGTCGTCGTGCACGACGCTGGCCTTGCCGCACATCAGCATGATGACCGCCCGCCGCATGGGCAGAGCGGTCAACGGTTCGTATGTGGAGTTCAGCAACAGCACTCGGCGGCGGCCCCAAATGGAGCCTTCGTTGGTACTGGGCGGATGGCTGTCGACGCTGTGCAAGACGCGCGACTGCGCATGGGCTACCGCGGGCCCGGATAAGCCCGCCGCGGCCGGGTGATGCCGGTGGCCGCGACTCTTCTTGCGCTGCGCCATACGTCCTCCGAGAAGACAGTCCACCATGGATTGAGGCCGATCGCACGACAATTCTGCCCGTGTTCGCAGGTCAGTCCCGTGAACATCGGGTGACGTGGGCGTCCAACTCTAGGCGCGTCAGGTCGTGGCGACCGCAGAAAGCACTGCGTAGGCGACCTGCTGACCCTTCACGTCCGAGTGGTCCTTGATGAACTCGTCGGCGAGCAGATTGTGCAGGACGCGCGGCTGGAATGCGTACGCGCCGCCGACCGCGAGAAGTTTCCCGTCCTTGGCTTCGGCCGTTCTCACCGCGCCGTTGCGACCGATTCCGCCGAACTTGTCCCCCGCGTCGCCGACGCCGGCCGCCGCTTCGTTCGAGATGCGGGACGCGACGGCGTACGCGAGGCCGACGGCCTTGTCGTTCACGGTCTTCGTGATGACCATCGGGCCCCGGACGATCTTCTTGTCGACAACTTCGCGGAAGAACCCATTGCGACCGGGCTCGAAGTCGCGAGCGAAGCCGTGGTGGGAGAACGCGCCCTGCAGCAGGATGATGGAGGCGACGGAGTCCTGCGGTAACTGTTTCGCCGACGCGGACACCACCCGTGCGCCGAAACTGTGGCCGAGCAGATGTACCTTCAGGCCCGGTCGTGCGGCCATGATCTGCGCGATGACGGGCGCGACGCCTCGCGCACCGATGTCACCGGCGCGCGCCTTCATCTCGAAGAAGGTGGTGAAGTTGAGCAGCCGCTTCGCGGCACCGAGGGGTCCACGCAACAAGTCGCCCAGACCTGCCGCACCGCCGCCTCCATCGGCTCCGGCGGCGCCGCCCTGCCGCCCGCCGCGTGGTCCTTGAATCTTGATGGGCTTGGCGAGCCGATCCATCAGCTCGCCGCCGTCCGCATCAAGAAGGTCTTTCGTTGCATCCTCGTCGTCGGCGGCATCAGGGTTAACCAGCGTCCTGAGCTGATCGGCGAACTTCTTGCGGGCGGTCGCCTGATCCTCGAGCTGCGGAACCAACGCCACCAGTGAGTCCAGGGTCTTCTGCGATTTGCGGTCCGGGAACACGTCTCGCAGCCCGTTGATCTGGTCGATCACCTCAAGAGTCTTGGCGGGCGACCCCGCGCCGGCCGCGCCCCCAAAGGAACCGTCCTCCTCAGCGAACTTCTTCGACGGCCACAGCACACCGACGAGCGCGATCTTGCGGTTTTGCAGCGCGGGTATCCGGCCTTCGTTCAACACGGCGCGCATCGACGCCGCCAGCTTTGCGTACAGCTCCCTGGCCTCCCTGGCGTCGTTGTTCCATCCGTGCGACATGACGATCAGGTCGGTACAGGGACCGTTGGCCACGTCAAGTACCTCATCGATATTGCCGACGATCTTGGCGTCGCGGTCGAATTGCATTTCAGCGCTGGGGAACTCCGACAGTTCGGGCATCTCGATTGACTCCTGTTCTGACTAGACGGACTGGATCGCCCGCATGACGTCTATGAGGCCGGCCCCTTGGAAATCCCGCACGCGTCCGAGACTCGTGGCCGTAGAGGTGAAGATGCGTTTGATCTCTTCGGGTTGGCCGATGAACTCGGGCCGGATCGACAAGAAAGCCGCGATGGCACCCGAAACATGCGGCGCGGCCATGCTCGTGCCGCTGTACTCCAAATAGTCGATCGATTTCGGAACACCCGGCTTTCCGGCGATGGCGTCGCGCAATGAGCCGGCGGCGCACGACAGGATGCGTTCGCCCGGCGCGACCAGGTCGGGTTTGGTGCGGCCATCACCCGTCGGACCTTTCGATGAGAAGTAGGAAACGCCGTATCGATGTGGCATGTCGCGGTGGGTTGAGC
Source organism: uncultured Actinomycetota bacterium (assembly GCA_963715885.1). Classification (GTDB taxonomy): domain Bacteria; phylum Actinomycetota; class Actinomycetes; order Mycobacteriales; family Mycobacteriaceae; genus Mycobacterium. The sequence continues at coordinate 187,114 of CAVQSK010000016.1, forward strand.
CGACCGTGATCGCCATTTCGGCGTTGCCGGGGTCGTTGATGGTGAGGTCCAGCGGGGCGGCCACAAGGTCTTCCTTGAAGAAGTCGTTGTTGTAGCCGTATCCGGTGTTACCGGCAGCAACCACAACGACGACGCCGGATCGAACCAGCCGCGAAACCTCTACGCACAGCGGGCTTTGGCCGCAGGCGAACCACTCTGGGTCGAACGGATAGCCGACCGAGAGGTTCACGCCATGAATCTTGAGGTTGCGCCCATTGGCGTTGACCTCGTTGATGTGCTGCAGCGCGGCGATGATCGCGCTGTGGTTGCCGTCGCCGTTCGGCTGGAGCACCCGGTAGCTGACCAGACGACACTTCGGCGCCATTCCCGCCATATCGTCGACTTGCTCAACGAGGTAGGTCGTATTGCCGTTCTCGTCTCGTTGGGGACGCACCACGGTGCCGGTCTTCGTCTCGCCGGCGATGATGCCGGCCACGTGGGTCCCGTGCCCGTAATCGTCGGTTTTCGGAGATGTCTTGCCGAACAGGTCCGTGAAGTCCATGTGCTTCACCGGCGCCTGCACCCGAAGGTTGTCGTGCACCTTGAAGTGTGGGTGCTTGGCGTCGATGCCGGAATCGACGACAGCCCAGACGATGTCCTCACCGGAAGCCGCGAACGAGGTACGGGCAGCCGTGGCCTTAACGGTCTGCGCCGACTTGTTGATCAGGGGGTGGATCTTGAAATCCGGCCAGATGCGAAACACTGCCGGGGCCCGCTTCGTGGCCCGGTCGAGTCGGACGACTTCCTTGATCGACTCGGCGGTCAACCACGCGAATACGTACTGCCCGTAACGACGGCTGGCGATTTCGTCGTCTCTATTCGATGTGGCCCTCGCCTGCGCGACATATCGGCGCACCGCTCTTGCGGCGCCGTCGAGGCCGCTGGGATAGCTGTAGTTCAGATCGATCACCACGCTCTGCAACTTCGCCGGATCATCGTTGTTCATCCGGTCGAGTAATGGACGGGCGATTATCGAACTGTGGAGGTCATCCGGGTTGAATTCCGGGCGGGGACGTGTCACCCCGTCAGAATGTCCCCGCGCGCCAGGAAACACATGCGTAATCACACACTCGATTCCGGCCGCCGCGGGTCATCTTCGAATCAGGTAGTCGGATACTCATGTCGACACGGCGGGCCGGCGGCGAAGATTAGCGCATGACCGACGCAAAATCGCCGATCGTCAACGGCACTTATGTGACATACCGTGACAACCTGGAAAACCCGCGGGCCGACGAGCAGGAGCTCATCGACAAGATCACGGCCGCACTCCGCAAGAACAACGAACTGCAGTTCAAGAAGAACGACAGACACGCGATTCGGGACGCGCACGCCAAGAGCCACGGCATTCTTCGCGGGGAACTCAATGTCCATCCCGACCTGCCCGAACACTTGCGTCAGGGGATGTTCGCAGAGCCGGGAAAGACCTATCCGGTCATCGCGCGGCTGTCCACCACCGCTGGGGCGATTCGCAGTGATCAGGTTCGTGGTGTGCGCGGCTTGGCGATCAAGGTCCTCGGAGTGCCCGGACCGCGGGTGCTGTCGGACGACAACGACACAACCCAGGACTTCGTCTTCGTGAACCACAAGGTGTTTCCGACCGGTGACGCAAAGGAATACCTCACCAAGGGGGTGCCTCTTGCGTGGGTGCTGGCGCGCACGCCTGATCGCGGCTTGCTGGTCGTCAATGCCGTCCTGCGCGGCGCGAACCGGCTCCTGAAGCGGTTCGGCGCGGAGCTGCCCGATTCGATCGGGTTGTTCGCCGGCGAGAATACCTACACGCTGGGCGAAACGTTCTACTCCGCTGCCCCGCTCCGGTTCGGAGACTACGTCGCCAAGATCAGCGTCGCCCCGTCGTCCGCGTCGGTGACAGCATTGACCGGCAAGACCGTGTCGGCCGACGCCGGCCCCGACGCGCACACCAAAGCGGTCGTCGACTTCTTCCGCAATAACAGCGCCGAGTACGTGGTGTCGGCGCAGCTGTTGACGGATGCGGCGACCATGAAGATCGAGGACGCCATCGAGGACGCCAAAGTGGAGTGGTCGGAGGACGACTCCCCCTACCAGCCGGTCGCCAAGATCACCTATCCCGTCCAGGACGCATACAGCGACGAGCGCAGGTGTTTCGGCGACGACGTGCTGGAGTTCAACTCGTGGCGCGCGATCGCAGACCACCGCCCACTCGGGTCGATCAACCGGCTGAAGAAGGAGGTCTACCTTGCTTCGAGCGAATTCCGGCACGAGAAAAACGGGAAGGCCCGACGCGAACCTCAAACGATCGACGAACTGCCCAACTGACGTGACTACCTCGAAACTGAGCTATCTCACACTGGTTAGCCGGAAGTGACGAGTCGAACGAATTACACTCCCGTCATGGCCCATGGTTGGCAGATAGTCGATCGCCCTTCGGAATTCGGCGCGGTCCGATCGGCTCTGACCGCCAGTGAAGGCTGCGGCGTGGTACTTGTCGGCGCCGCAGGCGTAGGGAAAACGACCCTCGCCCGCGCCGTGACAGGGTCGTTGCGCTCACAGGTGCACTGGGTGGCGTCCACCGAGTCCTCGCGCAGCATCCCGCTCGGGGTGTTCGCACATCTGGTCGGGGCATCGACGTCGCGCGATCCCATCGCGTTACTCGCGTCCGCGCGGGAATCTCTTGTTGCGCAAGAGAATACCGTCGTCGGCGTCGATGACGCACACCTGCTGGACCAACTGTCCGCGACGCTGCTGCATCAGATAGCCGTCGACCACGCCGGGCGCATCCTGGCCACCGTCCGCAGCGGTGAACCGGTCCCCGATGCGGTGACATCGCTGTGGAAGGACGGCTACCTGCAACGGTTTGAGCTGAAGCCGTTCAACAAGCAGCAGAGTATTGCGCTAGTCGAGTCGGTCATTGGCGGAACCCTCGAAGGCCTCAGCGCCGACCTGATGTGGGAGTCCTCCGGCGGCAATCCCTTGTTCCTGCGCCATCTGGTGGAAGGCTCGATCGACGCAGGCACCTTGACCAGAGTTGACGACGTATGGCAGCTCCGCGGGCCCACCGCCGTTCCCTCTGGATTGGCGGCGCTGCTGGAAACCCGCCTCGATCAAGCCGGAGACGACGTTGTCAACGCGTTGAAGCTGTTGGCGCTGTGCGAACCACTGGACCTTGATGCGCTGACCGAGTTGGCAGGCGACGACGCCGTCGATAAGGCCGAGACACGCGGCCTGATCCGGATCGTTCAGGACGGTCCCGTACTCAACGCCCGCTTCAGCCACCCACTCGTGGGCGATGTCGTGCGCAGTCGCGTTGGAAAGGCAGCGGCGAGGAGGTTGAGGGGCCGGGTCGTTCAGGTGCTGCGCGACCGTGAACTTGCTTCGGCCACGAGCCGGATCCGGATGGCACAGCTGTCCATCGACAGCGACCAGGCTGTCGAGACCGGCCTTCTGATCAACGCGGCCAAGGATGCCATCTTCCTGTCCAACCTGCCACTGGGCGAACGCATCGCGCGCGTGGCCTTCGAGCGCGAGGGCGGTTTGCAGGCGGGTGAGCTCCTGTCGCGCGCCCTGTTGTGGCAAGGCCATCCTGTACAGGCCGATGAAATCCTCACTCGGTTCGACCCCAACGGCTTGGACGAACTGCAGCTGCTGCTGTGGGGCCTTCCGCGAGTGTCGATTCTGTTCTGGTCCATGGGCGATGTCACACGAGCCCACGAGGTCATGGCGTTGCTGCGCGCGGGCGTCGAACACCCCAGCCTCAAACTCGTGGTCGATGCGATCTCATCAGCAATGGCGGTGCACCAGAACAAGATTGAGGAAGGCATCGCCGCAGCGGAAGCCGTTCTGGCTGACTCGCGCGCGCCAAATCAAGCGATCGAGTTTGCGGCGTTCAGTGCGGGACTGGCCATGCCGACCGCGGGCCGCGGCGACGACTTCGAACCGATTGCGGCCCGATGCCGCGCGGAGCTGACGGCCACGGACGGCATGATCCGGGTGATGGTGCGGTACTGCGACGTGCTTGCCCTGACGCACACGGGCAGGCTGGATCTGGCGGACAAGCGGGCGGCCGACTACGCCAACTTCTCCTCGGCCGGACAGTTTCTCGCATGGGCGATCGCCAAGATCACAACCGGGCTGGTGGCCACCTACCGCGGGAACTTCCCGGAAGTCATCTCGTCGATAGAGCAAGCGCTGGCGGCGCTGTCCGCCGAGTACCCGCTGCCCTGGCGGCTGCCGGCACGGCTGCTGCTCGCGAGGGCCTATGCCGCGCTCGGTCGCAAGGATGACGCCGAACGGGTGCTGGCCGACGCGGCCGAACACACGGGACCGTCGGTCGCATTGCACGAGCCGCAGCGGACGATTTCCAAGGCGTGGCTCGCGGCCGCCAAGGGTATGGAGCGCCGTGCCATTGAATTGGCACTGCTCGCGGCCGACGATGCACACCAGGCGGGACAGTACGCCGTCGAGGCCGAAGCACTGCACCACGCCGCGAGGTTCGGCGACCGCACCGTCGCGGATCGGCTTGCGGCACTTACCGATAAGGTTCAGGGCGACGTCGTCGCGGTCCAGGCCCGCCATGCCGCGGCGGTCGCAGCGGCCGACCCTGGTGCGCTCGACGCGGCGAGCGCGGAACTCGAGGAGGCAGGCTTCCTGCTGTCCGCCGCGGACTCCGCGGCGCTGGCGGCGACGCTGCACGACAGCGCAGGCGACCGTCGGAAGAGCATGGAGTCTTCCGCCCGAGCACTGCGGCTTGCCGATCAGTGCGGCGGCGCGGCGACGCCGGCCATCAAAGCCGCCGCACGGCCATTGCCGGTGACCGCCCGCGAGCGGGAGATCGCCGAGCTCATCGCCGCCGGGCTGACCAACAAGGAGATCGCCGAGCAGCTGACGCTGTCGATTCGTACCGTCGAAGGCCACGTGTATCGCGCGTGCTTCAAGCTGGACGTTGCCGACCGCGACGAGCTCGCGAAATTGATCCGCAAGGAGCCGCCGAGGTAGGCCATCGCCGGCATGGCCCACAATGGAGGCGATGGACCAAGTCGAAAAACAGCAGTCGTTCTATGACGCGGTGGGCGGCCACGATACGTTTCACAGAATCGTGTCGCGGTTTTACCAGCTGGTGCGCGAGGACGAGATCCTGCGGCCGATCTACCCCGAGGATGACCTCGACGAAGCGGAGGACCGGTTGCGGATGTTCCTCGAGCAGTATTGGGGCGGTCCGCGAACCTACTCCGATCAACGCGGCCATCCGCGCCTGCGGATGCGACACGCCCCGTTTCGGATCGGCTACATCGAGCGCGACGCCTGGCTGCGCTGCATGCACACTGCGGTGGCGGAGGTCGACTCGCAGACACTGGACGACGAGCATCGCAAGGATCTGCTCGCCTACCTGGAGATGGCCGCCCACTCGATGGTGAACTCTCCCTGGTAGTTCGTGCCTTATCTCGTAGATATGTGCCGCAGCACGATGCGCTATGTCGATTCTTTGCTCGACCTCAGCGCACTGCTCCCCTCCAGGCAGCTGGCGGCATCAACGGGTTCTGCGATGGTGCGCAGCGCGGCCACCCCTGTCGGAGCGCATGATCGGCGCCGGCGCCGATACCGCCCGCCGCATCCTCGAAATCGGTTGTGTGCCGCGGCTCGACGTGCTGCGCGCCTTATAACGTCATCCGTCAGCGGTGGTGGCCGCGGTGATGAAACAGCAGAGCGCCGTCATAGCCATACCCGAAGAATGGATACTGCTGCTGAGCGGCGTACAGCGCCGCGTAACCCGGCTCAGTATTGATCTGCGCGTTACCAGGCGTCTGGCATTGCGTCGCATTACCCGTATACGTGCAGGCCGTTGGCGCGGCCGCGGCGGTGCTTGCGTTGGCGAGCGCGGAGAAGCCCAAAGCGGCACCGCCCATGATGCCAGCGGCAGCGACGGGGGCCGCAACGAAGCGGATGAGGTTACGAGAGATGGTTGCGTTCATTTTGAGTTTCCCTTTACGAGTGAGTGTTTGGTTTGTCCGTACCGGTGTCGATCACGGACCTTGGTGCGTGAACTTGTCACAGCGCCGAAGTTACGGATCCGCCCTCGCCGCGTCGCGGTTGTGTTGACAACCTGCGTAACGGGCGAACTTCGGCTTTTTGCGCATTTTGCCCATCGACTCGGGCACCGACATAACTGGGGTAGATATGCCGGTACTAAACCTGTTTGCCGTTTGTTTGCTGAGCGGAAGTGCGTCGAGCCGACGCGCGACCAAGTCTCAGCAGTTTGCGCGGAGCGCTACCGCAGCGACTCTCCACGACAATCACCATGGCAGCGCCCAGCAACGTGACCGCGGCGCCCACCCCGACAAACTCCGTGTTGCCAATGGCCCTCAGAGAGATCAACGCGCTGGCCAGCACGATGAGCACAATGCCGACAGTGACGATGAAGAGCCCACGACCGCAATTGGAATAGCACATGCCCGCCCACAACATCAGCGTGAGCGCGAGCAGCACGTACAGCAGCGGCAACAACCATGACGGGCCAAGGTTCTGTTTCAGGTACTCCCGTAGAGTTATCTCCCACTGCGGTCCGGCGGCGAAGAACATCACCAGGCTCACCGCCGCAATAACGGCGGCAATGCTGTACTGCGCAATCGCGATGCGGCGGGTGATGGCTGGCTTGTATCCCGATGCGGCGGTGGTGACCATAACGCAGCTGCCCGCCGCTCAGGAGACCAACGCAACCTCGCTCATTCCCATCGCGATGTTGGGCCAGTGCACCATCGTGTCAATCAGCAGCGCCAACGGCTGCCAGCTCAGCGCTGCCACGAGACCCAGACTGCCCAACGCCGGCTTCCACGCCCCGATGCGCCAGCGCTTGATCGTTGAGTCGAGGTCGTCCACGGTGCTCATCTACTCCCCCTCGGTGGCGGTGCGCGGATAGCGCACGGGCATAGTGTGAACGTGTTCACGCGTCCGTCACCGCCGCAAGCGGTAGAACTGTGTTGTGACACAGATTTCAGCCGGGGCCGTGTGATAGCCGGGTCCAAGATATTTCAACCCATGATGGACGCGCCGACCGTGTTTCCCCGTTCAGCATGACGCGATGTCAGCCCTCGTGATCGCCTACCTGGAGATGGCCCCCCACTCGATGGTGAACTCTCCGTTCTGATGACTGCACCGAATCTGACGCCATGGTGGTCGCACGCGGTTTTCTATCAGGTGTATCCGCGGTCGTTCGCCGACAGTGACGGCGACGGCATCGGCGACCTCGACGGAGTGACGGCCCGCCTGGATTACCTCAAAGCGCTCGGGGTCGACGCGATCTGGCTCAACCCGGTCATGGTGTCCCCGATGGCCGACCACGGTTACGACGTCGCCGACCCGCGCGACATCGATCCACTCTTCGGCGGGATGGCCGCGCTTGACGGGCTGATCGAGGCTGTTCACCGGCAGGGCATCAAGGTCACCATGGACCTCGTCCCCAACCACACCAGCTCGGCGCACCCCTGGTTTCAGGCGGCGATGGCGGCGAGTCCCGGCAGCAACCAGCGCGAACGCTACATCTTTCGTGACGGCACGGGTCCCGGTGGCCTTCACCCTCCGAACAACTGGGTTTCGATCTTCGGTGGGCCGGCGTGGACGCGGATCACCGAGCCCGACGGCAATCCCGGGCAGTGGTATCTGCACCTGTTCGATGCCGAACAGCCCGACCTCAACTGGGATAACCGTGAGGTTTACGACGACCTCGAGAAGACGCTTCGCTTCTGGCTGGACCGCGGCGTCGACGGGTTCCGCATCGACGTGGCGCATGGCATGGCCAAGCCGCCGGGGCTGCCCGACATGGAGCTGATCGAGGCACAGGTGCTCCTCGCCGACATGGACGATGACCCGCGCTTCAACCATGACGGGGTGCACGACATCCACCGCCACATCCGCACGGTGCTCAACGACTACCCACACGCGGTCGCCATCGGCGAGGTGTGGGTGTACGACAACGAACAGTTCTCCCGCTATCTGCGGCCGGACGAGCTGCACCTGGGCTTTAATTTCCGGCTGCTCCGAGCCGAGTTCGACGCGGCGGACATCCGTGGCGCGATCGCGAATTCGTTGGCCGCCACCGCGATCGAGGGTGCGACGCCGACGTGGACACTGGCCAACCACGACGTCGACCGCGAAGTCACCCGGTACGGCGGGGGCGGCGTCGGCCTGGCGCGGGCGTGGGCGATGGCGCTGGTGATGTTCGCGCTGCCGGGTGCGGTGTTCATCTACAACGGCGAGGAACTCGGCCTGGCGAATGTCGAGCTGCCCGATGAGGCGCTGCGCGACCCGGTTTGGGAACGATCCGGACACACCAGGCGTGGCCGCGATGGCAGCCGCGTGCCGATGCCGTGGGAAGGCGACGCACCGCCGTTTGGTTTCTCCGCAAATCCCGATACCTGGCTGCCGATTCCACCGGAATGGGCGGCGCTGACGATTCAGAGCCAGCTCGAGGCGGCCGACTCGACGCTGTCGTTTTTCCGGCGGGCGATTGAATTACGCCGGGACCGAACGGAATTCGACGGTGCCACTCTCGAGTGGCTGGACTCGCCGCGCGATGGCCTGGTGTTCCGATCGGCGGGCGGGCTGGTTTGCGCGCTCAACGCGGGGCGCCGCGCAATGGCACTACCCGACGGTGAAGTGCTGCTGGCCAGCGGCGCGTTGGCTGACGGCGAGCTGCCGCCGAACACCGCGGCCTGGCTGGTCTAGTCCTCTTGCCGAGCAGACGCAAAAGTCCCCGACACGCCGAAGAAATGCCGCACTTTGCGTCTGCTCGCGCATGGAAGCTAGCCCAAAACCAGCGCGGGGTCACCGCGACGGCGGTACACCGAACCGAACCGCGCGTCGATGCGCAGCCAGGCCGGAAGGGCGCGCACCCGGACGATCTCGTCGGCGGCCACCGTCTCGGGATCCAGGCCCATCTCCTGGCCTGCGGCGGCGGACTGCGCCAGGAAAGCCATTGCGGTCAAGGCGAATACGCAGCGCATCGGGATTCCGACGCTGGTAGCCCCCGAGCTGACAGCCACCACCTCTTGGTCCAGCAGCGACGCCGGCGGCCCATGCGCGCTGGAATGTTCCTTCGCAAGCGCGACGCCGCGCTGCGCCAGGTCCAGCACCGCCCGCACCGGCACATCGTCGAGATGAACGAAGCCGGTGTCGGGCGGCAGTGCCCCACGCCACGCGGAATCCATCGGGAACCCCGGCTGGACAAAACCGCTGCGGTCCATGGCCGTGAGCCCTGCCGCGAGCGCGTCGGCGCCGGCGGTGAGGTCTTCAGGACGAACGCGACCCCCAATGACGCGACTGGCCAACACATCGAAACCGGTGTTGACCCATGCGACGACGAGTCCGCTGGAGCGCTCCCTCAGCCTGATGACTGCGGCATCGTCGAGTCGCAACGCCCGCTCCACGAACGTCGCAAGATCGTCACGGTGCCTGGCGTCGTCGAGCCAGATACCGCGTTCGGGCTTCGTCATTCCCCGGTCGCTCTCCTGCCCACCGGGCGTCATCGTATCCAGCACTGCAAGTACTCTCGTTGCTCCGGTGAAAGCCGCTGCAGCCGTTGCTCTTCGATGTGCACCGCCGCCAACTGAGTCTCGGCGATCACGGACGGCTTCGTGTCGGGCAAAGCATGCGCGGGCCTGACCTCATAGCCCACCGTGAAGTCGACCGCCCGGACCCGCTTCGACCACATCGTCACCTGCAGTGGGGAGTCCACCAACCGCAGCTGACCCTTATAGAGGATGTTCACCTCGTGGATCAGCAACCCGATCGTGGTGATCTCCTCACCAAAAGGCTCACGCAGGAACGGGATTCGGGCTTCTTCCAGGATGGTGACCATGGTGGCGTGGTTGATGTGCTGGTACATGTCGATGTCGGACCACCGCACCGGAACTGACGTCACAAACGCCCTGCTGGATGCTCTTCGCGCAAGACGCTCATCGCCAGTCACCCAGAAGTCCCCGTTCCAGTCGTTCTTGTCATGCTGCGGAGCTGCCGCGCCGCCACCGACAGCGTCGCCAGGTCGTGCTCGTGACTCTCATAGATCTCGTTGAGCGTGCGGCGGGCACGTGTGACCCGGGAGCTGTTCGTCGTCTCCCACTCGGCGATCTTCTCCTCGCCAGTCTCGTCCGGCTCGCCGACGGCAAGCACGTCGAAGCAGAGCGCCCGCAGCGACCCGTAGATGTCATCACGAATCGCCAAGCGGGCCAACGAATGCCAGCGGTCGTCACGCGCCAGCCGGGACACCGCGGTCAGCAGGGAGTCGGTACCGAGGCGGTCCATCAGCGCGAAGTAGGTGTCGGCAACTTCGGCCGGTTCCCGGTCGACGATGTCGGCGATGTCGATGACGTCGAGCAGGCTGTACTGATAGAGGCCGGTGGCGATCGTGTTTGCCAGATCCTCGGCCACACCATGCGAGATGAATTCGCCGGCCTCCTTCGCGACGATCGCCGCGTCGTCGCCACGCACCCACTCCGACATCCGCGGCGTCAGCGCGGCGACCTTGGCTGCGAACCGGTTGATCTCGGCGCCTACCGCCAACGGCTGGGGACGGTGGTTGAGCAGCCAGCGTCCGGCGCGGTCGATCAGCCGGCGCTGGTCCAGGGTCATCCGGTCGGACACCGCGACCGAGACCCCGTGCTCACTGGCGGCGCGGATCTGCCGCCACACCTCGCCGACCCGGAAGATCGCGTTGGTGGCGACGTAGCTGCGCACCGCGTCGATCGGCCCGACGCCGACGTCCTCGCTGATCCGGTAGGCGTAGGTGATGCCGCTGGTGTCGACGAGATCGTTGACCAGCATCGTGGTGACGATCTCACGGCGCAGCTGATGCGACCGGATGTCGCTGCTGAACTGGTCACGCAGCTTGACAGGGAAATACCAGGGCAGCCGGGCCGCGAACGCTTCCTGGTCGGGCAACTCACTGCCCAGCAGTTGGGCCTTGAGGGCCAGCTTGACGTGGGCCATCAGCGTGGCGAGTTCGGGCGAGGTCAGGCCGATCCCGGCTTCGGTTCGCCGCCGGATCTCCTTCTCCGATGGGAGCGCCTCGAGCTCGCGGTTGAGTCCGTGCTCCTTGACGAAGTCCTTGATCATGCGCGCGTGCACCGGCAGCAGGCTGGCCGCGTTCACGCGGCTGGTGCCCATCAGGTCGTTCTGGTCCTCGTTGTCTCTGAGCACGAGTTGACCGACCTCATCGGTCATTGACAGGAGGAGGTCGGTCCGGTCGCCGGGGCTGACCTTGCCGGCGGTGACCAGAGAGTCGATCAAGATCTTGATGTTGACCTCGTGGTCCGAGCAGTCCACACCCGCGGAGTTGTCCAGCGCGTCGGTGTTGCACCGGCCGCCCGCCAGATTGAACTCGATGCGGCCCAGCTGCGTCAGACCGAGGTTGCCGCCTTCACCGATGACCTTGGCGCGCACCTGATTTCCGTTCACCCGCACCGGATCGTTGGCACGGTCACCGACGTCGGCGTCCGATTCCGTCTCCGCCTTGAAGTAGGTGCCGATGCCGCCGTTGAACAGCAGATCCGCAGGAGCCTTCAGGATCGCCTTGATCAGGGTGGGCGGTGTCACCTCGTCGACACCGTCCTCAATGCCAAGTGCGGCCTTGGCCTGCGCCGTGATCGGAATGGACTTCTGCTCCCGGCTGTACACGCCGCCGCCCTCACTGATCAGAGAACGGTCGTAGTCCTCCCAGCTGGACCGCGGCAAGTCGAAGAGCCGCTTGCGTTCGTCCCACGACACCGCGGCGTCGGGATCGGGGTCGATGAAGATGTGCCGGTGATCGAACGCGGCGAGCAACCGGATGTGCTTGGACAGCAGCATGCCGTTGCCGAACACATCGCCGCTCATATCGCCGACGCCGACGACGGTGAATTCCTCGGTCTGGGTGTCGACGCCCATTTCGCGGAAGTGGCGTTTGACCGACTCCCACGCCCCTTTGGCCGTGATGCCCATCGCCTTGTGGTCGTAGCCGACCGATCCGCCCGACGCGAACGCGTCGCCCAACCAGAAGCCGTATGACTTCGCCACTTCATTGGCGATATCGGAGAATGTGGCCGTGCCCTTATCGGCGGCCACCACGAGGTAGGCGTCATCGCCGTCGCGGCGCACGACTTCCGGCGGAGCGACGACCTTGCCGGTCGACTTGTCGACGTTGTCGGTGACATCGAGCAGCCCGGCGATGAACAGCTTGTAGCAGGCGACGCCCTCGTTGCGTGTCGTGTCGCGGTCAGCCGCCACATCGCCCGTGGCGATCGGCGGTTGCTTGACGACGAAACCGCCCTTGGCGCCTACGGGAACGATGACCGCGTTCTTCACCGCTTGCGCCTTGACCAGGCCGAGGACCTCGGTGCGGAAATCCTCGCGACGGTCCGACCAGCGCAGGCCGCCGCGAGCGACATCGCCGAATCGCAGGTGGACACCTTCCACCCGCGGCGAGTACACAAAGATCTCGAACTTCGGCCGCGGCAACGGAAGCTCGTCGATAAGGCCCGGGTTGAGCTTGAACGACAGCACATTTTGCTGCCGGGCCGAATCAGGCCGACCGACAAAGTAGTTGGTGCGCAGCGTCGCCTGAATCATCGACGCTAAGCCGCGCAGCACACGGTCGGTATCGAGGCTGACCAAGGCGTCGATGTCCGCGGCCACCGCCGCGGCGGCGGCCTGCGCATCGCGGCGATCCGACGAATCCGACGGATCCGACGGATCAAACAGGGCCTCGAACAGCTGCACCAGTGACCGCGCCGTGCCGGCGTTGTCGTTGATCACCGTTTCGATGTGAGACTGGCTATACGGAAAACCCGCCTGCCGCAGGTATTTCGCGTAACTGCGCAGCACTGCGACCTGCTGCCACGTCAGACCAGCACGAAGCACCAACTCGTTGAACCGATCGATCTCGGCCCGCCCGTGCCATATCGCGGTCACCGCGTCGGCGAACCGCTGGGCCATCGCTGCGCGTTCCGGGCCTGTCGGCGGCGTCGGGATCTTGGGGTGCGGCGAAATCTTGAACTGGTAGATCCAGACCGGCAATCCGTCGGGCCGGGTGACCGTGAACGGTCGCTCCTCGAGCACCACCACACCCATGCACTGCAGCATCGGCAGCAGCTGGCTCAGCGATGCCGACCGCCCACCCAGGTACCAGGTGAGATGTGCGACCCCGTCGGCACCGCGGTCGCCGAGCACCAGTTTGACCGAATTATCCTGCAGCTCTTCGATGATCGCGATGTCGTTGATTGCGTCCAGGGGCGCCACGGCCTGCTTGTAGACCTCGGGGAACGACTCTGAGTAGTGCTCGGCCTCGGCCTGACTGATCGAGCCGTTCTTCACTGCGCCCAGCAGCCGGTCGCCCCAGGTCCGGGCGGCCTCGGTGAGCAGGTTCTGAAGGCGATCCTCGTTCTCGAGTGAGACATCCACATCGCGCGGACGCGACCCTTCCGGCAGGCGTACCGTGAAATGCACGACCGCCCAGGGAGATTCGCTCACTCGCGCCGCGTAGTCGATGCTGACGCCGCCCAGCTCGCGGACCAAGATGTCTTGCATCGTCAGTCGCACTGCAGTGGTATAGCGGTCCCGGGGCAGATAAACCAGGCATGACACGAAGTGGGCAAGCTGGTCGGCGCGCATGAACAACAACGTGCGTCGTCGCGAGCCGAGGTCGACGACGGCCATCGCCATGTCCAGCAGCTCCTTGGCGTTCAGGGCGAAGAGCTCCGAACGCGGAATGGTCTGGATGATGTCGAGCAACAGCTGACCGGGATGGCTTGGGTCGCGGTGAGCCATGGCGAGCGCGTCATTGACACGGCGCGAAATCAGCGGTATCTCCAGCACATTGGCGTTCATTGCAGCGACGGTGAACAAGCCAACGAACCGGTGCTCGATTGCATCCGGTTGACGAGCGTCGTGGGGGTGCTCGCGCACGACCACGATGTACGGGTAGGCGCCGTAGCGCAGGAAGCTGGGCATGGTCGCCTGGGCCAGCACCAGCAGGTCGTCGGTGGCGGTCAACTGGGGAAGCACGTCTTCGCGCAGCCGCAGCACACCCAGGCGGCTCGACGGATCGACGGACGATTGTCCCCCGCGGACCGGGCAGCGCTGATAGCCGAGCAGCACGAAATGCCCGTCCGCCAGCCAGCGCAACAGGGCAGCGACGTCCCTGCGGTCGGAGCCCGGGAATCGGCCCTGGGCGTCGCTGTCGAGTTCGGCGGCCAGGCTGCGCAGCGTGGCGGCCATGGCAGTGGAGTCGAGCGCCACCTGGCGGGCGTCGGCGAGCACGCTGGGTAGCAGGCGCTGGGCTTCTTGCAGCGACTTGGGGTCCACCGCCCCGGACAGCTGGACGTGAATCCACGCCTCGTCGATGCCGTCGTGGAACGCGGCGGCGGATGCGGGCTCGATCTCGAGCAGCTCCCCGCTCTGCCCACGGCGCACCCGGAACACCGGGTTCATGATGGCCCGGTAGGCGACGCCGAGGCGGTGCAGCAGCACCGTGACAGAGTCCATCAGCATCGACGCGTTGTCGGTGACGATCTGCACTGCGGGACCGAATCCACCGGCGTCGTCCTCGGGGTAAACCGCGACTCGGGTGTCCCCTAGGCGCCGGTGCCGGCCGAGCCGGTAATGGGCGTCAATGAGAGCCGGCGACACCAGTCGCCCCGCTGCGGTGCGGTCGACCGGACCGGTGACGGCCGAATCGGCTCCGGGCGCGTCGCCGTGCGGTCCGCGGTATGTCGCAAGGTAGGCCCTTGCGAGCCGTTGGATCGACTCGGCGGCGGGCTCAGTTGGGCGCGCATCGTCCCCCCGCCCTACGGGCGGTGGTTGCGCCGATCGATGTTGTCCTCCGACGGCTCCCGGATTCATCGACATGCGAAGCTCCTCGACTTATAGGCGCGGACCGTCCCTCGTTGGATGTCGCCGCAGTTGTGGCTCCGTGGCCCGCACGAGCGACATTAGTCGCGTGTAAGCCGGCGGTGGGTCACCCTGTGCGGACGGGCTGCATCTACGCCAAGTCGTTCCACTTTGTTTTCCTCGTAGGCGGCGAAATTGCCTTCAAACCAGAACCATTTGGCCTCGTTGTCGTCGTCGCCCTCCCACGCGAGGATGTGCGTGCAGGTGCGGTCCAGGAACCAGCGGTCGTGGGAGATCACCACCGCGCAGCCCGGGAATTTCTCCAGCGCATTCTCCAGCGAGGACAGCGTTTCCACGTCGAGGTCATTGGTCGGCTCGTCGAGCAGGATCAGGTTGCCGCCCACTTTGAGGGTGAGCGCCAGGTTGAGCCGGTTGCGCTCACCGCCGGACAGCACGCCGGCCGGTTTCTGCTGGTCAGGACCCTTGAAGCCGAACGCGGAGACGTACGCCCGCGACGGGATCTCGTTCTGCCCGACCTCGATGTAATCCAACCCGTCGGAGACCACCTGCCAGACGTTCTTCTTCGGGTCGATGCCCGCCCGGCTCTGGTCGACATAGCTCAGCTTGACGGTCTCGCCGACCTTCACGATGCCGCTGTCGGGCTGCTCGAGGCCCACGATGGTCTTGAACAGCGTGGTCTTGCCGACGCCGTTGGGACCGATGACGCCGACGATGCCGTTTCGGGGCAGCGTGAACGACAGGTCCTTGATCAGCGGACGGCCGTCGAAGCCCTTGTCGAGGTGCTCGACCTCGACAACGACACTGCCCAGCCGGGGACCGGTCGGGATCTGGATCTCCTCGAAGTCAAGCTTGCGGGTCTTCTCCGCCTCCGCGGCCATCTCCTCGTAGCGCTGCAGACGGGCCTTGCTTTTCGCCTGCCGAGCCTTGGCTCCCGAGCGCACCCACTCCAGCTCATCCTTCAACCGCTTCTGCAGTTTGACGTCCTTGCGACCCTGTACCGCGATGCGCTCGCCCTTCTTTTCCAGGTAGGTCGAGTAGTTGCCCTCGTACGGGTACGCGCGGCCGCGGTCGAGTTCAAGGATCCACTCGGCCACGTTGTCCAGGAAGTACCGGTCGTGGGTGACGGCCAGGATGGCGCCTTTGTAATCGGCGAGGTGCTGCTCGAGCCACTGCACACTCTCGGCGTCGAGGTGGTTGGTCGGCTCGTCTAGCAGCAGCAGATCGGGCTTGGACAGCAGCAGCTTGCACAGTGCCACGCGACGACGCTCGCCGCCGGACAGGTGGGTGACGGGTTCGTCGGGCGGCGGGCAGCGCAGCGCGTCCATCGCCTGCTCCAGCTGCGAGTCAAGATCCCACGCGTCGGCGTGATCCAGATCTTCCTGCAGCCGGCCCATCTCCTCCATCAGCTCGTCGGAGTAGTCGGTGGCCATCAGTTCGGCCACCTCGTTGAACCGGTCGAGCTTGACCTTGATGTCGCCGAGGCCTTCCTCGACATTGCCGCGGACGGTCTTCTCCTCGTTGAGCGTGGGTTCCTGCTGCAGGATGCCGACGGAGGCGCCGGGCTGTAGGAGCGCGTCACCGTTGTTCGGGGTGTCCAGCCCGGCCATGATCCGCAAGACGCTCGACTTACCGGCCCCGTTCGGACCGACGACACCGATCTTCGCGCCCGGAAGGAAGTTCAGACTGACGTCGTCAAGGATGACCTTGTCGCCGTGCGCCTTGCGGACCTTCTGCATCGAATAGATGAATTCGGCCATGCCGTGGTGTTGCCTTTCGTAAGTTCGCGAGTTGCCCGCGGACCATCGTAGGCGTGGCCGGATTCAGCTAAGCCGACAGTGGCAGCGTCTCGCCCCCGACGGGGGCATCGGCCTTGTCCGCGCTGTCGTTGTCTCCAGCGGCATCGTCCGAGCTGCCGGTCGCAGGCGCATCGTCGCTGCTGGTCGGATGCCTGGGGTTCTCGATACGGGCGATGCACCGCGCTAAATCCGGACCCACCGACGTGGCCCGCACTTCCACCGAAGAACGACGGACACCTTCTTTGTCCTCGTACTCGCTGGTGTACACGTATCCAACGACGATAACGGCGTCACCCTTCCCGAGCGCGGCGCCAACGCCGGTGACCAACTTGCCCCAGCAGTTGACCGTGACGAAGAACGAGTTGCCCGGCTCCCAGTTTCCGTCCGGCGTGCGTCGCCGTGAATTGCTGGCGACCCGGAACTTGAAGAGCTCCTGATCGCCGACGCGGCGACGGTCGGGTTTGGTGACGATGTTGCCGACCACGGTTATAGGTGTCTCGAACATGGTGATTCCTTCCATCTGACTTGCGACGAACTGGAGACGTATCCGGCTCGTCGGTGACACCGCCATTGACCGCGACCGCGCCGACATGTCGCCCGCACCGATACTCCGATCGGGCCGGCGGCTGTGGATGAATTGCGCGCTGTGGATAAGCCGCAGGGCTGACGCCGAGCGTGGGCTCTACGTACGAACGACCGCCAAGATCCGTACATAAGCCCCACGGTCGGCGACTAAGAACTACTGCGTGTCCCGGCGAGCCAACTCGGCCAGCATGGCGTTGTAGGCAGCGAGGTCCGCGTCGTCGTCGCGATCGGCGGCCCGGTCCAGTCGTTTAGCCGTGCGCTGATCGCTTCGCCGCCATTGGATGAACAACGCGATCATCACCACGACCAGCGGGACTTCGCCTGCGGCCCAAGCGATTCCGCCGCCGAGATGTTGGTCACCCAGCAGGTCGTTGTGCCAGCTCAGCTGCAGTGAGCGATAGAATGTCTCGCCGACGACGGTCTGCATGCCCATCAGCACCACGCCGAAAAACGCGTGCAGCGGCAGCGACGCGAACACCATCGCTAACTTGCCGAGCTGCGGGATCTGCCGCGGAGTCGGGTCGATGCCGATCACCACCCAGTAGAAGAGGTAGCCGCTGAGCAGGAAGTGGACGTTCATCAGCACGTGCGCGGCGTGATTGCTCACCGCCGCGTCGAAGATGCCGCCGAAGTACAGGCCGTAAAAGCCCGCGACGAACAACACGGTGGCCACGATCGGGTGGGTGAGGAAACGCGATACCCGCGAGTGCAGCGCAGCCAGCAGCCATTCCCGCGGGCCCGGCGGTTCACCACCGCCCGCGGCCGGCAGCGCCCTCAGCGCGAGCGTCATCGGCGCACCGAGCACCAGCAGGATCGGAACCAGCATGGACAGCAACATGTGCGCCACCATGTGCATGGAGAACATCGCGGGCATGTAGCGGCCCAGGCCCGACGACGTTGCGAACAACAGTGCCGCGCAGCCCAACAACCAGCCCAGCGTGCGGCCGACCGGCCAGGCGTCGCCACGTCGCCGCAACCGGCCCACACCGGCCAGGTACACCACCGCCATGACGATCGCCGCGGTGCCGAAAATGAGGTCGAATCGCCAGTCGAACAGCACCCGTGCCACCGTCGGCGGCCCTACGAAGTCGTAGCCGATTGCGACCTCGACGGGACTCGGCTCCTCGCGTAGCGGCGGCGGCGGGGTGCGGCCCAGCCCGACTGCGATGCCGATCGTCGCACCGAACACCGCAGCCTCGGCCAGCGCCAGCCTGATCAACGGTGTACGTGCGTGCGGGTCCGCTTGCAATGCCGCAACGCCGGTGCGGCGCTGCCGCCAGCCGAGGATGCCGAGCAGACACAACGCGACGACCTTGCCGATGATCAGCCAGCCGTATTCTGTGCGCACCAGATCGGGCAGCTTTATTCGCACCAGCGCGTTGACCACACCGCTGGCGGCCATCGCCACAAAGCACCACAGCGCCAGCGCAGAGAACCGCCGGGCTGCCACGTCGGCATGCTCGCCCCCGCGTATCGCGTGAGCCAGCAGCGCCAGCAGACCACCAGCCCACAGCGCAACGGCGCCGAGGTGGATCAGCAGGCTGTTGGTGGCGAGGTCGTGTGCGCCGCCGGCCGACGAATGCCCGGTGAGACCCAGCGGCAACAGCGTGATCAGCGCACCGGCCAGCAGCAGCGGCGTCCACGACCACCGCAACACCGGAAGGCTGACGAGGGTGACCGCGGCGGCGACGAAGGCGGTCCAGCGCCATGCACCTGCCGTGTCGACGAGGCTGGCGGCCGACCAGACGCTGACCGGATTGAGGTGCTCGCGAAGCGGCTGACCGGAGACGTCTGACACCGTCAACGGCACGAGCAGGGCCGCGCACACCGTCCAGACCGCCGAAGCAGCGGCACCCAGCCGTAATGCGCGGTAGCCGCCGGCGTCGAGGACCCCGTTGGTTTGCGGCGGCACCAGAAACGCCGCAAATAGAAACGATCCGACGGCCACCACCGCGGCGATCTCGCCGGCCGCCCGCACAAAGGGCAGGCCGTAGGTCGTGGCTGGGCCGGGGTTGGGCAGGCCGGTGGCGGTCAGCGCGTCGGCCAGCGACAGCGCGCCGATGCCCGCGGCGGTCGCGCCGGCCAACACGCCGACGCCGACGAGCACCGGCCACACCGCGCTGCTGCGCACGCTGGACGCGACCACCCGGCCGGCAGACGTCATGTGCCAAGCGTATGGCGTCAGTTACGCGGGCTCGCTGCGGAGGCTTCGCCGGTCGATCTCGCGCGCATAGAACTGCTCGCGGGAAATCTGCTCGACCTTGTCCATGTCACGAAGGATGGCGCGCAGTTCATCGCGGAACGTGATTCGTCGCTCATCCAGGTCGGCCGCGGATTCCAGGAGGTGCTGGTCGGCGGTCACTTGTCGAGCGGTGGCGAACAGCAGCGCCGATACCGCCTCGTTGCTGCGCACCCGGCTCTGGGCGACATACTGACGGCCCACTCCCAGCGCCCGCTTGGTGAGGTCTTTCTCGGCGATCTCGGCGGGGGCATCGCGCAGCACGTCTGCCACGATCTCGTAGGCCTCGAAGAACGACCGCAGCATGGCGCTCGCGACCAACGGCCGCTTGGCGCGCAGCAGTTGGTCGATCTCTCCCCTGGAGACGTGCGATTCCCAATCCTCGTACCACGACATCTCCTCGGCCACATGGTGACGGAACGCCGCAGAATCGGCGAAATAGAAGTCGAACTTGAGCAGATCCCGAAGCCGCATCGCCTGCGACCAAAAGGCTTCCAGCCGGTCACCTTCGGCGCGGGCGGCGTAGGCGAGCGCCAACTCGACGATCGACGTCTCGAGGAAGGCGTCAATGAGCGTGTTGCGGTAGAACGCCGCCTCGTGTTCGTCCTCCGGCGCGATCCGCCAGACCGGCTCCCGTCCGGCGTCGACGCATGTGACGGGATGGCCGTTGGACAGCGCGTCCAGCGCGGTGCGAACCCCCTCGGCTGTCCGCAGCCGCAACGCGCTGTTGGTCATCGGAGTCTGCTTCCGTTCCAGGTAGTCCAGCGAGTCCTGAAGAGTGTGGTGAAGCTGGTCGAGGGTGAGCGCGACGCCCCGAGTGGTCAGCAGCAGGGCCGATACGAGCGCGGACGCGTTGACTGGCGTGACCCGAAGGATCCGCCAGGCCACCTCGAAGGCCATCTTCTGCAGCGCAAGGCGTTTGGCGGCGTCGTCGGTGGCCATCGGACCGTGCGGTTCGCCGAGGTACTCGCGCATCGACACCGCTTCGGGGAAGCGGACGTAGATCTTGCCGTAGTTGCGTTCGCCTTGGGCCTTGATGAAGTTGTACATCCAGGACAGACCCTCGGGCGTCTTCTCGCCACCACGCGCGTACGCGGCGTACTCGGCGGTCTCGTGCAACTGGTCGAAGCTGATCGACACCGGCTGCAGAAGGATGTCGTCGCTGCGCCCGTCGAGATAGGCGTCGGCGACGTACGCGAGCAGACCGAGCTTGGGCGGTAACATCTTTCCGGTCCGAGAACGCGTGCCCTCGATCGACCAGCTGAGGTTGAACCGCTTCTCGACGATGTAGCCCACGAACTGCCGCAGTACGTACTTGTACAGTGGGTCGTCGAGCTTGCGGCGGATGAAGATGACGCCGGAGTGGCGCATCAGTGGCCCCATGAACCCGAACGACAGGTTGATGCCCGCGAACGTGTGGACGGGCGGTAATCGGTTCTCCTGCATTGCCACCGGCACGATCACGCCGTCGAGGTAGGACCGGTGCGAGAACAGCAGCACGGCGGGGTGGTTTTCCAGATGGCGCCGCATCGATTCGACCTCGCCGCGGTCGTAGTCGATGTTGGGATCGAACCCCCGGCTGAAAATTGCGCGGCCCAGCGACGGGATCAGGTCGACTGAAAACCGACTCCATCCGGTGGAGAGTTCGTCGAGCATCTCCCCGGCCGTTTCCATTGTCGCGCCCGGAATCCGTTCGAGGCCCTCGCGAAACCGCGCCGACGCCAGCAGCTCTGGCTTGATCAGCCGTGGGGACTTGTACTCCGGCCCGAGCAGGCGCAGCTCGACGCGTTCGATCGCCAAGATGGCGCGGCGGATGACGAACCGCGCGAATTCGCGCGAGTTCTCAGCGGCGGTGGTGTCGGCCCATTGCTGACGAAGTTCTGACACCTTCGCCGGCTCACCGGCGACGACTCGAGCTCGCGACGGGTCCTTGCGGAGAATGCGACGCTGCAGGATCTCCGGCGGCCGGTACGTGTCTCGCCCGGACAGGAAGGAAACCACCTTCGAGCGCGTGGGCAGGCCGCCGGGCACCCAGAACACCCGCACCGGCACGACGGACCGATCCTCGTCCGCCTCGAGCTCGGAGACGAGCTGCGCCAGCACAGCGGGCGGCGGGTCGTCGGCCGGTAAACGCAGCACCTCGACCTTGGAGTCGGGATGGTCGCGCCGCTGGCGTCCCAGCCAGTCGTTGAGCAGCTCCTGTTCGGCAGGCGACGAAACCGACGCCAGGACGAGCGCGTCGTCGGTGGTGGTGAAGGGCGCAAAGTGGTCGGCGGGAACCTTCACGGGCGGCCTTTCGCGCCAGCCCTTTTCGTCGCTGCCTTGGCGGCCGTCTTCTTGGCCGTCGCCTTCTTGGCCGTCGCCTTCTTGGCCGTCGCCTTCTTGGCCGTCGCCTTCTTTGCGGGAGCCTTCGTTGCGGGAGCCTTCGTTGCGGGAGCCTTCGTGCGCTTGTAGAGGTCGGGCTTGGGCAACTCGTCGTGCGGCCAGTCCTTCAGCGTGTCGAGGTAGAGCTGGCGGACCTCGGCCATGCGGTCGACGAGATTCTCATGCGTCCAGTCGTCGATGGGGATCGGCGGGTACACCACGACGTCGACGGTCCCCGGATTGAAGGTGCTCGAATCGCGCGCGGCGACGACCTCGGCGTTGCGAATCACGATCGGAACGATCGGGATTCCGGCAGACATCGCGATGCGGAACGGCCCCTTCTTGAACGGGCCGACCTCAGTGGTGTCCAGCCGCGTGCCCTCAGGCGCGATCAGGATGGACAGTCCTTTGCGCGCCAACTCCTCGACCTTCTTCAGCCCCTCGACGGCCTTCTTGGGGTCGTCGCGGTCGATGAAGGCCGCGTCCATCACCTTGCCGATGGTGCCGACGATCGGGTCCTTCTCCAGTTCCTTCTTGCCGACCGAGGTGAAGTTGGTCTCGACCAATCTCCCCGCGATCATCGGATCGGCCTGGTTGCGGTGATTGAAGATGAACACCGCCGGCCGCTGGGCGGTCAGGTTCTCTTTCCCCAGCACATTGAGGTTGATGCCGGTAGCGGTCAGCAGCGTCCGGCCGAACGCGGAAGTGAAGAAGTTGACGCCGGTGCGCTTGTTGCGGGTCAGCAGTCCCAGACCGATTGCCCCGGCGGCAATCGGCATCATCGACGCCACACCCGCGGCGGTGCGCAACTGCGAAACGGGGCTGCTTCCGCTGCGGCTGGTGAATTTCAGCACCGGCCAGCCGCGTTTGGCGGCGACCGCGGCGAGCTTGCCAGCCGGATTCGTAGGCCGCGGGTTGCCGACAAGGTACATCAGTGCGACGTCTTCGTCGCCGTCGGCGTAGAAGTAGCTCTTCGACAGGTCGACACCGTTCTTGGCGGCGAAAGCCTGTACCGCCCTTGCCTTCCCGGGTCCCCAGATGATGGGTGTGAGCACCTCGCCGGTGAGCAGACCGTCGTCATCGGTCTCGAACTTGTTGCTCAACACGTTCTGGATGCCTAGAAACCGAGCAACGGGCTCAACTTGCACCGTCAGCGCCGAGGAGCTGAGCACCACGGTGTGACCGCGGGCCATGTGTGCGCGAACGAGCTCGCGCATCTCGGGATAGATGCGACCGACGATCTTCTGCACGAAGAGGCGCTCGGCGAGTTCGTCGATATCGTCGAGAGAGCTGCCGCGCATCATGCGGGCGCCCTTGCCGATGAGGTCCTCGAACTCGGACCGGCCCAGCCGGTGATTGAGGCCGGCCTGCACCATGCCGATGAACTCACCGACGGACATCTGGCGGCGACGCAACCTGTCTTGCGTCATGATCACGCCAGTGAACCCGGCGACCAGGGTGCCGTCGAGATCGAAGAATGCACCGACGTCCGGCCCGCGCGGACTGCCCTCGATCTCGGCGACCGAGCCCGGCAGCCGCATGGTTCGCGGATTGGCTTGTCGTGACGCTTGTCCGTTGCCCGAAGTCATTGCGCTGCACTTCCATTGGGTGACACTGAGGTGGGTTCCGCCGTCTCGGTCGTGAAGGATGCCGGTGTAGCTCGACCGTCGCCGCCAAGCGCAAGCACTTCGTCGAACCCGGACAGTAGGCAACGCGCCCACAGGTCGGAGTCGGTTATGGCGGCGCGGTCGTAACGCGTTGTGATCGTGCAGTACCCGGCGCGCGAGATCAGCACGACCATCATCGCCACGCCGGGCAGCGGCCCAATGCCGTACTGCCGCAAGATCTTCGCTCCCGCGATGAAGGTGTCACCGGCGTACACCGGGACGTTGCTGGCCTGTACATCGGAGTTGACGATCGATCCGGCCATCGACTCGAGCACCGTGTCGGGCATCAGACTCAACACCGGAGCGATGGCACCGACCATGTCGATGGCTCTCTCCTCACGCTTTCGGGTCATCTGGGAGCGGATGTTCTTGATGCGCACTTCGGGATCGGTCAGGCTGATCGGAGCGGCGAGATTGACGCCGGCGAATCGGTTGCCGCCTGCGGGGTCGGCCTCCGAGCGCAGGTTGACCGGAACCGCCATCGGCAGGGCATCGATCGGCACCCCTTTGGCGTCGTGGTAGAGGCGCAGTGCCCCGCACAGACCCGCCAGGTAGGCGTCGTTGATCGAGCCGCCTGCTGCCTTGGCCGCCTTGTGCAGGTCGCCGAACTCGATATCGATCGCCTCGCTGCGTGACGACAGGCTGCGACGGCGCAGAACCGGCGACGGTGGGGCCACAGGGCCGACGACGCGTGCACCGGACATTGCGTATTCGACGACTTCACCCAGTCTCGAGATCGGATCGCGGATCATTTCGCCGACGACATGTGCCACTCCGAACAGCGCGCCGCGGACCCCGCCCAGAATCGAGCTGGGAAGCCGGTTAAACCCTTGGCGCATCAGGTCGTTGGGCGACAGATCCTGCGGAATAGGCAGCGGCGCGACGTCCTGCTTGGGCGGATCGCGCTCGAGGTCATAGATGTTCGCGAACATCTCGACGGCGCCGACGCCGTCGGTCACGGCGTGGCTCAGGTGCATCATCACCGCGGCCTGGCCGTCGGCGAGCCCTTCGACAAGCGTGACCGTCCACAGCGGCCGGGAAATGTCGAGCGGCGATTGCGCTGCGACCTCTGCGAGATCAATAAGCTGGCGCAGAGTGCCGGGCTCTGGGATCCGCAGCCGGCGGACGTGAAAGTCCAGGTTGAAGTCGGGGTCGACCACCCATCGCGGGGCCGCGGTGGGCAGTGTGGGGATCACAACTTTCTGCCGCAGCCGGAGCACCTTGCGCGACGCATTTTCGAACCTGGCCCGAAAGCGGTCCCACTCCGGAGTGGAATCGAGGATCTCCAGGGTCATGACGCCCGAGCGTGTGCGCGGGTTGGCCTCGCCGCGGTGCAGTATCTGGTCGAACGGACTGAGTTCCTCCGGAAGTCCGGCCGCGTCGAGGTCCGGCACGTCGCTCATGGCTCGTCGCTCCCTCCCTGTTCCGAAGTGTTGCGCACACCACGCTAGTCCGCTGCCCGTCGGTGCGGAGCGCCTTTACTTGCTGTTGCGGCGACGGGGTCCCGCGACTCCGCGAGATACACTCACCGGCGTCGCCTCCGTAGCTCAGTTGGATAGAGCAAGGGCCTTCTAATCCCTAGGTCGCAGGTTCGATTCCTGCCGGGGGCACTGGTCAGGGGTGGTAGTATTTAGCTGTGCTCTGTATCGCCGGTTTGACGTTTATTCGTCGTTTATGGGCGACCTGAGTTGCCCTCGTCGGCCACCACGCGATCCAGGAGGTGCGCTACCTGGGTGTGCACGCGACCCCGGCTCATGTAGCGATCGATCCTGGGTCATGGACACTTTGGCGTGACCGACGTGGTCGGCACCGATGCGCGCCGAAAGACCGGCGTCGTCAATGAGCGTTGCCACCGTCTTGCGGAAGCTGTGCGAGCTCACATCGGGCACCCCGAGTTCGTGGCGGGCCGCGCGCCACTGACCGGCGAAATTATCGGGGTCGCGCAGCGTGCCTGACGACGACGGGAAGATCACCGATTGCTCCCCCAGGAACGGCAATTTGCGGCGCTCCGTCAGCATCGCCACGGCAAATGATGGCAGGGGAATCGTGCGCCGACCGGCAGCGGTCTTGGTCTCCTCGATGCGGCGCAGCCCCTTTCCACTCTGACGCACCACTTTGCCCGTGACAGCGACGGTGCCCGCCGCTGCGTCGAAATCCGACCTAGCGCAGCGCCAGCAGCTCCGACCGCCGCAACCCAGTCGCGATCAATAGAGTGATCGGGTCCACCAGGTCACGCTTGGCGCACGTTTCCGACACCCGCAGTTTGATCAGTAGCTCGCGCAGCTGGTCGGCGGTCAGCGCATCAGCGCCCGTCGGCGCGGACTTCGAGCGGATCAACTGCACGTCCCGAACCGGATTCGTCGCCAGCACATTGTCCAGAACCGCAAGCTGCAGCGCCCCACGCAGGAGGGTGCGACCTCGCCGTGCCATCGTGGTCCCGTGCATCGAACGCATAGACCTCAATGCGGCATCCAGCCGGGCGGGGGTCGCCTCCCCTACCCTGACGCCCCCAATGAACTTGGCCAGCTTCTGCGCGTCGTAGCGATAGGTGTCCAGAGTCTTAATTGACCGACCGTCCTCGGCAAGGCGGTCAATATGTCGATCAACAAGGGTTGCAACCAGGGTGTCGGGGCCAATCGCAGCCGAACCGATCGGTGGGCGACGCTCAGCCAGTGCCATGAGCAGAGCATCCTCGGCGAGCTTTCCGTACTTATTGAACTTGTCTGCCGGGCCTACACGCCGGACCCTGCGTGTCACGCCGTCGGCATCACGAAAGCGAGTACGGGCAAGCCATACCCCACCACCTACGTACTCGCGAACAATCTTGCCGTGCTGCCCAATACGCAGCGGCGGGCGGCCAGCCATCTCGCTAAGACGATTAGGTCGCTACCTAGGCGGACGTGCGTTTCAAATCTGCGAATTGCTGCGCTTCCCAATCGACTACGTCACTCAAGCGGTATCTGACGTGTCGACCGAACCTTGCATAGCGAGGGCCCGTACCTTTGGATGCCCACTCAGCAGGCGTCTTCACAGGTAACCCGTATCGCTCGGCGAGCTCTTGGCGAGTGATCCACTGATCACCGGTATTGCTGTCCATGACGACACCCTTCGTTGAGGTTCGCGAATCTCCCGCTGAGGTGGAGAGTTCTCCTTTGGTCCGAAGGTAAGCCTGCTAGCCGATACCCGTCTACCACTGCGCCGGCATCCAATGGCGGATTCCTCAAACACGTCTAGATTCAACCATTTTCGCCACACCATGTTGAAATACGTTGACATGTACCGCGGCTCGGATCGAGTCGCCTCAGCCGGTCAACGACACAACTGGCCGGTGCTGACGACACCGCCTTCGCGTCCGGTATGCGACCTTCCGAACGTGGGCGATATCAGGCAAGTGACGCACGGCGCCGGCCTGCGTCGCTTTGTTGACCTGGATGTTGACCGTGAGCAATTTTTTTGGCCTAAAACGTACTCTGAACTGCTGCGATGATGGTGGAGCTAGGGGGACTCGCACCCTGACCCCTAGCCTGCCAGTGTGAAAACGCCTGTGCTGCAGCGTGTCACAGCGTCTACGGTGTATCGGATAATGCCTGCCTGCAACCCGTCTTCGTGCTGATGTGTCTCGGACGTGCTTGCGGGTGACTAGGTGTCTTAGGACACCGCTAGGACACGTCGAACGTACGTTGGTAGGTACTCGCCGCCTCCGTCGGCGGCGAGAGAGTCGCAAATGCTGCCAGACGGGCGCTCGCAACCCAACGTCACATGGCAGCCGGCGTCACAGGTCGGTTTCGAGGCCATAGGCGTTGCGTCTAGCAGAGTGGTGGCCATACGCGCGCCGTAGATGGCCGGTGGTCACAGCGGTGAGATCCGAGCAGCTCACTGTCTGTCGAGTGAGGTATGGCCCAGAGTTGTACGGCAAGATCATCCGGATCGATGACGATCCCCGACATTGTTCGTGGGTGCGTCCGCCCGAACGGGCCAGGAGGGTGGCCGCGGCTACGTCGGACGCCGTTCGACCTGCTGAACCTTCGTCGGCGCGGACGGTATCGAATCGCCGACTCCTGTGTCGGCGGCACGTGAAACCTGATCCCGGCGCGGCAACCGAATTTTGACCCCCTGGTCCGGTGGCCTGGCTTTACCCGAGCCAGGAGGACCAGAAGGGAATGTTGTCAGTGGAGGATTGGGCAGAGATTCGTCGGCTGTATCGGGCCGAGGGGTTGCCGAAGAAGGTGATCGCCCGGGTGCTGGGCGTCAGCGTGAACACGGTAAAGGCGGCGCTAGCCTGTGATGTGCCGCCGAAATATGAACGGCCACCGCGTGGTTCGATTGTCGACGAGGTTGAGCCGCGTATCCGCGAGTTGTTGCAGTCCTATCCGAGGATGCCGGCGACGGTGATCGCCGAGCGGATCGAGTGGACCCGCTCGATTCGGGTGCTCTCGGCGCGGGTGGCCGAGCTGCGACCGGTGTATCTACCGCCGGATCCGGCGTCGCGGACGGCGTATGCGGCCGGGGAGATCGCCCAGTGCGATCTGTGGTTCCCCCCGATCGAGCTGCCGGTGGGGTCGGGTCAGACCCGCAAGCCGGCGTCGTTGCCGGTGCTGACCATGATTTGTGCGTACTCGCGCTGGCTGTTGGCCCTGCTGATTCCGAGCCGGCGTGCTGAGGACTTGTTCGCCGGGTGGTGGCAGCTCGTTGAGCAGCTGGAGGCGGGCCCGCGGGCGCTGGTGTGGGACGGCGAGGGCGCGATCGGACGTTGGCGCGCCGGGCGTGCCGAGCTGACCGCGGAGTGTCAGGCGTTTCGCGGGGTGTTGGCGGCCAAGGTGATCATCTGTCGGCCTGCCGACCCGGAGGCCAAGGGGCTCATCGAGCGCTCCCATGACTACCTGGAGCGCTCGTTTCTGCCCGGCCGCACGTTCGCGTCGCCGGCCGATTTCAACGCCCAGCTCGCCGCCTGGCTGGCGATCGTCAACACCCGCCCGCGGCGGGCACTGGGCTGCGCACCCACCGATCGCATCGGAGCGGACCGGGCCGCGATGCTGGCGCTGCCGTCGGTGGCCCCAGCGACGGGTTGGTGTTCCTCGCTGCGGTTGCCCCGCGATCACTACGTGCGCCTGGATTCCAACGACTACTCGGTGCACCCGGCCAGCATCGGGCGCCGGGTGCTGGTGCGCGCCGATCTTCAACGGGTGCAGGCGTTCAGCGACGGCCAACTGGTTGCCGACCATGAGCGGATCTGGGCCGTCCATCAGACGATCTCTGATCCCGACCATGTGCAGGCGGCGAAAGTGTTGCGGTGCAAACACATCAGCACAGCACGACCGATCCCCCAGCCCGATGTGGCGATCCGATGCCTCCACGATTACGACACAACGTTGGGTGTGGACCTCGACGGCGGGGCGGCCTGATGGCCACCAAGACCGCCTCAGCGCGTGACGTGTCCTCAGAGATCTGCTACCTGACCCGAGCGCTCAAGGCGCCGACGCTGTGTGAGTGCGCGGCTCGGCTGGCTGAACGGGCCCGGGCGGAGAACTGGAGCCACGAGGAATACCTGGCGGCGTGCCTGCAACGCCAAGTATCGGCACGAGAATCCCACGGCGGTGAGGGTCGTATCCGGGCTGCCCGCTTCCCGTCACGGAAGTCGTTGGAGGAGTTCGACTTCGACCATGCCCGTGGCCTCAAACGCGACACCATCGCCCACCTCGGGACGCTGGATTTCGTGGTCGCCAAAGACAATGTCGTGTTCCTCGGGCCGCCCGAGGTTGGTTAACATTGCGCATTTCTCCTATCAGCTGTGTCGAATAGTCCAACTTGGTCGGCTTCGACCTGGATACGTAGTCCTTTTCGGCGTCCCCGGTTGACGTGGACGGCTTGCAGTTGGCCGCATTGGACCTTGTGCAACACGGTTTGTCGGGCGACGCCGAGGGCTTTGGCGGCCTCGTCGAGGCTGAGCCAGCCCTCGGGTGCCTCGGGCTGGATGCGGTCACGCAGCGCCTGGTCGATGCGGATGCGCCAGGGGGCGCCGGGTGTGATCTGTTCGGCGGTGATGAAGCCATCGCGGATCCAGCGGTAGAGCGTGGCCCTACTGACCTTGAGGAGCCGTTCAGCTTCGGTGATGGTTACCACGACGACATCTTGGTCGTGTGGTCCGACATCGGGCCGCGGTGGCGGCTGATAGACGGAGATGTGGTGGTTGGCGCGCAGGATCGCCACGCGGGCTCGGGTGAAGGGCAGCCCGGTGGCGGTGCGGCGTTTTTGTTTGGCCAGGATCGCCGCGATCGCCTGGTCGTTGTAATGTTCGGCGAGTCGTCGCACCAGGGCGACGGTGCCTTCATCAGTTACCCGCGTGTGCCCTCCGGGCTTGGTCATCCGCATGGAGACCTCGGTGACGGCGCCGCCTTGCCAGACGATGCGCAAGTCGGCGACGCGCCGCCGACGGTGCGCGGTCAGGCCGATCTCGGCGATAACGGCGCGGATGAGTTGTTTGCGCTCGCGCATCGTGGTGGTGGGTGCATCGAAGATCGCGCGGATGTCGGCGCCGGCGGTGGTGATCCAGGCCAGTTCTTGTTCGGTCAACGCGACCGGGCGGCGGGCGCGTTGGGCGCCAAGGTCGTTCTCGGCGGCGCGGACCGCGGCCAGCTTGGACTCCAGATTCTTCTCTAAGGTCCTTGCTACTAAACGGTTTTCCGGTTCCACGTTGTCAAACTGGCGTCGCGCCCGGTCGGCCTCGTAGCGGGCGCGTTCGACGGCCAGCTCGAACACCGTCAAGTCTCGTTGGTAGATGGCGTCGGCCTCGGCGAGGGCTTGGGCGGTCGCGGTCAGCGCCGCCGGCGCCAGCACGGCGAACATCTCATCGAGGATCTTGTTCTCCAGCCGGATGCCGCCGATGCTCTGGCAGACATGCTCGCCGGCATAGAGCTGCTTGGCGCGGGCGCACACGTAGCGTGGGCAGTTGCCCTTGGTGCCTGAGTAGCCGGTCTGCATGATGCGCCCGCAGCGGCCGCACCGCAGCAAGCCCTGCAGCAGGGCGCGGCCCTCGCGCACCGCCCCGCCGGTCAGCTCGCGAGGTCGGCGCCAATTGCCGCGTAGCCGTGCCGTGTTGGACTCGTAGTTCTCCCAGGTGATGTATCCGGGGTGGTGGTCGCAGATGAGCACCTCCCACTGTTCGCGCGGCACCAGCCGATCCCGCGACTGCACCACCCCGGTGATCGGGTCCATGCGTTTTTCGGTGCGGGTGCGGCCGAAGACAAACGCTCCGGCGTAGGCCGGATTGGTCAGAAAGTCGTGGATCGCCGGGTAGCTCGCCGGTGCCCAGGTGATCCGCCGGGAGCCGTTGGCCCGCCGGGGTAACAACACGCCGTCTTCGCGCAGTCGGATCAGCACCTGTCGCGCCGAGCCGAGCTCCTCGAAGC
This sequence comes from uncultured Actinomycetota bacterium, assembly GCA_963715885.1. GTDB lineage: Bacteria > Actinomycetota > Actinomycetes > Mycobacteriales > Mycobacteriaceae > Mycobacterium. The sequence goes on from CAVQSK010000016.1 coordinate 218,060, forward strand.
GGCGGAACACCGTGATAATTACTTCACGCACCGCCTCATCTGGGGTCATCACCACCTGGTCGTCTTCGTCATAGTCGAGACCGACTGGAAGTCCTTGCCGTAGTTCGCCTTTGGCTGCTTTGTGTTTCAGCCCGGCGGTCAGACGGGATTTGATCAGATGCAGCTCGGCCTCCGACATGGTGCCCTTAAGCCCCAGCACGAGTCGGTCATTGAAATCTGCCGGGTGATAGACGCCGTCAGCGTCGGCGATCAGCGTGTCGGTGATCGCGCACAAGTCCAGCAGCTGGTACCAGTCGGGGTTGTTGCGGGCCAGCCGCGACACCTCGATGCCCAGCACAATCCCGACCTTGCCCAGCCCGACGTCGGCGACCAGCTCCTTAAACCCAAATCGCCCATCGGTCTGCGCCCCGGAGCGGCCCAGGTCAGCGTCGATCACGACCACCTGGTGCGCGGGCCAGCCCAAAGCGACCGCGCGTTCACGCAATTCGTATTGGCGGGCAAGGGATTCGGTGTGTTGCACCATCTGTGAGGGGGTGGATTGGCGGACATACACATACGCATCTCGGGAGCGATGCGAGACGGTGATCTTGTCGGTCCTCAATAACAGCGTCGGCGCCGACACGCCCGGCTGAGCGGTGTCATGCATCGCGCACCTCCGCGACGGCGCGATCGGGGTCGGCGAGGGCTCCTTTGGCGATCAGCCTGGCCAACAGGGCCAACACCTGGTGGCGGATCTCCTCGGGCAGGCTCTGCCACAGGCTGGCAGATACTGGTAAATCGAGCAGGCCGAGCGAAAGCTGGCATGGGCGGCTATTCTCAATGCGCGCAAGTGGGTTCACCTCTCCTGGAGTCGTGAGCGCGATCAGGGACGAGGTGAACCTACTTGTGTTTTGTTAGCAATCTCGGCGACGCGCGAAGCGTGAAGCCGCTGCACCAGCCGATGCAGGTCGTGCAGCCCGGCCGCGTCGAGCACCGACACCGCGCTCTGGGGCCCACAGCCGCCGAACACATCCGTCGCATCGGCTCGATCGTGCCTGGCGAGCCATCCGGCAGGTCGACCACCAACAGCAGCACACCGTTCCAGCGCTTAAACGACCGCGCCGCCAACAGGCGCCCGAACAACGGATGCGTCTCGGCGATCACCCGCACATCACATGGCAAGACCGCACGCAACTGTTGCAGTGTGTCGCCTCCACTCCGGGCACCGGCAAAACACACCTCGCGATCGGCCTGGCCATGCGGGCCTGCCAAGCCGGGCACCGTGTCCTGTTCGCCACCGCCGCCGAATTGGGTAGCCCGACTCGCTGAAGCCCACCACGCCGGCCGTATCCAGGCCGAACTGATCCGGCTCGGGCGCTACCCGCTCATCGTCGTCGACGAGGTCGGCTACATCCCATTCGAACCCGAAGCCGCCAATCTGTTCTTCCAACTGGTGTCCTCTCGCTACGAACGGGCCAGCCTGATCGTCACCTCCAACAAAGCCTTTGGCCGTTGGGGCGAAGTGTTCGGCGATGACGTCGTGGCCGCCGCCATGATCGACCGCCTCGTCCACCACGCCGAAGTCATCACCACCAATGGAACGCAAACCGTCTTGACTTGACACTGGGTGCGGGTGTGGTGGTGGTGTGCTTGTTGGGCCGGTCGGGTCCGGTGGTGGCGGGTCGAGCGCGATGCGCAGCCGGATCTGGACGTGCCAGCCGGTGACGCGGACGTCTTCGATGAGCAGGCGCAGCAGCTGTTGTTTCTGGATGTCGTCGAGGGTGTCGATGACGGCGTGGATGCGGGCGGCGAAGTCATGCACGCGGCGGCGGAGCTGGTTGTCACGGGCGAGCGCGGTTCGTTCGTCGGCGAGGCTGGTTCGCTTGTGCTGCAGCTCTTTTCGGCGGGAGGAGACTTCGGTGGCGCGGCGCTGCATTTCGGGGAGTTCGATAAACCCGCCCTGGTAGAGGTCGACGAGGCGACGCCGTTCGGTGTCGGCGGCCTCGATCTTGCGGTCCAACCGGGCCAGCTCGGCGGACAGGAGTTCATCGTCGGGGATCGGGGTGCGCAGGGTGACGGCCTGTTCGCCGGCCAGCAGCTGGTCGGGGTGGGTAATCGCGGCGCGGATGTGGTCGAACACGAATGCGTCCAGCGCGTCGGCGCGGATGTTGCGTTCGGGACAGCGGCGGGATTCGCCGCCGGCGCGGATGGGGTCGTGGTTGCGGCAGTGGTAGTAGCGGTGCCAGGTGCCGTTGCGGCCGCGCATCTTGTGACAGTTGGTGCCCACATCGCAAACACCGCATTTGACAAGGCCTTTGAGCAGCCAGGCGCCGGGTTCGGCGCGGCGCGGGCTCCACTTGGTGTTGTCGGTGGCGACTCGGCCGGCGGCCTGAACAGCTCGTCGGAGACGATGCGGGGGCAGTCGATGGGGATCCATTCGTCGCGGTCGCGCCAGACCTGCCGGGTGGGGCGGGTGGGGCGGCGGTCGGGCACCGATTCGGTGCGGTTGTAGTAGACCCGGCCGATGTAGGCCTCGTTGCGCAGCAGCCGGCACAGGGTGGAGTGGCCCCAGGTGGGTTTGCCGGTCGGTGACGGTATCGCGTCGGCGTTGAGCCGCCGACAGATCTCGCGCACGGTGATGCCGGCGGCGCGGTCGGTGAAGATCCGCCGCACCACCGCGGCCTCGGGCTCGTAGACCTCGTGATGTGCTCGGCCGGTGGCAGCGCTGCGCGGGATGCGCCGATACCCGTAGGAAGCCTTCCAGGTGACGATCTCGCCGGCGCGGGCCCTAAACAGCTTGCCGCGCCGGTAGCGTTCGGCGATCTTGGCTTTCTCGTATTCGGCGATCACGCCCTGCACCTGGGTGAGCAGGGTGGCTTGCGGGTCGTCGGCGGCCAGCCCCGGGGAGTCGGTGAACGCCACCACGACGCCGAAGCGGTCCAGCTCGTCGAGCACCAGCACCTGATAGGCGTAGGCGCGGGCGAGCCGGTCCGGCGACAGGCACCACAGCCGTTCGACGAGCCCGGCCTCGGCGGCATCACGCAACGCGTCCAGGCCGGGCCGGTCCAGTCGGGCGCCGGAATGCCCGTCGTCGATGTACTCGCCGACCAGCTCGTCACCGGCAGCGGCGATGTGTTCGCGCAGCAGCGCCAGCTGCGAGCCGATGGTGCCGCGGTCGGCTTGGCCTCGGTGGACACCCGCGCATACAGCGCCGCCCTCACCGCAGGCCCCTGCCCGGTAGTGCCAGTGCGGCAACCGAATCCACGCGTGCGGCGGCGTCGAGGAGGAACTGGTAGCCCGCCGCCAGCGCGGCCACCCGCGGATCGTCGTGCGGTGTCCAGGCCGGCCGGACAGCGGCGAGCAGTTCGGCGACGAACACCGGCTCGGCGCAGGCCAGGCGATCAACCCGGCCAGGCCGCGACGGGCGAACCGGGCCGCGGCCAGCCCCTCGGGCAGCCCGGTGAGCTCAAGCACATGACCGCGCAGCGTTTCGTAGTCGACCTGGGCCGCCTCGGCCGGCGGCCAGAACGACCGGGCGCTCACCGACCGCGCACCCGCTCGACGGTGCGCCGGTGTAACCGCACCCCGAACCGGTCGGCCACCTGCTCGGCGATCTGGGCCCCCGAGCCGGCGTCGGCGCGGATGAAGTCCACGATCTCCGGGCGCAGCTTGACCGGGCCACGGCGACCGCGCCGCTCGTCGAGCAACCCCGCCATCCCCGACTGGTCGAACGCGGCCGCCACCAGATAAAACGCTGCCCGTGAATAGCCATGTGCCGCCGCAGCGTCGGCCACAGGAACACCCTCGACCAGACGCGCCCGCAGCATCTCGTACTTCACCTGCACCTTGTCGGCGGCCAGAAAGAAACCCGACCCGCCGGTGAACAACGGCGCCAACACCGCATCCGGATTGGGGTGCAACAACCCCGCCTCGGTCAACGCCGCAAGCCGTGTCGTGTCGCTCACCGGCCTCACCTCCCGCGCCCGAGCCTAGGCCACCAACCACGCATCGTCTATTATTTACTGCCGCGTGTCTGGGCTCTGATCTCATAGCCGCTACCAACACCCGTATTCTGCAGCATATGTAGCGAACCATGCGGCGATTAACTCTAGATATGCGGTGGTAAATACTAGACATCGAACTCGGTCCGCATAGCCGGGCGCCGGCGCCGCCGACGGTGATCAGGATGCAGATACAGCCCCGGAACCGCTGCCCGCGGAGCCAGCAACACCGTCAACTGCAGCTTTGCGTTCCGTTGGTGGCCCTCAAAGGAGACAGCTACCGACTCAGAGACCGCGACCTCGGCCGCACCACCCCGCGCCCAACACCACTAAGGAATAATCACCAACCACCACCCCAGGGGGTCAATTTTCACCTGCGGTGAATTCGTCCGGTCCTCGCAACACACGGACGTGATCAGGGTAGCCCGTGCGCGAAGACCCGGTGGGGTGTCTGCCAGTTGAGGACCTTGCGCGGCCGGTTGTTGAGTAGCTTTTCGGCGCGTGCCAGATCCTCGGGTGTGTATATCGATAGATCTTTGCCCTTCGGGAAGAACTGGCGCAGAAGGCCATTGGTGTTCTCGTTGGTGCCGCGCTGCCACGGGCTGCCGGGATCAGCGAAGAAGACACCCTCCCCGAAATGCTCGGCGAGAACGTCGTGGCGGGCCATCTCGGACCCCTGGTCCCATGTCAGCGTGCGCCTGGCGGCCTCGGGCAGCGCGGCCAGCACGTGGCTAATGGCGTCGATGAACGTATCGGCGCTATTGCCGTGCGGCAGGTGGATCAGGCGTACTGAGCGGCTCGTCCGATCGACCAGGGTGCCGATCGCCGAACGACTGTGCTTACCTACGATCAGATCACCCTCCCAGTCCCCGATCCGCGTGCGCGTCTCGACAATCGTTGGGCGGCAGTGGATCAACACCGCCGGAGCGACATATCGCGGAATGCGTTCGGTGACGCTGCGGCGTCGCTTGCGCAGTGGGCGGCCAGTGCGAAGCTTCGCCGTCAACGCCCTGCTCAGGCCACCTTTCCGGCCGAGATACAGCGCCTGATAGATCGTCTCGTGGCAGACATGCCATTCCGGCCGGTCGGGATGCTCGGTACGCAGCCAGGCGCTGATCTGCTGCGGACTCCAGGTGTCTTCCAGCTTGTCCTTCACCAGATCCCGCAGTTCGGGGTCAAGGACCAGGGCGCCCGCTCGTTGGCGTCGGGCGTTGTCGCGAGCACGGGCATGTGCGAGATCGGCGTCATAGAGGCCCTTGTCGTGCGGCTTGAGGTGACGCCGTAGTTCCCGTGACACCGTTGACGGCGCCCGGCCGAGTCGTCGGGCGATCTCGCGGACACCATGTCCGCGCTCTCGCAACGTCGCGATGCGCTGGCGCTCCAGCAGCGATAGACAGCGCGACGAGCGCGTCTCCTCAGCCACCCGGCCCGGCGCCAGCCCACCCGCTTGGGCCCGCCACCGATATCCGGTCTTGCGGCCGATGCCGATTTGCCGGCACGCCTCGACAGCAGGCACCCCCTCGAGGATCAGCTTCCAGTACTCGTCCTCCAACACCAGGCGCCGCTTGCGGCCGCGTCGAGTCATCTCCACACCCCATGAAATAGCAGGAGTGTTGCGACAAGCCTTCGCGAACCCACCCGCCGACACGGGGTCAAAATTCAGATGCCGTCGACACTCCTGGTGTGTAAGCTGCCGCAAAGCATCCGCATGGTCTCGTTCGGTTGCCCTCGATGCCGATATGTCCAGGTTGTGAGTCCCAGATGTGTCGCCGCGTCCATCGTTTCACGGCTCGTTGTTGCGCGTCTTGGTTGGCACACTCTGGGCACACCGGGGTGGTCTATCCGCGAGCTTCAAAGATCGACTTGTCGAGTTCGCGATCGAAGCACTCACCCAATTGCGCGCTTCAATTGCGGCCCCGGCGAGGGGCCCCTCAGGTAGCAACACTGAGCTGCAATTACCGGATTCGTGTTACACGTAACCGCAATTCACTTGGGTGGATAACCCAATGAGTGTCATGAGGAACGCTCAATCGCGAAGCTGGAGGTAATGCGTGACTAGCGACCTGCAGCAGGTTGAGGCCCCTGCCGATGTCCGGAGAAACCAGAATGTACCCGGTAGCCCGCGGCCAGAGCTCGAACCCGTGAACCGCCGAGGAAGACTTCCTGGTAGGCGGCGTAGGCAAGGCGGGCGTTGGCGATGCCGGCCTGACCGCGCAGCGCAAAAGCCTAGTCGGTGCCGATGTTCTTCAGCCTGTCGTCGATCTCGGTATCCACCCGAGAGAAGAAAGACGCCACCGAATGAATCTTCGACTTGGTTGTGTCCGCCTTCCTTGGCGGCTTCCAGCCCGGCCAGGTAGGCGTCCATCACGGCGCGGTGCCGTTCCACCGTGAAGATCAGCCTCACGTTGACCGAGATGCCTTCGCCGATCACCGCGGTGATAGCGGCAGTTCACCTATCGGCGCAAACCCTTTCGCGCTGATACTCGCCGCCGGCCGGCCGGCTGGCTCGATGAGGACACCCCACTGATCCGCGTCTAAAAGAGCCGACCGCGTACCTGCTTATCAAAAGGCCGCGGCTGTGTGCCGACACTGAATATCGTTCCGCTTGGCCTGCGGTGACAAACTCGCCGACCCTGGTCGAGAAACCTGTTCCGCGCGATATCGAACTAGAAAGTCACTCAGGAATTTCATCGACGGCGTGACTGGTCAGTGCTCCAGAGCCTTCCCTTCCGCGCCGGCACCGGTCAGCGACCGGACCTCCATCTCGGCGGCCTTGTACTCGAGGTGCTCCCGACTCGTGACCGTACCGAGGAAGCCGAGCAGGAATGATGCCGGGATCGCGACGAGGCCGGGGTTGGCCAGCGGGAACCAGGACCAGTCGGCGTTGGGGAACATCGCCGTCTTGTTGCCCGACACCGCCGGCGAGAATGCGATGAGCACCACGGTGATGGTCAGACCGCCGTAAATGCTCCACAGGCAGCCACGGGTGTTGAACCGCTTCCAGAACAGCGAGTAGAGGATCGTCGGGAGGTTCGCCGATGCGGCGACGGCGAAGGCGAGAGCGACCAGGAACGCGATGTTCTGCCCGTTGGCCGCGATTCCGCCGAGGATGGCGACAACGCCGACCACCACGGCGGAGATCCGGGCGACGCGGACCTCCGAGCCCGCCGGCGCGTTCCCCTTGTGGATCACACTCGCGTAGATGTCGTGGGCGAACGACGCCGAGGCGGTGATCGTGAGCCCTGCGACGACGGCGAGGATCGTGGCGAAGGCAACCGCCGAGATCAGCCCGAGCAGCAGGGTGCCGCCGAGCTCGTACGCGAGCAGCGGAGCCGCCGAGTTGGCCGCGCCCGGCGCGGCGGCGATCCGGTCCGGCCCGACCATCGCGGCGGCGCCGTAGCCGAGGGTCAGCGTCAAGAGGTAGAACAGCCCGATCAGCCAGATCGCCCACACGACCGACTTGCGCGCTTCTTTCGCCGTCGGCACGGTGTAGAACCGCATCAGGATGTGCGGCAGGCCGGCCGTGCCCAGGACCAGGGCGAGCGCGAGCGAGATGAAGTCGAGCTTCGTCAGGTTCGAGAGGCCGTACTTCGCCCCCGGCTCGAGCGGCGCGCCGTTCTCGGCTCCGGCGCCGAGCAGATCCGAGAAGTTCATGCCGTACTTCGCGAGCACCCACACGGTCATCAGCACTGCCCCGCCGATGAGCAGGATCGCCTTGATGATCTGCACGTAGGTGGTGCCTCTCATACCGCCGATCAGCACGTAGGTGATCATGAGCGCCCCGACAGCCGCGATCACCAGGCTCTGGCCGGCGCGGTCGCTGATGTTCATCAGCAGCGCCACCAGCCCACCGGCGCCCGCCATCTGCGCGAGCAGATAGAAGAACGACACGATCAGCGTGGACGTCGCCGCCGCGGTGCGCACCGGACGCTCACGCATCCGGAACGCCAAGACGTCCGCCATCGTGTAGCGGCCGGTGTTGCGGAGCAACTCGGCGACCAGGAGCAGGGCGATCACCCAGGCGACGAGGAAGCCGACGCTGTAGAGGAAGCCGTCGTAACCGGTGAGCGCGATCGCGCCGGCGATACCGAGAAACGAAGCAGCGGACAGGTAGTCGCCGGAGATCGCGATACCGTTCTGCCGGCCGGAGAAGCCCGCTCCCGCCGTGTACATGTCGGAGGCGGTCTTGGTCGTCTTGGCCGCCCGCAAAACGAAGACCATGGTCACGGCGACGAACGCCCCGAAAATGGCGAGGTTGAGGCCGGTGTTGCCGACCTGCTCGGTCTGGGCGAGCACCGTGTTCACAGCAGTCCCTCGGCTTCCATCTCCTCGCGGATGCGCGACGAGCGCGGATCGAGCACCCTGTCCGCGTATCTGACGTAGGCCCAGGTGACCGCGAAGGTCGTCACGAACTGCAGCAGGCCCAGCACCAACCCAACGTTGATGTTGCCGACAATCCGCTGGCTCATGAAATCGGTGGCGTAGGCCGCGAGGATGACGTACGCGAAGTACCACAACAGGGACGCCACGGTGACCGGCAGGACCCACCGCCGGTAGCGATGGCGGAGATCCTGGAATTCGGGAGACGCCAAGACTGCGAGGTACTTCGCCTCGGTCGGTGTGGGTGGCGGCAGTTGATTGTGCTGCTCGTCTGCTCTGCTCACGGCTCCTCCGGTGCGTCGTCGCCTGCCGGCATGGGAAACAAACGTGTGACGATCGTTCGGAAATGAAAATTACGCCGTTGGACGCGCAGCCGTTCCCGAACGCGCAAAGGATGTCCAAGCCGGTCAGGAGTTGTAGAGGGACCGGTCCAGCCGAGCGGCCAATGTGGCGCGTGAGGCCGCCACGGCCTCGCCGAGTGTCACGACTCCGCGCTGTTGCAGCAGCGTGATCAGCCCCAGGAAGACCTCACCGGTCACCAGGGCGTCGCCGAGCGCGGTGTGGCGGCCCAGCACCGCCACACCGAGGCGTCCCGCGATCGCCTCGAGCGAGCGCTCGTCGTGGTCGGGATGCACAACCGCGTCGAGCAGCAGCGTGTCCAGGACCGGCTGAGTGAACCGCACGCCGGTCCGTGGTTCCGCGAGCCTGAGGAACTGCATGTCGAACCCGACGTTGTGACCGACCAGAACGGTGTCCGCGGCGTAGCGGGCGAACGCGGGCAGCACGACGTCGATGGTCGGCTGGCCCGCGAGCATCCCCGACGTGATGCCGTGCACGGCGGTCGAGCTGGCTGGCACCCGACGCTGAGGGTCCACCAGCCGCTCGAACGACTCGTTGCGCAACAACCGCCGATTCACCACCCGCACGGCGCCCACCGAGATGATCTCGTCGCCCTGGGTCGGGTCCAGGCCCGTGGTCTCGGTGTCGAAGATCGTGTACGAGAGGTCGCCGAGGTCGCGATCGGCCCACTCCAGGGTTTGCTCTGGCCGGTCGAAGAGTCCGAAATCGTAGAACTCCGGTCGGCTGGCGAGGTCGAGGCGAGTGGGCGGGGCGGGCTGCGGCTCAGCCTCGGTCAACGGCAGCAGCAGCCGCAGATCCGGCGCGGCCCCGGCCGCTCCGCCGGACCAGATCTCACCGCCGTGACGAGCGACGACGTCGCGCACACTCGACGCCGCGAGGCCGGTGAGCGGCTCGTCGAGCCAGGCCTGGAATCGGGCAGGTTGGGCCGGCTGTCCGGACCAGTTCACCTCGAGTTGAGCGTGTCCGCCGGCCCTCGTCGCGGCCAATGTCAGCTCCTCGACACCGACCTCGTCGTGGAGCCGACCCGCCAGATGCGCGAGTGCCCGGGCCAGCGCATGGCTGTCCACCCTGACCCACAGCGCGTCGGCCGCCGAGTGCCGCACGGACACCCCGACCGTGCCCTCGCGCCCAAGCGCTCGGGACACGACCGCCAGGAGGTCCGCCACGCTCATCTCGGTTCGCAGCCACTCGGCTCCGAGATGGTCGTCCGACTCGGCGACCCACGTTTCGACCCGACGGCCCAACACGTGGGCCTCCTCGCGCACGATGCCGAGAAACTGCCGGCGCTCCTCGACGTCCATGTCCGGATAGTCAATGACCGCCTCGATCGCCGCCTGGATGCTCCCGAGGGAGGAGCGGGTGCCCTCGGTCAGATCACGCAACAGGTCGTCACGCCGGCTGCTGCGGTTCATCCGGTCGGTCAGGTCCTCGAGCAGCAGCACGAAGCCGGTGATGCCGCCGTCGGGCCCACGGGCTGGCGCCACTCGCACCTGCAACAGTTGCTCGCCGCGCACGGTGGTGGCCACGTGCGAGGAGGTGGCGGAATCGTGCTCGATGTGGTCCAGGGCGTGCGCGAGCAGGTCTCGATCGATGATGCCGAAAACCGAACGGCCCAGGCCGACGGCCGCGTCGTCGCCCAGCACCGACCGCGCGGCGGCGTTGTAGAGCAGGATCTGCCCGTCGACGTTGCACACGATGACCGCGGCGGCGAGTTCGGCCATCAGTGCGGCCAGCCGGTTCCGCTCCTGCGCGAGGCTCGCCTGCGCGGTGCGAATCTGCGCGTGGACCTCCCGTTCGGCGATCCTGCGCCGCTCGGCCAGGTCGTCCACCGCGGTGGCCAACTCCCTGAGTTCGGCGGGTCCCGACCGGTCCAGCCGGTGTTCGGGGTTGGCCTCGAGCAGCAGCCGCGTCTCGGCGGTCAGCCGCCGCGCTGTCATGGTGTAGCGACCCACCAGATGCGCCAGTGTCGCGACGAGTCCGGCGACAACCAGCGCACCGCCGATCAGCAGCGTGGGGATCTGGCCGGCCACGGCGTCGATCACGGCGTCACGCTGATCAGCGGGGATGCCGCTCCACAGCAGAAGCGAGATCACGACGACCGCCACGATCACATAGGCCGCGACGGCCGCAGCGAGCAGCCACCGAGCCTCCGGCCGTCGAGCGCGCACCTCAACCGCCGCCGGTCAGAAGTCGGGTGACCGTGTCGACCAGCTCGGAGGTCGAAAACGGTTTGGTCACGTACGCGTCCGCGCCGAGCGCAAGTCCCTTGGTCACCTCCGACTCGCGTCCCTTGGCGGTGAGCATGACAATCTTGAGGTCCGTCCAGCCGGAGTCGCGCAACTGCTGGCAGACGTCGTAGCCGTCACGACGGGGCATCATCACGTCGAGGAGCACGAGGTCAGGCCGGAACCGCTCCACCTCGGTCAGCGCCTCGTCGCCGTCGCGGGCGACAGCCGTCTCGAAGCCGGCCTTCTTCATCAGGAACTGCAGCGACACAACGATGTTCGGCTCATCGTCGACGATGAGCACCTTCCTCGGCATCACGCGTCCCCTTCTGTGGCGTCCGCGGCGACGGACGAGACGGCGCCGAGCACCGCGACCGGGAGTGTGAACGAGAATGTGGCGCCCTCCCCGGGGAGGCTCTCCACCGACAACCGCCCGCCGAGGTGTTCCACGATCTGGCGGCTGATCGGCAGACCGAGCCCCGTGCCGGCGGGACGGTTGATGCGGGTGTCACCGCCCTGACGGAACTTCTCGAAGATGACCTCGCGGTCCTCGCCGGCTATGCCGGGTCCGTTGTCGCGCACGTCCACTCGAATCATGGCGCCCCGCGTCTCGACGCCGATCCGCACCCGTCCGGTCCCGCGCGGGCAGAACTTCACGGCGTTCGAGAGCAGGTTGAGCAGCACCTGCACGAGCCGATCCCGGTCGGCCCGCACGATCGGCGGAGGCTCGGGCATGTTCACCTCGAGGCCGACCTCCCGCTCGCGGAAGATCTGCGCGGTGGCCTGCGCCGACATTGTGAGGACCTCGCCGAGGTCGATCGGCTCGATGTGCCACTCCGCGCCGCCGGACTCGAGCTTGGAAAGGTCGAGCACCTGGTTGATCAGGCGGGTCAACCGCTCGGTCTCCTGCACCACGATCTGCAAGTACTCCGCGCGTTCGGCGGCGTCGAGGTCCGGATTGTCGGACAGGATCTCGGAGAACGCGCGGATCGACGTCAGCGGCGTGCGTAATTCGTGGGTGATGGTGGACACGAAATCGTCCTTGAGCCGGTCGAGCTCCTGGAGCCGTTCGTTGGCGTGGCGCAATTCCGTGGTCGCGGCCTGCAACTGCTGCGACTTGCGTTCAAGCGCCCGGCTGTAGGCGAGGACCTCGGAGGTCTCGTCGAGGATCTGTAATACCTCGTCGACCGCCAGCGGTTCCTCGTCCACGACGGAGGCGACGATGAACCGCGCGGACGCGGAACCCACCGCGCCGGCCAGCACCGACTCGACGTGCTGGACGAGTTCGGGCACCGCGGCGGCGTCGGGCGAAATGTCGGTGCCGGTGCTCACGGCGTAGGACCGGAGCGCTGCTCCGGCGCCGTCCTCGCCGAGGAAGCGCGCGAGGAGCACCCGCAGTTTCCCGACGGTGGCCGAACCACGCCAGAGCCGGGCGTTCGCACCGCCTCCGACATGGGTGAACGCGTCGACGAACGTGGAGGCTTGCACGTGCTCGGCGGGCTCGCGCCGGCCGGTCAGGGACAGTCCCACGAAGAGGCCCACGTTGACCAGCATGCTCCACAGCATGGAGTGGCTGACCTCGTCCAGCCCGTCCAGCCCGAACAACGCGTAGGGGGCCAGCAGTCCCACCCCGAAGGGGCCGTCCTCGACGAACGACTCGGGGACCAGCCCGGTCGCGGCCAGCGACGGCAGCGGCAGCGTGTAGGCCCACACCACGAATCCGGCCAGCAGACCCCATGTCGCGCCCCGCCTGGTCGCGCTCCGCCAGTACATGCCGCCGAGGATCGCCGGCGCGAACTGCGCCACCGCCGCGAAGGAAATGAGGCCGATGGACACCAGCGCGAGCGCGTCACCCGCGACGCGGAAGTACGCGAAGCCCAGCAGCAGCACCGCGACGATCGTCGCCCGGCGGATTCGCAGAATCGCCCGACCCAGGTCGCGACCGTCGGCCAGAGCGCTGCGGCGACGCAGCAGGATGGGCAGGACGAGCGAGTTCGACACCATCGTGGACAGCGCGATGGTCTCGACGATGACCATGCCGGTGGCCGCGGACAGTCCTCCGATGAACACGAAGAGCGTGAGCATGGCCTGCTGGTCGGCCATCGGAAGCGCCAGGACGAACGCGTCCGCGCTGACACCGCCGGAGCCGAACGTGACGAGACCGGCGATGGCGATGGGAAGCACGAAGATGTTGATGAGGAACAGGTACAGCGGGAAGACCCAGGTGGCCGTCTTGATGTGGCGCTCGTCGACGTTCTCCACCACCGCCACTTGCCATTGGCGCGGCAGGAAGAGGATCGCGAGCATCGACAGCAGGATCAGCCAGAGCCACGAGCCGTAGCTCTGGGTTTCACCGAACCTGAGCAAGTGGGCCAGGTCGGGATCGGAGCGGGCATGGCGGAACAGGTCGCCGAACCCACGGAAGCTCACGTACGTGACGTAGAAGCCGACGGCAAGGAACGCGACCAGCTTGACCAGCGACTCGAATGCAATGGCCGCGACCATGCCCTCGTGCCGCTCGGTGGCGTCCAGGTGGCGGGTGCCGAAGACGATCGTGAAGGCGGCGAGCAGAAGCGCGACGTAGAGCGCCGTGTCGGTCAGGATCGGCGGGTCGGCCGCGACCGTCGTGGCCAGCTCGGGCTCGGCGCGCAGGATCGTGAACGAGTTGGAGATGGCCTTGAGCTGCAGCGCGATGTACGGGACGATCCCGACCACGGCGATCACGGTGACAAGTCCGCCGAGCACGGCGCTCTTGCCGTATCGCGAGGAGATGAAGTCCGCAAGGGAGGTGATCCGGTTCTGCTTGCAGATCCTGATGATCTTGCGCAGCACGAGCCACCACCCTGCCGCCATGGCCGTCGCGCCGAGATAGATCGGCAGGAAACCGACGCCGGTGGTCGCGGCCCGGCCGACGCTGCCGTAATACGTCCAGGACGACGCGTAGACGCCGATCGACAGCGCGTAGATGTAGCCGTTGCTGATGATGCTGCGGCCCCGGTCGGCGCGGCGGTCGCCGAAGTAGGCGATGGCGAACAGCAGTGCGAGGTAGGCCACGGACGCGACCACGATCACCCTCGTGTCGATCATCGCGACCGCGCGATCCACGCGAGGAGCGCGATGACGAGCGCCCATGCGCCGAACAGGTACGCCCACAATGCCGGCACCCCAGCGACGACCGCGTCCAAGTCGAACACGGCCAGCAGGGGATAGTTGAATAGCGCCAATCCCAACAGCCCCGCGGCCACCAGGCGGGCGGTCTTCAACCGGTCCTTCACCGCCGCACCTCCATCACGTCACGGAGTCCGTTGCGAACCGCAGAGCGGTGATCTCCTGGATGGCGTGCACCGTCCGCAGCGCGGCGCGCAGCGTCGTCCGTTGCTCGGTGGTCAACCGGTCGATGAACACCCCGTTGTCCGCGGGCACGTTCTCGTCCGCCTGCTGGATCTGGTGGCGCAGCCGCAGCTCGGTGAGGAACCGGTAGGCGTCGATCAGGTCCCCGGCTGTGGCCGAGCTCAGTGTTCCGGCGGCCGCGGCGGCCCGTAGCCGACGCACGGTGCTGTGCTCGGCCGAGCCCGCGTCGAGCGCATAGAGCCTGCCCAGCAGCACGATGGCCGCCGTCCCGCCGCGCTTGACGTCCACGGTGGACCCGCGGATGCGCAGTCGACCGAACAAGCCGATCGACGGCCGGAAGGTCACCGCGGCGCGAGCCATCTGCGTGCGGAACGGCCCCCGGCTCCCGCCCACAAGCAGGATACGGATCAGCTCGTCCGGTGAGAGGTCACCGTGGCAGGCTCGAACGTCGAGGAAGACCTCCGCTTTGAGCAGTGCCTCCGGATGCGGCTGCTCGACCCAGCCCCGAAACAAAGTCCTGAACTCGTCAAGCGGGCGGTGCCAGTTCGTGGCCATGTAGCCGCCCCCGCACAGCGGGATACCGGCCCGGGCCAGGGCGCCGACCACCAGCGCCGCTAAGGCGGCGAAGTACTCATCGGTCGCGGCCGCGTCGTGCGGCGAGGTCAGCCCGTAGGCGATCGCGCTGTCCTGGTCGCTGGAGAGCACCTGCTCGCGGCGCCCGTGCGAGCCGAGCGCGAGCCACACGTACCGGCACGGCGGCGGGCCGAGGTGCGACTCGGCGAGGCCGAGCAGGTGTCGGGTGAGGGAGTCGTTGGCGTCGGCGACGGCGCCGGTGACGTCGAGCGCGTCGGCCCCGGCCGCAAGGCGAGCGCGGACGAGGCCGACCAATTGGCCCTGGAAGGCGTCGAGGGGCTCCAACCGGTTGATCCCGTCGATCTCCTCAAGGAGGCGAACGGGGGAGGCACTATGCGGCTCCATCGCGTCACCTCGCTCCGGCACCTGTGTGTCGGGCTCACCATCTGGATCAACGATCAGACTACGTCGTCGGCGCGACCCCCTGGACCGGGATGCGCCGTCGTGTCGTCCAACGGCCCCGCAGCCATTACCCGCGGTTTCCTGGGCTCTCGCTCGGGTCGTCGTCAGCAAGGGAGGCCAGCATCCGAGGGATCGTCTCGAATCCGGTTCGCGCGACGTAATGCCCTGCCTGAAGCAGGTAGCGCGCGATGCGTTGCTGCTCCGGAGGCATCGCCGGGAGTTCGCTGACGGCTTCCCACAGTGCCCGCCCGACCTCTCGGTCAATGCTCCGTTCGTCGGGGTGTTCGGTCCGCCGATCCACGATCCCGATTCCGGCGCCGATCTGCGCGGCGGAGACGAAGACCTGGCGCAGGTACGGCGCGTCTTCGGGCGCGGAGTCGATGGGGAACATCGGCAGCACCTCCTCGACCAGCCGATCCGCGATGGTGGCCGCCTCCGGCTCGAACGCCTCGCGGTACCCCATCTGGTACAGCGTCAGCGCGGCGAAGGAGCGCCGCTCGACATCGCGTCGATCGGGCCACGCGGAACCGTCCATCCGCGGCATCCGAAGGGGCAGCCTTGGCGGCTTGCGCCGGAACGGCGGCATGCGGGACTCCCTCGTCCGTCGCCGAACTCGCCGACTTCACCAGCTATTCGTTCCGCGCCGCCGGGCAGAACGCGACACTGGTCGACGAACTGCGGACATCGATCGCTACCTCAACCTACCGGCATCATGACCTTCGTGCCCGCGCCGATCGCCGTTTAGACCACCAGACCGTAATCGTTGCCGAAAGCCGCGCGCAGGCGATGATCGACATTGATCAGCCCGACATGGGCGGAGTGCCCTGATGTTCCCCCCCACCTGCATCGTCAAGTTCATACCGTTGGACACCCCGGCGGTGGCGATGTCGATGAACGCGGTCATCGGCGACGTCATCAACCGAAACCGGCCCGGCTCCTGCTTCGTGCCAGGGGGCCTGAGGGCTAGCTGCGAAGCTACTTGATGGCCCTGATCGCCTCGAACACGCTCGGATCCAGCAATGCCGAGGTGTCACCGAGTTCACGGCCTTCGGCGACGTCACGCAGCAGCCGCCGCATGATCTTGCCGCTGCGGGTCTTCGGCAGCTCCGGCACCACGTGAATCTCCCGCGGCCGCGCGATCGGCGAGATCTCTTGGCGACCTCGGCCCGCAACTCCTTGACCATCACCTCGTGCGGTGTGTCGGCGTGATGGGCCTGCAAGATGACGAACGCGACGACGGCCTGGCGAGGGTCGGCTAGCAAACTGAGTCCGCCACACCCACTTACATTTTGGTATATCGCGCCATGGCGAAGCTGTACAGCAGGTCCAGCGTGCGTGCGGCCTGGAAGGTGGTCATTGTAACTGTCCGCGCGGGCGGAAAACGTGGGAGGCCGGAAGTCCCTAGATCGAATGCACTTAGTTAGCCGCTGAAGTCGTGTGACGATTCGCTGCCACGTCGCGCAGCAGTCATCAAGCGAAGGTGGATTCGCGATCCGGCTCGGGACCGAACCTAAACCGCCGGCCGGTGATCTCCAAGGCGATCACCCGTACGTAAAGAGGCTTCAACGTCGCGGTCCACGGCAGCAACGGCGCTTCCTCGGCCTCTAGGATCTCGGCGTTGGCCGACAGCACTTTCGCCCTGCCCTTGACGATCACGCTCCACCCCTCGGCGACAGTGTGGTCGTCGGCCTCGAAAGCTACCCGGTCGTTCATCACGGCGCTGAACAGCTTGGTGCCCTGGGCAGTTCGGAACAGCACCGTCCGGCGGTGGGTGACGAAGTTGACCGGGAAGATTTCGGGCTGCCCGCCCAGGATCGTGACTAATCGGCCTAACGACACGCTTGATAGCAAGCTCCAGCACTCGTCTTCGCTGAGCACGGTCACCGGATCGTCTGCGGACATGATTCAGCCTAACGCGATGGGGGGTTTCGGCTCGGTCGGATGCGATAACCGATGAATGTCGACCGTCCCACCGGATAGGGACCTGTTGCCCTAGCTAGCTAGCTAAGCTAGGTGTGGGCGGTCAGCCGCATCGGCAACGCGCAATGACGACATCTGGCACGGATCTCCTGCAGCGAACTCTCGCGGTGATGTGCACGGTTAGCTTGAAACCTGTGCGCGCAAATTCTTTCAGCTTGTTGCCCCTCGATCGATGGAAGTCACCTGCGAAGGTGTTGTGGGCAAGCAGGGTTTCTCCACCTGCTCGGCGGGCAATATTCTCCACATTCGGGTTCAGCCAAGGTGACCTTCCTTTTTGTGGTGCTCATCGGAAGGCGTTGAGCCCGGTGATCGCGCGTCCGACGATCAGGGACTGAATGGAGTCGGTGCCCTCGTAGGTGTAAACGGCTTCGATGTCGGCGTGGTGCCGGGCGACGTGGTGATCGAGCAGGATCCCGTTGCCGCCCAGGATATCCCGCGCCATCGCGCAGACCCGGCGGGCTCCGTCACCGGTGTTCAGCTTGGCCAGCGCGGCGTGCTCGATCGACACCCGCCCTTGGGCCTGCAACTGCGACATCCGGGTGCACATCAATTGCATGCCGGTGATGTCGCTGAGCATGTGCGCGAGCTTGTCCTGGATCAGCTGGAACCGGGCCAGTGGGCGGCCGAACTGCTCGCGTCGCAGCGAATAAGTGAGTGCTGCCTCATAGGCGGCGACCGCGTGGCCCAGCGCCTCCCAGGCGACGGTCTGCCGGGACTTGGCCAGCACATAGTTGGTGTCGTCCCAGGTCCGGGCCTTCGTCAGACGGGCACCGGCGGGCACCCGCACCCCGTCCAGGCGGATCTGGGCCTGCCACACGCCGCGGTTCGCTGCTTTACCGACGATCTTCCTGGCGTGATACCCGGGAACCGGGTGCTCCGCGCCGTCCGGGTGTTCCACGACGAAAGCACCGACCTGGCCGTCGTCGTCCCGGGCCCAGACGACCACCACGTCGGCGACGGTGCCGTTGCCAATCCACCGCTTCTGCCCGTCCAGCACCCACTCGTCACCCTGCCGCCGCGCCCGGGTTTCCAACGCAACCACGTCGGAGCCGTGCTTGGGTTCGGTCAGCGCAAAGGCGCCGAGAATTTCACAGGTCGCCATCCGTGGCAAATATTGGGCCTGCTGCTCTTCGGAGCCCAGCATCGCGATGGTCGTCATCGCGAGCCCGGAATGTACGGCGTTCAGGGTGGCGATGCTGCCATCGCCGCGGGCCAGTTCGGCGGCGATTACACCTTCGGCGAGAAACGACACCCCGGGGCAACCGTTCCCGACGATCGAGGCGCCGGCAATGCCGAGCCGCCCATAGCCCTTGGCCAGTTCGACTGGGAACTCTGCCCGCTCCCAATAACCGGCAGCGGCCGGTGCCACCTCCGTGTCGCACCACTGCCGGACTCGATCACGCATCTCGCGTTCCTGGCCGGTGAGCAGTTCATCCAGACTGTAGAAATCAGTAGCCCGGGAAATCGCAAGATCATCTCCATTTGGGAACTCATTCTCGGTGGCTCCGGAATCAAGATCGGCAACGTTCTCGGTCACCGGAATAGTCGGCGCGTTCATGCTTGGGTCCTGCTTTCAGGTTCGAATATGTGCGTGGGAATGGGTGAGAATCTCATGTCTGTCCTTCAGTCCTGGCCCTTAAAGTCATTTTGTCGGTCTTGGCTGCAACCTGCACGGCCTCCGTCGTGTCCTCGGCCGGTTGCCAACGGCACCCACAACGGATTCGGATTGCTAGCGGGCGGCTTCCGTTGCCGATGCGGCGGTGGCTGCCTGGGATTTCGCGAATTCGCGCTGGACCGCGAGCATTTTCTCGGCACAGTCGAAGACCTGGTCGATCCACCTCTGGTGTGGCGGCCTCGGGAGCAGTGGCCATCGCCGGGTAGCCGTAACCCTTTGATGCCGTCCCCGACGATGCCGAGAGTGCCCATCTTCTTGATGAGCGGCCACGGGAACTCCGCACGTTCCCAGTAATCGTTGATGACGGGGAGTACGTCGTTGTCGACGCAGGCCCTGGCGCGCCGTAGATAGTCCCGTTCGGCATCGTTCAACTCATCGTGGAGGCCGAAGTCGTCGGTCCCCAGGAATCGACCGATCTCCGTGATGCTGAGCGCGTCTTCGGCATAGGTGTCGTCAGCAAGCATGTCGTCCTCATCCCCCTTAATCTCCCTGCGAGGCTGACGCTCGAAACAAAGGTCGGTTGGGCAGAATCGGCCTGCCGAACGTTGACGCCATCACCCCGGCTAGGCACAGGTACCACGCCACGGCTGCGGCGGCGAGGCCCAGAATTCCCCCCACCTTGGTCAGATCGGGATTGGACGCCAAGGCTCCGAAGCTGAGCAGGTACAGCGCCACGTTCAGAATTGCGAACAGGACGGCGAGCACCGCGGTCGTGCGTAGTGCGGCTATCACCATGAGGGTCGTAAAGATCGCCCACGCCATCAGGAACCAACCGGCTGCCTGGCCATGGTTCTCGGCCGGTACTTCCTTCGCGTAGAAGGCGACATAGGCCCA
This sequence comes from uncultured Actinomycetota bacterium, assembly GCA_963715885.1. Lineage (GTDB taxonomy): Bacteria > Actinomycetota > Actinomycetes > Mycobacteriales > Mycobacteriaceae > Mycobacterium. Next base: position 237,880 of record CAVQSK010000016.1, read on the forward strand.
GAACGACAGCCAAAAGGCGCCGTAGGACGTGAAGGCCGTGGCGCCGAAGACGTTGCCCTTGCGGAACTCCCACATGCCGGCGAGTATCTGCGCAACACCGCCATAGGCCAGCGCAACGCCGAGCACGATCGGCTCCGTCGCTGCATCCATGACTCCGGCGTTCACCAGGCTCAGCAGGAAGGTCGTGAGCGCAAAGGCCCCGAGACCGAGCGGCGCCGGGTCCGCGATCATCCGCACCTGCTCAGACGCCAGCTCCCGGGAGATGGCCACCTGTCCTGCGGTGGGGTCGTTGGTGTCCGGAACGATCCCAGGGGCGCGGTCGGCGTGATGCGCCGAATCCTGCTCGAGCAGACTCATGATTGGTCCTCGTTTTGTTGGTCCTCGTTCATGGCATTGCCTGACACGCCTGACTCCTGTTCGATCGGGTGGCGTCACGCTCAGCCCTGAATGCGGCTGCTGTGTCCGGCCCATTCCTTGTCGCGCATCGCGAACTTCTGCACCTTTCCGGTCGACGTACGCGGTAGGAACTCGACGAACTCGATCGCCTTGGGCACCTTGAAGCGGGCGATGTGGGTCTGCAGGTAGGCGATCAGCTCGTCCTCAGTCACCTCAGCGTCCGGCCTGCGGACGACGAAGGCCTTCGGCCGCTCTCCCCACTTCGGGTCCGGCACGCCGATCACGGCGACCTCGAACACCGCCGGATGCGCCTCGATCGCGTGCTCGATCTCGACCGTGGAGATGTTCTCGCCACCGGAGATGACGATGTCCTTGGCCCGGTCACGCAGCTCGATATACCCATCCGAGTGCTGGACGCCGAGGTCCTCGGAGTGCAGCCACCCGCCCTCGAAGGTGTTCTTGGTGGCCACCTCGTCGCGGTAGTACCCGGCCATCACGTTGTTGCCACGCATCACAATCTCGCCCATCGTCTGACCGTCGCGCGGAACATCGTTCATCCGCTCGTCGACCACCCGCACCGGATCGGACTGGATCATCGCGACGCCCTGTCGCGCCTGCGCGCGCGCCTGATCCGCCGGCGACATGGCCGACCAGCCGGGCTGCCACTCGTTGATGGCGTACGGGCCGTACACCTCGGTCATCCCGTAGACGTGCACGATCCGGGCGCCCAGCTCGCGCATCCGCGAGATCACCGTCGGACCCGGCGGGGCGCCGGCCACTGTCGCCACCAGCTCGCGGTCGAGCCGGTGCGCCTGTGGGGCCTCGGCGATCATCACCAGCACCGTGGGCGCACCGTCGAGATGGGTGACCCGCTCCTCATCGAGCAGCCGCCAGATCACGTCCGCGCGGACCGCCCGCAGGCATACGTGCGTCGCACCGATCCCTGTCACCGCCCACGGCGTGCACCAACCGCTGCAGTGGAACATCGGCAGCGTCCACAGATAGACGCTCTCCGGGTCGAAGCGCTGGTGGATGATCTCGCCCAACGCGTTCAGGTACGCGCCGCGATGAGTGTAGATCGCGCCCTTGGGCTGGCCGGTCGTGCCCGAGGTGTAGTTGATCGCTATCCGCCCCAGCTCGTCGTCGACCGTCCACGGCAGCGGGTCCCCCGAGCCGCGCGCCATCAGCTCGTCGTAGGAGATGTGGGCGTGCTCGGCGGCCGCGGGCGAGGCGGGCCCCAGCTGGTCGTGGAGCGCCACCACCTCCTGAACGGTTTGCAGACTGCCCAGCACCGGAGCCAGTGCCGGCAGGTACTCCGTATCGGCCACCAGCAGCTTCGCGCCGGAGTGATCGCAGATGTAGCGGACTTCCTCCGCGGAGAGCCTGACGTTGATCGGCACCATCACCGCGCCGGCCAGCGGCACCCCGAAGTTGGCCACCAACATCTCCGGGATGTTCGGGCACAGGTACCCCACCCGATCACCACGCTCAATGCCAGAAGCGCGAAGTGCATTCGCCAGACGGGTCGCCGCCGCACCAAACTCGCTATAGCTCAACCGGCGGTCGCCGTACGTGATCGCGGTCTTGTCGGCGAACACATCGAGCGAACGCTCGAGAAACGCCAACGGAGTCAGGGCTGTATACCAACCAGATAACTTCACGTCCTGACCGACGGGTAGGTCAAATGTGGTGGTCATGGATCCTCCAGATCGTTGAAATTCACACATACGGACGTACCGGCGACATAGGCCGGTGGCGCACACGGGGCCCACAACTCCGGGGAGTGAGCGAATCCCTCATCGAAACCTCGGGCATCTCAGACCGGTCGTCGCGGTCAGCGTTGTCAGCCGGGTCAGTGTTTGAAGGCGTCTTTGACCTTGTCGCCTGCCTGTTTGGTGTTGCCCTTGAACTGATCGACGCGTCCCTCGGTGCGCAGGCGGGTGTTGCCGGTGGCGCGGCCGAAGTACTTCTTGGCGGCGCCCTTGGCGGCCTCGGCCTTATGCGCGATCTTCTTACCGATGCTCATTGCGGATTCCTTCGTTTTCGGTGGTCACAGCCCGCGACAGCGGGCTGACAGTATCGACCGGGGGTCGGTGCCTACCGGGATCCGTCGAGGGGCGCGGTGCCCGTCGGTTGTCGACCGCGCGACCAGCGACCGAACAGCGGAACCCTGTTGCGGCGGGTCGCGGCCCCCTCCGAGTGCACCGGTGCGCCAGTGGCTGCGACGACGGGCTGGTGTTCGAGCAGTGTGTCGCGGTCCCGGGTCAGAAACGCCGTCTCGCGCTGGGACCTCTTGAGTTCGCGCCGGGCGTCGCGCCCGCGGCCCGCGGTGCGCCGCGCACCGGCCAGCAACACGGATAGCCCCAGCATCCCCACCGCGCCGACCACGATCCCGAACAGAAACAACGTGCCCGTCGACCCGGTGACGTGATAGCCGAACACGGAGAAGTTCTCCGTCAACGGGTGAGCGGCCCCCGCATTGGTCAGCACCCCGGTGAACCCGACGACCACCGCGACAAGCAGAACAACTAATCCAACGATGACAATCATGTCGACGCCTCTGATCCTGGTGCTAGCAACTCCAGTACACGCCCCGTCTGCGAGGCTGTCAACAGTGTTAACATAAGAAGTTGACAAGCACTATTGAATTACGTTGTTGACCTATGATCTCTGAGTGCTGCTTCGATGACGAAGCAGCGGAACAGAAGGGAAGTGCCGCTGCAATGACGAGAGAGCCGACCGGGCCCGATGCGGGCGCTGACGACGGTGTTGCGTTCGTCGCGGCCGCCGGCCGAAACAACGGTCAGCTCAGCCGGTCGATGATCCTGCAGACCGCGCTGGCCATCGTCGACCGCGACGGTGTGGACGGATTGTCCATGCGCCGCCTCAGCGACGCATTCGGCCGAGATCCGGTGATGCTCTACCGGCACGTCCCCAACAAGGCCGCGGTGCTCGACGGCGTCGCCGAGATCGTCCTCGCACAACTACCGGTGAACACCGCAGACCCGGACTGGGCCGCCCAACTGCGCACCGTCGCCCACCACTTCCGCCAGTTAGCCCTGGCCCACCCCAACGTGGTGCCGCTGCTGGTCACCCGACCGCTGGCCACCCCGCTCGGGCAGCGGCCACCGGGAATGCTGCGGCCACTGGAAAACGTCCTCGCCCTGCTCACCTGCGCCGGATTCACCGGCGACGACGCCCTGCACATCTACCGGCTGCTGTTCGGCTACCTGCACGGCCACATCCTCAACGAGCTGCAGGAGGTCATCGAGCGACCCGAGGAAACCGACCACGTCCTCCGGCTCGGTCTGCACCGGTTCGCGATCACCGAATTCCCCCTACTGCGTGCACTGGCACCCGCCCTGGCCTCCTACGACGGCGCCGCCGAACTCGACCGCTTCCTCGATCTGCTGCTGCCCGGCCTGACCGCAACCCTCACCCACCCCGAATCTTGACCGGCCGGCTGTCGGTAGTGGCGTAGAACTGGAAGTCCACCACCCAACACTGGTTCGGCGCATCCACTATGGTTCGGTGCGGTGGAGGCGACGAGGTGTTTGCGTCGCCGCGACGACCGGGCTGCGGCTGCCGCGAACCCGGGTTCGCCCACCGATCCCGCCGGCAACCCTTCTGCACCTATGACCGCGACCGCCGAACACGGCGCACTCATCGATGTGACGCTGCACCGCCTCGACTGAGTATCAGGTCGCGACGAGCACCCGAGACACTGTCCCGCCTTCCCAACGTTGTTGGGCCCCAGAGGATTCGTCGTCAGGTGCGACGGCATGGCCTGAGCGGGTCACCAACAACTCCCAGAGGCTTGCCGCGACCGTCGAGTTGATGTCATCCGGACAGTTGTGTGGGCGTTCGTCGTCGAGGACGGCCAGTGACCAGCACCAGCCGGCGAGTTCTCGGGCGATGGCGCGTTGGCGACCACGGAGCGTTTCTTGCGTTCATCGAAGCCTACCCAGCGGGTGTGCAGACGCCTGTTCGCGGCCTGCCTCCGCGCGCGGGCGCGGGCGACGTCGCGTCCCATCGTCGGCGCAGCTCGCGCCCCGGCCGATACCGGGTTCGGTGATGCCACGCGGCTTCTATCAGCAGTCGGCGGGCATGGCTGTTGCCGGCGTTGGTGACCCCGCCCTGGGAGCGGATGGTGCCCGAGGAGCACTCGGTGGCACCAGCCCACGGTAGGCGCCAATGGACCGGCCGGACCGGCGGCCCCAGTCCCCGATCTCGGTGGCCAACCGAACGCGGTCAACGTCGAGACCCCGCGCAGGCACCCCAGCCGGGTCACTACCGGGGTGTAGGGACCGTGGCGGCCATCTGCGTGATCGCGGCATCCAGACGGTCCCGGCGATCCAGGGCGGCCAGCATGGTGTCGAACGCGGCCTCATAGGCCAGTTGCAGGCCAAGCGTGGTGAAGGTGTGCAACCGCAGCCACAGTTCGTGCTTGCCGGTCCATGCCTTCCCGCCGGAGTAGATGATCCCCTGCCGCAGCAGCAGTTTCGAGAGACGATGCCGGGCCGGTCGGCCCGGCCTCCTACGTCACCGCCGCCGCCCCGGCAGCGACCGGACCCATTCCAGGGCCTCGTGGTGATCCGGGGACAACCGGCGCTCGAACACCTCGCCGGTCTCACCGTCCAGGCCCACGCGACCACCGATCGCGCGTGCACATCCAATCCAACACTCGTACGCTGATACTTCACTGGGGCCTCCCCATCTTGTGGCTCTACCGGCCAGGACCACTTTCCTGACGACAACCACGTTCACATGTGAGAGGCCCCAGCCCACCCATACCAACTAATGACCCTGGTGCCGCCCAACCGAGTCCTCAAGGGTTGGTGTCAAACAGAAAGTGGAGATCGCTCATGCCGGACACCATGGTCGATGCCGAAGTACTCAAGGACGCGGTGCATTTGGCGTGCCGTGCCCCGTCGTTGCATAACAGCCAGCCATGGCAATGGGTGGCCGACAGTGCGGGACTGCACCTGTGCGTCGATCGCAGCCGGATTCTCTACTCCACCGACAACAAGTCGGGACGGGAAGCCCTCATCAGCTGCGGCGCCGTGCTCGACCATCTACGCGTCGCGATGGCGGCAGCCGGGTGGACCGCCAACGTCGACAGATTTGCCAACCCCAATAGCCTCGATCATCTGGCGTCAATCGATTTCAGCCCAATGAGCCTCGTCACCGATGGCCATCGCCGCCGGGCCGACGCGATCATGCGCCGCCGCACCGATCGGCTTCCCTTCGCCGCCCCGGCGAACTGGGAGTCGTTCGAACCTGTGCTGCGCAACGCCTTCGATGCAGGGGCAGGGCACCTCGACGTGATAGCCGACGAGCTGCGCCCACGACTGGCCGAAGCGTCACAACTTACCGAATCGCTGCGACTATACGATTCTTCGTATCAGACTGAATTAGACTGGTGGACGGGTCATTTCGAGAATTCTGATGGGATTCCGCGCAGTTCACTGGTGTCGGCAGCCGAAGGTGATCGAGTCGACGTCGGTCGTTCATTTCCTGTCACGCATCACAGCCAGCGGAGCGCCGGCATTGGAGAAGACCACTCCAAAGTGCTGGTTCTGTCCACCGATGAGGACACCCGCGATGACGCGTTAAGGTGCGGCGAAGCGTTGTCCGCGGTGCTGTTGGAGTGCACGTTGGCCGGAATGGCGACGTGCACACTGACCCATCTCACGGAGCTGCGGTCGAGCCGCAGCCTGATCGGCGCCTTGACTGATCGGGCGGCTATGCCGCAGTTGTTGATTCGGGTCGGCGAAGCCCCTGTCCTTGGCGAGGTGCCGCCCATGACGCCGCGGCGGCCACTTCGCGATGCTCTGAAGTTTCACCGCGATTAGCACGTTCAAGGTTCGTCCGCCAACTTACTCGGCCGCGCCAGACCCGCCTGCCCTCAGACCGACCACGACTGGAAAAACGATGAGCTACCGCAGACATCCCGTACGACATCAAATACTGGGGGGCAAGATCTGCGTTGACGAGCACGAGGACCGCACCGGGGCGACGGCCGTTTGCATCGGCGTGACCGGAAGCCGTTGGGCGTCGGGCAGACCCGGCTCGATCCCGGTGACCAATTCCCCGATACGCTCGCCGCGCAGCAACGGTCTCGCGCTGACACATCGGCTCATGCAACTGCCCGCCGTCGCGCGGATGGCAGAGCGGCTCGTTGGACCCAGGCGATGCCTACTCATCGACGGCTGACCAGCAGTGTTGTCGTTGTCTCAGTGGACGATCGCTGGCCGGCTGCGGCCCAATCGTCGGTGGGCGAGAGAAGCCCTCCTGCCGGGACGGCCTGTCATTACCCGGGTGGTTGTCGTGGGGCGGGTCGGCCCAAGCGCGCCGCGCCGTTGGCGGACGAAGCGGTGCGCGTCGGGCTCAGGTGGTTGGGGGTGATCCGTCGGGGCGGGTGAGGGTTGCGGTCAGGCCGGGCAGCAGCAGATCGAGGAAGCGGTCGAGTTCGGCGGCGCCGTCGTAGGAGGCCAGGGCGGGTGCCAGCGCACGCAGTAGGGGGAATTCGGTGATCGCGAACCGGTGCAGACCAAGCCGGAGGACGTGGTCGGTTTCCTCGGGTCGCTCGATGACCTCCTGCAGCTCGTCGAGGATGTGGCCGTGCAGGTAGCCGAACAACATCCGGTAGATGTGCAGGGCGTCGTCGCCGGTGAATCCGGCGCAGGTGAGCAGGGCGAGGACGTTTTCCAGTGGCCGCAGCATTCCCGGTGGCCGCTGCCCGAGCGGGGTGGCCAGCGGTCGGGTGACCAGCAGCGGTACCACGTTGGGGTGGGCCAGGGCTAACTGGCGGAAGTGGTGGGCGACGGTGCGCAGTTGGGCGGCCCAGTCCGGGTCTGTGTTGTCCACCGGTAGTTGTGCGAGCACGATCTCGGCGACGCCGTCGAGCACCGCGGCCTTGTTGGGGACGTGCCGGTAGAGCATCACCGGATCCCGGCCCAGTGCGTCGCTGAGGCGGCGCATGGACAATCCGTCCACACCGTCGCGGTCGACGATCGCCAGCGCGGTCTGCAGGATCATCGACCGGCTGAGCTGACCGTTGTTGCGGCGCGCGGCCGCGACGGGCGGGTCATCGTCATCGGCGCCCGCGTCGGGCCCGGTCGGCTGTCTAGTCATGGCGCAGCACTTCCCTTCTGTTCTGCTGCTTCGTCCTCGAAGCAGCACCAAGGCATCGGCTGTCCACATCGTAGAACAACGAGTCAGGCAACAGTGTGTTTACACTGTTGACACCAGCGTAGATGGGGCGTGTACTGGACTTCTAGCACTAAAGTCTGAGGCCTCGACATGATCGTCATCGTTGGATTAGTTGTTCTGCTCGCCGCGGTGATCGTCGGGGTCACCGGGGTGCTGACCAATGCGGGGCCCGACCATCCGCTAACGGAGAACTTCTCGGTGTTCGGCTATCACGTCACCGGGTCGACCGGCACGCTATTCCTGTTCGGGATCGTGGTCGGCGCGGTGGCGATGCTGGGGCTATCCGTGTTGCTGGCCGGCGCGCGGCGCACCGCGGGCCGCGGGCGCGACGCCCGGCGCGACCTCCAAAGGTCCCAACGCGAGACGGCGTTTCTGAACCAAGACCGCGACACACTGCTTCAACACCAGCAGGGCGCAGCCACCGGCACGGCGGTGGACTCCCAGGGGACCACCACCCGCCGCAAGCGGGGTTCCGTGTTCGGTCGCTGGTCGCGCGGACGCCAACCGACGGCCACGCACGTCGACAGCCCCCGCTAGGCACCCAACCCCAATCACCGACAACGAAGGAATCCGCAATGAGCATCGGTAAGAAGCTCGCGCACAAGGCCGAAGCCGCCAAGGGCGCCGCCAAGAAGTACTTCGGCCGCGCCACCGGCAACACCCGCCTGGCCACCGAGGGACGCGTCGATCAGTTCAAGGGCAACACCAAACAGGCCGGGGAAAACGTCAAAGACGCCTTCAAACACTGACCCCCTACTTCTGCATCGAAACTAGGTAAACGTCGTGATCATCCTCGGAATCATCCTTCTCATCGCCGGATTCCTGCTGAAGATCTCCATCCTGTGGACCATCGGGATCATCCTCCTCATCATCGGCGTGGTGCTGATGGTCATGGGACGGATGGGACGCGCTGTCGGCGGCCGCCGCCACTACTACTAATCCGGCCACACGTAACTAACCGCTACCCGACTCGACGGACATGATTCACCGCCCCGCGAACACGACCAGACAAACACCGCGCCCCCACAGCGACGGGTATCCAGAACGTGCCCCAGAGTCACCGGGTTGGTCCGACGCCCCATGTCACGACTCGGCCCTCGGCCACCCTCAGCCCGTCGACTATCCAAGGAGAGATACATGATGCGTGTCGTAGCGCTGCTGGTGATCGTCTGGCTGATCGTGGGCGCTATCGCGGCCTTCCAGCGCGGGTATTTCACCCACGCGGAACAAAACTGTGCCAGCGCGGGCACGATCGCGCTGACCGTGCTCGCCGGACCACTCAATTACGTGGGTGTCAATCCCAAGGTGACCGACTGCAACGTGCCCCAACCCAGTTGATAACACCCACAGCTCAATTCCAACCGATGTGAATCAACAACCTGCTCAACCAACCCAAGGAATCGACATGACTACCAACACCATCGTTTTGATCGTCGTCGTCGCGGTCGCGGCAATTGTGCTCATCGCCGCCATCGCGTGGGTGGCGCGTAAGAAACGCACCGAACACCGCCGGGTCGAGGCCGGGGACATCCGGGATAAAGCCGCCGAGCAGTCCCACAAGGTGGGGCAACGCGAAGCGCTCGCCGACGAGACCGCGGCCAAGGGCCGCGCCGCCCAAGCCGAGGCCGACGCCAAGGCCGCGCACGCGAGGGGCCTACAACACCAAGCGGAAGTGCGTCGCACCGACGCGGCCACCGCCCGCGACGAGGTCAACCAGGAGTTCGAGCGCGCCGACACGATGGATCCGGACACGCACACCAACGGCGACACACCGCGACAAGACTCCGAAACCCGCGAGACACCTCGAGGAACCCCCGCCGGCAAGCAAGGCCCACCCCCGATGCCCAGATCCGGGTAACGTCGCGAACCCCCGACCCCGGACTTGGCCGGGTCATCGCCGACTGACCCCTGCCGTGGCAGCGCCAATTATGTCTGGGCCGGCGGTCCCGTCGGGTGAATCCGCCGACGGGTGCGTGCACGTCACATGCCACATCTCGCACAGCAGCACCGCCCCTGATGATTCCTCCGGCCGGTTAGGAGCGCCTCCACGTGTCTGACCACGCCTCGTCCTCCACCGTGGCACAGGTGGCGCAAAACAGCGTCTTCGAACGATTCGCCCGCGCCGGGTATATCGTCAGCGGCCTGCTGCACCTGACCATCGGCTACCTCGCCATCCGGATCGCGCTGGGCAGCGGCGGCGGCAGCGCCGACCAATCCGGGGCGCTCGCGGCAGTGGCCGCCAAACCGGGCGGCATCGTCGCGCTCTGGGTCGCCGCGGTCGCGTTCCTGGTGATGGCGCTGTGGCGGCTCGTCGAAACGGCCCTGGGTCGTTCGACCGACCCGAAATCCCAAGGCGCACCCTCGGAACTGCTGGATCGGGCGAAGGCCTTCGCGCTGGCGGTGGTCTATTTCGCGTTCGCGTACTCCACGTTCGGATTCGCCCGCGGCGCCGGGAAGTCCACCGGTGCACAGAATTCCGGGATCAGCGCACGCCTGATGCAGACCGGCGCCGGCACGATAGCACTCATCGCCGCCGGCGTGATCATCGTCGCGGTGGGCGCCTATCACGTCTACAAGGGAGCCAGCCGCACCTTTCTCGACGACCTCAAAGGCAACTCCAGCGACCTGGTGCGACGACTGGGCACCGTTGGTTACATCGCCAAAGGCCTGGTGATCGCCGGCGCCGGGGTACTGGTCATCGTCGCGGCGAGTCGTTCGGAGCCCAACACGGCCACCGGACTCGACGGAGCCCTCAAAACACTCGGCGCCCAACCCTACGGAGCAGCGCTCCTCATCGTGGCCGGCCTGGGAATCATCACCTACGGCCTCTACAGCTTCGCCATGGCCCGATACACCAAAATGTAAGCGCGCCTGGCGGACTCAGCTCGCTGCCCGACCGATGCCAGGACCCCCGCCAGGCAGGCGGGTGGTCCCACCGTAAGCAGCAACGTCCACAGTTGTCCCAAGCTGCCGGTTCGGCGGCTTCAGTGCTTCTTAGGACACACCGGAGAGAATTGGAAGTCGACGCTGGCTGCGCGACGGTCCTGATCAATCAGGTTTTTCGATTCGTCAGATCGGCATTGGGCCGGTGGTGGCAATGAAGTCGTCAAGGATCTCCACCACCGCGGTCGGCGCCTCGACATGCGGGAAGTGCCCGACACCGCTCAACACTTCAAGCCGGCTACCCGCCACGGCGTCGTGAGCGGCGTAACCGTGGGCGACAGGGATGATCCGATCCTGATCACCCCAAATCAGCAAGAATCGGTAGCCCAGAACTCAGATGCAACCGGTTGATCGCACTGACCGCCTGACCGCGGTAGTCCACCACCGAGCGCAGCGTCCGCAGGAACGCCTGCCGGGTCTGGCCATCCGACAGCGACGAGTAGGCGCTCCATATCTCGGCGCTGTCGGACGGCGAGTGGACTCCGGCCGACGTGAGCCACGACCCCAGCTTGTTGGCGACGTTCAACACCGGCCGCGACGCGACCACCGGCAACACCAGCTCCACCCCGGGCGCCGACAGCATCCGCAGCGTCAAACTCAGGTCGGGCCCCAGCCCACCACTGCTGATCAGAACCAGCCGGTCGCAGTAGTCGCGATGCTGATAGGTGAACTGCATCGCCACACCGCCACCGAGCGAGTGACCCACCACCGTCGCCCGGCTGATGCCGAGATCATCGAGCAGATCACGCAGCGATACCGCGAACGCACCCAGCGAATAGTCACCGCGCGGCTTGGCAGATTCACCATGCCCGAACAAGTCCGGCGCCACCACCCGATACTTCTTCGACAACTGGGGCAACACCGCCCGCCAGGTCGCCGAACTTCCCGCCATCCCATGGATCAACAGCAGCGCCTCGCCGGCGCCCGCCTCCCGATATGCAACCCGGTCGCCGTGCAGATCGAGAAACTTCACCTCGCTCACGCGAACCAGTCTCCATCCAGTGGTGTTCCGGGCTCCTGCTGGTAGTGCCGCCGAACGCCGACCCGAACGAGGCGAACGCCACCATGATGGCAGCCGCGGGCCCGAGCAACGACTCAACTGCCGACGGCCTCCTCACGATCGGAGCACGAGACAGCGGGATCCGCAGGCGGGCAGCTGGCGCGCGGGAGCGGTGGGAGTCAGAAGGAGGGGCGATTGATGCACCCGTCCAGGTCGACGTCGGTCCCCGCGCCGACGGATCTGCCAACATTTTTTTGGTCCCTTCTCGCGTTGAAGATCTGACCGGCAAAGGGCCGCGAAGCGCAATGGTCCCGCCGGAAAGTTTTCAGCGAGCGAAGCAAGTGCGTTGTGAAGAGTTTCCGAGGCGGTAGGGCCTTGGGCGTGGCCTTGCGCGTAGCGGACCGCCGGTCCTTATCGAAAGCAGAGAAGGGCTTGATAAAAGAATCACCGCGCCGCAGGCACTTCCGCCGGCGGCGGCAGGGTTGCCGGCGCCGCCTGCGGGCGCTGCTGCAGGTTCCCACTGGGAACCCGACCCCGGCTGAACGAGGACTTGCGCGGTCGCGTCCGCTGCCAGGTACATCAGGAGATCGCCAGCAACGGTTACTTCGCGGTGACCACGCACACCGGCCCGTTCCGCTGCCGGTTGGGGAGATCCAACTATGCTGTCCAACAACCACGATGACCGTCCAGTCGAGTTGGTGCGGTCCAAATTGGCGCCACCTCAACAGGCACCACAGCCGCACGATCGAGAAGGACGACACGATGCCGACCACGATCCGCAAGGCCGTGATTCCCGCCGCCGGTCTTGGCTCCCGACTGCTGCCGTTGACGAAAGCCATCCCGAAGGAGATGTTGCCTGTCGGAGACAAGCCGGTTATCGAGCACACCGTGCGCGAACTCGTCAGTTCCGGTATCACCGACATCACCATCGTCGTGTCCGCCGGAAAATCGTTGATACAAGACCACTTCCGGCCCAACCCGGGACTTGTCGAACAACTGCGCGCAGACGGCAAGACCGCCTATGCCGACGCCGTCGAAGAAATAGGCGAACTCTCGCACCGCGGACATCTCACCTATCTCGACCAGCACGGCCCGTACGGCAACGGCACGCCTGTTCTTAACGCGGCGCGGTCGTTTGGCGACGAGCCCGTTCTCGTCCTCTGGCCCGACGACGTCTTCGTTGCCGAAGTTCCTCGGGCCCAACAACTGATCCGTGCCTACGAACAAACCTCGTGTCCCGTGCTGGCGCTGATGCCCATGGCCCCGCAGCACTCCCAACGCTACGGCGTCCCAATTGTCAAGGAGGACCTCGACGAGGGCCTACTCCGGATCACCGGCCTCGTCGAGAAGCCCAAACCCCAGGACGCCCCATCCTCGTACGCCGCGATCGGCGGATACGTCGTGACTCCGGGCGTCGTCGATGAACTGCGCGAGCAAACAAAACGCTGGTACGACCACAAGACCGGCGAGGTCTACCTCAGCGATGCGATCAACGCCTACGCCAAAGGCCGAGCCGTCTACGGGCAGGTCATTCAGGGCAACTGGTACGACACCGGAAACCCGGCCGACTATCTGGTCGCCCAGTTCGCATCCGCGTTGGCTCACCCCGGCTACAGGCCAGTGTTACGACGGCTCGTCCAGGAGATCGACCGCCCCGATCCCGACGGCACACTCGCTTAGATGTACTGACCTGAGAGGTTGGCACCCTACACCAAGTGCCTCGTGGTTGCTGGTACCAGGACGGGCCCCGTCGCGAAGGCAGGGCGTCGACCGTGACGGCGCTGGCGACCTGCTCGGTCGTCAACACCGGTTGGCGTCGCAGTCGCCGGTTGCATCTTTGGCTCCGGCCGTGGCACATACACTGAACGGATGTTCGAAGCCGACCTGTTGACAGTCAAGTTTCCCAAACGAATTGCAGTGGTCAACCGGGGTGAGGCCGCGGTACGCCTGATTCGGGCCGTACGAGAATTGAATGCGGAGCATGGTGACGGCATAACGACGATCGCTCTGCATACCGACGCCGAGCGCCGCGCGATGTTCGTACGCCAAGCTGACGAGGCGGTGACGCTTCGCAAAACCTCGGAAGGCATTGCTTATCTCGACCACGCCGAGCTCGAACGCGCTCTGCTGGAATCCAAGGCCGACGCGGTGTGGGTGGGCTGGGGGTTCGTCGCCGAGGACATCGCCTTCGCAGAGCTCTGCGAGCGTTTGGGGCTGACGTTCATCGGGCCGTCCACCCGCCGCGATGCGCACCCTGGGCGACAAGGTCGAAGCCAAATTGCTGGCCGAAAAGGTCGGCGTTCCGCTCGCACCGTGGAGCGGTGGCCCCGTCGAGACCCGCGAGGACGCCCGCCGTCACGCGGAGGCCATCGGCTACCCGCTGATCATCAAAGCCCGTAGTGGTGGCGGGGGCCGCGGCATCCGCAAGGTGTTCTCCCCCGACGAACTCGAAGTCGCACTCGAGCGCACGCAGGGCGAAGCCGAGCGTTCGTTCGGCGACCCGGTGGTGTTCCTCGAACGCCTTGTCACCGATGCCCGCCACGTCGAGGTCCAGGTGATCGCCGACAACCACGGCAACGTCTGGGCGCCGGGAGTGCGCGACTGCTCCATCCAACGCCGCAACCAGAAGGTGATCGAAGAGTCCAGCTCCCCGCTGCTCACCAAGGAGCAGGCCGACCACCTGCGCAGCGTGTCGGCCGAGCTCGTCCGCGCCGCCGGATATCGCGGCGCCGGTACCGTCGAGTTCCTCTACCAGCCGGATCAGAAGGTCTTCACGTTCCTCGAGGTCAACACCCGGCTGCAGGTCGAGCACCCGATCACCGAAGTCACCACCGGCCTCGATCTGGTGAAGCTGCAGATCCTCGTCGCCAGCGGCGGTGCTCTCGAGGGCGAGTGCCCGCCCGAGTTCGGCCACGCCGTGGAGGCCCGGCTCAACGCCGAGGATGCCGACAACGAATTTGCGCCCGCCCCGGGCACCGTGCGGCTGCTGAAGTTCCCGCTCGGCTCCGGTATTCGCGTCGACACCGGTATCGCGCAGGGCGACGTCATCCCACCCGACTACGACTCGATGGTCGCCAAGATCATCGCCTGGGGCCGCGACCGAAACGAAGCAATGGCGCGGCTACGCACCGCCCTGCGTGAGACCACTGTCGTCATCGACGGAGGCACCACCAACAAGTCGTTCCTCCTCGATCTCCTCGACCGCGACGAGGTCATCTCCGCCTCGGCCGACACCGGCTGGCTCGACCGCACCGGCGCGGGCACCCCGACCGGTCCCACGCCGACCGCCGACATCGCGCTCATCGCCGCCGCCGTCGACGCGTACGAAGCCGACGAGAGCCTCGAACGTGCCGCTTTCCTGGCCTCCGCACATGGTGGTCGTCCGCGCGCCACCCATGCCATCGGCCGGACCGTGGAACTCAACTACCAGGGCCAGGCCTACAGCCTGAGGGTCGGACAGATCGGTCCGCGCAGCTACCGTATTGACGGAGACAGCGGCGAACTCATCGTCGACGTCGAACGGCTCGGCGAATTCGAGCGTCGCCTCACCCTTGGCGGCCACCGCTTCCAGATCGTCACGGTCGCGGGCCCCACCGGGTTCCTCGTCGAGGTGGACGGCATCAGTCACCGCATCAGCCAGGACGAGGCCGGCTTGGTCCGCGCCGGGTCTCCGGCCGTGGTCGTCGCCGTGCCGGTGGCCGTCGGCGACGAGGTCGAGGCCGGTGCCACGCTGGTGGTCCTGGAGAGCATGAAGATGGAAACCGCTCTGCGCGCACCAACGGCGGGGCGCGTTCGCGAGGTGTTCGCCACCGTCAACAGCCAGGTCGATGCGGGCGCCGCTCTGCTGCGCTTCGATCAGGTCGGCGAGAGTTCGACGGCCGAGGCCAAGCCGCGCGTTCAGTTCCGTACCCAGCCCAGAAACGAGGACGCCAACCCACGCACCGAGGCCCTCGCGCGCCTCGGTGAACTCCGCGCGCTGATCACCGGCTACGACGTGAGCGCAGGGCGCGCGCGTACCCTCCTGCAGGAGTACGCCGAGCTTCGCGCCAGTCAACCGCGCGACGACCAGGAACTGGTCGAGGCCGAACTCGGACTGTTGGGCACCTTCGCCGACATCTGCGAGCTTTCCCGCAACCGTCCCACTCTGGACGAAGAGGAATCCGACGAGCGCGTCCACAGCCCGCGCGAGCATTTCCATTCGTTCCTGCATTCCCTCGACGCCGAGGTGGAGGGGCTCCCACCGGCGTTTCGCACCAAGATCGCGCGCGCGCTGCGCAACTACGACATCACCGATCTCGAGCCCAGTCCCGAGTTGGAAGAAGCGGTCTACCGGCTGTTCCTGGCGTTGCAGCGCATGGAGAACCAGGTCCCGGTGATCACCGCGTTCCTCGGGCGCTGGTTGACCGCCGAGGAAGTCCCATCCGCGTCGACCAGCGCGGTTGGCGAGGTACTGGAGCGGCTGATCGTTGCCACGCAGGTGCGCTACCCGGTTATCGGCGACATCGCGCGTAATCTGCGGTTCCGCTTGTTCGACGAGCCGCAGATCCGCAAGGCACGCGAGCAGATTTACGACGGCGTGCGCGAAGGTCTGCAATACCTCGCCGACAATCCCGACGCGCCGGACTACGCGGCCCGCATCGATGCCCTGGTCGCCACTCCAGAACTGCTGATCGACCTTCTGGCACAACGCATTTCCAATCCCGGCGCGCTGCTGGAAGTGGTCACGCGTCAGTACTACGAGATCCGCACGCTCGAAAACGTGAAGACCTTCGAACGGGCCGGCGGCCAGTTCGTCACCGGCAGTTACGAATTGGCCGGTGAGCAGCTGCATCTGGTAGCGACGGTGACGGACCGCGAGCGCCTGTCGGCAACACTCGGCGTCGTCGACGAAATTGCCGGACCCAAGGCTGAGAACCTCGTTGTCGGCATCTATCTGTCCTGGCCGGACGCGCCCACCGACGGCGACGAACTGTCCGCCGCGTTGCGTGATGTGCTCGCCGCGCACCCGACCGTGAGCGGTTGGCGTCGAGTGACTGTGACGGTGGTCGGCCCCGACCTGCATCAGGTCACGTTCCGGCCGGCGCAAGACGGTGGCGTGGCGGAGGACCTCACCATCCGCGACATGCACCCGTTGATGGGGCAACGCCTGGATTTGTGGCGGCTGAAGAACTTCAACGGCACTCGGTTGCCCGCCGCGGCGGGCACGTACCTCTTCCATGTGGTGGCCAAGGAGAATCCGTCCGATGAGCGCTTGATCGCGCTGGCCGAGGTTCGTGATGTGACGACCCAGCTGAACGAGGACGGCGAGGTGGTCGGGGTCCCGGCCCTTGAGCGCACGCTCGCCGCGGCTCTCGACGGCATCCGCCGCGCGCAGGCCCAGCGTGGCAAGAGGCGGCTCGACAACAACCGCGTCGTGCTTTTCGTGTGGCCGGTGCTCGACATCCCCGCAACCCGTCTCCCGGCGATGGCGAAACGCATAGCACCGCTGGCGCTCAACGCAGGGCTAGAAGACATCACGATCCTGGCGAGCATCAAGGATGACGAGACATCGCAGCCCAGCCGAGTGGCGATTCGCTTCTCGTACAGCGCGGGCGCCGGCATCGTCGCGAATGTTATGGCGCCCCCGACCGAGCCGTTGCGCCCACTCGACGAGTACGCACAGAAGGTGCAGCGCTCACAAGCTCGCGGCACCGTCTACCCCTACGAGCTGATCCCGGTTCTCACCGGCAACGAGGGCACGTTCGTCGAATACGACTTCGACGCGTCCGGCACGCTGGTACCCGTCGACCGTCCGTACGGAAGCAACACCGCCGGCCTCATCGTCGGCACGGTGTCGCGACCGACGCCGCGCTACCCCGAGGGAGTGACCCGGGTGGCCCTGTTCGGTGACCCGACGAAGGCGCTGGGCACGGTGGCCGAAGCCGAATGTGCTCGCGTGGTCGCGGCGCTTGATCTCGCCGAGAAGCTGTCGGTACCGGTCGAGTGGTTCGCCTTGTCGTCCGGCGCCACCATTTCGATGGACAGCGGCACCGAGAACATGGACTGGGTGGCGCGTGCGCTGCGCCGCATCGTCACGTTCACCCAGAATGGCGGGGAGATCAACGTTATCGTCGCGGGAATCAACGTCGGGGCGCAGCCGTATTGGAATGCCGAAGCGACGATGCTGATGCACACCAAGGGCATTCTGGTCATGACGCCGGACAGCGCGATGGTGCTGACCGGCAAGCAATCCCTGGATTACTCCGGTGGGGTGTCGGCCGAGGACAACTTCGGCATCGGCGGCTATGACCGCGTGATGGGACCCAATGGGCAGGCGCAGTATTGGGCGCCGAACCTTCAGGCAGCGTGCGAAATACTGTTCATGCACTACGACCACGCGTATGTCGCTCCCGGAGAACGTTTCCCGCGCCGCGCCGAGACTTCGGACCCGGTGGACCGCGACGTGTGCACCTTCCCGCACGACCATCCGTCGAGCGACTTCACCACTGTCGGCGACATCTTCTCCGATGCCACCAACAAAGACCGCAAGAAGCCGTTCGACATTCGCACGGTCATGCGTGCGGTGGTCGACCAGGACCATCCGGTGCTCGAGCGGTGGGCCGACATGGCCGACGCCGACACGTCCGTGGTGTTCGACGCGCACGTCGGCGGAATTCCGGTGTGCGTCATCGGCATCGAATCGCGGGTCATCCCCCGTAAGGGCTGGGTCCCCGCCGACGGGCCCGACCAGTGGACGTCGGGAACTCTCTTCCCGCAGTCCTCGAAGAAGACCGCTCGCGCGATCAATGCTGCAAGCGGGAACCGGCCCCTCGTGGTGCTGGCGAATCTTTCGGGTTTCGACGGTTCACCGGAGTCACTCCGGCGGACCCAGCTCGAGCTCGGCGCCGAAATCGGGCGAGCCATCGTCAACTTCGACGGACCGATCGTTTTCGTCGTGGTCTCGCGCTATCACGGCGGAGCTTTCGTGGTCTTCTCCGGCGCGCTGAACGACAACATGGAAGTGCTCGCACTCGAGGGATCGTTCTCCTCGGTTATCGGCGGTGCACCCGCGGCCGCGGTCGTGTTCACCCGAGACGTGAACGCACGCACCGCAGCAGACCCGGCCGTGCGCGAGCTCGAAGCACAGCTCGTCGCTTCGACGGACGACGCGGCGAGTGCCAGCCTGCGAGTAAAGCTCGCCGACACCCGGGCGGCGGTACGTTCGGACAAGCTCGGCGAAGTGGCAGCGGAGTTTGAAGCTGTGCACAACGTGGAGCGGGCCCGCCAGGTGGGTTCGGTTCACTCGATCATTCCGGCGGCTGAATTGCGCCCGAGGATCGTGGCCGCGGTGGAGCGTGGAATGGCCCGAACAGAGGAGGGGTCGGCGTACCGGCCGGTACCGCAGATGGCCGGCGGTGACGAGCTTCGCGGCGAAGAGGTTTGGGGCGGCGGTAACGGCGACGGGCCGGAGCCGCCACCGCGCGGTCCTGGGAACGTCGCGCGACGAGACTGAGCCAGCCTCACCCCGGCCCCAACACCTGCATGCCCAGATGCCGGAGAGGGTGAAGACGCTACGGCCGCTGAGCCTCATCGTGGCGATCACCCTCGGGCCCAGGGAGGGGTCGTCGTCGGGCCTGACGGACTTTGTCGTCTCACCCCGAGGGCGCAATCGTGACGGTCATCGTCTCGTCTCCCGGGTTGGTGGCGAACGGGGACATGCAGCAAGATATCCACGTCCCTCCCGACGCGGACTCTGAGCCGCACCGGTTCGCTTTCCCGGCCAGACCGGTGGGTCTACACCCGGTGATCGTGGAGGCCTACCGCGTCGGGCCCTGTCGGTTGTCTCGTCACTGCAGCATCATTTCTCTTCTGCCCTTCTGCTTCGTCTTGGAGCAGCGCCCGAGATCTCGGGTATCCACATGGTAAGTCACAGCGTATGTCTACGCCATTTTTTAACACTGTTGACACTAGCGCGGATGGGGCGTGTACTGGGGGTCTAAGTTCTGAATGGCAGGAGAAACCCCATGACTGTGTATGCGCGACCGGGTGCAGAGGGCTCGCTGATGACCTTCGCGCCCCGCTACGACAACTACATCGGGGGCGAGTGGGTGGCCCCGGCGAAGGGCCGCTACTTCGAGAACTCGACCCCGGTCACCGGCGAGGTGTTCTGCGAGGTCGCCCGCTCCGATGAGGCGGATATCGAACGCGCCCTGGATGCGGCGCACGCGGCGGCACCCGCCTGGGGCAAGACATCTCCGGCCGAGCGCGCGGTGATCCTCAACAAGATCGCCGACCGGATCGAGGAGAACCTGGAGTCCATCGCCGTCGCCGAAGCCTGGGACAACGGCAAGCCGGTGCGGGAAACGTTGAATGCGGATATCCCGCTGGCGGTCGATCACTTCCGGTATTTCGCTGGGGCGATCCGCGCCCAGGAGGGCTCGCTGTCCCAGATCGACGAGGACACCGTGGCCTACCACTTCCATGAGCCGCTCGGCGTGGTCGGGCAGATCATCCCGTGGAACTTCCCGATCCTGATGGCCGTCTGGAAACTCGCGCCCGCCCTGGCCGCCGGCAACGCGGTCGTGCTCAAACCCGCCGAACAAACCCCGGTGTCGATGCTGTACCTGATGTCGCTGATCGGTGACCTGCTGCCCGCGGGTGTGCTCAACGTCGTCAACGGCTTTGGGGTGGAAGCCGGTAAGCCGCTGGCGTCGAGCAACCGCATCGCCAAGATCGCGTTCACCGGCGAGACCACCACCGGCCGGCTGATCATGCAGTACGCCAGCCAGAACCTCATCCCGGTCACCCTGGAGCTCGGCGGCAAGAGCCCGAACATCTTCTTCTCCGATGTGCTGGCCGCCCACGACGACTATCAGGACAAGGCGCTGGAAGGGTTCACCATGTTCGCCCTCAACCAGGGCGAAGTCTGCACCTGCCCGTCGCGCAGCCTGGTTCAGGCCGATATCTACGACGAGTTCCTGGAGCTGGCCGCGATCCGCACCAAGGCGGTCCGGCAGGGCGACCCGCTGGACACCGAGACGATGATCGGCGCGCAGGCCTCCAACGACCAGCTGGAGAAGATCCTGTCCTATATCGAGATCGGCAAGAGCGAGGGCGCCAAGCTCATCACCGGTGGCGAACGCGCTCAGCTCGGCGGCGATCTCAACGGCGGCTACTACGTGGCGCCGACGATCTTCACCGGCAACAACAAGATGCGAGTCTTCCAGGAGGAGATCTTCGGCCCGGTCGTCGCGGTGACGTCGTTCACCGACTACGACGACGCCATCTCGATCGCCAACGACACCCTCTACGGCCTGGGCGCCGGGGTGTGGAGCCGCGACGGCAACACCGCCTACCGGGCCGGGCGCGACATCCAAGCCGGCCGGGTGTGGACCAACTGCTACCACACCTACCCCGCGCATGCGGCGTTCGGCGGCTACAAGCAGTCCGGCATCGGCCGCGAGAACCACAAGATGATGCTCGACCACTACCAGCAGACCAAGAACCTGCTCGTCTCCTACAGCAATAAGGCCCAAGGATTCTTCTGAGTAGAGACCCAAGGCACCGTTCACCGAAACCACATTCTACGATCTGGAATGAACCCATGACTCACACCCTCGACACCCCGACCACCACACTGGACACCACGACCGACACGATGCGCGCGGCGGTGGTCACCGAATTCGGCGCCCCGCTGGAAATTTCGGATCTCGAACTGCCCACACCCGGCTACGGTGAGGCCCTGGTGAAAGCTGGAGACCTCCGGCGTCTGCCACACCGATCTGCACGCCGCGCACGGTGATTGGCCGGTGAAGCCGCAGCCACCGTTCGTCCCCGGCCACGAGGGCTACGGCACCGTCGTCGCACTCGGTGCCGGGGTGGACGACCTCAAGGTCGGCGACAAGGTCGGCAACGCCTGGCTGTGGTCGGCGTGCGGCAGCTGCGAATACTGCCGCACCGGCTGGGAGACGTTGTGCGAGAGCCAGCAGAACGGCGGCTACAGCGTCAACGGCAGCTTCGGCACCTACATGCTGGTCAACGCCGCCTACGCCCCACGGATCCCGGACAACGTCGACCCGCTGGAAATAGCGCCCATCCTGTGCGCGGGCGTCACCGTCTACAAGGGCCTCAAGGTGACCGACACCCGGCCCGGACAGTGGGTGGCGATCTCCGGCATCGGCGGACTGGGCCACATCGCCGTGCAGTACGCGCGGGCGATGGGGCTGCGGGTGGTCGCCATCGACGTCGACGACTCCAAGCTCGCGCTGGCCACCCGGCTGGGCGCCGAGGTCGTCGTCAACGCCCGCACCAGCGACGTCGTCGCCGAGGTGCAGAAGGCCACCGGCGGCGTGCACGGCGTGCTGGTCACCGCCGTACACCCGCAGGCCTTCGGACAGGCCATCGGGCTCACCCGTCGCGGCGGCACCATCGTCTTCAACGGCCTGCCGCCCGGCGACTTCCCGGCACCGATTTTCGACATCGTGCTCAAGGGTCTGACCATCCGCGGCTCGATCGTCGGCACCCGCCAGGACATGGCCGAGGCGCTGGACTTCTACGCCCGCGGACTCATCCATCCTCTGGTGGCCAGCGCGGGACTCGACGAAATCAACGACGTGTTCGACCGAATGGAACGCGGCCAGATCGACGGCCGCATCGTCATCGACTACCGAAAGGGCTGACGTCAGACGGGGTCGCTGGTCATCTGAGAGGTGGTTTGGTGCGGTCGACCCATCCCAGGAGCGGGTGCGGATAGGACCAGCGACGCGCGAGCCGGCGGCGCTCAGAGTTGTAGTGCCCGACAGCCAAGCCGCCTTGAAGAGACGGTGGCGAAGAACCGCCGCGAACAGATAAGGAACAAACACGATGGCATACCAGACCGTCAACCCGTACGACAACCAGACAGTCGCCACCTTCGACGACCTCACCGACGAGCAGCTGACGACGCTTATTACGCAGGCGCAGAGAACATTTGAGTCATGGAGCCAGAAATCGTTCGCGGAACGCGCCGCCGTGTGCGGGCGAGCCGCGGCCATCCTCACCGAACGGCCCGACGAGTTCGCCCGCCTGCTCACCCTGGAAATGGGCAAGCTGTACGCCGAGAGTTTGGGAGAAGTGGCGCTGACCGCGCAGATACTCGCCTACTACGCCGAGAACGCCGAGACCTTCCTGGCGCCCGAACCCATCCCCACCACCAACCCGGACGACGGCGACGCGGTCGTGGTCAGCACCCCGCTCGGCGTGATCCTCGGGATACAGCCGTGGAACTTCCCGTACTACCAGCTGGCCCGGGTCGCAGCCCCCAACCTGATGGCCGGGAATGTGGTCATGGTCAAACATGCCTCGAACGTGCCGCAGGCGGCGGCCGCCTTCGAGCGGCTGCTCCTGGAAGCGGGTGCACCTGAGGGCGCCTACACCAACCTCTACGCCACCAAGGACCAGATCTCGACCCTGATCGACGACCCGCGTGTTCGTGGTGTCGCGCTGACCGGCAGCGAGGCGGCCGGCGCGATCGTGGCATCCCGCGCCGGAGGCAACCTCAAGAAGTCCACCATGGAACTCGGCGGCACGGACGCACTCATCGCGTTGGCCGATGCCGAGCTGGACAAGACCGTGCAGTGGGCGCTGTGGGGTCGGATGAACAACGGCGGGCAGTGCTGCGTGGCCTCCAAGCGAATCATCGTGGTCGACGAGATCGCCGACAAGTTCCTCGAGCGATTCCAGGTGGCGCTTGCCGACCTCAAGGCCGGCGATCCGTTCGACGAGGCGACCACGCTGCCCCCGATGTCGAGTCAGGCCGCCGCCGACCAATTGAACGCACAGATCAAGGCCGCGGTCGAGGCCGGCGCAACGGCGATCCCACTCGGTGAGCCGGTGCCCACCAGCGGCGCGTTCGTGCAGCCGACAATCCTCACCGACATCACCCCGGACAACCCGGCCTACTACCAGGAGTTCTTCGGGCCGGTGGCACTGTTCTTCGGAGTGGACAGCGAGGACGAAGCCGTCCGGCTGGCCAACGACTCCCACTACGGGCTCGGCGGATCGGTGTTCACGCAGGACGTCGCGCACGGCGTCGAGGTCGCCAAGCGCATCGACACCGGCATGGTGTTCATCAACCACCCGACCTGGACCAGGGCAGACCTGCCGTTCGGCGGGGTCAAAATGTCGGGCTACGGGCACGAGCTCGCCGGCTTCGGTATTCAGGAGTTCGTGAACAAGAAGCTCATCAACGTCGTCCCCATCGACGCACCGGCCTGATCAGTCTCTCAGAGGGGTGGCCGGCCACCGCATCGGGCGGCCGACAACAACGCGAAAGGTGCCGCCACCGGACATCGTGTCAGCGGGCGGTCGTCACCGGCGGAACTGCCGGAGAGGTCGATGCGAGTGCATTGGCGTCGCTCAAACGTGCCAATACACCCTGCGAACCGCGATGCACTACCGCGCAGTGGCAGGACGACGGCGAGGCGTTCACCAAGCGCTCGTTGAAGGATATCGACTACGTGTACGTGTGGGTCGACGGGATCGTGCGTCAGCCGCGTGATAGTGACCCGCGGCCGACCCGAGGAACTGCTCGGGCGCCGGGAAGTCGCTGCTGGCCAGGCCATGCAAGTACAGCAGCGGCAGCACCTCGGCCACCGTGGAGACTTCCGCGCCCCGGTCGTGCACAACTCCCGGCGCACGGCGAGAACCGCCCGCCGCGCAGGTGTGAATTGCCGTTGATACCAACCTCGGTGACTAGGCTCACAGTATGTCCGAGACGCACACCGAAGTTCCGTCCGCGTATCCGCCGCCCGCGGAGTTCGCCGCGAACGCCAACGCGACCACTGAGCTGTACCGTGAGGCCGAGCAGGACCGGCTGGCGTTCTGGGCGAAACAGGCCAACCGGCTGTCCTGGGAGACGCCGTTCACCGACGTGCTGGACTGGTCGCAGGCGCCGTTCGCCAAATGGTTCGTCGGCGGCAAGCTCAATGTCGCGTACAACTGCGTGGACCGTCACGTCGAGGCGGGCAACGGCGACCGGGTGGCGATCCACTGGGTGGGCGAGCCGGTCGGCGACACCCGCACCCTGACCTACGCCGAGCTCAAGGACGAGGTGTGCAAGGCCGCCAACGCGCTGACCGACCTCGGTGTGGTCGCCGGCGACCGGGTGGCCATTTACATGCCGATGGTGCCCGAGGCCATCGTGGCGATGCTGGCGTGCGCGCGGCTCGGTGTCATGCATTCCGTGGTGTTCGCCGGCTTCTCGGCCACGGCGCTGCGGGCCCGGATCGAGGACGCGGAGGCCAAGCTGGTCATCACGACCGACGGGCAGTACCGCCGCGGCAAGGCGGTGTCGCTGAAGGAGGCGGTGGACGAGCGGCCGTCCGGGCCGACGACGAAGAAGCCCGTCGAGCACGTGCTGGTGGTGCGCCGGACCGGCATCGAAGGTCCCGTGGACCGACGGCCGCGACCTGTGGTGGCACGACACCGTCGAGAACGCCT
Source organism: uncultured Actinomycetota bacterium (assembly GCA_963715885.1). Taxonomy (GTDB): domain Bacteria; phylum Actinomycetota; class Actinomycetes; order Mycobacteriales; family Mycobacteriaceae; genus Mycobacterium. The sequence goes on from CAVQSK010000016.1 coordinate 262,892, forward strand.
CACCCGAGCACACCCCCGAAGCCTTCGACGCCGAGCATCCACTGTTTTTGCTCTACACGTCGGGCACCACCGGTGCGGCGAAGGGCATCATGCACACCACCGGTGGCTACCTCACCCAGGCGTCGTACACGCACCACAGCATCTTCGACGTCAAGCCGGAAAGCGACGTGTTCTGGTGCACCGCCGACATCGGTTGGGTCACCGGGCACACCTACATCGTCTACGGGCCGCTGGCCAACGGGGTGACCCAAGTGGTCTATGAGGGCACACCCACCTCGCCGAACGAGCATCGGCATTTCGAGGTGATCGAAAAATACGGCGTCACGATCTATTACACCGCGCCGACGCTGATCCGCACGTTCATGAAATGGGGCCGCGAGATCCCCGACGCCCACGACCTGTCCAGCCTGCGGCTGCTGGGCACCGTCGGTGAACCGATCAACCCCGAGGCGTGGCGCTGGTACCGGGACGCGCTCGGCGCCAACCGAACTCCCATCGTCGACACCTGGTGGCAGACCGAGACCGGAGCGGCGATGATCTCGCCGCTGCCGGGTGTCACCGCGGCCAAGCCGGGCTCGGCGATGGCACCGCTACCCGGCATCTCCGCACGCGTTGTCGACGACCACGGCAACCTGATCGAGCCCAGCCCCGAATACGGCGAGCACGTGCAGGGTTATCTGGTGCTGGACCAGCCGTGGCCGGCGATGCTGCGCGGCATCTGGGGGGATCCGGAACGGTACAAGGAGACCTACTGGTCCCGGTTCGCCGAGCAGGGCTGGTACTTCGCCGGCGACGGCGCGCGCTATGACCTGGACGGCGCCATCTGGGTGCTGGGTCGCATCGACGACGTGATGAACGTGTCCGGGCACCGGCTCTCCACCGCCGAGGTGGAGTCCGCACTGGTCGGCCACTCGGGGGTGGCGGAGGCGGCCGTCGTCGGCGCCACCGACGACACCACCGGGCAGGCGATCGTCGCGTTCGTCATCCTGTTGGCCCACCACGCCGAAACCCCGCGCGAACAGATGGTCGACGAGCTGCGCGCTGAGGTGGCCCGCGAGATCTCGCCGATCGCGCGGCCGCGGGAGATTCACGTGGTGCCGGAGCTGCCGAAGACCCGCAGCGGCAAGATCATGCGCCGGCTGCTGCGTGACGTCGCCGAGGGCCGTGAACTCGGTGACACCTCGACGTTGCTGGATCCCAGCGTGTTCGAGACGATCAGGGCCAGCAAGTAGCTTCGCAGCCAGCCCTCAGGCCCCGTTCGGCACGAAGCCGGAGCCGGGCCGGTTTCGGTTGATGACGTCGCCGATTACCGCGTTCATCGACACCGTCACCGCCGGGGTGTGCAACGGAATGAACTAGACGATGCAGGTGGGCAGGTCCTCGGTGAAGGCGCCGTGGATCATGCCCACCAGCCTGTTGTTGACGGTCACCGGTGCTCCGAGTCTCCGGGCTCTGCACACTTGATTGACAATGGTGCCCGGTAAGTAGCAGAAAAGGTCAACCCATTGGGTCCGAACCACATAAACAGATGACGTTCGTACCGCTCGGCACTGAATCCGCATAATGGCGCTGGACTTGGCAGCGAGGCTTTTCGCCTTCCTCGCGGCGTCGGCGTAGGCCAGATCGACTGCGAAATGGCATTTGCGTAGAGACGGCGTTATCAGAGCACGAAATCCGTTGTCGCGCAACTATAGTCGCGGATAGCTGACATGATATACTACCGGCAGTTTAACTACTGCTAGTTGTAACAGATGAAAGCGCTCGCACCCCTTGACGATTGAATGATCTGCGCAGCTTGCGGAGTTGATTGCCCTTCTCGCTGTGGAACGGATCGGTCGCAATCGGTTGTGGGTACGTCCAGGTCGCCGTACAGTTCAAACACTTAATGAACGATTCAGCTGTTAGGTGAAACTTTGAGTGTGCCCCTGATGGCCGGCCGCGTAGTCGGCGATCCACTGCCCTTCGCCCCTGTCGCCGTATCGCAAGCAATATGTGACTGTGACGAATAGGCTGTGGCGCAGGCTTATTCATGCGCCGCGTTGACTGGGTCGACTACGGTCCAACGGTCATAAGGTCGACGATTCGGCAGGCTGCGGGCGGTCTCCGGCATGGTTGATGAGCTGCCCGGGTTCATTCCTGATGTTCTGCGTCTCGACGACGTTTCGCTGCTGCGAGCTGATGAGACGGTCTTCAACGCGATGGTGGACGGATGGCGAGCTCAGATGCTTGCTCGAGGTCTGGCGGTGGACACCATCAAGGCGCGGTGCCGGCTCGTGTCGCGGATGGTCGAATTCACTTTAACGAGTAGCCGTGGCGGTGGCGCCCGTTTGATCTTGATCAGTTTCTGGCGGATCTGAGGTCCGAGCAGACGCCGATCGTGTTGTCGACGAGGTTGTCCCGGTCTTCGTGGAATTTGAGGTGGCGGTCCCTCACCTGAGTCCTGCCGGATGGTAGGTCTTCGGGTGAACGACCAAGAACACCTCGAAGAAGGAGTAAGGGACCGCCATGAAAACCGTACCTACTGTTCGCCTTGCTGACACGGCTGACGCCGCCGCACTGTCCGATCTGCCTGAGGAAATCCAGCTGGCGCTGGCCGATATCGTTGGTGCGGCCCGGGAGGGGCTGATGGCGATGAGCGTGGCTGCCGGGCTGGCGGTGATGGCCGCGATGTTTGACGCTGAAATCAGCCAGGTGTGCGGGCCCAAGGGCAGGCACGACACGAAGCGGGCCGCGGTGCGCCACGGCGCCGGTCGCGGCTCGGTCACCCTGGGCGGGCGCAGGGTGGCGGTGAGCCGACCCCGGGCTCGTACCGTCGACGGGCATGAGGTGCCACTGGCCAGCTACACCCACTTTGCCGCCGAGGACCTGCTGACCGGGGTGGTGATGGAGCGGATGCTGGCCGGGGTGGCCACCCGCCGGCACGCCCGTACCGCCGAGCCGGTCAGCGAAAAGGTCAGCGGCCCTCAGAAATCGGTGAGTAAGTCGGCGATTTCGCGCCGGTTCGTGCGCCAGACCGAGACCGCGCTGGCCGAGCTGATGGCCCGCGACCTGAGCGAACTGGACATCAAGGTGCTGATGCTCGATGGGGAGTACATGGCTGAGCGGTGTGTGGTGGTCGCGCTGGCCATCACCGCCGACGGGACGAAGGTCCCGGTCGGGCTGTGGGACGGCGCTACCGAGAACAAGACCGTGGTACGCGCTCTGTTGGCCGACCTGGTTGACCGTGGCCTGGACTTCGATGATGGACTGCTGGTGGTCATCGACGGCGCCAAGGCGCTGTCGGCCGCGGTGCGGGAAGTGTTTGGTGACAAGGCATTAATTCAAAGGTGTACTTTGCATAAGCGGCGCAACATCGCTGATCACCTGCCGGACAAAGAGAAGGCGTGGGTGGACGCCAAGCTGGTTAAGGCGTTCAACCACCCCGACCCCGACACCGGGCTGCGCAATGCCAAAAGCCTTGCCACGCAACTGCAAAAGAGTCATCCCCGTGCAGCCGCGTCGCTGCGGGAGGGGCTGGAGGAGATGTTCACCGTCACCCGGCTGGGCCTCGACGGCCGCCTCGCCAAGACGCTGACCACGTCCAACCCCATCGAATCGATGATCTCCATCGCCAAAGCGACCAACCGCAATGTAACCCGTTGGCGTGACGGGCAAATGGTGTTGCGCTGGACCGCGGCCGGCATGCTCAACGCCGAACGATCATTCCGCCGCATCAAGGGCTACAAGCAGATGCCCCAACTCGTCGCCGCCCTCAAGCGACACGCCCACCCCGGCACCGAACGCATCGGTGCCGCCGCCTAGAGTCCAGGATGGATCGTCACCCAAATTCCACGCAACTCGGGACACGCTCTTGTCGACACTGCGTTCGTACAGCAACGCGATCACGAATGTTTTGTTCTTATGTCAGTGACGGTAGATACGGATGGGTTGCGTTCTGCGAGAAGCAGTTCGGCGATGTTCCGTCTCAGATTTGCTTCGAGTGGAACACTCCGCAACACACCACCGACGATGCCGTGCCGCCGAGGCGGCGAGCCTTTGCTAAGGCTGAGTTGCAACACTTATTCGATGTCGTCGACGACTTCGTCGACGAAGCACACCGCAACGGATCCAAGCGCTGCTGACCGCGTTGCGTGACTCGACCGCATTCAAGATCGGATATGCCTACGGGTTTCGACGGCCCGAGCTCGTCATGTTGGACCTGACCGACTTGGGGCCCAATCCACACGTTCCGCGCTACGGCAACTACGGCGCGCTGACTGTTCGTTGGGCCAAAGGCACCAAAGGATCTGGCCCGCGCCGGCGGACAGTACTCACATCGCCGGAATTCGCTTGGGCCGTGGACCTTTTGCAGTATTGGTGCGGCGGTCAGCACACCCAGCCGCTGCAGCGGTAGTTGGGCCTTGCCGGCGAGGCGGGGTTCGGCAAGGGCGATGGTGGCGCAGAGGCCCATACCCAACCCCTCTACCTGACTCACGAGACGAATACGGCGAAATCGAATACGGAGGGTTACCGGTAGGGGCGAACGCCGTTGTTGGACAGCACTTTCACGTGCCGATGATAAGATAACGCAACGCCGAGCTTATTGAGCACCTGGTGCAGTCTTATTGCTCGGTAGGGATTTGCGTCGGGTTCGAGCCTATACAATCCCCATCGCTGTCCGCCGAATTGTAGATAGTGGTACTCGGCAATCCCGTCGATCGGTGTACCGATGGCGATGACAGTCGGCAAAACCACTACAACTTGTCGCCGCCCCGCGACCAAGAGTCGTGGGGCGCGGCGCGGCGGCCGTTTTTCATGTCTTACTGGGATTTGTAGACCGCATACCACGTGCGCCGTGCCAGGTGCTGCATTGCCTCGGCCAGGAGTTCGGTCCGGCGATACTGCTCGCGTCGCCGCAACTCGCGACGCAGGTCGGTCTCTCGCTCGAGATCGGCGATGGCTTCGCGATACGCGTGTTCGGCGCGGGTCAGCTGGTCCAGCGATTCGTCGGCCAATGTCGCGGCGTGTCCGTGGGGAAGGGCCCGAATGGCTGCGGCGAGCGATGTCATCGCGGCCCCGATTGCCTCCACCTGCCTACCGAGGCGTGGGTCGGGAGGAGTACGCGAAAGTTCGGCTTCGCGCGCAACAGCGTAGGCGCGCTCGGCGACCCCGCCCAGCCGCTCGCCGAGTTCGAAAAGGTCCTCTGCGGCGAGGGGTGTACTGAAGCTGGACCGAACCTGAATATGCAGCCGCCGCCGAGTCTCGTGTTCGGTCGCCAGCAGAGAACGCAACTGGACGACGGTGTCCTCGCCGCCGGTCCCGGCACACCACGTGGCTAGAACGCTGATCATTGTCTCGACAATGTCGAGCTGCGCGGTGACCGTGCCGAGGACGTCATGGGTTTCGGGGAGAAACCACGCACGTGGAAGCCTCATGTGAATTCACTCCAGAGTGGGTACGCCGCAGCCCCCGCCACGGCACTGATCGGCAGCGTGATCAACCACGCAGCCCCGATCTCGCGCACCACGGACCAGCTCACATGGTGGGTGCGTTGCTGCATTCCGACGCCGACCACACTCGAGGCGACGACGTGCGTGGTGCTGACCGGGGCGCCGAGGGCCGCGCCGGCCAATATCACCGCCGCGGACCCGCCCTGGCTGACGAGTCCATCCAACGGGGTCATCCGGTAGATGCCGCTACCCACGGTGCGGACGATTCTCCAGCCGCCGAACGCGGTTCCGATGGTCAACGATCCCGCAGCCATCAGACGCACCCAGATCGGCACGGAGAAACTCGACAGGTGGCCCGTCGCGAAGAGCAACAAAGCGACGACACCCATGGTCTTCTGTGCGTCGTTCGCGCCGTGACTGCACGCGAGAGCCGAAGCGGTCAGCCACTCCCCCCGCCGCACAACGCGGTCGAATTCGCGGCGAGCACGTCGGAGGAGCCGGCCGGCCACCAGGATGCCTACTGCCCCGACTACCACTCCGAGCACGGGCGAGATCGCAAGCCCGGTCAGGACGCCGACCACTCCTTCGGGTCTACCGTGGGCGAAGCCTCCCCATCGGACTCCGGCCATCCCGCCCGCGGCGACCGCTGCGCCGACGAGTCCGCCGATCAGTGCGTGCGACGAACTCGACGGCAGCCCTAATCGCCAGGTCACGAGGTTCCATCCGATGGCGGCGGTGAGGGCGGCACCGATGGCCGGTACCGTTTCGTCCGGCGCGACGATGACGACGCCGCCTACCGTGTTGGCCACGGCTGTGCCCAGCAGCAGCGCGCCCGCGAAGTTGCCTGCAGTCGCCACCGCGAGCGCCTGGGCGGGTGTCGCGGCGCGGGTGGCAACCAATGCGGCCACGGAGTTGGCCGAGTCGTGGAAACCATTCGTTACGTCGAACACCACGGCCATGCCGATCGCCGCGAGGAGCAGGGCCGCACCCATTGTTCACAACCGGTCGGCGCTGCACAGGGCTGACGCGTCTTCCAGTTGGAACCTGGCACGGTTGAGGGTCAGCGGAATCAGGTCCGTCTGGATACGGGCCGCTACAGCGAGCGGTCGATGGGTTTCGGACACCACACTCCGCACGTAGGCGCGGGTGTATCCGGGAAACTTCGCAATCAATATCCCCACAATGGAATCCAGCTCGACCACGGCGAGCGGTGGCGCCTCGGGGCTCATGATCGGCTCCGGAAACGTATCGGATGTTGTTCGCGCTGTGGGAGCCTCGCTCGAGAGCATCGCAGGGGGGTAGGGACTTGCGGCCCTATCAGCTTCCTGCCCGCGAGCCCAGTCTCGTAAGATCGGCCAAGGCATTCTGCAGCCAGGACGCTACCCGGTCCCCATCCGTAGAAACTTTCTACCAGTTGTCCGTCTTCGGAGCTTGAATCCCGCACCAGTCCATTACCGCATTATCGAGGTCTCCGCTGGTCGAATATCGCGCGGTGCGTCCTCGGCGGTCTGTTGTCCGACCATTAAGGCAGCCGCCGGTATGTTCATCGCCGCGAACAGATCGACCGTGCCGTGGCGTTTGTAATCATGGGTCATCGTTTCGGCTCTGCCGGGCTTCATCGGCAGCGACGGCTGGGTACGGTCCAACGTGGCATTGGGTCTTTTCGTCGAAGCTGAACACCGCCGCCCGCGCGGGCGGATTCACATACAAGCCAAACAACATCGACAAGTTTTTCTCGAACCGCGGGTCGTTGCTGAGCTTGAACGTGTCAACCTTCCACGGCTTAAGATTATGGTCGGCCTATCGTCAGGACTTCGACGCGATCGCGGCCCTCATCGCCGGCGGCGGCGATCTGTCCGGTATGCCGGTGAGCGCCATCACGATCGACACCCCGCGCACCGCGTTTGCGCGGTATGCGCAAACCCATGAGGCCGCTTCGATTCAGCGGTGCTGGTCGACCTGGAACGTGTTGTGTACGTTTCTCTATACCGCGGAGTTGATTGCGGCCAACCCGATGCCGATGGTCGGCCGGCCCAAGCTCGCCAAGACGCTACCCAAGGCACTGCCGGCCGATGCGGTGGCCGCCCTGCTGGGGGCCCTCCATGCCGACCAGGTGCCGCGCCGGCGCGCCGACTGGATGCAGCGCGACCGCGCCCTGATCCTGACCGCGCTGCTGGCCGGACTGCGCGCCGATGAACTGCTGCGCGCCAATGTCGGTGACCTTCGCCGCTGCGACGATGGCGCCGTCATCCACGTCCGCGGCAAGGGCGGCAAGGACCGCCGGATCCCGATCGAGCCGGCATTGGTGTAGGTGCTCGAGGGCTATCTCGACGGCCGCGCGACTCGCTTTCCGGCCACCGCGAAACGGCGCTCCTCCCCCGGCGCGGGATTGGCCGCCTGGCCGTCGGCGGCGCCGCTATTTGTGGGCGCCGACGGTGTAGCGCATCACTTGCGGCGCCCTGGTCCACGGGTTGCGCCACACCTTCGCTACCGAGCTCGCCAACGCCGACGTCAGCGTCTACACGCTGATGAAGCTGCTCGGCCACGAGTCCATGGTGACCTCACAGCGCTACGCCACCGCCGCCGCACCGAGACACGCACTGCCGCAGCCCACAAGCTCTACGGCCTATTAGAGCAAGAATGCTAACCCGGGCGGCCTCAATGGCGGCAAGCGCCGTTACCGTGGTGGGACGGCGGGTCCGCTAGGCATCTTGTCGCACAACGCTTTTGGCCGAGAACAGATATTACGTCAGGGAAAAAGTACGCCGTATTCGTTATTATGCTGTCGCCCGACATGTTTCGGTATGTGTCCGGGACCAGTGCACTTGTCCTCGGTCAGTCATTCTGCGGCATCGCCACTTTAGTTGCGGCATTTGATCCGGATGCCGCAGTCACTCTGGCTGAGTCTCCTTTACCGCCCGACTGTGTGGTGATCGACCAGGACCGACACGTGCTGTCACGCCGGGTCGGCAACGAGGTCACGTTGTCAGCTTTGCCCGTGGTCAATCCTGCCTGACCAAGTGTCATGCGGCGAGTGGGCGCCGTTGTATTTACTTAAGCCGGCCACCCGGACGAATCCAGCCTCTTCCATGACCTGAGCAATGGAGGTAGCCCGCGATCGCGGCGACCTTCGCTAGCCACCCACTTCCGTCACGGTGACGTAATGACCGCGAGTCATACTGCAACACAGGTCTTTACAAAACCGGCGAAAACCGCGGATCGGGAGTTAATACCACAAGGACTGCTCCCTGAGCTCGTGTGGTAGCACGCTGAAGACCACCATGTCCCGGCGGCCACCCTTGAACGCGATGTGCGAGCGCAGTACGCCCTCGCGCACGAACCCGCACCGGCCGCGACCCGCTGCGACGCGCCTCATTGTCGGGACCGCATGTCAGCTCGAGCCGGGCCAGGCCCAGTGGCCTGACCCCGGTCTGTTGATCCAGGGCGTATGAGAGTCTTGCGGCCCACGTTGTGGGCAGGAAGGCTCGACAAGATCATGGCGACAAGGAAACGGCATAGTCCCGAGCAGGTCGTGCGCAAGCTGATGGCGGCTGATCGGCTGCTGGCCGAGGGAAAGGACACCGCGGCGGTGTGCCGCGAGCTGGGCGTGTCGGAAGCGACGTATCACCGCTGGCGTAACCAGTTCGGCGGTTTGAAGGCCGAAGACGCCAAGCGACTCAAGGAGCTGGAACGCGAGAACTCCACCCTCAAAAGGCTCTTGGCGGATGCGGAGTTGGAGAAGGCCGCGCTCAAGGAGATCGCGCGGGGAAACTTCTAAGCCCGGAACGCCGGCGGGCGGCCGTTCGTCACCTCCAGCGGGTGCTGGGGGTCAGTGAACGGTTCGCCTGCCGGGTGGCCGGGCAACACCGAGCAACCCAACGACACGAGGCCAGCCGCGACGACACCGGCTGATCCGGATGCGGCGTTGCGGGAGTGGCTGCGCGCCTACGCCAAGACGCATCCGCGCCGTGGGTTCCGGCCCGCCTATCACGACGCCCGCGGTGAGGGCTGGCAGGTTAATCACAAGAAGATTCAACGTCTTTGGCGCGAGGAAGGGCTGCGGGTGCCGCAGCGGCGTCGCCGCAAACGCCACGGTACCTCGACGGCGCCAGACACCGTGACCGCCGATGCACCCAACCGGGTGTGGGCGGTCGACTTCCAGTTCGACGCCACCACCGACGGGCGTCCCATCAAGATCGTCTCCGATCATCGACGAACACACCCGCGAATGCCTCGGCGGCATGGTCGAGCGCAGCATCACCGGCGAGCACCTCATCGCCGAACTCGACCGCCTCGCCGCCGAACGTGGTACCTATCCGGCGGTGCTGCGGTGTGACAACGGACCCGAATTAGCCTGTACCGCAATGGCCGACTGGGCCGCACGGCCAGGTCGGGCTGCACTTCATCCCGCCCGGCGAGCCGTGGCGCAACGGCTACGTCGAATCGTTCAACTCCCGCATCCGCGACGAATGCCTCAACATCAACAGCTTCTGGTCACTGGCCCAAGCCCGCGTGGTCATCAGCGACTGGAAACACGAGTACAACCACCACCGCCGACACTCTTCCCTGGGCTACCAACCCCGGCCCGCTACGCTGCGGCTTGCAGGCACACCCACACCCCGGTCCCTGCATCATCAACTGCACGGGGCGGATTCCAGTCAACGTCGCAACGGGACGAGTTGAAACACTAGTGGAGTGAAGGGACTGCCGGAGACTGATGTTGCGCGAGTGCACCGCTGGTGTCGGGATCGGGTGCCCGAGCATGTCCGTGACGAGGTGCGGATCGAGGTGGACGTCGCTGCTCGGCATCTGACGATCGTGGAGTGCCGACCGCCGTGGCGGGCGGATATGGGCGCGGAGTGGACCCGGTTCCCGATCGCCCGGCTGCGCTACACGAAGGCCACCGGCGTGTGGTCGTTGTACTGGCGCGACCGCAACCTGCGCTTCCACGCCTACGACCTGGTGTCGCCCACGGCCAGTGTTGAGGACTTGTTGGCGGAAGTGGATCGAGATCCGACAGCGATCTTCTGGGGTTAAGTGCAGCCTGCGCCGGTTATGCGATCCTCATTGCAGCATCGGTCATCGATTCGGCCGGTCGGGCCCAGCCGAGGGTCTTACGTGGGCGGTCGTTGAGTTCGTCGGCGACCCGCTGCAGTTCTTCGGGCGAGACATGAGCCAGGTCAATGCCTTTGGGGAAGTAGTCCCGCAGCAGACCGTTCGTATTCTCGTTGCTGCCGCGCTGCCACGGCGAGTGCGAGTCACAGAAGAACACGCGTGTCCCGATGCGCGAGGTGATCTGTTGATGCAGCGCAAGTTCCTTACCTTGATCCCAGGTCAGCGTCCGCCGAAGGTGGGGGGCAAGAACGCCCAGCGCATCGGTGATGCCGTCGCGCATGGCCTCGGCGGTCGGCTGCCCCTTGGGTACGTGGATCAAGATCGCAAAGCGAGTCGTGCGTTCAACGAGAGTGCCTATCGCCGAACGATTTCCGGCACCCATGAGGCAGTCACCCTCCCAATGCCCGGCCTGTACCCGGTCGGTGACCTCAGCGGGCCGATCAGCGATCATCGTCATGCTAGTGAGCCGGCCCCGCCGCTCCAGACCCTGGACTCGGCGGCGGCGCCGCCGTCGCCGCCGCTTGGCCGGTCGAGTCAGATCGATCCGTGGATCGTAGATCGCCTGATAGATCGACTCGGTACACAGGTGGCGCTCCGGTTGATCAGGGAACCGTATCCGCAGTTCGTAGGCGACTTGTTCGGGACTCCACCGCTTGTCCAGCAACTCGGCGACGACAGCATGAAGCTGCACGTCACGCGTCACGCGCCGTGTCCGCGACGATCGGCGTTGCCGCTCGGCGCTCAACCGCTCTGCGGTGGCAGGCAAATAGCGACCACGATCGTCACCGTTGCGGCGAAGCTCCCGCGACACCGTTGAGGCAGCTCTCCCAAGCTCGTCGGCGATGTCGCGCACACTGACACCCGCCCGGCGCAGGTCAGCGATCGTTGTCCGCTCGGCCGAAGACAGATAACGAGGATGCCGCGGCTTGGCTGCTATGAGGCACACCGCCGGATAATGCACCCGCTCACCAGCCGTGTTCAGGATTGTGCGCCCGTACCGCCAGCGTGTTCCGGTCCTGCGGTTGATTCCCACCATCCGACAGGCTTCGGAGTTGGTCACCCCGTGGGCAATCAGCCGAACGAACCGGTCCTGCTTTTCTACCAACATCCCGCCGCGTCGGGTCTTTCGCTGTGCTCCCACCGCAACCTCCCGGGTAGCTCCGATGTTGCGACGTTGACTGGAATCCGCCCTGCAATAAATGGCCCCGGCTCTAGATAGCTGTAGCGAGCGTCCTCATACGTAGGTGTTGGTTGGGTGATGCTCGGCCGATGGGCCGGGTGTGCAGGTGAGACGAGGGATCTCCGTGTTCGGAGATCCCTCGTGTCGGTCGTAGCCTCAGGGTTGTTCAGACCAAGGAGGCGGTGATGGCCGACTATGCAACTCTACTGCGGGATCATGTGACGCTGACCTGTCGATCGGTGGACCGCATCTTCTTACAGGCGTACGTGCCGAAGCTGCAGTGTGTGGGCGGGGTGTGCCAGTTTTTGTACTGGCAGAAGGGGTTTTCGATCCCGTCGTCGGCGGCGTTCGGCAAGATCGGCGACGCGTATGTCGCCGAGGTGTACCGGTGGGCGAAGAAGAATGGGGTCCCGGTGCGCCGGTTCGCCAAGGGCGAGAATAAGGAGCAGATCGCCCGCCCGCTGATCAAGACCGCCGAACGCGAGGGCGGTGACGGGCGGGTGGTGTTGATCGGCATCGCGCAGGAAAAGACCCCAATGTGGCGGTCGTGGAAGGCCAAGGGCCAAGAGCATGCGGCGCATCCGCACATGGAGTGGGCCCCGCAGATGGGTTTCGTCAATCACTTCTACTTCTACCTGTGGGATCCCGAGTGGGGTGGGGCGTTTTGGAAGACCAACGCCTATGCCCCCTGGCCGGTGTGGATCTGGCTCAACGGGCACACCTGGGCACAGCGGCAATGCGAACGGCTCGGCATCGGCTACACCGCCCTGGATAACGGCTTCCGTGATTGTGAGGACCCCGCGGCGCTGCAGCGGATCTGTGACCGGCTCGGCTCGGGCGCGGTGAAAAGCTTCTTTTGGCGTTGGCAGAAGCGGCTGCCCTCGCCGCTGACCCGCGCGGATGTGCGCGCCGGCTACGTCTACGAGTTGGCGTTTCGCCAGTTCGAGATTTCCGACACCCGGGTGTTCGACCGACCCGCGGCCGGGCGGTCGTTTTTCGAGCAGCTCATCCGCGATCACCTCGACGTGGGCCGACCGGAATCGGTCTCGTTGATCTTCGACCGACGCATCAGCCGATGCACCCCGGGCACCTGGCGCACCCGGGTCATCACCAAGGGGGTCGATCCGCAGATCAGCTGCTACTACCGGTCTAGCCGGATCAAGCAATATTTCAAGGAGCATCGGGCGTTGCGCACCGAAACCGTGGTCTGCAACACCCGTGACTTCGGCATCGGCCGACGGGTGACCGCCGAGAACTGGAAGGCCCTACGGGCGGTTGGCCAGGAAGCCAACCAGCGTCTGTGTGACGCGCAAGCCGCCGATGCCCGGCCCGCTCCGGATGTGGCCACCTTCACTCGGGTGACCCGACCATCGCAGATCGACGGTCAACACGCCCCCGCACTGCCGTTCGGGGACCCGCGGGTGATGGCGGTGCTGGCCGCCGTCGTCGGCTTTACCCACCTGCTCGCCGGGTTCGACAACCCCGCCCTGGTCCGCACCGTCACCACCCTGCTGGGCGGCCCCTACACCAGCCGCCAAGCCACCTACGACCTGCGGCGGCTCAAACGCAAGGGGCTCATCGTCCGGCTGCCGGGCCATCACCGCTACCAACTCACCGCGCTGGGCCGCCGCGTCGCGGTACTGTTCACCAAGGTCTACGGGCGCGTCCTGGCACCCGGCTTGGCCGAGTTAGACCCAAGGCTCCCAACAGATCTCGCCCACCGCAGCGATCTGGCGCACGCCTGGCGCCAACTCGACCGACACCTCAATCAATTCACAAACGCAGCACTCACCGCAGCCTGAACCCCAACTTGGTCTGATTGTGAACTTCACCCCGACCAAGCAA
>CAVQSK010000017.1:0-184084 GCA_963715885.1 uncultured Actinomycetota bacterium
CACGCGGTGGTCCTGGTGTTCGTCAACCAGACTGTGGTGGTCGGCCAGGACACACCGACCGACACTGCGTCGAGGGTACAGGTGACGCTCGACAAGGTTGGTGACCGCTGGCTGATCTCGAAGTTCGACCCCGTGTAGGAGCGGTGGCCGAAAAGCTCGTTAGGTCTTCTTCAGGCCGGGATGGTTGCGGGCAACCAGTGGTAGCAGCAGCCGCCGCGGGGCGTGTTGATTGATCACGGACGCGATGCGGTTAGCCGCGCCGGGAACGATTACGCCCTTCCCCGAAGCCAAGCCGTCGACCGCGATCCTGGCAACCTCATCGGCCTCCTTCCAAAGGAACTTCGGCAGCGACTTCTCGGCTTCTTCGTCAGGGATGCCCGCTGCTTCGCCGAAGCCCGTGCGTACCGGCCCTGGGCACAGCGTGGCCGCCGTGACGCCAGTACCGCGAAGCTCTTCTCGCAGCGCCTCGGTGTAGGACAGCACGAACGCCTTGGCTGCGGCGTAAGTCGCTTGCCCCGGTACCGGGCCGAACGCGCCGACCGACGCGACGTTGAGCACCGCACCGCGGCCGCGCGCGACCATTCCGGGCACGAACCGGCTGCACAAGTCGACGACCGCGCTGACATCGACCTCGATCAGCTTGAGCTCGGCCGCGGGATCCGATTCGGCGACCGGACCCAGGTTGGCCAGGCCCGCGTTGTTGACCAGAATGTCGGGGGCAACGCCGAGCGCCGCCACCTGATCCGGTCAAGGCAGCCCGATCGGCGGGCAGCGACAGGTCGGCCGGAAGCACGCGCGCAACCCCGCCCAGAGACGCCGCCAACTCCCGCAACTGGTCGGCGCGGCGGGCGACCAACACCAATCCGTAACCGCGACGGGCGAATTCGCGCGCGATCTCCTCGCCGATTCCGGAGGAGGCGCCGGTGACGACCACGGCCCCGTCCTTGTTCGCAGGCGGGAGCATGGCTGCAGAGCCTAGCCTGATGAACATGTTCGCGCGCCGACTCTCTCCGGTCGACGCACAAACGCATTGGATGTCGGCCAAGATCCCCAACGACCAGTTCCTGCTGTACGGCTTCGCCGGCGTGCCGTCCGAACTCGAGCGGGCGTTGCATGAGATCCGCGAGCGAGCACGCGGTTGTCCCGAGCTGAGACTGCGAGTGCAGGAGCGCAGCGTGCTGACATACCCGGCGTGGGTGGCCGGCGAGGTCAGCGCGGATCAATTCGTGGTGCACGACCTCGCCGACCCGACGTGGCTTGGCTGTCTGGGCGCCGTTGCCAGGTTGGGCGAGAACCAACTCGACGCACAGGCGATGTCATGGCGGCTGCACGTCTTCACAGCGGTCGAGGGATTGCCCGGTGCCGGTACGGGCACCGTTGCGGTGCTGCAGGCCACGCATGCGCTGGGCGACGGCAATCGATCGTCGGCGCTGGCGGCCTGTTTGTTCGGCCGTCGTGGCATGGTGCCGCCGGTGAAGGCGCCTCCACCGTTTCTCGGCGCGGCACTGCCGTGGCGCAGCATCCGGGCCGCCCGTACGCATCGGCGGCTGGTCCGCGACACCGAGGCCGGACTGGTACCCCCACAGGCGGATTCACGTCCCGCGCTGCACAGCAACACGCGGCCGACTGGTGCGAGAACCGTCCGCACGCTGGTCCGACACCGCGATCAGCTGTCCAGCCCGACGGTGACCATCGCTGTGCTGGCCGCGGTGTCCACGGCCCTGTCGGAACACCTGCGCGAGTTCGGTGACGATACCTCCAATCTCGGCGCCGAGGTGCCGATGGCGAAAAGCGGTGTCCGGCATGCCCATAACCACTTCGGCAATGTCGGCGTCGACCTCTTCCCAGGCCTGGACTTCGGTGCGCGAACGAACCGCATCGCCGAGGATCTCGAACGCCGTCGCCGTCGCGCCGCCCATCCGGCGATGGCAGCGGCGAGCCGGGCGTCCGCCGCGGTTCCGGCACCGCTGTTGCGTTGGGGTGTGGCGCAATTCGATCCGGACGTGCGATCGCCGATCGTCACCGGCAACACCGTGGTGTCCAGCGTCAATCGCGGAGCCGCGGACTTGAATTTCGGTGGGGCGCCGGTCGTGCTGACCGCCGGCTATCCGGGCTTGTCGCCGATGATGGGCCTCACCCACGGCGTCCACGGGATCGGCGACACCATCGCGATCAGCGTGCACGCGGCCGAGTCGGCGATAGGGGATGTCGACGCCTACGTGGACAGGCTCGACGGCTCACTCGCGCGCTGAGTTCCCCTCAGCAGCCAACACGGCGGCGATTCACTCGTTCACTGAGTGCCGGGCGGCGGTTTAACAGATGGCCTAGATTCTGTTACATGACTGCCTACGACGTCGGAGTGCTGATCCTGCGGGTGGTTCTGGGTCTGACCATGGCCGCGCACGGCTACAACAAGTTCTTCGGGCCGGGGGGCTGAAGGGCACCGCGGGCTGGTTCGACAGCATGGGGATGAAACCGGGTTCGTTCCATGCCCGGATCGCCGCAACCACCGAGATGTCCGCGGGCATCGGGTTGGCGCTCGGGCTGCTGACGCCGATCCCCGCGGCAGGCTTCGTCGCGCTGATGCTCGTCGCCGCCTGGACTGTGCACCGGCCCAACGGCTTCTTTATCGTCAAGGAGGGTTGGGAGTACAACCTGGTACTGGCGGCGTCTGCGGTGGGCGTAGCTACCATCGGGGCGGGCAAGCTCAGCCTCGACTACGCCCTGTTCCACACCACGGGCCTCTATGACCTGCTACACGGCTGGTGGGGCCTGCTGATCTCCGCCGGGCTGGGCCTGGCCGGCGGTATCGGACAGCTGGTGATCTTCTACAGGCCACCTGCCAAAGCTGACGCCTAGCCAGACTTCGTCCGGCCAACTGTATCCGCGAAGCTAGAACAAGTTCTAGTCTCATGCGTCATGGGTTTTCTCAAGCAGGACTCGCCCGTCATCGACTACGAGGAGTGGAGCAAGGGCACGCGCGCGGAGAAGATCAAGCCGATGGCCCGGCACTGGGCCGAGGTGGGCTTCGGAACGCCCGTCGTGCTGCACCTGTTCTATGTCGTCAAGATTCTTCTATACATACTCGGCGGCTGGCTGTTCGCGTTGGCCACCAAGGGCATCGACGGCTTCACCAACGTCGGCGACTGGTGGATCGAGCCGATCGTGTTCCAAAAGGTCGTGCTCTACACCATGCTGTTCGAGGTCGTCGGCCTCGGGTGCGGGTTCGGCCCGCTGAACAACCGGTTCTTCCCGCCGATGGGATCGATCCTGTACTGGTTGCGGCCCAACACCATTCGGCTGCCACCGTGGCCCAACCGGGTGCCACTGACCAAAGGCACGGCGCGCACACGGCTCGACGTCCTGCTGTACGGCGCGCTGCTGGTGATGCTGGTGGTCGCGTTGTTCTCGGACGGCACCGGGCCGATTCCGGCGCTGAACACCACCGTCGGGGTGCTGCCGCTATGGCAGATCTGGACCATTCTCGGTCTGCTGGCGCTCGCGGGACTGCGGGACAAGGTGATCTTCCTGGCGGCCCGCGGCGAGGTGTACGGGACCTTGACGGTGACCTTCCTTTTCACCGGGGTCGACATGGTCATCGCGGCCAAGATCGTGTTCGTCATCATCTGGATGGGCGCGGCCACGTCGAAACTCAACAAGCACTTTCCGTCCGTGGTGTCGACGATGATGTCCAACAACCCGGTGTTCCGGCCGCGTTGGATCAAGCGCAAGTTCTTCGAGAAGTTTCCCGACGACCTTCGGCCCGGTCGGCTTGCGCGCTTCTTCGCGCACGGCGGCACAGTCGTCGAGATGTGCGTCCCGTTGGTGCTGTTCTTTTCCAACGGTGGATGGTCGACGGCGATCGCGGCCTTCGTGATGATCTGCTTCCACTTCACGATCCTGTCGGCGATCCCGATGGGCGTGCCGTTGGAGTGGAACGTCTTCATGATCTTCGGCGTGGTGGCGTTGTTCGTCGGCCACGCAGACCTCGGGCTGACCGATTTGCACAACCCATGGCCGGTGGCGCTGCTGTTCTTCGTCAGCGCCGGCACCGTGGTGCTGGGAAACCTTTTCCCGCGCAAGATCTCGTTCCTGCCGGGCATGCGCTACTACGCAGGCAACTGGGACACGACGCTGTGGTGCATCAAGCCGTCGGCCGCAGAGAAGATCGAACGCGGGATTGTCTCCATCGCCAGCATGCCTGCCGCCCAGATGGAACGTTTCTACGGCAGCAAGGAGACCGCTGAGATGTACCTGTACATGGGATACGCCTTCCGCGGCTTCAACACTCACGGAAAGGCGCAGTTCACTCTTGCGCACCGCGCGATGGCCGGGCACAACGAGGACGACTACGTCATCACCGACGGCGAGCGGATCTGCAGCACCGCAATCGGCTGGAATTTCGGCGACGGCCACATGCACAACGAACAACTCATCACGGCGATGCAGGAGCGTTGCCACTTCGAACCGGGCGAGGTGCGCATCGTGATCATCGACGCGCAACCCATTCACCGGCAGACGCAGGAGTACCGGCTGGTTGATGCCGCCACAGGCGAATTCGAGAGCGGCTACGTGAAAGTCGCCGACATGGTGACGCGTCAGCCGTGGTCCGACGATGTCCCCGTGCACGTGTATGGCATGGGTCATGTAGAGGTGTGCCCTGACTAGTGTGAGGCGAGATCGCTTCGCGCCCTGTGTATGCGTAATGCCCGCCTATGAGCGACACACTGTCGCTGAAAGCCTTGACGAGCTATGCGATTAGCGACAGTGTCGCTCATAGGCGGACAATTCACTAGTCCCCACCACAGAGCCTTGCGCCTAGCCCACTACGTCGCGGACCTTGACGGTCTCGAGTCCCTTCAGCAGAAGCGCGCGGGCGGTGTCGAGGTGCTTGCGCCAATGCGCCTCGGCCGCGGCACCGTCGCCTGAGCGCAACAACTGCATCAGCCGCCGGTAGGACCGCATCAGCTTCTCGTAATCCGCCTTCGACACCGGCCGGCGTTCCTTGAACACGAATGCGGTGTGCCGCACGGTGATCTCGTGCAGCATGCCCGCGATGATGCCGAGCGTCGCGTTGCCCGACAGCTCGACCACCCGGCGGTGGAAATCCCCGGTGGTCTCTGCCAGCCGACCCGACTGCCAACCGGCCGGGATGTGTTCTTCCAACATCTGGTCGAGCTCGTCGAAGGCTTCCGGCGTGCCGGATTCGGCCAACAGCCGAACGGCCATCGGTTCCATGCCGGCGCGCGCGACCATGACGTCTGCGATGGTCGCGCCCGAGAGCTCGAGCAACAGCCCCGCGGGGCGGGCGACGATCTCGGCCCCGGGCACCCGCACCCGGGCGCCGGTGCGCGAGCCACGCCGCACCTCGACGAGGCGTTCGGACTCCAGCACGCGCACCGCCTCGCGCAACGTCGGGCGGCTGACGCCGAAGTGGGCCATCAGCTCGGCCTCGTTCGGCAGGAAGTCACCATCCTTGAGCTGACCGTCGACCACCATCCGGCGCAGCGTGCCCGCGACGAGCTCGGCCGTCTTCGGTGACCGGACGGCCGCGCTCGCGCTCATGGCATCCGGGCGGCCGATCATCGGCGCCAACGGTGTGCTTCGAGCCACTCCCACTCCCATAACGTTGCGCCAGGCCATAGTGCCAGCTGTACAACTCAGTAAACCATGTGGAGCGTCTGGTGGGGTTGATAGCGCGGATACGCGCTGGTGGCTGATCGTTTTACCAGCGTAGACGTGAGGGATCATCATGCGGGGCTGCAGGTTCTGCTGCTGCACTCCCTACCAACCAGTAGGTTGACCTAGTAAACTTTGTTCATCTACGTTCGGGCTACACAACAACCTCAAAGGAGAAGTGTCATGGCTGAAGCCGTCATCGTCGAGGCCGTGCGGTCGCCGATCGGCAAGCGAAACGGCGGGCTGTCGGGTGTTCATCCGGCCGAACTCTCCGCGCAGGTGCTCAACGGCCTCGTCGAGCGGGCGGGGGTCGATCCCGGCATCGTCGACGACGTCATCTGGGGTTGTGTCATGCAGGCCGGCGAGCAGGCGCTCGATATCGGCCGCACCGCGCTGCTGGCCGCGGGCTGGCCGGAGACCGTCCCTGGCGTCACCGTCGACAGACAATGCGGCTCGAGCCAGCAGTCGGTGCACTTTGCCGCGGCCGGCGTGGTTGCCGGGCACTACGACGTGGTGGTCGCCGGCGGTGTGGAGTCGATGTCGCGCACCCCGATGGGCGCCTCGCTGGCCAACGGAGGCCATCCGTATCCCGAGGCATTCCGCAATCGCTACAGCCAGACCCCGAACCAGGGCATCGGCGCCGAGATGGTCGCCGAGCAGTGGGGCTTCGACCGTACCGCCGTCGACGAGTTCTCCCTCGGCTCGCACGACAAGGCCGCGGCCGCCCAGGATTCCGGCGCATTCGACGACCAGATCGTGGCCATCAAAGACCAGGACGGTAACCCGGTGCTAAAGGACGAGGGCATCCGCCGCGGCACCACCATCGAGAAGATGGCTCAGCTCAAGCCCGCATTCAAAGAGGATGGCGTCATCCATGCCGGCAACTCATCGCAGATCTCCGACGGTTCGGCCGCCCTGCTGTTCATGTCGGCCGAGAAGGCGAAGTCGTTGGGGCTCAAGCCGATCGCCAAGGTGCACACCGCGACACTTGCCGGCGCCGATCCGGTGATCATGCTGACCGCGCCGATCCCCGCCACCCAGAAGGCGTTGAAGCGCTCGGGGCTGAGGCTCGAGGAGATCGGCGTGTTCGAGGTCAACGAGGCGTTCGCCCCTGTGCCGCTGGCGTGGCTGAAGGACATCGGCGCCGACGAGAAGAAGCTCAATCCCAACGGCGGCGCGATCGCGCTGGGCCACCCGCTTGGCGGTTCGGGTGCACGCATCATGACCACGATGCTGTATCACATGCGGGACAAGGGAATTCAGTACGGCCTGCAGACCATGTGCGAGGGCGGCGGCCAGGCCAATGCCACCATCCTGGAGCTATTGTGATGGAGACCATCACGCAGCCGGGGGCGGTGGTTGAGCGCCGCGGCAACGTCATGATCATCACGATCAACCGCCCGGAAGCGCGCAATGCGGTCAACGCCGCGGTGAGCACCGCCGTCGGTGATGCGTTGGCCGAGGCTCAGCAGGACCCCGACGTTCGCGTGGTGGTGATCACCGGTTCCGGCGACAAATCCTTCTGCGCGGGAGCAGATCTCAAGGCGATCTCCCGCCGGGAGAACATCTATCACCCTGACCACAGTGAGTGGGGCTTCGCCGGCTACGTCCGCCACTTCATCGACAAGCCGACCATCGCCGCCGTCAACGGCACCGCTTTGGGCGGTGGCACCGAGCTTGCGTTGGCCAGTGATCTGGTCGTCGCGCGGGAGAGCGCGTCGTTTGGTCTGCCCGAAGTCAAGCGCGGTCTCATCGCCGCCGCCGGTGGCGTGTTCCGAATCGCCGAGCAGTTGCCGCCCAAGGTGGCGATGGAGTTGCTCTTCACCGGCGAGCCGATGTCGGCTGCCGACGCGCTGAAGTGGGGATTGATCAACCAGGTGGTGCCCGACGGCACCGAGGTGGATGCGGCGCTGGCGCTGGCCGAGCGGATCACCGTCAACGCGCCATTGGCCGTACAGGCCAGCAAGCGGGTGGCGTATGGCGCCGACGACGGCGTCATCACCGACGACGAGGCGGGTTGGGCAAGGACCACAAGGGAATTCCCGACCCTTCTCAAGTCAGAGGACGCCAAGGAAGGACCGCTGGCATTCGCCGAGAAGCGGCAGCCCGTATGGAAGGCACGCTGATGAAACGACTGATTTTCGAACCCGAGCACGAGCAGCTGCGCGAAACCGCCCGGCAGTTTCTCGAGAAGGAATGCGCCCCGCATGTCGAGAAGTGGGAAGCCGAGCGCGTGGTGGGCCGCGAATCCTATGTCGCCGCAGGCAAATACGGCCTGATCGGGTTCAACATGCCCGAGCAGTTCGGCGGCGGGGGCGTCGACGACTTCCGGTTCAACGCGGTGATCGTCGAGGAGTTTTCGAAGTTCGGACCTGCCGCGCCGGGACTGAGCCTGCAGAACGACATCGTCGGGCCGTACTTTGCGAACCTGGCCAGCGAAGAGCAGCAGGAGCGGTGGCTGCCCGGCTACATCACGGGTGAGCTGATCGGCGCCATCGCGATGACCGAACCCGGCGCGGGGAGCGACCTCGCCGGGATCAAGACCTCCGCGGTACGCGACGGCGACGACTGGATCCTCAACGGCTCCAAGACGTTCATCTCCGCGGGCATCAACTCCGACCTGGTCATCGTGGTGGCCCGCACCGACCCTGAGGCCGGGCACAAGGGCTTCTCACTGCTGGTCGTGGAGCGCGGCATGGAGGGGTTCGCCCGCGGCCGCAAGCTCGACAAGATGGGCCTGCACGCGGCCGACACCGCCGAACTGCACTTCGAGAACGTCCGGGTGCCCGGCAACAACCTGCTGGGCACGGAGGGTCAGGGGTTCTATCACCTGATGGCCAACCTGCCGTCCGAGCGGCTGTCCATCGCGGTCGCCGCCGTCGCCGGCGCCCGCGCGACGTTCAACGAGACGCTGCAATACGTCAAGGATCGCAAGGCGTTCGGGCAGCCGATCGGCAGTTTCCAGCACAACCGATTCGTGATGGCCGAGATGGACACCGAGCTCGAGATCGCCGAGCAGTACATCGACCGGTGCCTGCGGGCGGTGGTGGACGGCGAGCTGACGGCCGTTGAGGCGTCCAAGGCCAAGTGGTGGTGCACCGAACTCGGCAAGCGGGTCGTCGACAACTGCGTGCAGCTGCACGGCGGGTACGGCTACATGAACGAGTACAAGGTCGCCCGCGACTACGTCGACGTGCGCATCCAGACCATTTTCGGCGGCACGACCGAGATCATGAAGGAGATCATCGGCCGCGACCTTGGGCTGTAGGGCCGGGCTGTAGTGGCCCCGCTCAGCCGATCGGCGCGTCTGCGGCCGGCGTCTCGGTCGCCGACGACGTCTCAGTGGTCGTCGTGGTCGGGGTGGTCGTCGTCGTGGTGGACGTCGCCGACGGCGTGATCGGCTCCGGGCCGAGTGCCGGATCGAGGACCGTGTCGATCAAGTAGATCCGTGCGTTGCTGGCCTGGACGGCGCCGCAGAGCACCTTGGCGGTGTCGTTGACCTTGATGTCGCCGCCCTTGCCCGTCACCTTGATCTCGGTGCCCTCCTGCGTGGGCCGCTGGCCCTTCACGTCGTCGGGACCGAGCAGGCCGAGGAACACGTGGTAGTAGAGAAGCTTGGTCAGCGCCGCCGGATCCGCTTTCAGGGCATCGAGCTGCGGCAGCTCGGCGAACGCCTCGTTGGTCGGCGCGAACACCACGTACGGGCCGTTGTTGAGCATCGGGACGATGTTCACCGCGGGGTTCGCCTGACCCGAGGCCAGGGAGTTGAACGTCGAGATGTCCGGGATGCTGGCCAGCGCGGTGCCGACGGGTTGCTTGTCCAGGTCCTTGAATGTGGGCAACGCCTGCTTGAACGCGTCACAGCCCGGCCCCTGCGGGTCGGGGACTGGCGCCACTGGTGTGGTGGTGGTCTCCGTCGGCTCGGCGTAGGCGGTGACCGCCAGCGGTACAGACAGGGCGATGGCGGCGATTCCGGCGGCGGCGCCCAGTGCCTTGCTGGTGCGAGTCTTCACGTTAGGCTCCTCAGCTCTTCAGGTCGCTAGGCATGTTAAGGGCAGCGGGGACTGAACGGCAAAGTCAAGATCAAGCTAGGATCCCGCTGCGGGTACGCTGACCTGCGCTTTTCGCACGTTTGCGCAGAGCGCCGCGGCGACGAAGCAGAGCCCGGCCGCCAGGTAGAACGCCATGTCATAGCCACCCTGCAGGTCACGCAGCCAGCCGGCGCCCGCGGCGGCGATCGCGGCGCCGAGCTGATGCGACGCGAAGACCCAGCCGAACACGACCGGAGATCGCGTGCCGAAGTAGTTGCGGCACAACACGATCGTCGGCGGCACGGTGGCCACCCAGTCCAGGCCGTAGAAGATCACGAACACCCACGTGCTGGGTTCGGCGTGGGGCGAAAGCAGCGAGGGCAACAACAGCAGCGAGATGCCACGCCCGGTGTAGTACACGACCAGCAGCAACCGGGGGTCGACCCGGTCGGTGAGCCAGCCCGAGAACACCGTTCCGGCGACGTCGAGGATGCCGATGGTGGCCAATAACCCGGCCGCGACGGTGGTGGGCATGCCGTGGTCATTGGCGGCGGGAATGAAATGTGTACCGATCAATCCGTTGGTGGTCATCCCGCAGATCGCGAAGCTGGCGGCCAACAGCCAGAACGCAGGCGCGCGCGCACCCAGCCGCAACCCGTCGAACGCCGCGCGGAAGCTGGACGCCGGAACTGGCGTCGGCTCAGCCGCGTCCGTCGCACCGTAGGGCGTTAAGCCCTTGTCCTGCGGGTAGTTTCGCATGAACACCACCACCAGCGGCACGACGCAAAGCGCGGCGGCGGCGACGATCAGTGACGCCCATCGCCAGCCGTGCCGGGTGGTGACCTCTGCGACGATCGGCAAAAAGATCAACTGCCCTGTCGCGCTCGCGGCGGTTAGTACACCGGTGACCAGGCCGCGGCGCGCGTCGAACCACCGAGTGGCGACGGTGGCGACAAACCCCATCGAGATCGAGCCGGTGCCGACGCCGACCAGCACGCCCCACAACAGGACCAGCTGCCAGCTCGCGGTCATCGTCACGCTCAGCGCCGAACCCGTCGCGATCAGCAGCAGCGCCGCCGACAGCACCGGACGCATTCCGAAGCGGTCCATCAACGCCGCCGCGAACGGGGCGGTCAGGCCGAATAGCGTCATGTTGACCGCCATCGCCAGCCCGACCACACCGTGCGACCAACCGAACTCGTGGTGCAGCGGGTTCATCATCACGCCTGGCACGGAGCGGAAACCCGCGGCGCCCAGGATCGCGATGAAGCTGACCGCGGCCACCACCCAGGCCCAGTGGATCCGGCCCAGTGGCGTGCTTTTCTGTGCGGCGGCCAACGTCACCGGATAACTGTCGCCGATGGGGTCATGGCTCGACCAGTGGCATGAATGACACCAATCGTCAAAAACATGCCAGAATGGCGAGATGCATCGCGTCGCCGTCCTGCTGCTGCCACCGGTGGTGGGCTTTGACGCCGCGATCGCGCCGACCCTGTTCTCGAACGCGAGCGACGCCGACGGCCACCCTCTCTACGACGTGGTGACGTGTGCACTGACACACGGACCGGTCAGCGCGACTACCGGCTTCGACGTCGTGCCCGCCGCCGGGCCGGAGGTGCTGGCCACCGCCGACACGGTGGTCATTCCGGGTACGCGCTATGTGCCTGCCCGCGCCGACGGGGTGCTGCCACCGGAGGCGACAGCGGCGTTGGCCCTGATTCGGCCCGGCACTCGGCTGGTGTCGATTTGCACCGGCGCCTTCGTGCTCGCCGCGGCGGGCCTGCTCGACGGGCGGCCCGCCACCACCCACTGGAAGTTCGCCGACGCGCTGCGCCGCCTGTACCCGGAGGTGCGGGTCGACGAGAACGTGCTGTTCGTCGACGACGGCGACGTGCTGACGTCGGCGGGGCTGGCTGCGGGAATTGACTTGTGCCTGCACCTCATTCGCTCCGATCACGGCGCCCAGGTGGCCAATGCGGTGGCGAGGTATTGCGTCGTGCCGCCGTGGCGCGAAGGCGGTCAGGCCCAGTTCATCGACCGGCAGGTGCCGGAACCCGACCACTACTCGACCGCCGCGACCCGGGAATGGGCGCTGCGGCACCTCGACGAGGAGCTGACCGTTCAGCGATTGGCCCGGCACGCCAAGATGAGCCCGCGCACGTTCAACCGGCGCTTCCGTGAGGAGACGGGTCAGTCACCGGGCATGTGGGTGCGGCGTCGTCGCGTCGACCGCGCCCGCGAATTGTTGGAGTCGCGGGACCTCCCCGTGGACGAGGTCGCCCGGCTCTCCGGCCTCGGCTCGGGCGGCAACCTGCGCCACCACTTGCGCCGCGGCGTGGGGATGTCGCCGTCGAGTTATCGCAAGGTGTATCAAGGCGTTTGACGCTCCGTGGTTCACCGAAACCGAGCCGCTCCTGGAATTTCGGGCTCATGATGATTCCATGAACCTCAAGGCATTTAGCGTCGCGACCTTCAATCTGTTCAACCTCCAAGATCCGGGCAAGCCCATGAACTCGGGGCAAACACCATGGACGCCGGAAGAATTCTTGCTGAAGATGCAATGGACAGTCTGGCAATTGGGTGTCGTGCTGAAGCCCGACATTGTCGGGCTGCAGGAGTTGTGGAGCAAGACCGCGCTGGATGCAGTCCTGAACTACAACTACGGCACCGATGACGAGCCCAAGTTCTTGAACGACGACTACGAGGCGCTGGCGACGCCGGCGAACGGCAAGAAGATCGTCTGCGGGGCGCTCGTGCGCAAGGGGCTCCGCACCGGCGAACCAAAGTGGGAGGACAAGTTCGGCGAGGCAGTGAGGCTAGACCTCAAGGAGGACCCAGCCGATCCGCAGTCGCCACAGATCAAGGTCACAATCAGAGCATTTTCCCGGCCGGTTCTGCGATTCCAGGTCAAGCTGCGCGACGACCAGACCCCGACCGAGGTGTTCGTGACGCATCTGAAGTCCAAGCTGCCGACGGACGTCAGTGAAGAAGCGTGGTTCGTGAGCGAGCCGGACAAGTTCAAGCCGCATCAGAAGGCGCTCGGCGCCGGCATCTCGACAATCCGCCGAACCGCTGAGGCGGTCGCCCTTCGCGTGATGCTCACCAAGGTGATGAAAGGCACCACAACGCCGGTCATCGTTCTCGGCGACATCAACGACGGCCAGCACAGCAACACCGCGAACATCCTCACCGAGCAGCCCAATTTCCTTGTGGGCGAGGCCACCGGCGGAAGCGATGTGGGGCTGTACACCGCTCAGACGTTGCAGGAGTACCGGGACACGCGCGACGTCTACTACACCCATGTACACCAGGATCTGCGTGAGTCGCTCGACCACGTCCTCGTCAGCGAGCAGTTCTACGACAACAGCCGAAAGCGCCTGTGGCTGTTCGACGGTCTGGTCATCAACAACGACCACCTCAACTTCGAGAACCACAAGGAGACCGGCACCGGCGACCACGGGGTGGTGAAGGTGAGCTTCAAGTTCAACCCCGCCTAGATCGCCACCAATTCCCCACCAGCACAAGGTCTCTCACCGCATCGGATGCTGGACGTGCGTCGACGCGGCGATCGCTGCCATCGTTGGGGCGTTTTCGTGCGAGGCAAGTCGGGTACAGCCCTACGGTGAATACAGTGCGCACCCTGGTGACCGGCGCCACCGGCTATGTCGGTTCGCGGCTCGTCACCGCTCTGCTCGATGCCGGCCACGACGTCGTCGCCGCCACCCGAACTCCCGACCGACTGGTCGATTTCGGCTGGCATGACGACGTCACGGGCGTCGCATTGGACGCACACGACGAACGGTCGGCGAAGAACGCCTTCGGCGAGGCCGGTCCCATCGATGTGGTCTTTTACCTGGTGCACGGCATCGGCCAGCCGGGCTTTCGTGACGCCGACAATCGTGCCGCCGCCAATGTGGCGACCGCGGCAAAGGAAGCCGGCGTTCGGCGGATCGTGTACCTTGGCGGGTTCGTCCCCGACGAGGACGACCTGTCCGAACACCTGACCAGCCGTGCCGAGGTCGCCAATGCGTTGAGCCTCGACGGCGGTCCCGACGTGGTGTGGCTGGGTGCTGCGATGATCATCGGCTCGGGGTCGACGTCGTTCGAGATGCTGCGTTACGTCGGCGACCGGTTCTTGTTCATTCCTCTTCCGGCGTGGTCGTCGAACCCGATCGACCCGATCTCGATCTCCGACGTCCTCTACTACCTAGTCGCTGTCGCCGACGCCGACGGCGTGCCGGCCGGCGCGTACGACATTTGTGGCCCGGAGACCACGTCCTACGGCGACCTGCTGCGCGCCTATGCCCGCCTGTCCGGAAAGTGGCGCGCAGAACTGCCCGTCCCCGGGGTGAATACCAGCGTGGTGTCGTGGATGACGGCGGCGGTGCTGCCCATTCCCGGGGGACTGGCGTCGGACCTCGTGGAATCGCTCGACCATCCGATGATGGCGTCGGAGGCCCACTTGCGGGACGTGCTGCCCGACCCGCCCGGTGGGCTCGTCGGCATCGACGACGCCATCATGCGTTCGCTGTCCAGTCGGCGGCCCCGACCGGTCGATGCGCTCACGGATCCTCACCACCTCGCCGACACCGACCCGACGTGGGCAGGCGGAGACGCGCTGCGCATCCAGCAGCTCGCCAGACTGATCACGCCGCCCATCGTCAGACCGGTCCTCGGGCTGCTCGGTGCCGTGCCGGGCCCCGTCATCGCCGCGCTGCGCACCGGAGTGGACACGGTGCTCAACTTCGTGCCGAAGGCAACCCCGGCATGACACTGCGCGAGATGCGCGACATCGCCACGATGGTCGCGGTGCCCCACCACGAACCGCCCGCACTGATCCGGCGCCGCCGTATCGTGGTGGCCGTTGTGCTGGTGATCGGCGCTGTGCTGCTTGGGTACTCGTTGACGCGGCCGCCCGGCGACGAGTCGTTCTACTGGCTTACCCTCATGCTGGCCGGCGTCTGGGCGGTCGGCGCGAGGGCTTCTGGCCCGCTGCACCTCGGGTGTGTACGATTCCGCGGCCGCAACCAACGCCCGGTCATCACCGGCACCCTGGCGGGCCTAGCACTTGGCGGCGCATTCGTGATCGGTGGCCTGGTAGCGCGGGAGATCCCCGGTGTTCGTGAATACATCACGCGGGTACTGGAATTCGCCAACTACGGACCGCTGGCACTGGTGGTGTTCATCACCGTGATCAACGGGATCGCCGAAGAGATGTTCTTCCGCGGCGCGTTGTACACCGCGCTCGGCAAGGCCTATCCCGTGGCCGTCTCGACGGTCCTCTACGTGGCGGCGACGTCTGCAACGACGGGCAACCCGATGCTCGGCTTCGCCGCGGTGATCCTCGGTCTGGTGTGCGCATCCGAACGCCGGGCGACCGGGGGAGTGCTCGCACCGGTACTGACCCACTTCTTCTGGGGTCTGGTCTTGGTGCTCGCACTACCCCCGATGTTCGGCGTCTAGCGCAACGGATGGGCCAACTCGTCCTGGCGCATCCGGGCCGCCCGCATCGCCACCGCGGCGAACAGCACGGGCGCGATACCAGCCACCAGGAAGATCGTCTGCATCGAAACGACTTTCGACAGCGGACCCACGATCGCGAACGACACCGGCATGAAGGCCAGCGAGACGAAGAAGTCCAGGCTCGACACCCGCCCCAGCATCTCGGTCGGAACCCGCCGCTGCAGCAGCGTGCCCCAGATGACCATCCCGGCGCCGTCGGTGAAGCCGATGACGAACGTCGCCACGGCCATCACCGTGAACGACGACGTGAATCCGTACACCACCAGCGGAACACAACCGACGCTCCACATCGCCAGCATCACCGTCAGATAGCGACGAGGCAGCCGGCCCGACGACACGGTGAGCGCGCCCAACGCGCTGCCCAACCCGAAGAACGCCAGGATGAAGCCGTATATCTTCTCGCCGTCTTCGAAGCGTTGTTTGGCGATGAACGGCAGCAGCACCTCGATCGGTCCGAGCACCAAGAGCACCATCAAGCTGGCGAACAGCAGTGTCCACAGCAGCCACGGCGTGCGCAGCATGAACACGAAGCCCTCTCGCAGGTCGCGCAGCAGGTGTGGCTGCTCCCGCTCAGGTTCGTGCACAGGCGTTTCCATCACGGGCCGGGTCACGACCAAGAGCAGCAGGCCCACGGCGAACAGCGCCGCCACCACGACAGCACCCAGCGACGGGAAGGTCGCGCCCACGATCAGGCCGGCGACCGCAGGGCCGACGGCCCGCTGGAATACCGGGCGGACCACGCCCTCGACGCCGTTGGCCGCCAGCAGCTGTTCGGCCGGCAGAATCCTGGGCAGGAGCGCGCTGTACGCGGGAAAGAAGAAAGCCGCCGCGGTTCCCAACGCCGCTGCACCGACCGCCAGATGCCAGATCTGCAGGGCGCCAAGCACTCCCAGCACCGCAATCGCCGAAGAGGCGAGCACGTTGACAGTCTCGACGGCGATGATGATCCTGCGCTGGTTGATTCGGTCCGCGGCGAGCCCGCCAACCAACACAAACGCGACCAGGGCTGCGCCGAAGCAGGTCGTTACGATCGACAACGACACGGGGTCGTTGTCGAGTTCGATGACCTGAAGGGCCAACACCACTCCGAACATGCCGTCGGCGAAGATCGACAGCGACACCGCAGCGATCAGCAGGCGGTACTCGCGGAACCGGAACGGTGCGAGCACGCGCCAACCGCCGGCGCGGGCCACCGGCTGTTCAATGTCGAATTGCGTACTCACGCCTTCGATGGTCGCCGATGGACAGCGGCTGAGTCCAACGATTTTCGGCGGGTTACGCCGGGCGAGCGACCCGTTTTGTACGCAGCTACGCGGCGTGTCGGCGTGCAAACACGGTCTCTCGCGGCGGAGAGGTCAGGCGTCGGTGAACTTCGCGGGTCGGCGCTGCTGGAAGGCCTTGGTGCCTTCCTTGAAATCGTCGGACTCCAGCAGCGCCAACTGGCCTTGTTTCTCGCGCTCGAGCGCAGCCTCGAGTTCGGTGAGTGTGGCGGCGTTGATCGCTTGCTTGGTCTTACGCAGCGCCACGGCCGGACCGGACATCAGTGTGGCGATCACCGTGTCGACTTCGGCGTCGAACTCCTCGGCAGGGTAGACGGCGGTGACCAGGCCCCAGTCGAGTGCCTCCGCCGCATAAATCCGCTCGGCGAGCAGGGCCATCCGCATGGCACGGTGGCGCCCGACGGACGCGGCGATCAGCGCCGACGCACCGCCGTCGGGCATCAGCCCGATCTTCGTGAAGGCCAGCATGAAAAACGCCTTCTCCGAAGCCAATACGACGTCACACGCCAACGCCAGCGACGCACCAACACCGGCCGCGGGTCCCTGCACGACGGCGACGGTCGGCTGCGGCAGGTTGACGATCGACCGGACCGCACGGTTGGCCGCGTCCAGCACATCGGCCGGGGTGCCGCTTGCGCCCGGGTTGGCGCGGTCCTCGTCGCTTATCCCCGCGCCGGAGGAAAAGCCGCGCCCCGCACCGCCGAGTCGCACCACCTTGACCCGCGGATCGGCGGCGGCGCGTTCCAGTGTGTCGCCGATCGTGGTCAGCATCGCTGCGGTCAGCGAGTTCAGGCTGTCCGGCCGATTCATCGTCACCGACAGCACGCCGTCGCTCAGCGCGAGCAACAGGTCATCGATGCTGGTGTACGCGTCGGCGCCAAAGTCGATGGTTGTCATGGCTGCACCCTAGATCGGTTCGACTTGGTTATACAAGTAAGCTATGTCGGCGGTCGACTGGGCACTTTGATGGAGGGGTAGAGCATGGCTGGACCACTGCACGGATTGCGCGTCATCGAACTGGCCAGCATCGGTCCCGGCCCACACGCCGCGATGATCCTCGGTGACCTCGGTGCCGACGTGGTGCGCATCGAGCGGCCGGGCAAGCTCGGCGTATCGACAACCAAGCGCGAAGCCACGTTGCGCAACCGCCGCTCGGTGGCCGCGAACCTCAAGAACGACGAAGGCCGCGACCTGATCCTGCGGTTGGTCGCCAAGGCCGACGTGCTCATCGAGGGCCTTCGTCCTGGCGTGACCGAGCGGCTCGGCCTGGGTCCGGAGGACTGCGCGAAGGTCAACGAACGGCTGGTCTACGCGCGGATGACGGGCTGGGGCCAGACCGGGCCCCGCCGACTGCAGGCCGGGCACGACATCAACTACATCTCGCTGAACGGCGTGCTGCACTCGATCGGCCGGGCGGGCGAACGGCCCGTTCCGCCGCTGAACCTCACCGGCGACTTCGGCGGGGGCTCGATGTTCCTGCTCGTCGGGATCCTCGCCGCGCTGTGGGAACGGCAGGCATCGGGCAAGGGCCAGGTGGTCGACGCCGCGATGATCGACGGTTCCAGCGTACTGGCCCAGATGATTTGGGGATTCCGCGCGGACGGATTGTGGTCCGACGAGCGTGGCGTCAACATGCTCGACGGCGGCGCGCCGTACTACGACACCTACTCGTGTTCCGACGGCCGCCACGTCGCGATCGGCGCGATCGAACCGCAGTTCTACGCCGAGATGCTCAAGGGCCTCGGCCTCGACGGCTTACCTCCTGAAGACCTGCCAGACCAGAACGACGTCAGCCGCTGGCCCGAGTTGCGCGCCCGGCTCGCCGAGGTCATCGCCTCCAAGGACCGCGACCACTGGGCCAAGGTCTTCGACGGAAGCGACGCGTGCGTCACCCCGGTGCTGTCGTTCGGCGAGGTCGAAATCGAGCCGCACGTGACCGAGCGCGATACCTTCTACCGCGACGGCGACTACTTGCAGCCGATGCCCGCGCCGCGGTTCTCCCGCAGCGTTTCCCCGACACCAACCCCACCCGGAGAGCCCGGGGCGGACACCGAAGCCGTTCTGCGCGAGTGGATATAGAGAAGGGAACTCAATCAGTGGAGATCAAAGACGCCGTAGCCGTCGTCACGGGTGGCGCCTCCGGGCTCGGCCTGGCCACCACGAAGCGCCTGCTTGACGCCGGCGCCCAGGTGGTCGTTCTGGACATCAGGGGCAAGGAGGCGGTCGCCGAACTCGGCGAGCGGGCCGCCTTCGCCGAGACCGACGTCACCGATGAGGCCGCCGTCACCGCCGCGCTCGACACCGCCGAATCGCTGGGCCCGGTGCGCATCGTCGTCAACTGCGCCGGCACCGGTAACGCGATCAAGACGTTGGGCAGGGACGGCCCGTTTCCGCTCGAATCGTTCCGAAAGGTCGTGGAGATCAACCTGATCGGCACGTTCAACGTCATTCGTCTGGGTGCGGAGCGCATCGCCAAGACCGAGCCGATCGGTGAGGAGCGCGGCGTCATCGTCAACACGGCCTCGGTCGCGGCGTTCGACGGTCAGATCGGCCAGGCTGCCTACTCGGCGTCCAAGGGCGGTGTGGTCGGCATGACGCTGCCGATCGCCCGTGACCTGTCGCGGGAGTTGATCCGCGTGGTCACCATTGCGCCCGGCCTGTTCGACACGCCGCTGCTCGCGGGGCTGCCGGAGTCGGCCAAGGAGTCGCTCGGCAAGCAGGTGCCGCATCCGAGCCGGCTGGGCAATCCCGACGAGTATGGCGCGCTGGCTGTGCACATAGTGCAGAACCCGATGCTCAACGGCGAGGTGATCCGTCTCGACGGCGCGATCCGGATGGCGCCGCGATGAGCCGTCAAGGGGCCTGATCAACGACATCCCCACCGTCGGGGAGCTGGGGGACATGGTTGAACCGCCGGCTCAAGAAAACGTGGCGTAAGAAGATAGGAAATCGACAAGGGTGCCCGCGCTGGGCAAACTGTCCCGGGTAAGCGCGCGCCGCGTGGCGCGCGCTAGCTCAGACCGCCTTGGGCAGCGGGTGCTCGTCGTCGAGCTGCTCCGAGGTATCGCCCTCTACCAGGACATCTCCGTGGTAAAGCGCATCGAAGTCAACCTTGATGACATCAGCACTGGTGTCGTCGATCCACATGTACTCGACAGTAGGGGTCACCATTAAGGAATCATTGAGTCACGATTCGGAAAATGGTGGCAATATTACCGCCGGGTAGGGTCGTGAACTACCCGCGAGTAGCAATTATGCAGGTGGGGCGCTGAAGTGGATCGGGTTCGTTCCGTTCAGCAATACCCAGGTCAGTACGGCCGCGGCGATCGCCAGGATCAGCAATCCGGTGGCGATTAGCGGTCCTATGCGTGTGCGGCCGAACACTCGGGCGTCGACGGAGTAGGCGCCGGCACCGGTGAGCAGCAGCGTGGTCGCGCCGATGGCCAGCAGGAACGGCACGTTGAACGGTGCGGACCAGAACGCGGCGGCCGAGACGTTGACCGCCCAGGCGTCGATCATCGCCGCGATCACCGCGCAGGCCGCCAATGGCGTCAGCAAGCCGAGCAGCAGACCGATCCCGCCGGCCGTCTCCGCCGCGGTAACCATGAATACGGCGAACTTGGGCAGCCGCCAGCCTCCGGCCTCCATGGAGCCCGCGGCGGTGTTGAAGTCGAAGGACTTTAGCAACCCGGCCTGAAGCATGGTCGCGCCGACGCCGACACGCAGAATCAGCAGGCCGGTGTCGGCCAGCGACGACGTGGTGGTCTGGGTGGTCGCTTCGGTGGTGGTCATGATCGGCAGCCTATTCGGCTGTGAGAACGCTGTGGGGTGTCGGTCATGAGCTAATAGACCGGCACTCGCAGCTCGATTCATCGCTCGCTACGGCCGACGGCTGAACCATCGGCCCGCCCTGCGCCGTATCTACCGTAGGTACAGACGCGTTGACCAACCAAAGTTATCGTTGATAAGTTACCGGCGATAGGTAAATGCGACCGGAAGGGACGCGACGTGTTGCAACGGACCGCATTGCTGGCCATCGCTGCGCCGCGACGAATCGTCGCCATTGCGCTGCTCGTCATGGTGGCCTGCGGCGTCTTCGGAATTCCCGTCGCCAAGCACTTGTCTGCCGGGGGCTTTCAGGACCCCACGTCGGAGTCGGCGCAGGCGACCAAGCTGCTGGTCGACGAGTTCGGCCAGGGCGACATGGAGCTGCTGATCAGCATCACGTCCGAGGACGGCGCGCAGGGCGCCGCAGCCCGGTCGGTCGGCACGGACATCGCCGCGCAGCTGCGGGCGTCGCGGTACGTGGCCGAGGTGACCTCAGCGTGGACCGCACCGCCGCCCGCCGCGCCTGCGCTCATCAGCAAGGACGGCAAGACCGGGTTGATCGTTGCGGGCATCACCGGCGGCGAGACCGGTGCGCAGAAGCACGCCAAGGAGCTGTCCGACCAGCTCGTGCACGACCGCGGCGGGGTCACCGTGCGAGTCGGCGGCGAGGCGATGACGTACGTCCAGATCAACGGGCAGAGCGAAAGAGACCTGTTGATGATGGAATCGATTGCGATCCCGCTGAGCTTCGTGGTGCTGGTGTGGGTGTTCGGCGGCCTGCTGGCCGCGGCGCTGCCCCTGGCCGTCGGTGCGTTCGCCATCGTGGGCTCGATGGCGGTGCTGCGGGCCATCACCTTCGTCACCGACGTATCGATCTTCGCGCTCAATCTGAGCGTCGCGATGGGCCTTGCGCTGGCCATCGACTACACGCTGCTGATCATCAGCAGATACCGCGACGAACTGGCCGAGGGCGCCGACCGCGACCGTGCGCTGGTGCGCACCATGGCGACGGCGGGCCGCACAGTGCTGTTCTCGGCGCTGACGGTCGCATTATCGATGGTCGCAATGGTGCTGTTCCCGATGTACTTCCTGCAGTCGTTCGCCTACGCCGGCATCGCCGTGGTGACGTTCGCGGCCGTCGCCGCGATCGTGGTGGCGCCTGCGGCCATCGTGTTGCTCGGCGACCGGCTGGACTCCCTCGACGCACGCAGGCTGGCTCGCCGCGTTCTCGGAAGGCCGGAACCGGTGCGCAAGCCGGTCGACCGGACCTTCTGGTATCGCTCCACGAAATTTGTTATGCGCCGGGCGATTCCGATCAGCCTCGCGGTCGTCGCGCTGCTGCTCGTGCTTGGCGCCCCCTTCCTCGGCGCCAAGTGGGGTTTCCCCGACGACCGCGTGCTGCCGCAGTCTTTGTCGGCCCGGCAGGTCGGTGACGACCTGCGCAACAATTTCGCTGTCGACTCGGCGCGAAACGTCACCGTCGTGATCCCGGACACCGCGGGAATCACCCCGGCCGACATCGACCATTACGCCGCGACGCTGTCCCAGGTGCCCGACGTGTCGTCGGTGTCAGGCCCAGGCGGGACCTTCGCCGACGGCAGGCCAGTCGGTCCGCCGTCATCACCCACCGGATTCAAGGGCGGCAGCGCGTTCCTCACGGTGGGCAGCACGGCGCCACTGTTCTCTGACGCCTCCGAAGCCCAACTGGACCGGTTGCATGCGGTGATTCCTCCTGCGGGGCAAAAGGTGCAACTGACCGGTGTGGCGCAGATCAACCGAGACAGTTCCGAAGCGATCACCTCTCGCCTGCCGACGGTCCTCGGCGTGATCGCTGCGATCACGTTCGTGCTGCTGTTCCTGCTGACCGGCAGCGTGGTCCTGCCGCTGAAGGCGTTGGTGCTCAACGTCTTATCGCTGACCGCCGCTTTCGGCGCGTTGGTGTGGATCTTCCAGGACGGCCACCTCGGCGCGCTGGGCACCACACCCACCGGGACCCTGGTGGCCAACTTGCCGGTGCTGTTGTTCTGCATCGCGTTCGGGTTGTCAATGGACTACGAAGTGTTCCTGGTCTCGCGGATCCGCGAATACTGGATGAAGTCCGGCAAGTCCCGGGTGGACAATGACGAAAGTGTCGCGCTCGGCCTGGCCAAGACCGGCCGCGTCGTGACTGCCGCCGCGCTGCTGATGTCGATCTCGTTCGCCGCGCTGATCGCCGCGCAGGTGGCGTTCATGCGGATGTTCGGTGTCGGACTCACACTTGCGGTGCTCGCCGACGCGACGCTGATCCGCATGCTGCTGGTGCCGGCGTTCATGCATGTGCTGGGCCGGTGGAACTGGTGGGCGCCCAAACCGCTGGTTCGGCTGCACGAGCGGATCGGTTTGCGCGAGTCGGGCGACGATGACGCTCCCGCGGTCGAGAAACGGGAACGCGCCGCGGCCTCGATGACGGACACTGGGTAGCCGTGGCGATCCAACCCCTCCGGCGGCGCCGTGCCCCGCGCGGTTCCGGTGAGCAGTTGCGTCACGAGATCCTCGACGCGACCACCGAGTTGCTGCTGTTAACCGGTCACGCCAAGGCGGTGTCGATCAGGGCCGTTGCACAACGCGTCGGCGTCACACCGCCGTCGATCTACCTACACTTCGCCGACAAGGACGCGCTGCTTGACGCGGTCTGTGCGCGCTATTTCGAGAAGCTCGACGCGGAGATGCAGCAGGCCGCCGCGAATCAGCCGTCGGCAATCGAGGTGCTGCGCGCGAAGGGCCTGGCCTATGTCCGCTTCGCGCTGAAGACACCTGAGCTGTACCGCATCGCCACCATGGGAGAGGGCAGGCCGGGCAGCGACGTCGACGTGACCCTGAACGGCTCGGCGTTCGTGCACATGCGCGCATCGATCGAGGCCTTGATGGCCGACGGCGTCTATCCCCCCGGTGACGCAACTGAAAAGGCGCTGGAACTCTGGACGGTTGCGCACGGGGTGGTGGCCATGCTGATATCGCGGCCGTACCTGCCGTGGGGCGACAGCGAGGAGTTCGCCGATCGCGTGCTGTCGGCGGTGTGTTTCGGGCACCTAGCGTTGGGCCGCGTCAACCCGGACGCCTCTCCACAGGAGAAGGTGGCACAGCTGAAAGGACTGGCCGATGAGCAGCAACACCGTCGATAACCCGTTCTTCGCCCGGGTGTGGACGGTGTTGTCCGCGCACGAGACCGATGCAGTGTTGTGCTCGGTCGACGAGCCCGACGGTGTTCTGCGGCAACTGCTTTCGTTGTTGCGTCCAGGTGGTGAACTTCGGTACCTCGAGCACATCGCCAGCAGCGGGCCCCGCGCGCGACTGCAGAAGTTCGCCGATGCGACGATCTGGCCGCGGCTGCTCGGCAACTGCCACACGCATCGGCATACCGAAGAAAGCATTGTCGGCGCGGGGTTCCAGGTGTCCGGCGCCCGGCGCGAATGGACGTTTCCGGCGTGGGTGCCGCTCCCGGCCGCCGAGTTCGCAATCGGTCGGGCGGTCAAACCGGCGGCCTAGCTGTCAGTACACCTAGTTCGCCGAGCCTGTCGTTGCCGTGCCCGCTTACTCGGGCTTTTCCGCGGCAACTACAGGTTCGAGTAGATGTCGGTCACCGCGACCAGTACCCGAGTATGCGGAAAATATTTCTCGGAAGCGGCGGCGGCCCTAGCCGAGGAGCACGGGCAGCCGTTGCAGCAGTCCCGGCAGTGCAGTGGCCGCGGTCTCGCGCACGGTCACCGTGGCGCTACGCGACAGCGGGGTGGGTTCGGGATTGACCTCGACGACCGCAGTGCCGCTGGCCAGCGCCATTTCAGGCAGTCCCGCCGCGGGATAGACGATCGACGACGTGCCGACCACGATCACCACATCGGCGCTGCTGACCGCCTCGACCGAACGCTGCCACGCGTCGTCGGGCAGCGCCTCGCCGAACCACACCACGTTGGGCCGGATCAACCCGCCGCACGCGCACCGCGGCGGGTCGACCGACGCCACGGGTTCAGGCATCGCGGGAAGCTCACCGCGATACTCGTGTTGTCCACGATCGCAACGGAATTCGAACAGGCTGCCGTGCAGATGGTAGACGCGCTTGCTACCGGCTCGCTCGTGCAGGTTGTCGACGTTCTGCGTGACGACGTGCACGTCCGCGTAGTCCTGCCAGGCCGCAACAGCCAGGTGGCCGTTGTTGGGCTGCACCGAGCCCATCATGTAGTGGCGCCACAGGTACCACGCCCACACCTTCTCCGGGTGCGCGCGCCAGCCTTCTGCGCTGGAGATTTCGTAGGGATCCACTTTCGCCCACAGCCCTGTTTCGACGTCGCGAAATGTCGGCACACCGCTCTCGGCGGAGATGCCCGCCCCGCTGAGGACCGTCACTTGCACATGACCAAAGTAGCGGGTGTAGGCGATACTGAGGACGTGGCCGAGTTGGGGGATTGGGTACGCGTCGACCAACATGCTGCCAGGCCGCTTTTCGACCAGCTCAGGACGCAGATCATCGACGGGATCCGGGACGGCAAGATGCCGCCGGGCACCCGGTTGCCGACGGTCCGTGAACTGGCGGGGAAGGTGGGCCTGGCGGTCAACACAGTGGCGCGCGCATATCGAGAGCTGGAGTCGGCGGGAATTCTCGAAACCCGCGGCCGCTTCGGCACTTTCGTTTCTCGGGTGGATCCGGCCGACGGCGCGATGGCAACCGCGGCGCACACGTTCGTGTCCACGGCGCGGGCCCTGGGAATCGACAAGGCCGCGGCGCTGGAATACGTCGAAGCGGCTTTCGGCTAGCCGAATTCCAAAAGGGTCAGCGCCGGCCGCACCGAATCCAACAGCGGGATTCGTTGGGCGGTCCACATCAGCGTGTTGAGGACTTTGCCGCGGCCGGCCGGCAACGGCACATCATGCACGGCCCGAATGCCCGGCACGGTGTTCACCAGGTTTGCCACCTGCGACGGCGACAGGCTGAACGGCATCGGCGGCACCTTGTACCGTAGCGAGGTCCGCATGCCGCGGCGGGCCCACGCCGCGAACCAGGTCGGCGGCAGGTCGAACATCATCTGCCCGCCGGGAAACCGCTTGGCGCACTCGGCGATCAGCCCAACGGCGTCTTCGGGCTGCAGATACATCAGCAGCCCCTCGGCGGTGATGAACACGCCGTGTTCGGTGTCGACCTGATCCATCCAACTGAAGTTCAGCGCCGACTGTGCACACATCTGCACCCGTTCCGATGGCGGCAGAAGCTTGCGGCGCAGAGCGATCATCGGCGGCAGATCGACTGTGAGCCACTGGAATTGGTCGCCGACGTCGGCCGCGTCAAGGCGATAGAAGCTGGTCTGCAACCCCTCGGCGAGCGCGACGACGGTGGCCTTCGGATGGTCGGCGACGTAGCGGCGGGCAAGCCTGTCGAAGGCCAACGCGCGCACGGCCATGTCCTGGCGGCGGGAGAAGCCGAACTTGGCGAAGTCGAAGTCGATGGAGTCGGCCAGCTGGATCGCCATCGGGTCGTCGATGATGGAATCCGGCCGACGCGCCTCATGCGCCCGCACCTGCAGTGTCAGCAAGGCCGTCTCGGAAACGCCGGTCAGGACGGTGCCATCCACCTTGGCGGTCGGTGTGGAACTCACATGTGCGAATCTACCTACTGCAGGACTTTGTCGAGCGTGCGCAGGTTGCGGGTGGTTGTCGACGACTTGTAGCGCTTCTTGCCCATGGTCTTGCCGATGGTGGTGGCCAGGGTCCCTTTGTTGGGCACCTGCCAGTAGATGACGCCCTCGCCACGTTTGATCTTCTCGTGGGGCCCGGCGTCCTTGGCGAGTTCGGCGAGTTCGTCGAGCACCGTGGCGTCGGTGACGAACGTGACGTACGAGTGGTGGCCCTCGAGTTCGCGCTCGAAGGGATAACCCTTAGATATTGCTGCCACCGCATCGATTCGATAGGCCAGCACCCACGCGTCGTAACCGAACGTGTCACGCAACGCCTTCTCTGCCTTCTTTCTGACGGTGTCCGCCCCGGAACGGCTTTCCAGCAGCACGTTGCCGCTCGCCAAAATCGTTCGCACTCCCGCGAATCCGGCATCCTCGAACGCCTTGGCCACCTCGGCCATCTTGAGGTTGACGCCGCCGACGTTCACGCCGCGCAGAAATGCCGCATAGCGAGTCATCGGCCGAACTCCAGCAGCGTGATGCTGGGCCGGACCCGGCGCAGAAAGCCGACGCGGTCCAGCGGGGGCCACGCGGCCACCTTGAAGATGCCTCGCCCAGGTGGCAACGCGATATCCCGTGCCGCGCGCACACCGGGAATGCTGCCGACCAGCCCGAGTCCCTCATCGGCGCTCAGCCCGAACGGCATCGGTGGAGTGGTGTAACGGTCGGACAGCCTCAGACCCTTCAGCGTGCGCCGGCTTAACCAGTGCGGGATCGAGTCGAACATCATCTGTCCGCCGGGGAAGCGGACCGCACAATCGCGGATCAGCCCGAGCGCGTCGTCGGGGTCCAGATACATCAGCAGGCCTTCGGCGGTGATGAACACGCCGCCTGCGTCGTCAACCCGATCCATCCAGCTGCGGTCCAGCGCCGACTGTGCCACCTCGACGATCCGGCCATCGCGCGGCAGCAGTTGTTCACGCAATGTCATCACCGGCGGTAAATCCACTGAGTACCAAGTCAATTCGCTTGCGGCCCCGACACGGTCGAGCCGCCAGAAGCTGGTTTGCAGACCCTCGGCGAGCGCCACCACCGAGGCCTGCGGGTGAACGGTCAGGTAGTCCTGTGCCGCGGCATCAAAGGCGCGTGCCCGCAGCGCGTGCGACTGGTTGGGCTTGCCGAACTTGCGGTAGTCGTAGGAGATCGTGTCGAACAGGGTGACCGCCCACGGGTCGCGGATCACGCCATCGGAGCGTTTGGCCTCGGTGCCGCGGTTGTGCAGCGTCCACAGCGTGGTGGCTGAGACGCCCTCGAGGATATTGCCGTCAATCGCAGTCATTGGCTCGATGGTAGAGACGTAGGCTCACCAATATGGGACGTCAGGTATTCGACGACAAGCTGTTGGCGCTGATCAGCGGGAACTCGCTGGGCGTGCTGGCCACCATCAAGCGCGACGGGCGGCCGCAGTTGTCGAATGTGTCGTACTATTTCGACGCGCGCAATCTGACCATCCAGGTCTCGATCACCGAGCCGCGCGCCAAGACGCGCAACATGCGCCGCAACCCACGGGCCTCGATCCACGTCAGCTCCGACGATGGCTGGGCATATGCGGTGGCCGAGGGGGACGCGATCCTCACCCCGCCGGCCGCTTCGCCGGACGACGACACGGTGGAGGCGTTGATTGCGTTGTACCGCAATATCGCCGGTGAGCACCCGGACTGGGATGACTACCGCCGGGCCATGGTGGACGATCGTCGCGTGGTGATGACGCTGCCGATCTCGCACGTGTACGGCGCGCCGCCGGGACGGCGCTAGTGCGCCGTCGAGAAATGTCCGCGACGGCGCAGCGGTGCCGCGCTACGCTGCGGTCATGGCTGATGCACCGGAAGACGACACCAAACGAAAGTTCCGGGAAGCGCTGGAACGGAAAAACGCCAAGTCAGGCGGGGGCGCCGACCATAAGGACGGCGGGGCCAAGCAGCCGCGCGCGCACGGACCGCTCGAGAATCGCCGGGAGTTCCGCCGCAAGAGCGGCTAGGCGCCCGTGACTTCGGCGGCGCGAACGCCGAGCGTGGGTGCCATGTACGGGAATCGGCCAGAGTCTGTACATAAGTCCCACAGTCGACGGGTCGCACACGCGGCAGCTGGTCAGTCCACGCTCGTCGGTGCGTCCGACACTTTCACCAGCCGCACCTCGGGCCACCAACGCGGACGGCTCGGCCGAGTCGCGACGTCGTCCGAAATGTTCGGCCTGGACGAAGCGCGATTGCACGCGCAGTTCGCGCCGTACGTCGAGCGCTTTCTGACATGATCAGGCCGGGACCGCGCGACGCTCCTGAACCAGGATCGCCGCCAGGCACAGGGCTGACAGCACACCGACCGCCGCGGCGAACGCGACGCCGGCGGTGCGCAACCCCAAGTCTTGGGCGGCGATCCCCTCGCTGACGACCGGCACCGAGAGCGCAATGTAGGCGACGACGAAGTAGGTCGAGCTGACCTCGGCGCGCCGTTCGGACGGTGTTTTCTCGGCGACCGCGGCCAGGCCGCGGCCGAAGCTGATGCCCTGCCCGATGCCTGATACCACCGCGGCCGCGATCAACCCGGTCAGAGACGAAAATTGCAGAGCCGCAGCCAGAATCGCAGTACCGACGACCAGGATCGCACATCCAAGAGCCACCGCACGCTCCGGTTTGATTCCGGTGGCGGCCAATTGAGCCAGGGCCGAGGAGGCGAAGATGGAGCAGACGACGAGCCCGGCCACCAGGTGGTTGTCGATGCCCAGCACCTGTGAAAGGAACGATGGCGCCACGGCGGTGAACAGCCCGCTGACCGCGAAACCGGCGAAC
Organism: uncultured Actinomycetota bacterium; assembly: GCA_963715885.1. Lineage (GTDB taxonomy): Bacteria > Actinomycetota > Actinomycetes > Mycobacteriales > Mycobacteriaceae > Mycobacterium. The sequence continues at coordinate 28,830 of CAVQSK010000017.1, forward strand.
GCAGCTATGGCGGCGATGACGAATATCCCGCGTACCTCGTTAGGAATCGAAAGCCGTTGCAGCCCAATATGTCCCGTCCGTGCGGAGGTTTCCGGCACGACGAGGATCGCGACGGCGGCCAGCACCACGAGCGCGATGTGCACGATGAACGCCAAGTGCAGGGGCGACGGTGCGTACTCGACCAGCACCCCGGCCAGCAGAGGCCCGGCGCCAAGGCCGCCGATGTTGGCGACGGTCGCCACCGCGGCTGCACGGCCACGCCATTTCGGCGGCGCCGCCTCGATGACGGCCGCCGTCGCGGTGCCGGTGAAAAGGCCCGCCGACAGACCCGACAGCACCCGGCCGACCAGCAGCAGCGCCACGGAGTCGGCGTTGAGGAACACCACTGCGCTCGCCAAGGCTGCCACCAGCCCGGCCGCAAGCATCGGCCTTCTGCCCACCGCGTCGGACCACCGGCCGAAGGCCAGCAGGGCAAACAGCACACCGCCGGCGTACGTGGCGTAGATCACGGTGGTGGTGAGCACCGCAAAGTGCATGCGTTCGGCATAGAGCGCGTATAGCGGCGTCGGCAGCGTGGTGCCGAGCATGATCGCCGCGAACGCGTAGGCCAGCAGCGGGAATGCGAATCGTTGGGCGCCTACGCGCGCTTCCGGTGGGGCCGAATCAAGCACATCAAATGATATCGACGCTTCCCTGCAGTCTTATTCCTCATACCTGCCCGCGGCCAGTGCCCAGCGGTGCCGTCCTCGAGCGATGAGAAAAAGGTAGCGCCGCCGGCGAGGGGTTCCGGCGGCGCTACCCGAGCGGCGGCAATCAGTGGGCGGCGACTGCCTTCTCCGCGCCGATGCCGGTCAGGGCTCGCACCTCGAATTCGGCGTTGATCTCCGGATCGCCGCGGTCCGACGAGGTCAGCGTGCCGACGATGCCGAGGATGAACGCCAGCGGGATCGACACGATGCCGGGGTTGGCCAGCGGGAACCACGCGAAGTCGACGTTGGGCAGCATCGCGGTCTTCGCGCCCGACACGGCGGGGGAGAAGACGATGAGCACGATTGTCGAGATCAGGCCGCCGTACATGCTCCACAGCGCGCCGCGGGTATTGAACCGCGGCCAGTACAGCGAGTACAGGATCGTCGGCAGGTTGGCCGCGGCGGCGACTGCGAACGCCAGCGCGACCAGGAACGCGATGTTTTGCTCGGCGGCCAGAATGCCAAGGCCGATCGAGAGGATGCCGAGCACCACCACCGTGATGCGAGAGACCCGCACCTGCTCGTCCTCCGTCACCTGGTGGCTCTTCAGGACGCTGGCGTAGATGTCGTGCGCGAACGAGGTTGCCGCAGTGATCGTCAGCCCGGCGACCACCGCGAGGATTGTCGCGAACGCCACCGCCGAGATGATGCCGAGCAGCACGACCCCGCCGATTTCGAACGCGAGCAGCGGCGCGGCCGAGTTCTGCGCGCCGGGTGCCGCCAGGATGGTGTCGGGCCCGACGAGGGCCGCGGCGCCATAGCCCAGCGCCAGCGTGAACAGATAGAAGGCACCGATCAACACGATCGCCCACACCACCGACTTGCGGGCCTCCTTGGCGGTGGGCACTGTGTAGAAGCGCATCAGCACGTGCGGCAGGCCGGCCGTGCCGAGCACCAGCGCGATCGCCAGCGAGATGAAGTTGATCTGCGACGTCAGCGAGGCGCCGTACTGTGCGCCGGGGGCCAGCACGTCGCGGCCTGCGACGGCCTCGTTGGTGGAGCCCGAAACCGCGGACTGCGCAGCGCCGAGCATCTCGGAGAAGTTGACCCCGAACTTGGCCAGCACCATCACCGTCATCAGTGCGGCGCCCCCGATCAGCAGGACGGCCTTGATGATCTGCACCCACGTGGTGCCCTTCATGCCGCCGATCAGCACGTAGACGATCATCAGCAGGCCGACGACCGTGATGACCACGGCCTGGCCGATATCGCTCGTGACATTGAGCAGCAAGGCCACCAACCCGCCCGCGCCGGCCATCTGTGCCAGCAGATAGAACAGGCAGACGGCCAGCGTGGTGGTCGCGGCGGCCATGCGTACCGGGCGTTGCTTCAGCCGGAAGCTCAGCACATCGGCCATCGTGAATTTGCCTGCGTTGCGCAGCAATTCGGCGACGAGGAGCAAGGCGACCAGCCAGGCGACCAGGAAGCCGATGGAGTACAGGAAGCCGTCGTAGCCGTAGACCGCGATGGCGCCTGCGATGCCGAGGAAGCTGGCCGCCGACAGGTAGTCGCCGGATATCGCGATGCCGTTCTGCGGCCCGGTGAACGAGCGGCCCGCGGTGAAGAATTCGGCGGCGGTGGCGTTCTTCTTGCTGGCGCGGATCACGATGAAGAGCGTGATGGCGACGAAGAGCGCGAAGATGCCGATGTTGGCGGCGGGGTTGCCGACGGTCGTGCCGTCTGCGGCCACGATGTTGATGGTCATGCCGCACCGCCCTCGAACTTGTCCCGGATGGCTTCGGCGCGCGGATCGAGTTCACGGTTGGCGAACCGGACGTAGATCGCGGTGATGATGAAGGTGGACACGAACTGGCCCAGGCCGATGAGCAGGCCGACGTTGATGTCGCCCCACACCTTGATGGCCATGAAGTCGTGGGCGAACGCGCCCAGCAGCACATAGGCGAAGTACCACAGCAGGAACACCGCGCTCATCGGGAAGACGAAGCGGCGCAATCTGCTTCGAAGTTCCTGGAACTCGGGGCTGTTCTTGATCTCTTGGAATTGGTCGCCGCTCGGCATCGGCGCCTCGCGGGGTGGAAATTGGGTCTCGGGCACGGTAACTCCTGACCTCGACTGTGAACCGGCTCTGCGGCGAAGTTAGTTGAGACTCAAGTCCCATACCCACTGCGTACGGCGTTGACACGGTGAAGCCCAGGCCCGATGCGGTGAACGGTCGCTCGGCGGCGACGAACGGTGAGCGGTCAGCCGCCGCGCGGCACGCGCTCGATGCCCATGCCCAGCCGTTCCGGCACGTGCATGCGGGCAAAGATCTGCGCGACGTCGGGTGGCACGTCGGCGCGGGTCACGCGACTGGCCACGATCATCGTCGCGAATGCCAGCGGCACGGTGACCGCGGCGGGGTAGCCGATCATGACGGCCGGCCAGCCGCCGAGCACGTCGTCGTCGATCCCGCCGGCCACGGCCAGCGTGACCGCGGTGCCCGACAGCAGCCCACCGACGACGAGGCCACATGCGGCGCCGAAGGCGGTCAGTCCGCGCCACCAGATGCCGAGCACGAGCAGCGGGCACAGCGTCGACGCCGCGACCGCGAAGGCCAGGCCGACGCTACGGGACAGCTCCAACCCACCCGTGGTGGCTAGCGACAACGGGATCGGGATCAGCCCGCCGACGACGGCGGCCAGCCGAAAGTCGCGGACCCGCCCGCGGAGCACGTCGGTGGACAGGGCACCGGCGATGCTGACCAACAGGCCGGATGACGTGGCCAGGAACGCCGCGATCGCGCCGGCGGCGACAAGTGCCGCGAGCAGTTGACCGGCCGGCCCGCCGATGGCGGTCCCGGGCGCGAGCAGGACCGCGGCGTCAGCGTTACCGGTGATCAGCACCCTCGGGACATACAGCCGCGAGAACACACCCAACAACGTCGGGAAGAGATAGAACAGCGACAGCAGCGCGATCACCGCCAGCGCCGTGCGCCGCGCCGCGCGACCGTCGGGATTGGTGTAGAAGCGCACCAACACGTGCGGTAAACCCATGGTGCCCAGGAACGTTGCGACGATGATCGACAGCACCTGATAGAGCGGATGGCCACCGCCGAGCCCGCCGCCGGACGCAATCCACTCCGCGCCGCTGCTTGGCGTGCCGGCCACCACCGGGGTCGCGGCGCCCGCGGCCAGTGTCAGCGTTGTACCCGCGCCTAGCGTGTGGTCGCCCGGCGTCGGGATTGGCGCCGCGTCGACGCGACCGCCGTCGAGCGTGCCGGTCACCGTGATGCCTGCCGGCTCGGCGACCTGCACCACCACGTCGGTTTCGATCGCGACCGTGGTGTGCTGATTGACCGTCGGGGGTAACGGCCCGCCCAGCTCGCCGCGGTCGGCGAAGAAAAGGCCGAGCAAGGCGAGCGCGGGGATGGCGATCGCGGTGAGCTTCAGCCAGTACTGGAAGGCCTGGACGAATGTGATCGACCGCATACCGCCGGCCACGACATTGGTGATGACGATGCCACCGACCACCAGCGGGCCGATCCAAACCGGCAGTCCCAGAAGAGCTTTCAGCGCCAGCCCGGCGCCCTGGTATTGCGGTACCAGGTAGTACACGCAGATCACGACGACGACAAGCATCGCGACCTTGCGCAGCCGCGCCGAGCCCAACCTGAACTCCGCGAAGTCCGGAACGGTGTAGGCGCCTGACCTGCGCAGGGGCGCGGCGACGAACAGCAGCAGCCCGAGATAGCCGGCGGTGAAGCCGACCGGATACCACAGCGCGTCGGCGCCGTACTTGGCGATCAGCCCGGCGACACCGAGAAACGATGCGGCCGAGAGGTACTCACCGGAGATGGCGGCCGCGTTCCACTGCGGGCCGACGGTGCGCGACGCGACGAGGAAGTCGGATGTGGTGCGGGAAAACCGAACTCCGTAGGCACCGATCGCGATGGTTGCGACGGCCGCCACCAGCAGCGCCGCCGCCGTCAACGGTGAACCGGTCATGGCTCGCCCTCCACCACACCGACGAAGTCGCGCTCAGCCTGTTCGGCCAGCCGTACATACAACCGCCCGACGCCGTACAGCAGTGGATACACCAGCACCGCGAGAACGAGCCAATTCAGCCGGATACCGAACACGGTGAGGGCCGCCAGGTCGGGAAAGGCCGCGTTGAGCAAGGGGATTGCGCCGACGGTACAGACCACGACGACGGCCAGCCGCAACGCCAGGCCCAGCTGGGCGCGGACCAGCCCGCGCACCAGCGCGTCCCCGACCTGGGTCTGTTCTTGGACCTCGACCCGGGTGCGCACCATGCGCGCGCCACGGCGATGCGCCAGCACGACGCGTTCCCGCTGCGGCCGTTCGCCGCTAGTCATCAGGCCTCAGGTTGCGCAACGGGTCGCGGACCACGCGGTCACGCAGCTCGCGGGCCTGACGCCGGCTCACCGGCAGCTCCACCGCGGGCGAGGCACCGTTGGCGCGCAGCCGCACCAGCACCGCGCCTTCGCTCGTGCGCAGCCCCGTCACCAGACGCAGCGCCACCAGATATGACCGGTGTACACGTTGGAATCCCCGTTCACGCCAACGGGTTTCGAGTGTGCTCAACGGAATCCGCACCAGGTGTGAGCCCGACGCGGAATGCAGCCGGGCGTAGTCGCCCTCGGCCTCCACCCAGCCGATGCTGTCCCTGGGCACTAGATGGGTGACACCGCCGAGCTCGGCAGGAATCACGTCAGAGTCGTCGGCGCCGGCTTCAGGTTCGGCGGCTTCGGACGAACGTGCCGACATCACTCGGCGCACCGCTTCGTCCAGGCGGTCCTGGCGGATGGGCTTGAGCAAGTAGTCGATGGCGCCGACGTCGAACGCGGCGACGGCCTTGTCGTCGTGGGCGGTGACGAACACGATGACCGGCCGCTGCGAGAAGTTGGCCAACACGCCGGCGAGCTCGATTCCGGAAAGGCCCGGCATGTTGATGTCGAGGAAGATCGCGTCGATGGTGCGTCCATTGAGTTCCCGTAGCGCGGACGTGGCGTCGCCGGCGCGGTACACCTCGCCGATGTCGGGGTGCCGATCGAGCAGGAACGCCAACTCGTCCAGCGCTGGCGCCTCGTCGTCGACCGCGAGCACCGTCAAGGCTTTATGTCGCCGGCCGAGCGGCTCCGTGGTTCCATGTCGCCGGCCGAGCGGCTCCGGTGACCTGCTCACCCGAACGCACCTCCGCTGGCCCTAACGCCCGACCGGAACTTCGGTACCCGCATCACGACCTTGGTGCCCGCGCCGATCGCCGTTTCGACCACCAGACCGTAATCGTTGCCGAAGGCCGCGCGCAGCCGATGATCGACATTGGTCAAGCCGACGTGGGCCGAGTGGCCTTCTTCAGCGGGTCTGCCGTCGGCCAGGGCATCTCCCGGGCCGGCGCGCAGCGTCTCGGGATCCATTCCGACGCCGTCGTCCTCGACGGTGATGACACATTCGGAGCCTTCATCGCGGGCAATGATCTCGACGGATCCGCCGCCTTTGCCGGCGAACCCGTGCCGCACGGCGTTCTCCACAAGGGGCTGCAGCGCAAGAAACGGCACGACGACGTTGAGCACCTCCGGCGCCACCTGCAATCGGACCGTGAGTGCGGAGCCGAACCGGGCGCGTTCGAGGTTCAGGTAGCGGTCGATATTGCGCAGTTCCTCGGCCAGCGTCGTGTACTGGCCCGCGGCGCGGAACGAATAACGGGTGAAGTCGGCGAACTCGAGGATGAGTTCGCGGGCGCGATCGGGGTCGGTGCGCACAAACGAGGCAATCGTGTTGAGCGCGTTGTAGATGAAGTGCGGGCTGATCTGGGCTCGTAGTGCGAGCACTTCCGCGCGGTCGAGGCGGGCACGCGACGCATCCAGCTCGGCGAGTTCGATCTGGCTGGCGGCGTAGCGGGCGACTTCGCCGACGGCGCCGAGCATCCCCGGTGCGGGTGAGCGGGTGGTCACGACCACCAGGACGCCGAGCACATCGCTGTTCTCGGTCAGCAGCGGCTGGGCCACGACGGCGGACGACTTGACCTGGGTGAGCACCCGGCGCTGGCCGGAAATGGCGTCGCGCGCGGCGTGTTCACACGCGTCGTTGACGACCGGTTCCCAGATCGGCCCCTGCGGCGGGTCCTGGGCCAGCAGCCGCCCGTCGCCGTCGAACAAGGCGACGCCATCGGTTCCGGTCAGGCTGCGGAGGAAGGGCCCCGCGGTCTGCGCCGAGTCGGTGTCCAGGCCGTGGCGCAGCGCCCGGGCCGCCAGCGAGGCTGTATGCAGCGCGGCGTGCACGGCGCGTTCGGTCGGGGTGGCCACGACGCGACGGGTGCGCACCGCGATGACCGCGGCGGCCACCGCCGCCAGGAAAAGCGCCGCCAGCGCTATCGCGAGCTCGCCCGACATCTCACCTCACGATGCCCGTCGCACGGGCTCTGCCCGTGGTGTTCTGGCCACCTTAAACTGGCCAGGTGGCGAAACTGCAGCTAGTCCAAGATCCGGCGGCCGACGCGCTGCTGGAGTCCAATCCCTTCGCGCTACTGGTCGGCATGTTGCTTGACCAGCAGTACCCCATGGAGGCGGCGTTCGCCGGGCCGAAGAAGATCGCCGACCGCATCGGCGGCGTCGACGCCCGCGAGATCGCCGACTACGATCCGGACGAGTTCGCCGCGCTGTGTTCGAAAACCCCCGCAGTACACCGCTTTCCGGGGTCCATGGCCAAGCGGATCCAGGCGTTGGCGCAGATCATCGTCGACAGCTACGACGGAAATGCCGCGGCGCTGTGGACTGCCGGCGAGCCCGACGGCCCCGAGGTGCTTCGTCGCCTCAAGGGGCTGCCCGGGTTCGGCGAGCAGAAGGCGAAGATCTTCCTGGCGCTGCTGGGCAAGCAGTATGGGGTGACGCCGATGGGTTGGCGCGAATCCGCCGGCGACTACGGCAAGGCCGGCTCGTTCATGTCGGTGGCCGACGTCGTCGATCCTGGGTCGTTGGAGAAGGTCCGCTCGTACAAGAAGCAGGCGAAGGCGGCGGCGAAGGCCGCTAAGGCCTGAGCAGCGACCGAGCGAAGGCCGCCAAGGCTTAGTGGTGCTGGTGGCGGGGCTGTAGGTCGAGCTCAGCGAGGGTCGACAGGATGGCCGCTACGTGGCGCCCCGCCGCCGTGGCGGTATCCAAGCCTTCCTTCAAGGCGTGCAGCGTGATCCCGCGTTCGGTGAGGTCAGCGACGGTCTGCGTGACCTCGGCAACCGACCGTCCCAGGCGGTCGAGCGCGACGACCACGACGGTGTCACCCGACCGGGCGTAGCTCAGCATGGCGTGCAGACCCGCCCCCACCTTGTCCGCTGAGCCGGCGAACTTGTCGGTGAAGATCCGGCGCTGGTCCACCCCGGCCGCGACTAGGGCGGCGAGCTGCCGTTCGAGGTTCTGCTCGCCGTTGCTGGCTGTGGCGTAGCCCAGCATGACCGTCACAACTTCAAGGTCTCACGGCATCAGCCATCTGCGGTAGAGACACGCCAGCGAAATTGTGGGCTAACTGCCGAGCGGTTGCCCGTCGAACCGTTCGCGGGTGGCAATCTCGGCGACCGAGTTGCGCTTGAGCTTGGTGAGCTGACGGACCGGCTTGCCCAACGGCAGCACTGCGGCGATCGCGTAGTTCTCGGGTATGCCGAGCAGTTCCTTGGCGCGTGGTTCTTCGGCCACCACTGCTGTGGTGAGTACGCCGCCATAACCCTCGTTGCGCGCGGCCAGCAGGATGTTCCAGACGAACGGGTATACCGACGCCCCGGCGATTAGCCCAATCCGGTCGAGATCCTGGTCGAACGCCGCGACGACGCCCAGGTCGACGCATACCACCAACACCACCGCGGCCTCGCGCAGCGGCGACTGCGGCGGCACGTCGACGGCGGCGATCGTCTCCTCGTCAACACCGCAGGGCTGCAACGGGTTCCACGGACTCTCGCCGTTGCGGAGTTGGGCGATGTAGCGACGTGCGCCCGGAATGGCCAGCTCGATCAGCTGCTCGCGGGTCCGCGGGTCACGCACGATCACGACACGGGCGCCCTGGCGGTTCCCGCCGCTTGGTGCGAACCGGGCGTTGTCGAGGATGCGTTCGAGCACATCGTCGGGCAGCGGGTCGTCGGTGTATTCGCGGACGGCGGCCGTCGTGCGCATAACGTCGTAGAGATCCATGATCACTATCTTGCTGACCTATGCAATGGTGAGGATATGAAGACGCATCTGAACTGCCCCTGCGGCGAGGCGATCACCGGCGAGGACGAGGACGACCTGGTCGAGAAGGCCCAGGCTCACCTGTCCGAGAAGCACCCCGGCCGCGAATACGACCGCGACGCCATCCTCTTCATGGCCTACTGATCTCTGCGCGAGCGACCGCGTTTGTACGTGACTTTACGGCGTGTCGACGTACAGACACGGTCGCTCGCGGAAGAGGGAACTGCTAGGGCACCACTGTCGAGCCGATGGTCGGCATGAACTGGCACTGCTTCTCGGTCGTCGTGACCTGGCCGAAGATCGTCGACATGATGCTGCCCGAGCCGGTGTCGACGATTGCGGTCAGCGTTGTCGGGCCCTCCGGGTTGATGTCCGGCCTTGGCTTGAGCGTCGCGCCGCCCGACTTGCCGGTGGTCAGGTTGACCCACGTGACGTTTAGCGGCAGCGTCTGCTCGGCCGCTGGAGCCGGTGTGCCGACCGCGGTGAACACGTAGGCGGTCTGTCCGGCACCCGGTCCTGGCGCGGGGATCTTGGCCGGGCCCGCGACCGAGATTGCCGTGGCCAAGACATTGCCGCCGTCCTTCAGGCATCCATTGCTGATCGACGGATACAAGAAGTCCTGGGTCGGCGGGGCATCCGCGCCGAACGCCGGGGCGGGTGCAGCCTCGGGCGCGGGTGCGGCTTCCGGTGGGGGTGCGGGCACGGCCTCGGGTACCGGCACCGCCTCGGGAGCTGGTGCCGCCACGGGTGAGGCCTCCGGCACGGGCCCGACGGCGTGGGCTGGGTCCACGCCCGCCGGCAGGTGCGCCTCGGCACCCGGGACGGCCCCGGGAGCCGGGTTGTGTGCGACGAACTGGTTGACCGCCGACGCCACGTTCCTCGAATCGGCCGGTGCCGCAGCGTCACCGGCGAACACCGCAGCGGCGGCCATCAGCACCGAGGCGGCATTCGTCGGATCGGCGGCGGCCTGCTGAATGGCCGGACCGATGCCCTGCACGGCCGGCAGGCCGGGCGCCTGCAGATCGTCGATCGGCAGCGGCGCCGGTTCCGCGTTGGCCACGCCGGTCACGCCGCCCAGCAGCAGCGCGGCCGACGAGCCGACCGCAACAGCGGCCGTAGTGATCATCGTCCTGGTCGATGACATTGCTCCCCCAAAACCTGGTTGTTGTGGTGACGGTCGTTGCGGCCGACCGTCAGGGCAGGGCGGACAGCGGCATTAACAGCGGAGGCGCGGCCGACGCAGGCGCTGCCGGTGCCGCAGCAGCCACCGGAGCCGCAGCCGCGACCGGAGCTACAGCCGCAGTCGGCGCTTTCGGTAGCAGGTTGGCAATCGGAGACCCCCCAGGCATCAACGATGCAAGGCTGGAAGGCAACGAAACCGCTTGCTGCAGCGGCTCAGGAAGGAACGGCGCGGTGGGCGCGCTGGCCGGAGCCGGCGTGTTAAGCGGGGCAGTGGCGTCCGGCAAGGCGGCGGGGGGCTGCGGCAGCGTGACCGACGCACTCGCGGCGGGCGGAGGCGTGACCGGCGCGGCCGGTGCGGCCTGGGCAGCACCCAGCATGGAGGTGAGGCCCTGCAGCAGCTGCGTCGCCGCGGCAGGGTTGGCCGCAAGTTGTTGGAGGAACGGCAGGCCCGGCACGGCCGGAGGTGGCGCCGGTGGCGCGGGTTCGGCGGCCGCAGTGGCGCTCAGCCCCAGTGCAGCCGAGATCACCCCCGCAGCGCCGATCATCATGGCCGCGAGCAATTTTCTGGTGCTGTGCATGGTTTTTCCAATCCGTTGTAGGCACGCCTGCGCCCGAAGCTAGTTTGTTACTGGTGTTACTCAAGTGACACGAGTGGTGGTTATTCAAACGTTACGGATGCGACGGCTTACGGTTATCGCTCGCTAGAGTCGAGCGGATTGACAGAGAAACGGCCTCGCCCGCCGCCGCACCGACTGGCCGCATCCCCCTGGCGGTCGTGGCGCCGGTCTTGTTGGCGATCAGCATCGCGGCGCGGCTCGCGTGGACCTACCTTGTGCCCAACGGCGCCAACTTCGTCGACCTGCACGTGTATGTGGGCGGCGCCGGGGCGCTGGACCAACCGGGCACGCTGTACGACTACGTCTACGCCGATCAGACGCCGGACTTCCCGCTGCCGTTCACCTATCCACCGTTCGCGGCCGTGGTGTTCTACCCGCTGCACCTGTTGCCGTTCGGTTTTCTCGCGTTGGCGTGGCAGCTCGGCATCTTCGCGGCGCTCTACGGCGTGGTGCGAATCAGCCAGCGGCTGCTGCCAGGGGACGGCACCGGTGACCGGCGCATCGCGATGCTGTGGACCGCCGTCGGCATCTGGATCGAGCCGTTGCGAAGCACTTTCGACTACGGGCAGATCAACGTGCTGCTTGTGCTGGCGGTCTTGTACGCCGTTTACAGCACGCGATGGTGGCTGTCGGGGTTACTGGTGGGGCTTGCAGCCGGCGTGAAGCTGACGCCCGCTGTCTCGGGGCTCTATTTCGTCGGCGCGCGGCGGTGGGCCACCGCGGTGTTCTCGGCGGTCGTGTTCTTTGGCACGGTGGCGGTTTCGGCGTTGGTGGTCGGCGACCAAACCCGTTACTACTTCGCGGAACTACTCGGTGACGCCGATCGGGTGGGCCCGATCGGGACGTCGTTCAACCAGTCCTGGCGTGGCGGCATTTCGCGCATTCTGGGCCACGACGCGGGATACGGGCCCATCGTTCTGGCGGGGATCGCGGTCACCGCGGTGCTTGCGTTACTGGCCTGGCGTGCAATCGGCGGCGCCACCGACCGGCTCGGCGCGATTGTCATCGTGCAGCTGTTCGGACTGCTGCTTTCCCCGATCTCGTGGACCCACCACTGGGTCTGGCTGATACCGCTGATGATCTGGCTGTTGCACGGCCCACTGCGGGAGCGGCTGGGCGCGCGGATCCTGGGCTGGGGCTGGCTGGGCATGACCGTGATCGGGCCGCCCTGGCTGCTGAGCTTCGCTCAGCCCACCATCTGGCAGATCAGCAGGCCTTGGTACCTGGCCTGGGCCGGCCTGATCTACATCGTCGCGACGCTGGTGACGCTGGCGTGGATCGCCGCTAGCCGTCGACGATCTGATTTATCTCCCGCGCCATCGCCAGATCGTTCTCGGTGATTCCGCTGGCGGCATGGGTGACCAATACGAAAGTCACTGTGCGCCAGCGGATATCGACGTCGGGGTGATGGTCTTTCTCTTCGGCCTTCTCTGCCACCCGGCGCACCGCCTCGATGCCGTCGAGGAATGCTGGAAACTTGATCGAGCGGCGCAGGGCGCCGTCGGCGCGCTCCCAGCCGGGAAGGTCGGGCAGTGCGGCGTCTACTTGTTCGTCCGATAACACAGCCATATTCCGACCGTATACCGTCGGGCGCGATGCCAAACCAGATCGTCGTTGCGGGTGCGCTGATCTCCGGGTCCTCGCTGTTGGTGGCGCAGCGGGCCCGGCCACCCGAGCTGGCCGGCCTATGGGAGCTGCCCGGCGGAAAAGTCGCAGCAGGAGAAAGCGACGCCACTGGCCTGGCTCGCGAACTGCGTGAGGAGCTCGGCGTCGAGGTCGTGGTTGGCGACCGCTTGGGTGCCGACGTCGCGCTGAACGCGACGACGACGTTGCGCGCCTACCGCGTCACGCAGACCGGCGGCGCGTTGCACCCCAACGATCATCGTGCGCTGCGATGGGTCTGTGTGGACGAGTTGGAGGGCTTACCGTGGGTTCTCGCCGACCGGGCGTGGCTACCGGAACTCATACAGGCGCTGCAGTCCCGAATGTGACGGGCGAACATCGCCAGCGTCATCGCATGCAGAGCTTCGGCGGCACCTCGGCCTGGTACGCGCAACGGTCACGGCGTGAAGCGTGGTGCCCGAGTTCATGGCTCTTTTGGACCGAGGATCAGGAGCGATTTTGGTGTCTCCGGCGACACCAACCGGATGGAAGAATCCCGGCTAGGAGACCTCGCACAGGATAGGAACGGGTTTGGCCGTCTCGTTGGCAATGGTTGAGGCGTCGCATCCAGAGGGGCTCAGCGACGCGGCGCAGGAACTGGGCGATCGCATTTCGCGGCTGGACGAGGTGATGGCCGGCGAAGACCGAGCACTTGCCGAGTTGCGGGCGGCGTGGCAGGGAGAGGCTGCCCGCAGCGCTTTCGCCCGAGCCCGACGTAATCTCGCCGGTCAGGAACTACTGCATGACAAGCTCGGTGCGCTGCAGTCGGTGTTGGCGTCCGGCGGCTCACAGTTGGCGGCAGTTCGTGCGGCGGTGCTCAACGTCGTCAACGGGTTGCGGTCGCGCGGCTGGCAGGTGACGGACGCCGGAATGGCAATCGCTCCGTCGTCCCCTGCGATCCTACGAACGTTTGAGGCAGCCTTCACCGTGGCCATCCAGCGTCTGCTCACGATCTTCACCCACCTCGATCAGAGCACCGCAGCGGCGATCAACGCCGTCCGCGCCGTGCCTGGCCGTCCAGACTCGGTTGGTAACGAAGCGGTTTCGTACGGATACGGGCCACGCGGCGATCTTCCGCTGTCACCGCGACACGGCAGCCCCGAGCCGCAGAGCAATCGGCGTCAGAACCAGGTCGACGCTTTCCGCGAAGCCACCGGCCGCGATCCGGAGAGTGAGAACGACTGGCGGACGGCAGCGATTCTTGACCCGCACAACTACTCGAATAAGAACGCGGGTGTGCAGTCGAATGTCGTGGTGGGTCACATCAACTCAGTCGAGGATCAGGGCGTCGTCCAGACGAACCTCTTCATCCCGGGTGAGGAGGCGTGGTATCCGGATCTCACCGGCGGCATCTCCGGCCACAACTTCGGCGACAACCGCGGATTCAATCCGAACGCAGGTCCGGAAGACTCACGTGTCGTTTTGTTCGTGGACTATCACAACGGGCTCGTCATTGCGCGGCAGAACCCCTCGGTCGACACCGGCAGCCGCGAGGTCAAAGTGGGGACACCCCATATCAACGTCAGCCAGAATCCGAACGGGTCTGTGCGGATCGAATACAAGGCCGCCGATCCGTTCTCGCCTGGTGGGCAAGACATCGCTCTCGGATCTCCGTTCAACGTCAACGGCGAACTCGTCGTCAAGCCGACCACAGATGGTCCTATCGCCGGCGGCATCGTGTCGTCGTTCCCGGCCATCGAGATCTACAACCATGGCGCCTTTGGGACGCACGAGATCGCAAAGATCATGCCGGAGAACATCACTCAGTTCGGACCGCTCGCCGGTCTGCCGTTCTCGCAGAATGTCGGCACGCCGATGATGACCGAGTTCCCCGACACCGTGATACTGCCGCCGGCCGGCGTGCCCAATGTGTCGCTCCCGCTCGAGCCTGGGGAGCTTCCGCCCGTCGCGCGCCCGACACCGCCCGTCGTGATTCCGTATCCGAGGGTGGACCTCGGCCCGGTTGGAGATGAAGTCAACGTTCCAGTGGGAAGTGAGCGATGAATCTGCGTGACGTCAATTGGCGGTTCGCCCTTTACTCGGGTGGTCTGCTCGGCGGCGTCGTATGGGCGGTTTTGGCGAGCGTCGTCATCAACGCGCGAGACGGCGTCCGCAGTACGGGATTCAGCATTGCGCCCGGCCAGTGGCTGATTGTCAGCGGGACCTCGCTGACGATCCTGATTGCTGGTGCCGCCTTGATCTTTCTCGGACGCTCAATCACGCTACGCAGCGCGGGGATTGGACTCGTGATCTGCGCACTGAGTGGCTGGGTGATGGTCGTTTGGATCAGTGTGCAGGCGGTGACGTGACGGTGTCATGGGAGGAGGAACTCACCAAGCGGCAGGGGTTCAACCGCCGCGCCGGATCACCCGTCGCCCTGATCGGTTTCACGCTCGGATTGCTGGCGATGTCCACCGGTGCCTTCCTCTACTACTGGTTGTTCGCGGCCATCGCACCGATCGCTTTGACCGCCGTGTTCGCCATCGCCTCACTGTTCGCCGGCAAGCACTCGGGGCGCATCGCCCATCTCGCCGACGGGGCGCTGGCCGCGACGGTATTCGCCCTCGTCTTCGCGGCCGTCGGCGTCATCGGGCTGGCGAACTGAGCCATTGAGCGCCCGTCGAACTACCCCCCGCGCCGCGCCCGCCTGAATACCTTGACCAGATCCTTGCCGCGGATCCCGTTGCGTTCCGCCTTGTGAACATGGTGAACCACGACCGGGCAGCGCTTGCAGCGCGGCCTGCTGCGACAGCACTTTTTCTTCGGTTTGAGGTCGAGGAGCTTGCTGGACTTCAACGTGGCCTAGGTCTCTCGTTTTCGTAATCGACCCGACAGACTGCCACACTATCCGGCGTGGATGTCCGCCCCCTTTTCCGCAACGTCGCCATCGTGGCGCACGTCGACCATGGCAAGACCACCCTGGTCGACGCGATGCTGCGGCAATCCGGCGCATTGACTCACCGCGGTGACGATGTCATTGACCGGTTGATGGATTCCGGCGATCTCGAGCGGGAAAAAGGCATCACGATCCTGGCCAAGAACACCGCCGTGCACCGCCACAACACGGATGGAACCGTCACGGTCATCAACGTCATCGACACCCCAGGTCACGCCGACTTCGGCGGTGAGGTGGAGCGCGGGCTGTCCATGGTCGACGGCGTGTTGCTGCTGGTCGACGCGTCCGAGGGACCGCTGCCGCAGACCCGGTTCGTGCTGCGCAAGGCGCTGACCGCTCATCTGCCCGTCATCCTCGTGGTCAACAAGACCGATCGCCCCGACGCCCGGATCGCCGAGGTCGTCAACGCCAGCCACGACCTGCTGCTCGACGTCGCCTCCGACCTCGACGACGAAGCGCAGAAGGCCGCCGAGCACGCCCTCGGCCTGCCCACCCTCTACGCCTCCGGCCGCGCCGGCGTCGCCAGCATCACCCAGCCCAAAGATGGGGAGATTCCCCACGGCGACAACCTGGATCCACTGTTCGACGTGCTGCTCGAGCACATTCCGCCCCCGAAGGGCGAGCCCGAGGCGCCGCTGCAGGCGCTGGTGACCAACCTCGACGCGTCGCCCTTCCTCGGCCGGCTGGCGTTGGTCCGCATCTACAACGGCCGGCTGCGCAAGGGCCAGACCGTCGCCTGGATGCGACAGGTCGACGGCGCGCCCGTCATCACCTCCGCCAAGATCACCGAGCTACTGGCCACCGAGGGTGTCGACCGCACCCCCACCGACCAGGCCATCGCCGGCGACATCGTCGCCGTTGCCGGCCTGCCAGAGATCATGATCGGTGACACGCTCGCCGACCCCGAGCACGCCCACGCATTGCCCCGTATCACCGTCGACGAGCCCGCCATCTCCGTGACCATCGGCACCAACACCTCGCCGCTCGCGGGCAAGGTCTCCGGGCACAAGCTCACCGCCCGCATGGTCCGAAGCCGGCTCGACCAAGAACTGGTCGGCAATGTGTCGATCCGGGTCGTCGACATCGGCCGCCCGGATGCCTGGGAGGTGCAGGGCCGCGGCGAGCTGGCGCTGGCGGTATTGGTCGAACAGATGCGTCGGGAGGGCTTCGAGCTGACCGTCGGCAAGCCGCAGGTGGTGACGAAGACGATCGACGGACAGCTGCACGAACCCTCCGAGGCGCTGACCATCGACTGCCCGGAGGAGTTCGTCGGTGCCATCACGCAGCTGATGGCCGCGCGCAAGGGGCGCATGGAAGAGATGGCCAACCACGCGGCGGGGTGGGTCCGGATGGACTTCATCGTTCCCAGCCGCGGGCTGATCGGGTTCCGGACCGACTTCCTCACCGAGACCCGCGGCACCGGCATCGCCAACGCCGTGTTCGACGGTTATCGACCGTGGGCGGGGGAGATCCGCGCACGCCACACCGGTTCGCTGGTGTCCGACCGGTCCGGCTCGATCACGCCGTTCGCGCTCATTCAGCTCTCCGACCGCGGCACCTTCTTCGTCGATCCCGGCGATGACACCTACCAGGGCCAGGTCGTCGGCATCAACCCGCGCGCCGAGGACCTCGACATCAACGTCACCCGCGAGAAGAAGCTGACCAACATGCGTTCGTCCACCGCCGACGTGTTCGAGACGCTGGCCAAGCCCATCGAGCTCGACCTCGAGCAGGCAATGGAGTTCTGCGCGCCCGACGAGTGCGTGGAAGTCACCCCTGAGGTGGTGCGCGTGCGCAAGGTCGACCTGGACGCCACCTCGCGTGCTCGCGCCCGGTCTCGGGCCAAGGCCCGCGGCTGATGCCGAATGTCGCCGGCCGAACGGCTCCGAGTCGGCCGATACCCTGAAGGGCGTGCCGACGACATTGCGACGCGTCAGCGCCGTCGCCGGCGCGCTGACCTCGGCCTTGGTGGTCGGGACCGCCTGTACTGTCAGCCCCCCGCCGGCCCCGCAGAGCACCGACACCACAGAGACGACGACACCTCCGCCGCCGCGTGCGACGCAGATCATCATGGCCATCGACTCGATCGGCCCCGGCTTCAACCCGCACCTGCTGTCGGACCAGTCGCCGGTCAACGCGGCCATCAGTTCGTTGGTGCTGCCCAGTTCGTTCAGGCCGGTTCCTGATCCGGGCTCGCCGACCGGGTCGCGCTGGGAACTTGACACCTCGCTGCTGGAATCGGCAGTGGTCACCAGCGACGGTCCGTTCACCGTCACCTACAAGATCCGGCCCGAGGCGCAGTGGACCGACAACGCCCCGATCGCCGCGGACGACTTCTGGTATCTGTGGCGCCAGATGGTCAGCCAGCCCGGAGTGGTGGACCCCGCCGGCTACGACTTGATCACGGGCGTGCAGTCGGTGGAGGGCGGCAAAGTCGCGGTGGTGACGTTCTCGCAGCCGTATCCGGCGTGGCGCGAACTGTTCAACAACATCCTGCCCGCCCACATCGTCAAGGACGTGCCAGGCGGATTCGGGGCGGGGTTGGTGCGCGCAATGCCTGTCACCGGCGGCCAGTTCCGGGTGGAAACCATCGACCCACAACGTGACGAGATCTTGCTGGCCCGCAATGACCGGTACTGGAGCGTGCCGGCCAATCCCGACCAGGTGCTGTTCCGCCGCGGCGGCGCGACGTCCGCACTGGCCGATTCCATCCGCAACGGTGACACGCAGGTCGCTCAGGTGCACGGCGGTGCGGCCGCGTTCGCGCAACTCTCCGCGATCCCCGACGTGCGTACCGCGCGGATCGTCACTCCCCGCGTCATGCAGCTGACGCTGAGGGCCCAGCAGCCCGCGTTGGCGGATTCTCAAGTGCGCAAAGCGATTCTGGGCCTGCTCGACGTCGATCTGCTCGCATCAGTGGGGGCAGGCGACGACAACACCGTGACGCTGGCTCAGGCGCAGGTGCGTTCCCCGTCGGATCCGGGCTACGTGCCCACCGCGCCACCGGCGATGACGAAGGAGGATGCGCTCGGGTTGTTGGCCGACGCGGGTTATCAGGTCGAGCCTGTGGAGACCAGCCCGCCGCCCATACCGGGCACCCCGGCGCCGGAGAACAACCGCGGGCGCATCACCAGGGACGGCGTCCCGCTGTCGCTGGTGCTCGGTGTGGCCGCCAACGATCCGACGTCGGTGGCCGTCGCCAACACCGCCGCCGACGAACTGCGCAACGTCGGCATCAGTGCGTCCGTATCGGCGCTGGATCCGGTGGCGCTCTACGGCGACGCGTTGACCAACAACCGCGTCGATGCCGTCGTCGGCTGGCATGAGGCCGGCGGTGACCTCGCGACCGCCTTGGCCTCTCGCTACGGCTGTCCAGCGCTTGAGGCGACGGCGGTTTCGACCGCCTCACCGGGGACCCCAACGCCGTCGCCGAAGCCCACCAGCGATCCGTCGGTGCCGCCACGGCCGACCACCACGGCCACGCCGACCACCCCCGCCCCGACGCCGGAATCCGGCGAACTCGTCCAGGCGCCAAGCAATATCACCGGAATCTGCGACCGGAGCATTCAGCCGAGGATCGAGGCCGCGCTCGACGGCACCGAAAGCATCGACGACGTGATCACCGCCGTCGAGCCCCGGCTGTGGAACATGTCGACCGTGCAGCCGATCCTGCAGGACACCACGATCGTCGCTGCAGGCCCCAGCGTGCAGAACGTCAGCCTGTCCGGCGCCGTGCCGGTCGGCATCGTCGCCGATGCCGGCAAGTGGGTCAAGGCTCCGCAGTAGCCTTTGCGCCCCGCTCGCGAAGCAGCCGCAGGCCGTGCGCGGCGTAGGCGGCGATGGCGAACACGATCAGAAACCAGTACGGCGGACGAGCCAGCTCCCAGACGAACAACGCTGCGAACATCGGCGCCCGTTGCGTGATCGCCAGCACGCCCGCGGCGCACGTCAATGACACCGCAGGAACGTGAATCTCGGTCCCTGCCAACTGATTCAGCACGAGCGCCGCAACCGATCCCGCGGCGGCGCCCGTGGCCAATGCCGGTGTGAGCAGCCCGCCGACGGCGCCCGCCCGGAGGAACAGCGCCGTCAGAAGTGGCTTCAGCAGCAAGATGATCGCCGCTGCGCCCAGCGTCAGGCCACTGTTCACGCTCACGGTCAAAATGCTCCTGCCGTTGCCCGGCAGCTCCGGCCACCAGATCGAACAGATGCCGGTCACCAGCCCAGCGGCCGCGATCGCCGGAATCAGCACCCACGACCGAATTTGCACCTTCGGCCGAGCCGTGGCCATCACACGATTGAACGCGAGTCCGGCAGCGGCAGCGAGCGGGGCGATGGCCAATGCCAAGAACGCGAACAGATACGACAGTCGCGCATCGGGCCACGTCAGCGCATGCTCGAGATGGGTCACCGGGGACGCCACCGCAACAGCGAGGCTCGACGTGATCAATGCCGTGCCCACGGCGCGTGGGTGCCAGGTGCCGAGCAGAATCCGGGCGGCGAATAACGCGCCGCCAAGCGGCACGCTGTATACCGCCCCCAGCCCCGCCCCAGCCGCACACGCGAGCAGGATCTCGCGGTCGCGCGCGGTCAGTGAAAGCCTTGCGGTGCCGAAATCGCCCATCGCAGCGGCGAGTTGGCGGGGAGCACCTTCCCGGCCAAGGGACGCACCGGATCCGACGAGCAGCACCTGTAGGCCGGCGTCGATCGACATCGATAGGCGGGGTATCTGTCGGTGGCTCGCGATCGTCTCGGCCAACGGCGGAACCATCGTCCGCCGCCGCAGCATCCACCATCCGAACCCGGCCAGCGCGCCGCCGATCATCGGGCCAACGGCGCGCCGGACGGGGCTGCTGCCACCGATTCCGGTCAGCAGCGTGCCGAATGAATAGTGATAGGTGAGGTGTTCGATGCCGTGCAGGAGCAGGGTCGTGGCGGCACCGGCGACTCC
This sequence comes from uncultured Actinomycetota bacterium, assembly GCA_963715885.1. GTDB lineage: Bacteria > Actinomycetota > Actinomycetes > Mycobacteriales > Mycobacteriaceae > Mycobacterium. The sequence goes on from CAVQSK010000017.1 coordinate 49,057, forward strand.
GGCCAGCAGGCCGATGATGATGATCGCGCATCCGAACTCAAGGGTGCGCCGCGACACCAGGTGAATCTATGTCAGCCAACGGGCAAGCTGGTGCGAATGGAGACCCCGCGGCTGCTCTTCGTGCATGCACACCCCGACGACGAGACGCTGACGACGGGCGCGACAATCGCGCACTATGCCGCCCGCGGGGCGCAGGTGCACGTCGTGACCTGCACGCTCGGCGAGGAGGGCGAGATCATCGGCGAACGCTGGGCACAGCTGGCCGTCGACGAAGCCGACCAGCTCGGCGGCTACCGCATCGGTGAACTGACCGCGGCGCTGACGCGCTCGGGATCGACGAACCGATCTTTCTCGGGGGCGCAGGCCGGTGGCGCGACTCCGGTATGGGGGGCACGGCGCCGCGGCACCGCCAGAGATTCATCGACGCCGATCCACACGAAGCGGTGGGCGCGCTGGTAGCAATCATTCGTGAACTGCGTCCGCATGTCGTCGTCACCTACGACCCCGAGGGTGGATACGGCCATCCCGATCACATCCACGCCCACCGGGTGACGACGGCCGCCATCGCCGCATCGGAGGGCGCCGAGTACTCCGGTGAACCGTGGACGGTGCCGAAGTTCTACTGGACCGTGTTCGCGAAGTCTGCGATGGCCGCGGGCATCGATGCGCTCTCCGACTTACCGTCCGAATGGATCCGGGTGTCTGCCGACGACATGCCGTTCGGCTTTCCCGACGACGCGATCGATGCCGTGATGGAGGTCCCTGAGCAATTGCCAGCGAAGTTGGCGGCTATGCGCGCGCACACCACCCAGGTCACGGTCGCTCCGGACGGACGGTCCTTCGCGCTGTCGAACAATGTCGCGCTGCCGATCGGCGGGATCGAGCACTACATCCTTGCTGCAGGCAAGCCGGGCGAACGCGACGCCCGGGGGTGGGAGACCGACCTTCTCGCCGGACTGAATCTGGGATAGCGGCCTGGGGACGCGGTAAGCTCCCGCTCAATTGGCGCTTGGAAGGGATGGCAATGGATCCGGACCTCGATCCCAACCTGCAGCACTGGCAGGACCGGCTCGACAACTTTCAGTGGGTGATCGGTTCGCTTGTCGGCGTGCTCGACAGCATTCCGACCTGACCCCGCCCGCCTCGCCCACCGACCGCCAGCGCGTGGTGGTCTTGACGCTGTTAGCGATTGACGGTGTCCTCTCCGCGATAGCGGCCGCTTTCTTTCTTCCGCTCCGTATCGGAACGGTGCCGTTTCCCATCAGCGCGTTGCTCAGCGGTCATGCTCAACGCGGCACTGGTGTGGGCGGCGCTGCAGTGGACGTCCGCGCCGCGGCTGGCCGCGCTGCCGTTGTGGTGCTGGCTGCTGACCGTGGCCGCGCTGACGTTCGGCGGACCCGGCGACGACATCGTGTTCGGAGGGGCCGGGGTCATGGAGTACGCGGCGCTGCTGCTCATCGTTCTCGGCTCGCTGCCACCCGCCCTTGGTGCTGTGGCGTCACCTGAATCCGGCGGAGCTGACTTACTCCTCGCCGGCGTCGTCGTTGGTCGGCGCCGCATCGTCGTTGACCGGCGCCGCATCGGTGGGCTCCGTCGTCTCGTCAGGGGTCTCGTCGTTCGACGAGGTGTCCGCGGCGTTGTCGGCCGTCTCGTCGGGTGAGGCGTTGATCCCGGTGTCGCGGACCTCGCCCTGAGCCTGGACGGTTCCGGATGAGGATGTGGTGGACTCTTCCTCCTCCTCCTCCTCCTCCTCCTCCGCAACCTCGTCTGCAACGGCCCGCTCTTCGTCGAGATCTTCAACGGCCAGCTCTTCCTCGAGCGTGGCGTCTTCCTCTTCGTCGAGCGTCGCCTCTTCCTCGGTTCCCACGGTTTCGATTTGTTGCGTTTCTTCATCGATGACACCTGCATCGACGCCCTCGGTTTCGATGGCCGCCTCTTCACCCTCGACCACGTCGCCCGGTGTCTCGGTGGAACCGGGGTCTTTCGTCTCTTCGATCAGTGCCACGTCGTCGCCGGCGACGTCCGCTGACATCATCGCCATCGATTCGATCGGTTCGGTCAGCTCGGCCGTTTCCGCCGCCGCGAAGGGGCCGATGGGCGGAATCGGCGGCAGTGGCGGCAGCCAGAAGGCCAGTTGGTCGTTGGCGAAGGAGATGAAAGAGTTGATGGTGTCGATGCCGACATTGACCAGACCCTGCCCGAAGCTGATATCCCCGCCGATCCAATCGGCGATATTGAACGTAATGCTGCGCACGATGCGTTCGCCGAGGTTGTAGAAGTACATGACCTGCGGTGCCAACCAGCCCACATACGGAATCCAGCCGACGGCATACTCGGCCACTTCGAAGCCCCACTGCACCCACGGCTCGATGGCGTTGTAGGTGTTTATGATGGCGCTCTGCAGGGAGTTCCCGCCGACGACCGGCGGGAAGTCCGGCGTCGGGAAGGGCCTACTGGCGCTCGGCGGCACTACGATGCGTTGCACCCAATCGACGAGCAAGTTCGGCAGCGAGGCCGGCGCTACCAACGGTTGAGCCACCGACGGCTGGAGTGCATTCGCGTCCAGTCGGGGCTGGACTGCGGCGCTGAGTTTGACGTTGGGAGAGACGACGCGAACCACCGACGCGACGGGTGCGGTGGTGGGCTCCTTCACCGATGGCGCGACGGCGACCGTCACGGCGGTGACCACCGCGACGCCTGTTGTGAGGACTCTACGAGCCGATCTCTTCATGGCTATTCCCTCCGAACTTCCGTTCCCCACGCTGACGGTGGACTTACGCGCGGGTCAATCGCATAGGGCGACATTGCGCAACGTATCCCGGGACGGGCGCACACCGCAGCGTGTGGCTGGGACTACTGTGGCCGATATGCCAGGCGCAGTGGTTTCAGAATGTGAGACACGCGGATGATTCTCGACGACGCCGGGGTTACACGGGAGTGGCTCTGAACCCCCAGCGCGGCGCCGATCTGCCAAGCCCGGTGGTCCCACCGAAGTCCGGTGCGCCCAGTCCAGTCGCCCTGCGACGGGTGTTACGGCGCGCCCGCGACGGGGTGGCGCTGAACGTTGACGAAGCCGCCATCGCAATGACCGCCCGCGGCGAGGACCTCGCGGACCTATGCGCCAGCGCGGCGCGGGTGCGGGACGCGGGTTTGGAGTCGTCAGGCCGCCGCGGGGCCACTGGCCGCCTTCCGGTGAGCTACTCGCGCAAGGTGTTCATTCCCGTCACCCATCTGTGCCGCGACACCTGCCACTACTGCACCTTCGTCACCGTCCCTGGCAAGCTGCGCGCACAGGGCATTGGCATGTACATGGAGCCCGACGAGATTCTTGACGTCGCACGCCGGGGTGCCGAATTGGGCTGTAAGGAAGCGCTTTTCACGCTCGGCGATCGCCCGGAAGCGCGGTGGGACGAGGCGCGGCAGTGGCTGGACGAGCGTGGCTACGACTCGACACTGGACTATGTGCGCGCGATGGCGATCCGGGTGCTGGAAGAGACCGGCCTGCTGCCGCACCTCAATCCGGGCGTGATGAGCTGGTCGGAGCTGTCGCGGCTCAAGCCGGTCGCCCCGTCGATGGGCATGATGCTCGAGACCACGTCGCGGCGCCTGTTCGAGACCAGGGGTCTGGCTCATTACGGCAGCCCGGACAAGGATCCGGAGGTACGGCTGCGGACATTGGCCGACGCTGGCCGGTTGTCCATCCCATTCACGACGGGCCTGCTGGTCGGCATCGGGGAGACGCTTCACGAGCGTGCCGAGACCATCCACGCAATCCGGCGCTCGCACAAGGAATTCGGGCACGTTCAGGAAGTGATCGTGCAGAACTTCCGGGCCAAGGACCACACTGCGATGGCGGCGGTGCCCGACGCCGGATTCGAGGATTTCCTGGCGACGGTGGCGGTCACCCGATTGGTGATGGGGCCCAAGATGCGCATCCAGGCGCCGCCGAACCTGGTGTCGCGCACCGAGTGCCTGGAGTTGATCGGCGCGGGTGTGGACGACTGGGGCGGGGTGTCGCCGCTGACGCCGGACCACGTGAACCCGGAGCGGCCGTGGCCCGCGTTGGATGAGCTGTCCGACGTCACCGCCGAGGCCGGGTATGACCTGGTGCAGCGGCTCACCGCGCAGCCGCCCTACGTGCAGGCCGGTGCGGCGTGGATCGACCCCCGGCTGCGTGGGCATGTCGATGCGCTGGCCGATCCCGACACCGGTTTCGCCTTGGACGTCAATCCGGTGGGCGCGCCGTGGCAGGAGCCCGACGAGGCGACCGAGTCGTTGGGCCGCACCGACTTGAACTCGGCAATCGATTCCCAGGGCCGGTTGACCGAGACCCGCAGCGATCTCGGCAGCGCGTTCGGCGACTGGGAGTCGATCCGCGAGAAGGTGCACGAGCTGGCGGTCCGCGCGCCCGAACGCATCGACACCGACGTGCTGGCGGCGCTGCGGGCGGCCGAGCGTGACCCGGCCGGGCTATCTAACGATGAGTACCTTGCGCTGGCCACCGCCGATGGCCCGGCATTGGATGCCGTTGCGGCGCTGGCGGATTCGCTGCGTCGCGACGCGGTCGGCGACGAGGTGACTTTCGTCGTGAACCGCAACATCAACTTCACCAACATCTGCTACACCGGCTGCCGGTTCTGTGCGTTCGCTCAGCGCAAGGGTGACGCCGACGCCTACTCGCTGTCCACTGCGGAGGTAGCCGACCGGGCGTGGGAGGCGCACGTCGCCGGCGCGACCGAGGTGTGCATGCAGGGCGGCATCGATCCCGAGCTGCCGGTGACCGGGTACGCCGATCTGGTGCGGGCGGTCAAGGCGCGAGTGCCGTCGATGCACGTGCATGCGTTTTCCCCGATGGAGATCGCCAACGGTGTCACCAAGAGCGGCCTGAGCATTCGCGAGTGGTTGATCGGCCTGCGCGAAGCCGGGTTGGACACCATTCCCGGCACGGCCGCCGAGATCCTCGACGACGAAGTGCGCTGGGTGCTGACGAAAGGCAAGCTGCCAACGTCGATGTGGATCGAGGTCGTCACCACGGCACACGAAGTCGGGCTGCGGTCGAGCTCGACGATGATGTACGGCCACGTCGACCAGCCGCACCACTGGGTGGGACATCTGCAGGTGCTGCGCGACATCCAGGATCGCACCGGCGGGTTCACCGAATTCGTGCCGCTGCCGTTCGTGCATCAGAGCAGCCCGCTGTACCTGGCCGGCGGCGCGAGGCCGGGGCCGACGCATCGTGACAACCGCGCGGTGCATGCGCTGGCGCGGATCATGTTGCACGGCAGGATCTCTCACATCCAGACCAGCTGGGTCAAGCTCGGTGTCGAGCGCACACAGGTGATGCTGAACGGCGGCGCGAACGACCTTGGCGGCACGCTGATGGAGGAGACCATCTCGCGGATGGCCGGCTCGGAGTTCGGCTCGGCGAAGTCCGTCGAAGAGTTGGTCGCCATCGCCGAAGGCGTCGGACGTCCAGCCCGCCAGCGCACCACCACCTACGCCCCGCTGGCCGCTTGACACGTGTGACGGCAGTCACAAGTGTTTCGTTGATCCGAATTGCCCCTGGCCTTGTTGAAGGCGGTGTACCCCTAACCACCGACCTGCCGAGGAGCCCGATGACGGTGTCTAGTCCACGCAACGGCAATGTGATTCCCGGACGCGACGAGTTGGTCGCCCGCGCATGTGCGCTGCAACCGCTGTTACGCGAATACGCCGCCAAGACGGACGCGGAGCGATGTCTCCCCGATTCGGTCAACGCCGCACTGACCGAGGCGGGTTTCTTCCGCCTTCTGACTCCGCAGCGCTTCGGTGGCTACGAAGCCAGTTTGCGGACTGTCACGGAGGTCGCCGAGACGCTGGGTGCTGGTGATGCATCAGCGGCGTGGCTGGTGGCGATCGCCGCCGTGGCTGGCTCACTGGCGGGCCGGGCATCCGCGGAGGCGCAGCAGGACTTGTGCGGCTCCGACCCCGACGCGCGGGTTGCGGGTGGTGGCGATCCCGTCGTGGCCGTTCGCGTGGACGGGGGAGTGCGGATGACCGGACGGTGGTCTTATGCATCCGGTGCTCAGTTCGCCACGTGGGCTTCGCTTTCCGGAGTGGTGACCGATGAGGCCGGGGCGAGCATCGACGCCGTAATGGGCTTCGCTCCGACGTCGGAACTGACCATGGAGGATACCTGGCACACCACGGGTATGCGTGGCACCGGAAGCAATACCTGGGTCGGCGAAGACGTCTTTGTCCCCGATCACCGGCTGATATCCATGTCCGCGGTTACCGACGGCACTTGGCCCGTCGCCACCGCTGAGCCGATCTACCGGACACCCTTCGTGCCGGTGGCGACGGTGCTGCTGCTGGGCCCACTGCTCGGAGCCGGCCATGCGGCGCTCGATCGGGTCATCGAGAAAGCGCCGCGCAAGGGAATGCACCACACGTTTTTTGCGACCCAGAGTGACTCCGCGGGCGTGCAGATCCAGCTCGGTGAGGCGGCAATGAAGCTTCGCACCGCGCGCCTGCATACCTACGAGATCGTCGACCGGCTCGACGCGATCGCGACAGTTGGCGATGTCGACATCGACGCTCGTTCGCGGATGAAGGCGCAGGCCGGGTACGCCGCTCAGCAGGTGCTTAAGGCGATCAACGACCTGATGAACATTCACGGCGCCGCGAGCTTCGCGGAATCCAGTCGGATGCAGCAGATCTGGCGTGACGCCAACACCGCCGCGCGCCACGCCGGACTCAACGCGGCGGTCGGCTATGAGGTCTATGGCAAGGCACTGCTCAACGTCGAGGAACGCATTACGGCAATGATCTGACGCCCCCGGGTCATCGTGAAATCATCGAGTCTCTAGACGAACCGCTGGCCTGGGACGGCCCATACAGCTCTGGAGCGTCGATGACCACGATCACCGGTATCCCCGCGCACCCTCTACTTGTTCACGCAATCGTGGTGCTGGCGCCGTTGACGGCACTGCTCGCGATTCTGTGCGCGCTGTGGCCGGCAGCGAGGCGACGATTTGTTTGGCTGGTGCTCGCTTTCGCCGCGGTCACCTTGGCGTTGACGCCCTTGACCACCTCCGCGGGCGATTGGTTGTACAACCAGCAACCGCAGCCCAGCGACATCTTGATCACCCACGCCAACCGGGGCCAGTGGATGATTCTCTTCTCGGCCGGCCTGCTCGTCGTGGCGATCGCGCTGGCCGTGCTGCACTGGCTCGAAGGCCGGTCCGACAAACGTCGGACCGTCGCCACGGTCGTGGTGGCGATCCTCGCATTGGTGGTGGGTGTGTCGTCGATCGTCGGCGTGGTCCGGATCGGTGACGCCGGCGCGGAGGCGGTGTGGGGCCGACAAGTCTGATCCGATGTAACGCCAGGGCGGGATATCGCTGGAAATTCCGACCCTGGCGTTACAGTCGTTGGCCTATGCCTGCTTGAGGGCCTCGATCTCCAGGGTGATCGTCACCTTGTCGCCGACCACGGTGCCACCCGTTTCGAGCGGCATGTCGATGTCGATGCCGAAGTCCTTGCGGTTCAGCATGACTGAAGCCTCGAAACCGGCGACCGCACCGTGACCCATGCCGGGATTGACGCCGTTGAACTCGAGTTCCAGGCTTACCGGCTTGGTCACGCCCTTCAGTGTGAACTCGCCGTCGAGCACGTAGTTGTCGCCGTTGGCCCGCACACCCGTCGAGGCGAAGGTGGCGGTGGGGTACTTGTCGACCTCGAAGAAGTCGGCCGACTTGATGTGTGCGTCGCGCTGTTCGTTGTTGGTGTGGATCGAGTCGACGGCGATCTCGGCCGTGACCGACGGAGTGCCGTCTTCGGCGACGACGATCGCGCCGCTGAACTTCTCGAAGGTGCCTCGCACCTTGCTCACCATCAGGTGGCGTACCGAAAAGCCGATCGACGAGTGAACCGGGTCAATGGCCCAGGTCCCCGCGCTGAGTTGGCTGGTACCGGTGGCTTCTGACGTTGAGGTCATTGATCGAGTCCTTCTACTCCGGGTGCCGGCCTGCCCGACGCCTCCACGGCTGAAACGGACTGTAGTCCGAATTCATTCCCCGGTAGTCGACTCGCGAGCGTCCTCGAAATGCCACGATTCCGCGGCGTGTTGGCGTTCAGACACGGTCGCTCGCCGTTGGACGACGAAGCCTCAGGTCAGCACCAGGTCACATCGACATTGGAACCTTGGTGGTTGACGTGCACCGAGCAATCGACGGGCTGATAAGTCGCGGTGTGGTCATTCATTACGTACACCGCCTCATGACTTGGGCTGACGCCGCCCGAGGCCGCCATGGCAGGGCTGGCCAACCCGATGGTCATCGCGGCGAAGGTGCCGGCAGTTGCCAAGCCGAGGGCTAACTTCTTCATTTCGACTCCTGAAAATTGAGCTTAGCTGAGCTAAGCGGGTGATATACGCATAAACGCGCTCTGGCGTGGCGCATCTTCCCCGCGGGTGTAGGTTTTTCCGATTTCGCAAGCGATCACAGCTAGGTCCAGAGATGCGCCAACTCACACGCACTCTCCAGCTGTGGCTTGAAGCGGCGATCACGCATAGGGGTATCGCTAGGCGTGGTGTATGTGCAACGTCTAGTATCAGTAACCACGCGCCACCCTTAACCGAGCGGCGTGCAAGTTAGGGCACACTGGCAGCGACTTTCGGCGGGCCCGACCAACAACGGCAGCCCCACTGAACAGGAGATCGAGGAGACCTTCGTGACGTACACGATTGCCGAACCCTGCGTCGACATCAAGGACAAGGCGTGTATCGAGGAATGCCCTGTCGACTGCATCTACGAGGGCGCACGCATGCTGTACATCCACCCGGACGAATGCGTCGACTGCGGCGCCTGCGAGCCCGTATGCCCGGTCGAGGCCATCTACTACGAGGATGATGTGCCCGACCAGTGGAGCGGATATACGCAGATCAACGCCGACTTCTTCGCCGAGCTGGGCTCGCCGGGCGGCGCGTCCAAGGTGGGGCTGACGGAGAACGACCCGCAGTCGGTCAAGGACCTCCCACCTCAAGGTGAGGAGTCCTAACGGCTCGCCCTGAGCTTCGCAGGCGCGTGTCGACGTTATTGCCCGTATTCCCCTGGGACACCCTGGCCGACGTCACTGCGCTTGCGCGTTCGCACCCCGACGGCATCGTCGACCTGTCGGTCGGCACACCGGTCGACCCCGTCGCGCCGCTGATTCGCGACGCCCTGGCCGCGGCCAGCGCATCGTCGGGCTATCCCACCACCGCGGGCACTCCGCAGCTGCGGGCGTCGGCGGTTGCGGCATTGCACCGCCGATACGGCGTCACGGGATTGCCCGACGACGCGGTGCTTCCCGTGATCGGTACCAAAGAACTCATCGCGTGGCTGCCGACGCTGCTGGGGCTGGGCGCCGAGGACCTGATCGTGGTACCCGAACTGGCCTACCCAACGTATGAAGTCGGCGCGCAACTGGCGGCCGCTCAGGTGGTGCGCGCCGACTCGCTCACCCAGCTCGGCCCGCAATCGCCGGCGCTGGTGTACCTCAACTCGCCCAGCAATCCGACAGGGAAGGTGCTGGGCGTCGAGCACCTCCGCAAGGTTGTCGGCTGGGCACGCGAACGCGGCGCGCTGGTGGCCTCCGACGAGTGCTATCTCGGCTTGGGCTGGGACGCCGAACCCGTGTCGGTGCTGCATCCGTCGGTCAGCGACGGCGACTACACCGGTCTGCTGGCCGTGCATTCGCTGTCGAAGTCCTCGTCGCTGGCCGGTTATCGCGCCGGCTTCGTCGCCGGCGACCCCGGCGTGGTCGCCGAGCTTCTGGCGGTGCGTAGGCACGCAGGAATGATGGTGCCGACGCCGGTGCAGGCGGCCATGGTCGCTGCCCTCGACGACGATGCGCACGAACGCGAACAGCGCGAGCGGTATGGGCGACGACGGGCCGCACTGCTGCCCGCTTTGCAATCGGCGGGGCTGACCGTCGACCACTCGGAGGCCGGGCTTTACATTTGGGGCACCCGCGGCGAGCCGTGCCGTGACACCGTCGGTTGGCTGGCGCAGCGCGGGATCCTGGTCGCTCCCGGCGAGTTCTACGGTCCCGGCGGCTCACATCACATACGGGTGGCGTTGACCGCGGCGGATGAACGGATATCGGCTGCGGTGCAACGGCTTACGGCCTAGACGGCGTCGAGTGTGGACTTGGTGCACGCCCTGACGCCGAAAGCGTGTCTTAAGCCCACTCTCGTGGGCAGGAGTGTGTAATACGGTCGCGGTATGCCCGAGTACGACGTCGAGGCCGTGGATCGGTTGCCGTTCACGACTCCGGAGAAGTCCGACCGTTACCGCACCGAGAAGTACCAGGGGGCGATGGGTCTCAACTGGTACACCACCGATCCGACCCTGCAAGCCACGATGGCCTACTACCTGCCGCCCGGCGAGCTCGCGTTCGCCGAGCCGCACCTCACGCGCTTCGGTGAGCTGATGAGCGGCCCGGTCGCGCGGTGGGCCGAGGAGACCGATCGCAACCCGCCGCGGCTCGAACGTTACGACCGGTGGGGACACGACATCAGCCGGGTCGTCATGCCGACGTCGTTCGCCGAGTCGAGGCGTGCCGTCCTGGACGCTCAGCAGGCGCTGCGATACGACGCCCGGGGCGCTGGAGTAAACCCGTCACTCACAATTTTCGCGTCCAACTATCTGCTCAACCAGGCCGACATCGGGATGGGATGCGCGCTCGGAACCGGTGGCGGCATGGTGAAGTCGTTGGTCGCGGCGTACGCACCGCCCGACGTGCGGGACCACGTATTGGCCAAGTTGGAGTCGGGCGAATGGGAGGGCGAAACCGCGCAGCTGCTGACGGAGCGGACTGGCGGGTCAGACCTCGGCGCTTTGGAGACGACCGCGGCGCGTCACGGCGATGCGTGGCTGCTCAACGGGTTCAAGTGGTTCGCGTCGAACTGCAACGGTGAGGCGTTCGTCGTGCTGGCCAAACCCGAGGGCGCTCCAGACTCGACCCGTGGCGTCGCAACCTTTCTCGTGTTGCGCACCCGGCGCGACGGCTCGCGCAACGGGGTGCGGGTGCGCCGCCTGAAGGACAAGCTCGGCACGCGTTCGGTCGCGTCGGGCGAGATCGAGTTCGTCGACGCCGAGGCGTTCCTGCTCTCCGGCGAAGCGAGCGACGACGCGGGTCCGGCCGACGGTAAGGGTCTGGGCCGGATGATGGAGTTGACGAACGCGGCGCGGCTGGGCATCGCCCTGTTCGCGCTCGGCAACGCTCGGCGGGCACTGGTCGAGTCGCTGTGCTACGCCCGGCAGCGGCAGGCGTTCGGCGGCGCCCTCATCGAAAAGCCCCTGATGCGGCGCAAGCTGGCCGAGATGATCGTCGACGTCGAAGCTGCACAGGCACTCGTGTTCGACGGCACCGGCGCCGCCAATCACCGGCAGCCGCGCAGGGTGCGCCAGCGCATCGCCGTGCCCGTCACCAAGCTGAAGGTCTGCCGGCTCGGCATCACCATGGCGTCCGATGCGATCGAAATCCATGGCGGCAACGGCTATATCGAGACCTGGCCGGTGGCCCGGCTGCTTCGCGATGCGCAGGTGAACACGATCTGGGAGGGGCCCGACAACATCCTCTGCCTCGACGTGCGGCGCGGGATCGAACGGGCACATGCGCACGAGCCGCTGCTGGCGCGCATGCATGACGCGGTGTCGGTGTCCGACGATGACGACACGACCGCCCTGGTAGCCCGACGGGTGCAGGATCTCGACGCAGCCATCACCGCCTGGACCAAGCTGGACGGTGCCGTTGCCGAGGCGCGACTCTTCCCGCTCACTCAGTTCATGGGCGATGTGTACGCCGGGGCGCTGCTGGCCGAGCAGGCCGCCTGGGAGCGAGCGACGAGCAGAGGTGCGCGCAAAACGCTTGTCGCCCGGTTGTATTCGCAGCGGTGCCTGGTCGATCGCGGTCCGCTTCGCGGTATTGACACCGAGGGCGACGAGGCGATCGAGCGTTTCGACGAACTAGTTGCGGGTGCCCTGGCGGTCTAGGCCAAAACCGGTCGGTCGCCGTCATCACCTGCGACGGCGAGCCATCGGCATGACGTGCACCGACAGCAGCACCCGCTACGGACGGCCGCCGCGCACCACGGAGTCCGCAACACCTGAGGGTTTGATTCCGGTGTCCTCTCCTGGCTATCGATGCACGATCGATGCAACGATGAGGTAGAACTGTCTACAGACAATCGTGATTGGCTTGTCAGGTGCGGGGTAAAGACAGCGCACACGATGCAGGAGGAGGGATGCCGATTGACTGCGATCGACGGACGGACGCGTGCTCACCCATCGTTTCTGCAGCCGACCGCCGCTCCGCTGAAAGCCCGCGTCGACCTGCATTGCGACAGCTGGCGCAGCACCATCCGCGGCGCGGTGCAGGCAATCGTCGACGACTTCGTCACCTGCCGGTGTGCGCCGGAGCTGCAGGCTGCAGGCATCCACATCGCATCTGAGGTGCTGCGGGACTTCGTCGACGGCGGCAAGTGCGTGCGGTCGATTTTCATGTACCTGGGCTGGTTGTGCGGCGCCGAAGACGACGACGCAGCGTTGCGAGCGGCGGCCGGTCTCGAGTTGTTGCACGCGTTCGCGCTGCTGCAGGACGATGTGATGGATGGTGCCGCACTGCGTCGTGGCCGGCCCTCGGGCCATGTCACCTTCTCCCGATGGCACCGTCACCTGCGGCTGTCGGGGTCGCCGGACCGATTCGGCGAATCCGCCGCGGTGCTGCTTGGCGACCTGTGCCTGGTATGGGCCGCGCAGATGATGCGGGAAAGCGGCGTGCCGGCGACGGCTCTTGACCGGGTCTGGCCCCGCTACGACGCGATGCGCACCGAACTGGCGGTCGGACAGTTCGCAGATCTGATCAACGATGCTCGCGGATTCCCGACCTTGGACAAGGTGCTTGACGTGTCGCGGCGCAAGTCCGGCAACTACACCGTCAGGCGGCCCCTCGAGATGGGCGGAGCCATGGCCGGCTGCGGCGAACACGTGCTGACGACGCTCGGCGGCTACGGCGACGCGATCGGCGAGGCCTTCCAGATGCGAGACGACGTGCTGGGAATCTTCGGGTCGCCTGCGGTAACCGGTAAACCGAGCGGCAGCGATCTCGCGGAACACAAAGCCACCAGTGTCGTGGCCGCCGCCTACCACCTTGCCGACTCCACGCTGCGCAGCCAGCTCCGCGAGCTGATGAGTGCCGACAATCTCGACGACAACGATGTCCGCCGTTGGCGAGACTTGATCGCCGCAACCGGCGCAGTGGATTGGATGGAGCGGCTGATCGATGCGCGGCTGACACGGGCGTTGACGCTGGTCGACAACAGCCACATCCGCCCGGTGGTACGAACGGCCTTGGCCGATATGGCCACGGCATGCGCCGAGCGGGCGGCGTGATCGCGATGCGGACCATCGGTGACAACGCCTCCCGGGTGGTCGTGGTCGGCGCCGGACTGGCCGGGTTGTCGGCCGCACTGCACCTCGCAGGCCGCGGTCGCGCCGTCACCGTCGTCGAGCGGGGACAGCATCCGGGCGGACGTGTCGGCCGGCTGGACATCGATGGTTACCGCCTCGACACGGGCCCGACCGTGTTGACGATGCCCGACATCATCGAGGACGCGTTCGCCGCCGTCGGCGAATCCCTCACCGACCGGCTGGACCTGATGCGGGTCGAGCCGGCCTATCGTGCCTCCTTCGCCGATGGCAGTGCGTTGGACGTGCACAGTGAGCGCGACGCCATGGCCGCCGAGATCGAGCGGTTCGCAGGCCGCGGTCAAGCCGACGGTTACCTGCAGCTGCGGGACTGGCTGACCCGGCTGTATCGCGTCGAGTTCGACGGCTTCATCGCCGCGAACTTCGATTCCCCGGTGTCGCTGCTCACCCCGCAACTGGCTCGGCTTGCCGCCATCGGAGGTTTCCGCCGATGGGACCGGTTGGTGCGCCGGTTCATCAGCGACGATCGACTGCGGCGCGTGTTCACCTTCCAGGCCCTGTACGCCGGGGTCCCGCCGCACCGGGCGTTGGCGGTGTACGCGGTCATCGCCTACATGGACACCGTCGCCGGGGTGTACTTCCCGCGCGGCGGGATGCGGGCGCTGCCCGATGCGCTTGCCGCGGCCGCCGCCCACGCCGGCGTCGAATTCCGTTATGGGGCGGACGTTTCAGCGCTGGAGCGCCGGGGCGCGCAGGTGATCGCTGTGCACACCGTCGACGGCGACCGGATTCCCACCGATGCGGTCGTGTTGACCACCGAACTTCCCGACACCTATCGGCTACTGGACCGTACGCCCCGCAGGCTGTTGGCCCTGCGTCCGGCGCCGTCGGCCGTCGTGGCGCACGTCGGATGTCGCGCCATAAACGACGACATCGGCCACCACACCATCCTTTTCGGTGACGCGTGGGAGCAGACATTCCGCGACATCATCGACGACGGACAGTTGATGAGTGATCCGTCGCTTCTGGTCAGCCGACCGACCGCGGGTGACGTCCGGTTGGCTCCAGCCGGTCGCGACTTGCTCTACATCTTGGCCCCGGCACCGAATACCGCTGTGGGGAAGGTTGATTGGGCGACGGCTGGGCCAGCTTACACCGACCAGATGCTGCAGGCGGTCTCCGACCGGTTGCCGGCGCTCGGCGTCGATGCCGAGGTGCTGCACGTCGTCGATCCAGCGGGCTGGGCGGGTCAGGGCATGGTGGCGGGCACCCCCTTCGCACTGGCCCATACCTTCGGTCAGACCGGCCCGTTCCGGCCGGCCAACACCGTACGGGGAATCGACAACGCTGTCCTCGCCGGATCGTCAACCGTGCCAGGGGTTGGGGTGCCTACGGCGTTGCTGTCAGGCCGATTGGCCGCCGACCGGATCACCGGCGCCGTCACGGGGCGCCGCCGTCTTCGGGTGGTGCAAACATGATCAGTTCTGAACTCCATGCCGCCGGTGTACGCGATCCCGCGCTGCGCGACGCATACCGTCGCTGTCGCTCGATCAATTCGCAGCACGGGCGCACCTTCTTTCTGGCCACGCGGCTGCTTGCTCCGCAACAGCGTCCTGCTGTGCACGCGCTTTACGGGTTCGCCAGACGTGCCGACGACATCCTCGACGAATTCGATCCGGCGCGACAGACCGCCGATCGCGCAGACCGGCTGCAATGCCTGGCGAGCCAGCTCTTCAATCGGCTGGTAGCGGGCACCGCCGGCGATGGCGACCCGGCACTGGCCGCGGTGGCCCACACCGCCGACAAGTACGGCATCCCCTGGGCACTGTTCGACGACTTCCTCGGCTCGATGCGAATGGACCTGACCACCACCGATTACCCCGACCGCGCCGCACTCGACCGGTACATGTACGGCTCCGCCGAAGTGATCGGCCTTCAACTGCTGCCTGTGCTCGGCACGGTCTGTGGGCGCGAAGAAGCCGCGCCGCACGCCGCCGCATTGGGAAAAGCGTTCCAGCTCACCAACTTTCTGCGAGACATCGACGAGGACCTGCAACGGGGGCGGATCTATCTGCCTGCCGACGAGCTGGCCGCTCATCACGTAGATCGTGACGTGCTGATGTGGTGCCACACCCATAAGCGCACCGATGCGCGGGTCCGTCGGGCGTTGATCGACCAGCACGCCGAAACCCGGCGCATCTACGATTTCGCGCGAGACGGCATTGCGCTGCTGCACCCGCGATCGAGGCCGTGCATAGCCGCCGCGCTCACGCTGTATTCGGAGATACTGGATCGCATCGAAGAGCTCGACTTCGCCGTGTTCAGTCAACGCGCTACCGTCGGTACGTACCGGCGCCTGGCGGTCGCCGGTAGCGGCCTGATCAAAGCGTGGGCCGTGCGAGCGCGAGGTGCCGGGACGTAACCATGGACAGCTGGCAGTATCTGTTCGTCCTCGCAGCGTGCCTGGCCATCACGGCGCCACTGGAAATTCTCGGGACCGGCGTGTATCGGCATGCCTGGCGCACCGCCGGCGCCGTACTTCCGGTCGCCGCGGTCTTCGTCTTGTGGGATGCGGTTGCCATCGCCGCCCACGTCTGGACCTACAACCCGCGCTTTGTGACCGGCCTCGAACTGCCGGGTTCGCTGCCGATCGAGGAGCTGCTGTTTTTTGTGGTGATACCGCTGTGCGGGCTGCTCACCTACAACGCCGTTGATGCGCTCCTGGAACGATTCCGAAGCGTCCGAAGTCAAGCGGGGCATCCGTGATGACCGGTCTCGGCTACACCGCGCCTGCCATATTGGCGGTCCTCGCGGTATGTCTACTGGAGTTCGCCGTGTTGCGGACGGGACTGTTCCGCCGTGCGGCATACTGGATTTCGATGGCGATCGTGCTGGGGTTTCAGATTCCGGTCGACGGTTGGCTCACCAAACTCAGCGCGCCGATCGTCATTTACGACGATCGCCACATCAGCGGTGTGCGGTTCCCATTCGACATCCCCGTCGAGGACTTCCTGTTCGGATGGGCGATGGTCACCGCCGTGCTGTTGCTGTGGGAACGTCAGCGGCAGCGCGACCGCCGAAGGCAGACTTCGTGAGTCTGTCCTTCGGCGACGTCCCCGCGGCGTTCGACGCCGGCGCACCGGCATACGACAAACTCGTGGGCGCCAACCCCGGTTATCACACGCACCTGAGACTTTCGGCGCAGCGCATGCGGCTTCCTGACCAGGGCCAAGGGCTGCGGCTACTCGACGCCGGCTGCGGAACCGGCGCGTCAACGGCAGCCCTCGTTGCCCTCGCGCCCAAGGCCGAGATCGTCGCAGTGGACGCCTCGGCGGGCATGTTGGCGCAGGCGGCCGCCAAGCCATGGCCCTCGTCGGTGCGGTTCGTTGAAAGCCGGATCGAGGACCTCGCCGAAGCCGGCATCAGCGGGCCGTTCGACGGCATCCTGGCCGCCTATCTGGTGCGCAGTCTCGCCGACAAAGACGGGCAGCTGTGCGCCTTCCGCACCTTGATGCGGCCGGGCGCAACATTGGCCGTACACGAATACTCGGTGCGCGATTCTCGGGTCGCCACCGCGGTCTGGAACACCGTGTGCGCGACGATCATCATTCCGAGCGGCCGGTTGCGCAGCGGTGACGCCGCCCTGTACAAGTACCTTCGACAAAGCGTGAACCGATTCGACGGTGCAGCCGCCTTCCGGGACCGGCTGCGCGCCAACGGCTTCAGCTCTGTGCGTAGTGAGACGATGTCAGGCTGGCAGCGAAACATCGTGCACACATTTCTGGGACAGGCGCCACGATGAGCGATCCGCGCCGCGAGACCCATGCCGCGCCGCACGGGGTGTCTGGCGCGGCGGCGCTGCCGACCAGGCCGCGCGTCGTCGTTGTCGGAGCCGGCATCGCCGGACTGGCAGCAGCCACTGGGCTGGCCGAACGCGGCGTCACCGTCGACATCGTCGAGCGGCGCCCCTACCTCGGCGGTCGGGTCGGGGGGTGGACCGAGTCGTTGCCCGACGGTACGGAAGTGGCGATGAACCGCGGATTCCACGCGTTCTTCCGCCAGTACTACAACCTGCGAAACCTGCTGCGCCGTGTCGATCCCGAGCTGGCGATGTTGACGCCCGTTGAGGACTACCCGCTAGTCGATGCGAACGGCCGCCGGGACACGTTCCGGGGCTTGCCCCTGACGCCGCCGTTCAATGCGTTGGCATTCGCACTGCGCAGTCCTACCTTCCGGTTACGCGATCTGGTGCGGCTCAACGCCCGCGCTGCCGCACCGCTGGCCGCGGTGTCGGTGCCCGATGTCTACCGTCGGCTCGACCATCGCGACGCCGATTCGTTCTTGCGTAGCATCAACTTTCCCGAAGCAGCGCGGCATCTCGCGTTCGAGGTGTTTTCCCGCAGCTTCTTCGCCGAACCGACCGATCTGTCGGCCGCCGAGCTGGCAGCGATGTTTCACATCTACTTCCTCGGCTCCAGCGAGGGCTTGATCTTCGATGTGGCCAAAGCAAATTTCGATGTTGCACTGTGGAATCCATTGGGCAGCTACCTGGAGTCGATCGGCGTCCGTATCCATACTGGTGCGTCGGTGACGAAGCTGCATCCCGATCGGCGGTTGACGGTGAGCTTCGATACCGGTGCACACTTGGATGCCGACGGCGCAGTGTTGGCTACCGACGTTGCCGGTTTGCAACACATCGTCGAGAACTCACCGGGTCTCGGGAACGACGACTGGCGCAAGAGCGTAGCGAAACTGGGCAGCGCGCCACCATTCGTGGTGCAACGACTTTGGCTGGACCGCAAGGTGAACCCCGACAGGGCGGCGTTCGTGGGGACTGGCGGACGGTCCCCGCTGGACAATGTCAGCGTGCTGGAGCGATACGAACGCGAAGCGGCGACATGGTCGCGCCGCAACGGCGGTTCGGTCATCGAGCTGCACTCGTACGCGGTGACGGCGCCCCACGACGACCTGCGCGACCGACTGCTGGATCGCCTCCGTGAGCTGTATCCCGAAACTACAGACGCCAAGGTGGTCGGTGAGAAGATGTTGTGGCACAACGATTGCCCACGGTTTGCGCCAGGTGACTTCGCCGACCGCCCCGGGGTGGTCACCCCACACGACGACTTGGTGCTGGCCGGCGACGGCATCCGCATTGATCTGCCTGTCGCGCTGATGGAACGCGCTGCAACAACCGGCTGGTCAGCGGCGAACAGATTGCTCGAGCGATTCGGCATCAGAGGCCATGAGCTGCAGACTGTGCCGACCCAGGGCCGCTTGCCCTTACTGAGCCGACTTGCCAATCGCGAAAGGCCGCCTCAACGATGAGCAAGATCGCCGATCTCAGGTCGCGCCTGTCGAAGACGACCCCGTTTCAGGTACTTCCGGCCCTTCGATGGTCAGGCCAACACCCGACGTACCGAGACGCCGCATCGGCAGTCATCGACGCCGCGCTGCGTCGATCACAACGCCGCCCGAGCGGCAACTGGTATGCGTTCGCAGCCAGCGATGCCATCCGAAACCGACCGGTGGGCACCTCGGTAGCGGGCCTGGAACTGGTCGCATGGCGCGGCGAAGGCGGCACCTTGCATGTGGGTCCTGGGGCATGCCCGCATCTGGGTGCCGACCTGGCGACCGGGACGGTCGACTGCGGAGCGCTGATATGCCCGTGGCACGGGCTACGGCTGGACGGCGGCCGCGAATTCGGCTGGCGGCCTTATCCATCGCACGACGACGGCGTGCTGGCCTGGGTGCGCCTGGACAGCATCGGCGGTGAACCACCTACCGAGCGTCCGGTGCTTGCGGTGCGCCCGAACGGCGTCCGTGTGCACGCCGTGACACGGCTCGTCGGCACGTGCGAGCCGCGCGATATCATCGCCAATCGGATGGACCCCTGGCACGGATCGTGGTTTCACCCGTATTCGTTCACGCAATTGGAGGTGCTCACCGCCCCGCCGGCCGACGACGACCTATCCGAGGAGATGGATCGTTTCCTCGTCGCGGTGACCTTCCGCGTCGGCAGGCTGGGCATCCCGGTCGTCGCCGAGTTCACCAGCCCGGAGCCGCGGACGATCGTGATGCGCATCGTCGACGGCGAAGGGTCGGGTAGCGTCGTGGAAACCCATGCCACCCCTTCGGGCCCTGGTCCCGACGGCTTGGCGCGCACGGCGGTACTGGAGGCCGTCGTAGCCCATTCGGACCGTCCCGGGTTCGTGCACGCCTTGCGTGCCGCACCGCTGATCAAACCGCTCATGCGGCGGGCGGCAACGCGGCTGTGGCGTGACGACCTCGCGTATGCCGAGCGCCTCTTCCGGCTGCGCAACCGCTGAGTCGTTAGTGCATCGTTTTCCGGGTATCAACCCCGCATGAGCAAGCAATTCCGCAAGGGTGACAAGGTCGACTGGAAGAGTCACGGCAACACGGTCCCCGGCACCGTCGAGGAGAAGATCACCTCCGACACCGAAACGGCCGGACGCACCGTGCGCGCGTCGAAAGATGATCCTCAGTACCGCGTGCGCAGCGAGAAGAGCGGACGCGACGCCGTGCACAAGCCTGAAGCACTTCGGAGATCGAAGTAGCGCGCGATACCGCCAACATGACGGCCGGTGAGCTCGAGAAGTGCCTTGCGACAGATGAATCCAAATCCGTCGGCAATACGCGGCGGCATCTGGCGCAGCGGCCCTCTGGCGAGTCAGTAAATCCGTTTGGCGCTATTCGTTGATGAACTGGGGTCATGACCCGTGCGAGTAAACGCGTCGAGTAAGGGGATCTGCTCGGCGGCCCACGGGCTGAGCGCCCATGGAAACTCGGCGGCCGACCGCAGGTCACACCACGACACCCAGGTGCGTTCCATGACCTCGTCGGGCTCTTGGCAGGAGCGTCGGTGCACCGCATCCACGATTCGCCCGCCGGGCGCCGGGTGGCCGCAGAACGAGTTCGTCCACACGCCGGCCCACGTCCGCTTGCCCAATGCCCGCCGAGTCATAGACCCGGCGGTCGACGTCGAACACATAACACGAGGTGCCGGCGAGCGCAGTTTCTGACATCTCCCATTCATTCCCGGTCGATGCGAAAACGATGCAATGGCAACTAGTCGGTGGCGCTCAGGTGGTGCAGCGCGGTGTGAAGGCTGTCGACGCGAACGGCCTTCTTCGGAATCCTCGCCGACTTCCACCCGGGTCCCCCGACCATCAGCTTTGCGCGTGCGGCAACCGCCTTGGCCATCGCAGTGTCGGCGGTTCGGCCGGTTTGCGCCCACAACACGACGGTGGTCCGCCGCGCCGTCCGCTCGATAGCGTCGATCAGGGCCGTGGATGGGACGTCGGCGCCCAGCATCAGCGAACCGTGGCCGCGTTCACCGAGCGCCGCCCGCAATGCCTCGAGCGCAAGGGTGTGCACTTCGCCCTGGCTGCACGCCAGGATGGTGGATGTGGACTTGTCGGGCGGTGTAAGAGGAAGCCGCTGCAATGAGCGCGATACCGTCCACGACAGCGCGTGTTCGATATCGATGCATCCTTCGCCGTCTGCCTGCCGGACTTCGATGGCCGAGAACACCGGCCGGACCAACTGGTCCCACGTGTCGACAACGCCGTAGTGGCGCAGGTGACTGTCCAACTGCCGCCCCGCACCGAGGAGGTCCAGGTCGAACGCTGCGGTGAGCAGGGAAACGGTGTCCGCCCTGGGTGGCACCACCGAATCGAGAGCGGCGCGGGCAGCGCTGCGGGGACTCGCGCCCTCACCGATCAGTTGGTGCATCTCCTCGACCATCACGATGTCGGTCTCGCTGTAGAGACGGTGCCGCCCTGGACTGTGGTCAGTCGGCCCCACACCGTAGCGCTGATTCCAGCTGCGCAGGGTCGCGATCGGCACGCCCAATCGTTCCGCGACCACACCAACGGTGTACTGCGGCAGGTCGGCGTCGCCGCCTGCGCGACGGCCCTTGCTTCTTGACGTCTGGCTCACTGACCCTCCAACCACGCCAGAATAGAGCCCATCCTTCCGCCGACGTTCGCTATTCAACGCACAAACGATGCAAAGCGCTTTGAAATGGGTTATGTCGGCAGCATGACTCAGACGGAAGCGGAGAAGCACCCGCGCCCCGACGGAGTAGGCGATGCGACGGTCAAGGCCGTCGCCGCCGTCTCGGAAGCACTGGAATGCGTGGAACGCGCTCGCGGCGTGAAAGCCGCCCCTGAAGCCATTTCGGCCGAGGTTTGTGTCGACACGGGAGCGCTTCACGGCTCGGTTGCTCGCAGGCCAAGGGCGAGCACGAGCCGGTCGTCGGGATCGTCCAGCGACGTCGACAGCAGCTTCTCGATGCGGCGGACGCGGTAGCGCACGGTGTTCGGGTGAACATGCAGGCGCTGTGCCACCGTGGCGACGTCGCCGAACCCGTCGAGATAGGCCTGCAGTGTGTCGGCAAGCATCGGATCCTGCTCGCGCAGTTGCCGAACCCGCGGGTCAACGAGCCGGGGCTGACCGGCCACTTGCGACACGATCTCGTCGAGCAGCACAGTGGTGCGTGCTTCGTCCAGCGACGTGACCTGCCCGATGGCGCCGGGGTGGCGCTCGGCGCTGTCGAACACGCGGTCCACCTCGGCGCGGGCCGGCGCGGCACCGGCCAGCCCGGCCAGCGGGGCGGCGATCACCGCACGTAGCGTCAGCCCGAGCTCACGGCACAACGCCGCGACCACGCCACGTACCCACGAGGTCACCGATGACGGCGCGCCTGTCTTCGGCAGCAGTACGTAGACCCGCTCGCCGGTCGACGCGACCTGAGCATCGGCACGAAAGGCGCTGGCGCTCAAGGCGATTACATCCGCCGGCACCGCCGTGGCGACGCCGCGGAAACCGATCAGCGCCGCCCGCCCGTCCGCGCTTACGCCCAGCTCCCGGGCGATCACGTCGACGTCGACCGCCTCCCCCGTGAGCCCGAGCAGTTCTTGGACCTGCACCGTGTGCGTCGACGGCGCGGCCGCCAGCCGCGACATGATCCGGGCCGCGAGCACCGCGCCGCCGCGCAGGATGTCCTCGACGTCGTCGGCCAGCGGCGCGGAACCCTGCTGCAGCCAGATCGTTCCGGCGAAACCGGGTCGGCGGCGGCCGTCCGTTGGCGGCAGATGGATGCCGACGGCCAGCCGCGGTCGCAGGCCCAGTTCGGGACGTTCGGCGACGCGGACGACCTCGCCGCTGGCACGCAGCGCGTCGAAGATGCCCCACTGACCGATCCACTCCAGGTGTTCGGGCGGGCCGGCGCGGCCCAAGATGGTCAGCCGTCGCAGTTCGTCAGCCTCGTCGCTGGATGCCGAGTAGGCCAGCATGTGGGAGACCTCATCCTCGATGCTGATCATGCCGTGAGTGCGGTCGGCGATGGACTGGGCAAGGCCGAACAGGTCCGTGCTGGAGGCAAACAGCGGATCACCGCGGTCGCCGTGATGTTCGAAGGCGTAGTTGACGAGTTTGTACAGCAACTCCCAGCGCGCGCGTGGTTCGACGGCCACGACGGCGCTGCCGAGCGCGACGGCTCGGCGGATCGCTTCCTGCGATGGGTCCTTGACGAAGATGGCCGCGGGAACCCTTCCGGTGTCACCGACCTGCTGCTCGATCCAGCGCACCGCCTCGGCGTCGGACACGCCGAGCAGGAAGAACAGGTCGGCGGATCCGGGACCGACCGCCAGACCCAGCCGCACGTCGTCGGCATCGACCAGCGCCACCGATCCGACCGGCATGTCCAGTCCGCGCGGCGCCTCGACCAGCGTCACCATCGTGCGGTCCAGGGCGAGCAACAGCTGCCCGAGCCCGAGCCCGGTAGTCGGCTCCGCCACCACGCACTCCTTTTTGTCCGATTCGACTATAGATGGCATTTGTCCTTGTCGGATCAGCCATCGGTTCGTGGCGCCAACAAGGGGATCCTTGCAGCATGGACGCCATCACCGAGGTTCCGCTGCCGGTCAACGAGCCGGTCCACGAATACGCCCCGAACTCACCCGAACGCGCCCGGCTCACCGACGCGCTAAAGACGCTGGCCGCCGACCCGATCGACCTGCCGCACGTCATCGGCGGCGAGCATCGGATGGGCGGCGGAATGCGCATCGACGTGGTCCAGCCGCACCGCCACTCGGCTCGGCTGGGCACCATGACCAACGCCGAGCACTCCGACGCCACCGCCGCCATCGAGGCGGCGATCGCCGCCAGACAGCAGTGGGTAGACACCCCGTTCGACCAACGCGCGGCGGTGCTCCTGCGTGCCGCCGACCTGCTGGCCGGCCCGTGGCGGGAGAAGCTCGCCGCGGCCACCATGCTCGGCCAGTCCAAGACGGCGTATCAGGCCGAGATCGACACGCCGTGCGAGCTGATCGACTTCTGGCGGTTCAACGTCGCCTTCGCCCGGCAGATCCTCGCCGAGCAGCCGGTCAGCAGCCGCGGCGTGTGGAACCGCACCGACCACCGGCCGCTGGATGGCTTCGTCTACGCGATCACGCCGTTCAACTTCACCGCGATCGCCGGCAACCTGCCAACCGCCCCGGCGCTGATGGGCAATACGGTGATATGGAAGCCGTCGCCCACCCAGACCTTCGCGGCCTACCTGATCATGCAGCTGTTGGAGGCCGCCGGTTTGCCACCCGGCGTGATCAACCTGCTGACCGGTGACGGAATCGCGGTTTCCGAAGTGGCGCTTGCCGATCCGCGGTTGGCCGGTATCCACTTCACCGGGTCTACCGCCACATTCCAGCACCTATGGCGCGAGGTGGGAACCAACATCGACCGCTACAACGCTTATCCGCGGCTGGTCGGGGAGACCGGTGGCAAGGACTTCGTGGTAGCGCATACCTCGGCGAGGCCAGATGTGTTGCGCACCGCGCTGATTCGCGGCGCATTCGACTTCCAGGGCCAGAAGTGCTCGGCGGCTTCGCGGGCATTCGTCCCGCGCTCGGTGTGGCAGGAGATGGGTGACGACTTCCTGGCCGCCACCGACGCCCTGACCTACGGTGATATCACCGACCTCTCCAACTACGGCGGCGCGGTGATCGACGAGCGGTCCTTCGCGAAGAACGTCAAGGCCATCGAGCGAGCCAAGGGCGCGCCGGGGGTGACGATCGCCGCCGGCGGCGAATACGACGACAGTGAAGGCTATTTCGTCCGGCCCACGGTGCTGCTCTCCGACGACCCCACCGACGAGGCGTTCTCGACCGAATACTTCGGGCCGATCCTCGCGGTGCATGTCTATCCTGATGGCGACTACGACCGAATCCTCGACGTCGTCGACACCGGCTCGAAGTATGGGCTGACAGGCGCGGTGATCGCCGACGACCGGGCGGCCGTGCTCGCCGCGCAGAACCGGCTGCGGTTCGCCGCAGGAAACTTCTACGTCAACGACAAGCCCACTGGCGCGGTGGTCGGTCAACAACCATTCGGCGGATCGCGGGCGTCGGGCACCAACGACAAGGCCGGCTCGCCGCTAAATCTGCTGCGGTGGACGTCGGCCCGGTCCATCAAGGAGACGTTCGTCCCGGCCACCGACCACAACTACCCGCACATGGAGGACTGACATGGCCGAGGTTTTTACTCGGGTCGTTCGCCCCGTCATCCTGGGCGCCGCGCGGTCGAATCGGATGCGCCGCGCGGCAGAGCGGATACCGGTCACCCGTAAGGTGGTCGAGCGCTTCGTGGCTGGCGAGACGGTCCCCGAGGTCGTAGACTCCGTTGCGCAGCTGCGTGATTCGGGCCGGACGGTCACCATCGACTACCTGGGCGAGGACACCACCAAGATCGAGGATGCCCAAGTGACAGTGCGAGCCTACCTTGAACTGCTCGATTCGCTGGGCAAACGCGGCGAGCCCGTCGACACCAAGGTGCGGCCGCTGGAGGTATCGCTGAAGCTCTCGGCACTGGGTCAGGCGCTGCCCCGGGACGGCGAGAAGATCGCGCTGGAGAACGCCCGCACCATCTGCGAGCGGGCCAAAGGCATCGGGGCGTGGGTGACGGTGGACGCCGAGGACCACACCACCACCGACTCGACGCTGTCGATCGTGCGCGAACTGCGTACCGAGTTCGATTGGCTGGGTACGGTTTTGCAGTCTTACCTGAAGCGCACCCACGCCGACTGCGAAGAGTTCGCCGCGTCCGGTGCCCGGATCCGGCTGTGCAAGGGCGCCTACGACGAACCGGCGTCGGTGGCCTACCGCGACCCCGACGACGTCGACGATTCCTACCTGCGTTGCCTACGGGTGCTGATGGCAGGCACGGGTTATCCGATGGTTGCCTCGCATGACCCGCGGATCATCGAAGCGGTGCCGGCGATGGCCCGCGAGAACCACCGCGGCGTCGACGATTTCGAATACCAGATGCTCTACGGCATCCGGGACGCCGAACAGCGCCGGCTGTCCGAGGCGGGCAGCCAGGTGCGGGTGTACGTGCCATTCGGCACCGAGTGGTACGGCTACTTCGTGCGTCGTCTCGCCGAACGCCCGGCGAACCTGACGTTCTTCCTGCGGGCACTGGCCGAACGCGGCACTAAACCGGGTATGCCGCGACCGGCATGACGACATTGCCGCGGCACGGGCCCGCGAGGATGTCGGTGTGCCAGGTGCCGTACAACGAACCATCGATGTCGGGGGCGTAGAACACCCGCGATCGCGCCGGCGAGTACTCACTGGGCACCCCATGGCCGCGGAAGCATTCCCATTGCCAGTTGTAGGCGTACTGCCACCGCGATCCGTCCCAGGTGTACCGCACCGGCTGTGGAATCGTCGGATTGCTCGGCGCCGGACCGTCGACCACGGTGGACACGCAAAGGCCGCTTGAACAGTCGGTAGCAAGAACGTAGGAGGCACTGAAGTCGGGTTCGGGTTGGGCGGCGGCCACGCTGCTGCCCATCTTGTCCGACGCGAAGGTGACGATCTGATAGGGCCCGTTCCATTCCGCGCCTGCGGCCTCGGCGGTCGCGGCAACCGAAATGCACGCAGCCGTAGCGGAAGTCGCGGCGATCAGCGCGCTCCACATCCGACGGGCAGACATGCCCCGCAGACTAATTGCCCTTGCCGTCAAATCGAGTGCTCGACACGTTTGCCCGCGGCTACAGATCAGTCACGTGTTCGCATCGGCGCCACAACCGGCGCAGCACCTAGTCGGTCGACGGGAACGAATGATGCTCGTGTGTAACGACCCAGCGGCCTTCGCGCTTGCGCAGCCCGACGGTCACCCGGAGCCGGTTGTCGGGATTTGCTTCGAGCTCGGCGGGCATACCGCAGCGCAACAGCGCGTGGGCGAACGCGACGTCGTTGCCCGCCGTCACGTCCAGCTCGACGATCTCGAAGAGCGCTCCTTGACGCTGCCATTCGAAGAACGGCGGCCACGAGTCACGGTAGGCTTCGATGCCGCGCACGCCCTCGTAGGGTGGTGGCACGTCGAACATCACGATGTCCGGATCATGTTCTGCCAGAACGGTTTGCAGATCCTCGGCGTGTACCGCCTCGGCCCAGCGGGTGATCAGGTCGCGGATCGCCGCTTCGTCAGTCATTTGGACCGACGTCCCTTCCGCTCGGCCGTGCCCTGGGCTGACACGAGGACGTAACCGGCGCTGGCGAACAGCACGGGCATCATCGCCATCATTCCGTATGCCGCGGTCATCGTGTCACCCCTCTCAATCGCCCGGTTTTGTTCTTATTGTCTTCAACGATGTAGACCTTTTCACGGTTCAAAACTCATCGCGTCAAGTCGAATTTTGTGGCGCCTCAAGGCTCAGCGGTACCGAACGCGAACACAGTGGCCGGCGTGATCCGGTACGCGTTGCCACGGAGGCGGACCCGCCGACGGCGCGCTGCACTCGGCGGGCAGCACATCGCGACACGATCCCATGCGATCGGCGGCGTGCCGTACCCGTCAAGATTGTGTAGCTTCGTGGGTTCCATGCCCGCGTTGACCGGGCCGGTCTGGAGAATTCATCGCCGACAACCGGTCCAGCCGACGACTCGATCATCCAGCGGCGGCGGCAAAAAGTTCGGACACATTCCGCACTTCATCGAGGTGCCACGCTACGTTCCACACACGGCTGGGATCATCGAGATGGTCGACGAGCCGAGTCACCTTGTCCGCGAGTTGTTCCGTCGTCATCGGCGCGGACGCACTACCCGTGGCGTGCTCGACGGTCCGGACGATCCGCTCGCCGCTGACCAGGGTGGCCGTCATCCGGCACGAGTCGGCAGGCATCGACGGGTCGAGCTCGACCCGCACTCGCCGCCGCAATTCCTGGACCGCCGGGTCGACCGCGCCCTCATCGCTGAACTCCGGCGGCCCCCCGGCATCGCACAACAGCCCGACGGCGAAGCAGTGATAGACCGAGAACTTGCTCTGCAGGCCGGTCGTCGGCTCGGTGACTCCCATGACGTCGAGCACGCGGGGGTGGACGTCGAGCACGACGTCGGCGATGCGGTCGGGATCCGTCACGTCGGCGCGCAGCGCGCGGCCGGTGTCGATCACCGGGTGGCTGACGATCCCGCAGCTGTAGGGTTTCAGCGCGTTTAGCTGGATCAGCCAGCGTGAGCCCAGATCGTCCATGGCTTGCCCAGTTCGCCTCGTCGGCCATCAGCGCGGCCATCCCGCGGCGGCCCGCAAGTGGTTCGGCCGGACCGGTGAATCCCTGCTCGGCCAACAACGCTGCCTCGAGCCCGTTTGCGGCAGCGCGGCCCACCTGAAAGGACTTCGTCATCGAGCCGAGCTGCTCGGTGTGGCCGGCGGCCTGGGTGGCCGCCACCGCGATGGCCGCGGCGGTGCGGTCGGCGTCCAGGCCAAGGATCCGCGCCGCGGCACACGCCGCCCCCACGGGCCCGGTCGTCGCGGTCACGTGCCAGCCGCGATCGAAGTGCGACGGCCACAGACAATCGCCGAGCCTGCTGGCCACCTCCGCGCCAGCGACAACGCCGGTCACCAACTCCTCACCGCCAACCCCGGCGATCTCCGCCGCCGCCAGCGAAGCGGGCACGATCGGCGCGCCCGGATGCAGGAAGCACGCGAGATAGGTGTCGTCGTAGTCCTCGACATGCGCGGTCAATCCGTTGACAAAAGTCGGCATCGCGTCAGCAACGGCAATTGTGTCGACCTGCCCGGCAGGCGCCACGGCCGAGGCCGAGAGCCGTGCACGTATCCGGCCAAGAAAATTGTCTATATTCAGTACGTGAACCCGACGGTGGAGGCGAAGCCGAAACGGGGTCGCATACTTCGACTGAGCGATATGGCCGCCGCTCATGTCCGGGAGCTGATCGTGTCCGGACAGTTGCGGGCCGGTGAGTTCATCCGCCCGGAGACCGTCGCCGAGGACCTCGGCATTAGCGCGACCCCGGCGCGGGAGGGACTGCTTCAGCTGCAGACCGAAGGATTTCTCACCGTCGAGCCCCGGCGGGGCTTCACGGTGACCGCGCTGTCCAGCGAGGATGTCCGAGACATCTATGACGCCCAGGCTCTTCTGGGTGGTGAGCTCACAGCAAGGGCGGCCCGGGTGATCGGGCCCGACCTGGTGAACGAGCTGGAACGAATCCAGGCCGACTTGGAAAAGGCCGCAACTGACCGGGACTACGACGCCGTCGAGCGGCTCAATCACCGCTTCCACGAGACGATCTACCGACTGGCGGGCTCCCGCAAGATTCGCTGGCTCATCAAGAACACGCTGGCGTACGCGCCCCGCAAGTTCTTTGCGGCGGTGGAGGGATGGCCGGAAGCGTCGGCGCAGGACCACCGCGCGATCATCGAACACCTGCGGGCCAACGACGCGGATCAAGCGCGCGCAACGATGGCGCATCACATTCACAAGGCGGGAATGCTGTTGGCCGATCACCTTGCCGCACAAGGCACCTCGGGCTGACGTCTCAGCGCTTGGCCGTGGCGAGTATGCGCCGCGCGCGTTCCACAACCGGGATGTCGACCATCTGCCCGTCGACCGCCGCCGCCGAGGTACCGCCGCCGACAGACTCGACAACCTTGCGCGCCCACGCTAATTCGTCATTCGTGGGCACGGCGTTGGCGTGTACCGGGGCGATCTGGGCCGGGTGAATGCATAACTTGGCGCTCCGGCCCGAGGTTCTGCACGACGATGTCGGCACGGTCGGCCAGCTCGTGCAGCGCCTCGCGGCCTTGCGGTGACTTGACATCCAGCGCAATGGATTCCTTCGACCGGTTGAGCCAGACGAAATAGCTCGACAACCCGTTGACCGAATCGTCGTACTGACGCGCGAAGTCGCCAGATCCGGGGCGCTCGACCATGATCACCCGGGCGCCGAGATCGGCGAGCTGGCGTGTCGCAAACGGCGCCGCTACTGCGTGCTCCAGCGAAAGGACCGTGAGTCCACTCAGGGGCAGCATGTCGCCTCCAGGGATTGTCGTCGGCTCAAATGTCCAGCCCGCCTCTCTTGACCAGCTGCTTGGCGATGACGTTCTTCTGGATCTCGTTGGTGCCTTCGCCGACAATCATCAGCGGTGCATCGCGGAAGTAGCGTTCGACGTCGTACTCGGTGGAATACCCGTAGCCGCCGTGGACGCGCACCGCGTCCAGCGCGATCTGCATGGCGACCTCGGACGCGAAGAGCTTGGCCATGCCGGCTTCCATGTCGCAGCGCTCGCCGGAGTCGAATCGCTCAGCGGCGCTGAGCAATAGCGCACGGGCGGCATAAAGCTTGGTGCCCATGTCGGCCAGCATGTTCCCGACCGACTGGTGCTGCCAGATGGGTTTACCGAAGCTCTCGCGGTCCTGCGCGTACTGCAGCGCGTCGTCGAACGCCGCGCGTGCGACGCCGGTCGCCCGTGCCGCGACCTGAAGCCGGCCGACCTCGAGGCCTTTCATCATCTGAGCGAAGCCGTGTCCTTCGGCGGCGCCGAGCAGCGCCTCGCTCGAGACGCGGCAGTCGCTGAAGTTGAGCTCGCAGCTCTCCACCCCCTTGTAGCCGAGCTTGGGCAGGTCCCTGGAGATGGTGAAGCCCGGAACCTTCTCGACCAACAGGATGGAGACGCCGCGATGGGCCGGCTCCGCGTCGGGGTCGGTCTTGCACAGCAAGGCGACCAGCCCGGAGCGGCGCGCATTGGAAATCCAGGTCTTGCTGCCGTTGATCACATACTCATCGCCGTCGCGGCGGGCGACGGTGCGCATCGCTTGCAGGTCCGACCCGCCTCCCGGCTCGGTAAGCGCCATCGTCGCCCGCAGGTCGCCGCCGGCCATCCGGGGGAGGTACTTCTCCTTCTGCGCATCGCTGCCGAACAGCATGATCAGCTTGGACACCACCGTGTGGCCGCCCATTGCGCCGGCCAGGCTCATCCACCCGCGCGCCAGTTCCTCGGTCACCTGGACGTAGCACGGCATCGACACCTGCCCGAAGCCGTATGGCTCAGGGATCGCGAGACCGAAAATCCCGATGCGCTTCATCGTCTCGATGAGGTCTTCGGGATAGGCATTCGCGTGCTCGAGATCCCGCACGACCGGCTTGACCTGCTTCTCCACGAAGTCATGGACGGTCTTGACGATGGCTTTTTCCTCGGCGGAAAGTCGCATCCCGCACCTCCTTCTCAATAGAAAATATTCTATTAAGATGGCGGCTAAATGCAAACTCGCAGGTGGGAGCGGGTTGGCAGGTCTGCGGTCTTCGACTAGCGCCCAGGCGGCGGGTTAGGGCTGCACGATCGAGTCAAGCGCGCCGATGATGGCTGCGACGTCCGTGCTCTCCGTGCGACGGATACGCCGGACCACCGTGGCCAGCGGTTCGGGGTGATCGGCGACGACGCGTCCGAGAAGCTTGGCCTTCGCATCCAACGCTCCGATCGCTAGCCGATCGATCTCCGACGGTGTCAGCGAGATCAGTTCGGCTGCCCGCCACGCTTCGTCGCGCGCCGCATCGACGCTGAACTCCAACACCAGCGCGACGTCCTGCCCGCCGATGGCCGTCAGCTCTTCGAGCAGCGGAGAGAACTGTTCAACGGTGTCGCGAGCTTCGGGTATCAACGAGCCGAGGATGTCGTTAATCCTGTTGAAATCATCGTGGAAATACTCTAGTTCGATTCCCGGGAATGCCTTTCCGGTGACCACGCCGAGGTCCAGGTTGATGTGAGCGTTGATGCCCAGCAGCAGGCTTTGCAGGATGATCAGCCGGCCGGATCGTGACCTGTCGAACGCGAACTGCCATGCCCGGCCCGGCTGTTTGCCGGCTCGAAACTTCTCATACGCCTCGAAGTACGCGTTCGCGAACGACGCAGCGAAGCGAGACAACCGCTGCCCGTCGTCGAAAAACCCCCGCTCGATTCCGGCCTTCACCTCGAGAGTGACCTGTCGGTACAGGGCCGCAAAGTAGCCGAGCGGGTCCTGTCGCGCTTTCGTGTCGGCGACGATCGCGGCGAGGATCTTCAGGACGTCGTCGATCGTCTTCGCTCGCATGCCGTGACCCCCCGGGCGAAATTATCAGCCGAGATTACCCCGCTCGGCCAGCATGAACAGCGCCCAGGCCGCGATGGACTGCGCATCGGTGATCTCGCCGCCGCGGATCAACCGCTCCAACTGCGTCCGGGAGAACCACTGGCTGTGCATGTCCTGCTCCTCATGCTCGCGTTCGTGCTCGCCCTCGGTGATGCCCGTCGCCAGGTACGCCCAGCCGCGCTGGCTGCTCATGCCCGGCGCCACGTCGAGTTGCCCGAGTGCCGCCATGGAAGCGGCGCGCAGCCCGGTTTCCTCGCGCAGCTCGCGTATCGCCAGCTCGCGCGGCTCGAGGTGCTCCTGTTCCGGTGCGGTGCCCTGCGGAAACTCCCAGCGCCGTAGGCCCAGCGGGTAGCGGAACTGCTCGACGAGGTGGAAGCGGTCGCCGTCCTGCGGGATCACCAGGGCATATGTCGGCTTGTCGACGACGGCGTAGACGCCGGTGCTGCCGTCAGGGCGCCGGATATCGTCCTCGCGCAGCCTCATCCACTTGTTCCGGTAGACCTCACGCGACGCCACACACTCGATGGGTTCCACGCGCCCAGTATGCCGAGCGCGGTCGATGGGTAACCTCACCGTCGTGCTGCTGACCTCGCTGAACCCCGCCGCCGTCGCGGCGGGTGACGATATTGCCGATGCTGTGCGCATCGATGGAACCGTGCTGAGCCGAAGCGACCTCGTCGGCGCCGCGACTTCGGTTGCCGAACGGGTCGCAGGGGCGCACCGGGTCGCGGTGTTGGCCACCCCGACCGCGACGACCGTGCTGGCCGTCGCGGGCTCGTTGATCGCCGGCGTGCCGATCGTTCCCGTGCCCGCCGACGTCGGTGCCGCCGAACGCCGCCACATCCTCACCGATTCCGGCGCGCAGGCGTGGCTGGGGGAGAAGCCGGACGACACCGGCGGCCTGCCGCACACCCCGGTGCGGCTGCACGCGCGGTCCTGGCACCGCTACGCCGAGCCGGCGCCGGAGGACACCGCGCTGATTCTGTACACCTCGGGGACCACCGGCCCGCCCAAGGGCGTGGTGGTGAGCCGGCGGGCCATCGCCGCCGACCTCGACGCGCTCGCTGAGGCTTGGCAGTGGACGCCCGAGGACACCCTGGTGCACGGGCTTCCGCTCAATCACGTACACGGGCTGGTGCTCGGGTTGCTCGGGTCGCTGCGCATCGGAAATCGCTTCGTGCACACGGGAAAGCCGACGCCGCAGGCCTACGCGGCCGCGGGTGGCTCGCTGTATTTCGGGGTGCCGACGGTGTGGTCGCGGGTGGCCGACGACCGTGACTCGGCTCGGGCGCTTGCGCATGCGCGCCTGCTGGTCTCGGGCAGCGCGCCGCTTCCGGTGCCGGTGTACGAGCGGCTGGCCGAGATGACCGGGCACGAACCGGTGGAACGGTACGGCAGCACCGAATCGCTGATCACGATCAGCACCCGGTTCGACGGCGAACGCCGGCCCGGCTGGGTTGGGCTTCCGGTGGCCGGTATCGAGACGCGGTTGGTGGCCGAGAACGGCGCCACGGTCTCGCATGATGGCGAAACCATTGGGCGACTGCAGGTTCGGGGGCCAACGACGTTCGACGGTTACCTGAACCAGCCGGACGCCACCGCGGAGGCCCTGGACGCCGACGGCTGGTATCGCACCGGCGATGTGGCGGTGATCGACGGTGACGGCATGCACCGCATCGTCGGGCGCGAGTCGGTCGACCTGATCAAGTCGGGTGGGTTCCGGGTCGGAGCCGGCGAAATCGAGACCGCGCTGCTCGGGCATCCCGGCGTGCGGGAGGCGGCCGTCGTGGGTGTGCCCGACGACGATCTCGGCCAGCGCATCGTCGCGTTCGTCGTCGGCGACGCAGACCCGGACGCGTTGATCGAGTTTGTCGCGCAGGAGCTTTCGGTGCACAAGCGGCCGCGGGAGGTGCGGATGGTGGACAGCCTGCCTCGCAACGCAATGGGCAAGGTGCTCAAGAAGGAGTTGGCCGGATGGCACTGAAGTTCGATGAGATCTGCATCGACGCCGCAGACATCCACGCCCTGGCCGCATGGTGGGCCGAGGTGCTCGGCTGGCCGCAAGAGCCGACCGACGACGGTGACGTCATGCTGTACGCGCCGCCCCGTGCCGGGCCCAACTGGCTGTTCATCGCCGTGCCCGACGACAAGGTGGTCAAGAACCGCATCCACTTCGACTTCCGGCCGGACGATCAGCGGGCCGAGGTCGAGCGGGTGATCGCGCTGGGCGCGCAGCATGTCGACATCGGCCAGGGTGACGAAAGCTGGGTCGTACTCGCGGATCCCGAGGGCAACGAGTTCTGCATCCTCGCCGCGGAGGACTGACCTTCGATGCCTGCCGCGAGCTGGGGCGTTTGCATGTCGACACGCCGCCGGAGACGTGCATTCTGCGCACGCTCGGCGGCGGTGACCGTGCTGGCGCTGACGGTCGGCGGGTGCGCCTCGTCATGGGCGGAACCGCCCACATCCCCAACCGCGACGACCGATGCGCCGGCGCCCGCGGACCAGACGTTGTCGATCGGCACCGCGGCAACAGACACGTTCGGCGGCTGGCTTCCCGATGGCGTGACACTGAGCCCGTTCGACGAGTCGAGTCCGATTGTCGCCCACCTCGACCCCTTGTTGCTCAAGGCAATTCAGGACGCTGCCCGGGCAGCCGACGCAGAAGGTATCGAAATGCGGATAACGTCGGGATGGCGATCGAAGGGTTTCCAGCAGCGGCTGTTCGACGACGCCGTGCGCACCTACGGAAGTGTGGACACCGCCATGGAGTTCGTCGCATCGCCAGACGTGTCCAAGCATGTCGTCGGCGAAGCGGTCGACATCACGCCCGTCGAAGCCGACAAGTGGCTCATCCGCAACGGGCCTCAGTTCGGGCTGTGTCAGATCTATGCCAACGAGATCTGGCATTTCGAGCTCGCTGCGCACGAGCAGGGCGATTGCCCGCCGCTGAAGCCCAACGCGGCAGGTTGAGCTCAGCGGCGGGCGACCCCCTCAATCAGGTCGGCGGCACGCAGCCGTCCCGGCGAGGACTGCAATCGTTTCGAGGCCGCGTCGAGGCGAGCCGCCAAAGCTCGATCTGCGCTCAGTCGATCGATCGCCGAGTGCAGCTCGTCGTCGGCGAACTCATACGTGGAAAGCCGTGCTCCGTAACCACATTCGTCGATGCGCTGCGCGTTGTCGTACTGATCCCAGAACAGCGGCAACACGATTGTCGGTACTCCGAATGTGAAGGCCTCTCCGACGGTGTTGTTGCCACCATGGGTAATCATCACGTCGCATTGCGGCACGATCGCGGTCTGCGGCACGAACTGCCTACCCCACATGCGATCACCCAACTTCAGTTGCTCGTGCAGCGGGCCCATCGACACGATCACCCGGTGCGACGTCTTGTCCAGCGAGTCGATCACCCGTTGCATCAACGGCACATCCATGCAGCCGAGGCTGCCCAGTGACAGGTACACCAGCTTCCCGTCGGCGCCCACTTTTTCGGTGACATCAAACTCGCCGTCGGAATTGCGCGTGGAGGTGTCGGTGCGGCGCCAGGTCTGTCCCAGCGGCTTCGACCGCTTGTAGTCGAGCTCGGCGGGATACACGTAGAGATTGAGGTATGGCGACTCGTACTGGAACTCACCGTCCGGCAACGGTGGTGCGCCACACTGCTGATGAAACGCCGACGACCGCTCGATCAGAGGATCGGTCAGCCTGCGGTACTCCGTCCAGAATTCGTCCCAGCGGCTGCGGTCGTTCGAGGGATAGCCGGAGAACACCGGTGGAATGTCAGGATCGGTCAGCTCTAGCGGGTTGGCGGATACCACTCGAATCCACGGGCAGCCCGCCAGCGACACCGAGGGGAAGCTGGCGACACAGTCGTGCACGATCGCCTCGGGTCGCACCTCCGCCCAGATCTCGGTCAGCCTGTCGTGCGAATACTCCGCGCCGTCGACGAATTCGGCCCAGATCGGCGCCGTCACGGTCTCCAGCTGCTCGATCGTCGGCCGCCGAAACTGCGGAGACGTTTCACGGACGAACTCGGCCCAACCACCGCCGACCGATTCATCGCCTTCTGGCGGCGGCGACATCCGCATCAGCCGTTCCTCGAAGCCTCGCGCTGCCAGTTCGCCCTCAAACGACTCCTCGATTACGAAAACGGTGCGGATGCCGCGCTCCAGCAGGTGGTTGCCGATGGCCACAAGATTGTTCGTCGGCCCCCATGCGCCGGGTTCGGGGAAGAGTGCGACGGTCGGCTGCTCCATAGCGCGAACCTACGCCTGTTGCCTGTCGCGCGAGCGACCGCAAAATGCACGCCGATATCGGCGTGGCGCCGGGCAGACACGGTCGCTCGCGGGAGCTAGTTCTGGTGCAGAGCCTCGTTGAGCGTGATGCCGCTGCCGTCGCGGGCCACCACCTCGACTGCCCCGGACAGCGAATTGCGACGGAACAACAGGTTATTGGCGCCGGACAACTCGCGGGCCTTGACCGTCTGACCGTCGGCGGTCTGCACCTTCGTCCCGGCGGTGAGGTAGAGACCGGCTTCGACGACGCAGTCGTCGCCAAGCGAAATGCCGAGACCGGCATTGGCGCCGAGCAAGCAGCGCTTGCCCACGGAGATCACCTGCGTGCCGCCACCCGACAGCGTGCCCATGATCGACGCGCCGCCGCCGATGTCGGAGCCGTCATCGACGACCACCCCGGCTGAGATCCGGCCCTCGACCATCGAGCTGCCCAGCGTGCCGGCGTTGAAGTTGACGAAACCCTCGTGCATGACGGTCGTGCCCGACGCGAGGTGCGCGCCCAGCCGCACTCGGTCGGCGTCGGCGACCCGCACGCCGGACGGCACCACGTAGTCGACCATCCGCGGGAACTTGTCGACGCCGTAGACGGTCACCTGGCCGCGGCCCCGCAGCCGCGCCCGCACCGCTTCGAAGCCCTCGACCGCGCACGGGCCGTGGTTCGTCCACACCACGTTGGTCAGCAAGCCGAAGAAACCGTCGGCGTTCAGCCCGTGCGGGGCCACCAGCCGGTGGGACAGCAGGTGCAGCCGCAGATAGGCGTCGTATGCGTCGACCGCCTTGTCCTCCAGCGATCCGATCACCGTGCGCACGACAACTGTCTCGACGTCCCGGTCCTCGTCGCGGCCGGCCAGCGCCCCAAACTCCTCGGGCACCTCGGCGACCGACAGTCGCACGGTGCCGGAC
The DNA here is from genome assembly GCA_963715885.1 of uncultured Actinomycetota bacterium. Taxonomy (GTDB): domain Bacteria; phylum Actinomycetota; class Actinomycetes; order Mycobacteriales; family Mycobacteriaceae; genus Mycobacterium. Next base: position 86,154 of record CAVQSK010000017.1, read on the forward strand.
GGACCGTCGGCGCCAAGCTCGGGTGCCGGGAACCATGTGTCGAGGACCGTTCCGTCGGCGGCTATGGTCGCCAGGCCGACGCCTGCAGCAGAAGTCACGTCGCTAAACGCTACTGGACTAGCCTCAAGCCCTGTGGGCCTGGATTTGCGGGGCGACCCGATCGCGCTGACCGCGGCGCTGGTGGACATCCCCAGCGAGTCGCACAACGAGCAGCGCATTGCTGCGGAGATAGAGGCAGCCCTGCGCGAACAGACGTCCGGGTTCGAGATCGTCCGCAACGGCGACGCCGTGCTCGCCCGCACCAGCCTGAGCCGGCCGTCGCGGGTGCTGCTGGCCGGCCACATCGACACCGTCCCGGCCGCCGACAACCTGCCAAGCCGTTTCGACGGCGGCGAACTACACGGTTGCGGCACCTCGGACATGAAGTCCGGCGACGCGGTGTTCCTGCACTTGGCCGCGACGGTCGCCGAACCCACGCACGACATCACGCTGGTGATGTACGACTGTGAGGAAATCGAAGCCGCCGCAAACGGTTTGGGTCGCATCGAACGTGAACTCCCCGACTGGCTGCGTGCCGACGTCGCGATCCTCGGCGAGCCGTCCGGCGGATTCATCGAAGCGGGCTGCCAGGGCACGCTGCGCGTCGTCGTCAGCGCCAAAGGTACCCGCGCCCACTCCGCGCGATCCTGGCTGGGCGACAACGCAATTCACAGGCTCGGCGAGGTGCTCGCGCGGCTGAAGGCGTATCAGTCCCGCAACGTCGACATCGACGGCTGCACGTATCGCGAAGGGTTGTCGGCGGTGCGCATCGACGGCGGAATCGCAGGCAACATCATCCCCGACGCCGCCTCGGTGACGGTGAACTTCCGTTTCGCCCCCGACCGCAGCGTCGACCAAGCCCTGGCACATGTGCGCGAGGTGTTCGACGGGCTTGACGTGCACATCGAGCTCACCGACTCCGCTGCAGGCGCGTTGCCGGGGCTGACGAAGCCCGCCGCCGCGGCCCTCGTCGACGCCGCCGGTGGTCAGGTGCGCGCCAAGTACGGCTGGACCGACGTCGCGCGGTTCTCGGCGCTCGGCATCCCGGCGGTGAACTACGGACCCGGCGACCCGAACCTCGCGCACCGCGCCGATGAGCGCGTTGAGACCGCTGCGATCACCGCCGCGACGGACATGCTGCGGCGATATTTAACCGGTTGACCGGTTCCGTAGCCTGAAAGCATGCGATGAGACACGGACTACGCGTTCCCCGTCGTCTATTCACGAGAGATCTCTCGCATGTCTTCCATCGTTTGTTCAACCTTGTCGTTCGCCTGGCCCGACGACACGCCCGTGTTCGGCGAACTGTCCTTCACCGTCGGCGAAGGCCGCACCGGCCTGGTCGCACCCAACAGCGCAGGCAAGAGCACCCTGCTCAAGCTCATCGCCGGGGAGTACCGGCCCACCGCAGGATCGCTGACGGTAGAAGGCACCGTCGGCTATCTACCGCAGACACTGCCGTTCGTCGCGGACCGCACCGTGGCCGACGTGCTGGGCGTTGCCTACGTAATCGACGCGCTGGCCGCGCTTGAGGCCGGTGACACCGGCGACCACGTCTTCGCGGCGATCGGCGACGACTGGGACGTCGAGGAACGCACCCGTGCCCAACTCGATCGGCTTGGCCTGCGCCACATCGCAGTCGACCGACGGCTGGGCTCGCTGTCAGGCGGCGAAGTCGTCTCCGTTGGCCTGGCCGCGCAGCTACTCAAGCGGCCCGACGTATTGCTGCTCGACGAGCCGACCAACAACCTCGACGCCGATGCGCGGCACAAGCTGTACGACGCGCTCGACGACTTCACCGGGAGCCTGCTGCTGGTCAGCCACGACCGCGTGCTGTTGGACCGGATGGACGGCATCGCCGAGCTGCATCGCGGCGAAATCCTTTTCTACGGAGGCAATTTCACCTCCTACGAGCAGGCCGTCGACGATGCGCAACGGGTCGCGGAGAACAACGTCCGCAACGCAGAGCTCCAATTGAAACGCGAAAAGCAACAGCGGCAGCAGGCGCGGGAACGCGCCGCACGCCGGGCGAGCACCGCCACGCGCAACGTCAAGGACGCCGGTCTGCCGAAGATCATCGCGGGCGCGCGCAAGCGCAGCGCTCAAGAATCAGCGGGACACACCGACGGGGTGCATACCGCGCGTGTCACCGACGCCAAGGAGCGGCTCGACGACGCCGAACGCGCGCTGCGCGATGACCACGCCATCGTGCTCGACCTGCCCGATACCAACGTGCCCGCCGGGCGCACGATCTTCACGGCCACGGGGTTGCTGATGAGCCGCGGCGGCCGGCGGCTTTTCACGGACGTGGACCTGACCGTGCGCGGGCCCGAACGGATCGCGCTGACCGGGCCGAACGGCGCGGGCAAGTCCACGCTGCTGCGCATCATCGACGGCGAGCTACGGCCGGATGACGGTGTATTGCAGCGGGCCGACGGCAGAGTCGCGTATCTGTCCCAGCGGCTCGACCTGCTCGACGGGGACCGCACCGTGGCGGAAAGTCTCTCGACGTTCGCACCCAGCTTGTCCGAGACCCGGCGGATGCATCTGCTCGCGCGATTCCTGTTCCGCGGCAGCCGAATTCACCTGCCCGTGGCGGCACTGTCGGGTGGCGAGCGGCTGCGCGCCACGCTGGCATGCGTCCTGTACGCCGAACCCGCACCGCAGCTGTTGCTGTTCGACGAGCCGACGAACAATCTCGATCTGGTCAGCATCGGACAGCTCGAATCCGCGTTGAACGCCTACCAGGGCGCCTTCGTCGTCGTCAGCCACGACGAACGCTTCCTCACCGAGCTCGGAATCGACAGCTGGCTGCGGCTATCGGACGGTCAATTGGTGACGACCTGGTCGTTCGCTGGCCGGTAGGGTCGATTCGTGGCGATCACGCCTGATTCCAGCCCGTTTGGCGGGCAGACGGTGATGGGCCCTGGCTGGCCCGCCGTCGACGAGGAGGCGCTGGCAGCTGCGGCGGCGTCGTACGAGGCGTTGGCAGCGAAGCTGACCGGCTCGGTGGTACCTCAGCAGCAGGGACAGCTGATGCAGCTGTCGGACGGCTGGAAGGGCGCGGCGGCGCTGGCGGCGGCGGGTGAGGCGACCATGATCATCGGCGGCCATGAGACCCACGCGGCACAGGCTGCCGCGATCGCGGCCAAACTGCGCAGCATGGAGGTCACGGTCGCGAAGACGAAAGCGCTGGTGAACGGGACCGCACAGGAGACTCAACACGAATGCGAAGCGATTTCAGCGATGCCGTTCAGCAACACGCAAGAGCTGGTGCAGAGCCGGATCAAGTTCGGCCTATCGCAGAACATCGCCTTCGTCACGGCCAACACGACCGAACTCGCCAGCACCCTCGGCGTGCCACCGAGCATCCCGCAGGTCACTGCTCCCCCCGCGGGGATGGCGGCGGGTCAAGCCGGGCAGAACCCGCAGCAGGCGATGCAGATGCTCAGCCAGATGGGGTCCATGGCGACACAGCTCCCGGGGCAACTCGGCGGAATGCTGACTCAGGCGCCCCAACAACTGATGCAACCGTTGCAGCAGCTCTCGCAGCCGTTGCAGCAGCTCACGTCGATGTTCGGCCAAACCGTGAAAGGCGGCTCAGACGGGACGCCAATGGTGGGTCTTTCGTCGTTCTCCAACCACCCGCTGGCAGGCGGTTACGGCAAGGGCGTCGGTACAGGCATGGTGCGCGCAGCGTCGCTGCCTGGCTCGGGCGGCGTGCCGGCGCAGACACCGTTGATGGCGAACTTGGTCGGGAGCAACGCCGCGGCCGTCGCGCCGTCAGAGGCTGTCGGCGCCAGTAGTGCAGCTGTGGGCGGCTTCGCCCCGGTGGCAGCGGGCGGCGGCATGGGTGCCCCTATGGGCATGCTGGGAACCCGCGGCGAGAGCGGGGGCACGGCTTCGTCGCTGTCGCTTCCACCGACGCTGGAATACGACCTCGCCGAAGACGACGTGGATGATGATTGGTGAGTTTGCTGCGATGCTCGACGCCGTTGCAGGAGTCAGGTGCCGGTGACTGATCCGCTCGAGAAGCCTGACGGCCTGAAGTGGGATCCCGCGGCGGTCGAACTGCCCGAGGTGCCGTTGCTCCCTCCCGGCGAGGATGCGATGAGTACGACGATCGCCGGGGTGCTCCCGACGTTGACGGTCCCGCTTGCGACCAGTGTTGCGGCACTGTCGGCGAAAGAGAACATGTTCCGCGGCAAGTTGGGTACCGCGGAGTCGGCCTACCAGAACGCTGACGACTCGGGCCAGCAGTCCATGGGGCAGCTGGCGGGCATGCTTGGACAAGTTGGTCAGCTGGGACAGCAGGCGAGCGCGCCCGCACAGGCCGCGGGCGGGCTCGGCGGGCAGACCGGGATGTTCGGCTCGCTGATGCAACAAGCCATGCAGGGGGGTGCGGCAGGCGTCGCCGGCCAAGGTTCTGCTCCCGGGGGTGGTCAACTGCCGCAAACGCGCGACGACGCCGTCGGCGCCCAAGCGAAGCCCGCGGACCAGTCGCAGGAACCCCGGCACGACGAACGTGAGACCTTGCAGCGCGCTGAGACCGATGACCGCGCCATGGCCGGACCGTCTGGAGCCGACGACAGCAGGCCCGGCGCGGGCCCGGCTCCGGTGACACCGCCTGAGCACCCACACAGTAGCGGCGAGGACGATCCCGCTCGCAGGATGTAGCCCGGGACTGCGGCGAGTCCGAAATTTGTCGGTGAGTCGAACTAGTGTTCGAAGTATGGAGTTCGGTGGAGGGTCACGACCGCGCACCGCTGGTCGCCGGTTTGGACATGATCGTGGCCGGGCTGGCGATGGTGCAGGAGTCATCACCCGGCGGGTTGACCCATCCCGAACTGCTGGCGCAGATGGACCGGGGGCCGCCGACCGGCTGGCCCTGTTGATCGACCAGGACGGCACCGAACTGACCGATGCCGACAGAGCCCGCAAACGGTATCTGTCCCTCGAGCGCCAGGCCCGCGACGGCATGAGCAAGATTCACGGGTTCTTGGATCCCGAAGCGCGCGCCACCCTGGAGGCGGTGTTGGCCAAACTGGCAGCCCCGGGCAAGTGCAATCCCGACGACGAATCACCCTGCGTGGACGGACAACCAAGCCACGCACATATCCAGGGCGATCTCCGGGCACAGGGTCAGCGCAACCACGACGCCCTCACCGCGATGGGCCGCGCCATCCTGGCCTCTGGCAAGCTGGGCCGGCTCAACGGCTTGCCGTGCACCGTCATCGTCTCGACCACGCTCAAGGAATCGAATCCGGTCGCGGCCATGCCGTCACCGCCGGCGCCACCATGCTGCCGATGTCGACGGTCATCCGGCTGGCGTCGATGTCCTACCACTACATGTCCGTCTTTGACCACCACACCGGCATGCCGCTGTATCTCGGGCGTACCAAGCGCATCGCCACACCCGGTCAACGCATCGTCCTTCACGCCAAAGACCGCGGCTGTACCCGGCCCGGCTGCACCGTGGCCGGAGCCAGACTGCCAAGTCCACCACGCCGTCACAGAGTGGGCCCAGGGCGGCCAAACCGACATCGACGACCTCACCCTGGCCTGTCCCCGGACAACCGCACCGTCAAACCCGGCGGCTGGACAACCCGAAAACGCCACGACGGCCGCACCGAATGGATCCCCCCACCACACCTCGACAGCGGGCAATCACGGGTCAACGACTACCACCACCCCGAAAGCTACCTCGTCGACGAAAAAGACGACGAAGCAGACGACGGATAGATGTTGCGGGTCGTGATGTTGGCCGGCAAATGCGGTAAGGCCAATCCGTCTTCCGACGGCACGCTGCCGCCCGACGCTGAGGCTGCGGTGCTGGTCGGGCGCTCGCTGCAGGGCGTCGCGCGTGAGTGGCATACCAACGGTGTCAAGACAGTTCGCGACCGCGCCGCCGCCGCGCTACGTGCCCGCCAAGATGAGCTGGCCACGTTGTTCGGCACCGGCGAGAAGCCTCGGGTCTTCGACGGTCTGACAGGTGTGCCTGACGTGGCCGCAAAGTCTGGCAATCTGTCACTGGATCGCCGCAGGGACTTCCGCGCCGACCTGGTGCCGGTAACGCGCACGGCGTGAGCCGGCCATCGTCATTGGACATGCCAGAGATGTGCTTGTGTGTGTTTGCGTCCCAGACGATCTCGGAGTTCACCAACCCAACATCGCGCGATGTCGGTGTGCAGGGATCAGGACCTTTCGACGACGTCGCGGATCGCGTCGATGACGATGTCGGGGCGTAGGGTCTGGACGTAGTGGGTGGTGTTGGGCACGGTGGTCAATGTGGCGCCGGGGATGCTCGCAGCGAACTGGTGATCGGCCTCGCGGAGCGCCTGGAACATCGCGTATTGAAAGTCTGCCGTGTTGTCGGTGGGGAGGGTGTCGCCGATCAGGACGGCTACCGGCATGGCGCGCAGGGGTGGGGCTGAATCGATCTGTTTGATGCTGGTGTCCGGATCGTACTGCTCACTCTGGTAGCCGGGTATCTCGTTGGGTTGCTGGACGGCCTGTTGTTGATATTCCTGCCAGTGCTGGGAGCCGAGTGCGGTCCTCATCTGTGGAGTCACGGTGTCGATCATGACCAGTCCGGTGACCTGCTCGGGATAGGTGCGTGCATAGAGCAAAGCGAAAAGCCCGCCAAAGGAATGGCTCACCATGACATAGGGGCCAGGCACGCCGGCGGTGGCCAGCAGGGTGTGCAGCTCGCTGGTCACGTCGGCGGCGGTACGCGGCATCGGTGCGGGGTCGCTGCGGCCCGGGAGCGCCGATGGCGCCGGGGTGCCGGCGTCGGTGACAACCCTGAGTGAGCCGGGACGGTCGTAGGCGCACTCCCGGGTGAATCGCGCCACCCCGGGTGCCACCGCCGGCGGGTGGGCGTCGGCTTCGTTCCAGATGTCGCCGGCGTTTCCGTAGCCGGATAGCAGGATGACGGTGGGGCTGCCGCTGCCGTGGCATTCCAGAAACAGCTTGTGCCCGCCACCGATGTCCACCAGGCCTGCGAAGTCGCCGTGTGCCCCGTTGGGCGAACTGGGGGCGGGTCGCGACACCGACGGTCGAGGCGAGGCGGACGTGCATCCCGAGGCGGTCAGCGCCACCACGGCGGCGAGCACACCGAGTGTGTGAGGAAACCGGGCCATCAATCCGCCATCTTCAAGCTTCATCCGCGAGAAGCTTCATCCGCGAGCGAGGAAATCCCGCGACGTGTCGAGCTAATTCTCAGAACCGTTGAGAGTCCATAACAATATCGCGACACACATCCGCGAAGGCCGAGAACAAACGCTTCGGCGGCTGGCTCGACGGAACTGCAGGCAGTTGACCTCGGGTCGCTGTAGTTGGCGTGGTGATCACGACGATCCATAAGTGCATCACCTAAACAGTCATTCCAAGGATCACGGATGCACTCATCCCGGGTGCACCGTGCCCGGCTACCGTTGCCAGGTCCATCACGCCGAAAAAGATTGGGCTGACGGCGGACTCACCAACATCACGGACGAAGCCCTCGCCTGTCCATCACAACCGCCTGGTGGACGACGGCGGCTGGAAAACACGAAAACGCAAAGACGGCACCACCGAATGAATACCGCCGCCACACCTTGACACCGGCAGGCCCGCGTCAACCGCTACCACCAACCACAGAAGTACCTCGTCGACTCAGACGGCGACGCGGCCTAGCCGTCCGCTTGGGCCGCCGCATCGGCGGCAGCGCGGTTCATACCGATCGCTGCGAAGCGCGCTGACACTTCGCGAAGGCGAGCGTTGTCGCGCGCGACCAGCGCGCGGCCATGTTCGAGAGCCAACCGCCCGAACGCACAGTCCACGCCGAGCCGGTCGATGCCGTCAGCCGCGCGGATGTCGCCCAGCCGCACCGCTTCGTGCAGGGCGCGCAGCGCCACCGCCGACTGACCGCCACGTTCCGCATTGCGCGCCGCCTCGCGGGCGGCCGCAACCGCCCCGTGCGGGTCGCGCCGTGCCGACATCGTCCACGCGCGCGCCAGCGCAAGTTCAGGCGCGAACAGCATGGACTTCAATCCGTGCCGAGATTCCGCGCGGGACAGGATCTTTCCGGCCTCGGCCGTCGCGCCCAGTTGACCGAGAGCCTGCGCCAGTAGCATCCAGGCCAGCGGCCCCCACGAATATCCGGTCGGCGCCAGCGCGGCTGCCGCGCGCCGCAACAGTGTCACCGCGGTCTCCAGATCACCCTTGGCGATCAGCACATCGGCCACCAACACCTCGCCGATCGCGCGGCCCGGCTGCTGCAGCTGCGCGAAGTCGGTCAGCTGCTGGCCCAGCGCCTGGGCGCGATCCAACTCACCGGCCATCAGCAGCGCGGTCGTCTGGCCGAATCCGCTTGTGAACCGCAACAGTCCCGGATGCCCCGCGGCCATCGCCCGCTCGGCCAGCGCGTCAACGTCGGCGAACCGCCCCATACGGGCAGCACTCAGCGCGGCGGCGGCCGCGGCCCAGCCGACCGCGACCTCGTCGGCCGCCGGCGATGCCAGTACCTCGTCGGCGATCTGCATGGCGCGGCTGGGGCTGCCGGCGTTCATCGCGAACGTCGCCGACAACGCGTCAAGGGTCGTCTGCGCCACCGGGGACGACACCCGGTTGCGCATCGTCCGCAGGAAGGCGGTGGCGCGCTCCGGCTCGGACAGCATCCAGAACTGGTTGGCCGCCCGCGGCAACGTCCATGCCATCAACTCGGGGTCCGACAGCGCCGCCGGGTCGACCTCGGCAAGCACCTCATCAGCGTCGCGTCCGCGCCCCTGCCACGCCAGCGCATATGCCAGCGGCAGCCGGGCGGTCAAACCCGGCGCCCGTTCAACCGCGCCGCGGCCGAGCCGCTCACTCAGTTCCAGGTCACCCAGCCGCAGCGCTTCTTCGGCGGCCGCGATCACCTCGGGCACGGGCTGGGGGCGGTCACTGTCCAGGGCCAGCACCGCCAGTCGCAGCCGGTCGACAACGCCGCGCGGCGGCGACGCGGTCAGCCGGTCGACCAGTTCGGTACGCAGCCGGCGCAGCTCGGGGCCGCCCAGCGCGTCGCCGACGGCGTCGACGAAAAGCCGGTGAGCCGAACGCACTTCGTGCTCGCTGACGACGATTGCACCGCAGGTCTCGGCTTGTTCGACGGCCTCCCGCCCGGCAAGCGCGCATACGTCGGCAAGTGGCGACGGATCCTGTACGGCCAGATACTCCAGGACCCGATGAGCCGCGGCGGGCAGCGTCGCGACGAACTCCTCGACCTGGGTGGCCAGCCGACGGTCGTCGTGTCCGGGCGGTTCGACGTCGATGCGGGCCAGCAGGTCGTCGCGCCAGAGAGCCGATACCTCGTCGGGTACCGGCGCGTCGGCCGTGACGTTGACGACGAGCGCCGCCGCAGCGCTGACCGCCAGCTGGTAGACCAGCGCGGCGGACAGCCTGTCGAGCAGATGCGCGTCGTCCACGATCAACAGTCGCCCGTCGCTCAGCGACTCGCGCGCCGCCCGCAACACCGCGGCCGTCTTGCCTGTCTCGGGGACCTCGATGAGGTGGTGGAAGGCGGCGAACGGGATCGTCGGCGTCGTCGCTGCGACCCAGTCGACCCGGCCGAACTGCGAACCGAGCCGCTCGGCGGCGGCGCGCGCCAACGTGGTCTTGCCGACGCCCGCCGGGCCGATGAGGATCGCTCCGGCGCGCGTCCGTAACCCGGTTTCGACCAGCTCCAGCGCCGGTTCGTCCGGCGCGGTCACCCACTCAACTGGCACCGCCGGAGTCTATGGCTAGGTTGTCGGTGTGTCCCCAGAACTCGACCGTCAGTGGGCGGTGTGCGTCTACTGCGCCTCCGGGCCAACACATCCCGAGCTGTTGATGCTGGCCGCCCGCGTCGGCGAAGCCGTCGCCGAGCGCGGCTGGACGCTGGTGTCCGGGGGCGGAAACGTCTCGGCGATGGGTGCGCTGGCCGGCGCGGCCAGGGCCCGCGGGGGACGCACGGTCGGCGTGATTCCCAAGGCCCTGGTGCACCGTGAGGTCGCCGACGTCGACGCGGACGAGCTCATCGTCACCGACACCATGCGCGAGCGGAAGCAGGTGATGGAGGATCGCGCGGACGCGTTCATCGCGCTGCCAGGAGGCATCGGCACCCTCGAGGAATTCTTCGAAGCCTGGACAGCGGGCTATTTGGGTATGCATGACAAGCCGGTGGTCATGCTCGACCCGATGGGGCACTACGACGGCCTGATGGCCTGGTTGCGCGGGCTGGTCGACAGCGGATACGTCTCCCAGGGTGCGTTGGACAGGCTGGTCGTCGTCGACGACGTCGAGGTGGCGATGGCGGTGTGTGCACCGACTGCGTGATGCCGATCACGAGCGCCGCTAGGGTGTTGCGCACACACGAGCATCGGAGGGGACACACCGCATGACAGAGCAGAAGTCGGGGACCCGCGATTCGATCGGGTTCCTCGACATCATCACCCACGTGCCCCGCCTGCTGGCCGATACGCCGGCGATGCTGCGCGGCGTGATCACCGGGTTCGGGGCCCGCCCGTCGGCAAAGACCTCCATCGGCAAGGTATTCCAGGAACGCGCGGCCCGCCACGCCGACAAGCTGTTCCTCAAATTCGGCGACGAGCAGATCACCTACCGCGAGGCGAATGAGACCGTCAACCGCTACGCCGCCGTGTTGGCCGCCCGCGGTGTTGGGCACGGCGACGTCGTCGGCATCATGCTGCGCAACTCGCCAGACCCGGTGCTGCTGATGCTGGCCGCGGTGAAATGCGGCGCGATCTCAGGAATGCTGAACTACCACCAGCGCGGCGACGTGCTCAAGCACAGCCTGGGGCTGCTGTCCGCAACAGTTCTCGTCGCCGATCCCGACTTCGTCGACCCGATCACCGAAAGCGGCGCCGACACCGATGCGCTGGTGACGGTCGACGAGTTCAAGCGGCTGGCGGAGACCGCACCCACCACCAACCCGGCGATGACGGCTGCGGTGCTGGCCAAGGACAAGGCGTTCTACATCTTCACGTCGGGCACGACCGGTATGCCGAAGGCCAGCGTGATGACGCACTATCGGTGGCTTCGGGCGCTGGCCGGGTTCGGCGGCCTCGGCATGCGGCTGACCAGCAACGACACCCTCTACTGCTGCCTGCCGCTCTACCACAACAACGCGCTCACGGTGGCGCTGTCGGCGGTGCTGAACTCGGGCGCGACGCTGGCGTTGGGCAAGTCGTTCTCGGCGTCGAAGTTCTGGGATGACGTCATCCGCTACGACGCCACAGCGTTCGTCTACATCGGCGAGATCTGCGCATACCTGTTGAACCAGCCGGCCAAGGACACCGACCGCAAGAACAAGGTGAGGGTGATCGCAGGCAACGGGCTGCGACCGTCGATCTGGGACGAGTTCACGGAGCGGTTCGGCATCGAGCGGGTCTGCGAGTTCTACGCCGCCAGTGAAGGCAACACCGCGTTCGTCAACGTACTCAACCTCGACAAGACGACCGGAATCTGCCCGACGCCAGTGGCGTTCGTGGAGTACGACGGCGACACCGGCGACCCCGTCCGCGACGACAACGGCCGGGTGCGCAAAGTGAAAGACGGCGAGCCCGGGCTGCTGCTGTCGAAAGTAAGCAGCTTCCAGCCGTTCGACGGCTACACCGACAAGAAAGAGTCGGAGAAGAAGTTGGTGCGCAACGCTTTTCGTGAGGGCGACGTCTGGTTCAACACCGGCGACCTGATGCGTTCGCAGGGCTTCGGGCATGCGGCGTTCACCGACCGCCTCGGCGACACGTTCAGGTGGAAGGGCGAGAACGTCGCCACCACGGAGGTCGAGGCGGCGGTTTCCACCGATCCTCAGGTCGAGGAGTGCACGGTATTCGGGGTTGAGGTCGAGGGCGCAGGCGGACGCGCCGGCATGGCGGCGATTCAGCTCAAGGAGGGTGAAGAGTTCGACGGCAAGGCGCTGGCGAAGGCGGCCTACGACAAGTTGCCCGGCTATGCGGTCCCGCTGTTCGTCAGGGTAGTGAAGGAACTCGCGCACACCTCGACCTTCAAGAGCCAGAAGGTGGACCTGCGCAAGCAGGGCTACAACACCGAAGAGGTCGAGGACCCGATCTACGTGCTGGCCGGCCGCGACGAGGGCTACGTCGACTACTACGACGAGTACCCCGCCGAGGTCAAGGACGGCAAGCGCCCGAAGAACTAGGCGGGCATCACGGGCCCGAGAAAATGCGTCCAGGGCTGCGAATGCGTAAATCCCACAACCCTCAGTGCAAACTTGACGATCCATCCAGAGCGGACGACGGGGAAAAGGGGAGTACCAACTCCCTTCCACTTCCAACATATAGCGCACCGGGGGGCTTGCGGCAAGACCGGGGTCATGCCCCAGAATCGCTGGGCTAAACGACAACTCGCGGAAACGAGAGCGGGGACGTCGATCCACACGGGGTCGTCGAGCCACGGAAAAGTGAGGGGTACTTGTCAACTCGAGGGTACGAAGACGAATTACATTCCGAGCGGAGCTACGTGACCGGGCTCTACACGCGGCTCGATGCCGAGCGCGCGCGAGTGAAGGGCAGGTACAACGCTGCGTTGCGGGGCCCCATCGATGTCCAGAACGGCGGGACACTCGTGGAACGCGATGCCGAAGTGCGTGCGCTGGCCAAACAGGTGAAGCGGCTGGACGTGGCGGACAGCGGGCTGTGTTTCGGTCGGTTGGACAGCCTTTCGGGTGAACATTCATACATCGGCCGAATCGGCATTTTCGACGCAGAGAACGACTACGAATCATTGTTGATCGATTGGCGGGCGCCGGCGGCGCGCGCGTTTTACGTCGCCACCGCCGCAACCCCAGAAAACACGCGTCGACGCCGCCAGTTCCACACACGCGGTCGTCAAGTGGTCGATTTCACCGACGAGGTCTTCGGCCGCCCCAGTGGTGACGAGCGAGGGGACGCAGCCCTGCTCGCGGCGGTCAACGCGCCGCGCGGTGACGGGATGCGCGACATCGTGGCAACAATTCAGGCCGAGCAGGACCAGATCATCCGGCTCGATCACCAGGGGGTGCTTGTGATCGAGGGTGGTCCGGGGACCGGAAAGACCGTGGTGGCGCTGCACCGCGTCGCGTATCTGCTCTACACCCAGCGGAAGCAGATCGAACGCCATGGTGTGCTCGTGGTCGGGCCCAACTCGGCGTTCCTGAACCACATCGGCCGCGTGCTGCCGTCGCTGGGGGAGTCCGACGTGGTGTTCATGACCACCGGCGACCTCGTGCCCGGGCTGCGTGTCACCGCCGAGGACACTTCGAAGGCCGCGCGGCTCAAGGGCTCGCTGAAGATCTTGGACGTGCTCGCGGCGGCGGTCGCCGATCGGCAGCGACTGCCGGAGCATCCGCTGCCGATCGAGCTGGTGGACGTCACGGTGCGGATCGACGCCGAGACTGCGGAATGGGCCAGGGACGAGGCCCGCGCGAGCCGGCTGCCGCACAACGAAGCCCGCGCAGTATTCCGGGACATCGTCACGTACGTGCTCACCGAACGGGCGATTGGCCGGATCGGCCAGGGCTGGCTGACCCGCAAGGACCGCGAAGCGTGGGAGCAGCTGCGGGCGGACCTGCTTGCGGAGCTAGCGGACAACGACAAGTTCATCGCCGCGCTCGACGAACTCTGGCCGATACTCACGCCGGAGACACTGTTGGCACAGCTGTACATGTCCCCTGAACGGCTGCGAGTGGCAGGCGCCGACCAGGCGCTGTTGCGCGCCGATGGCGACGCCTGGACAGTGTCGGACGTTCCGCTACTCGACGAACTGGTCGACCTGCTGGGTCGCGATAAGCCGGCCGATCAGGCCGCCGAGCGGGAACGGAAGGCCGAGGCGGCGTATGCCGCCGGCGTGCTGGACCTCATGATGAGCCGCGAGGACCTGATGGACGACGAAGACCATCTGCTCGCCCAGGACATGCTCTACGCCGAGGATCTGGCGGATCGCTTCCTCGAGCGCGACACCCGTGAACTGGTCGAACGCGCTGCCGCGGACCGCGACTGGACCTACCGGCATGTCGTGGTCGACGAGGCCCAGGAACTGTCCGAAATGGACTGGCGGGCGCTGATGCGACGCTGCCCGAGTCGATCCTTCACGGTGGTCGGCGATCTCGCCCAGCGCCGGTCGGTGGCCGGAACGACATCGTGGGACACGATGCTGGAGCCGTACGTGCCCGGCCGCTGGGTCTACCGATCGTTGTCGGTGAACTACCGCACCCCGGCGGAGATCATGACGATCGCTGCCGCGCTGCTCGCGGAATTCGCGCCGGGGGTTGCGCCACCGGAGTCGGTGCGCGCGTGCGGCGTCCAGCCATGGTCAAGGAGGGTTACCGACGATGAGCTGCCCGCCGCGATCGAAGAATTCGTCCGGGACGAGGCGGGCCGCGAAGGCACCAGCGTCGTGATCGGGCCACAGGGCATGCCAGGCGCGGTGCCGGCGTCGGAGACGAAGGGACTGGAGTTCGACGCCGTTCTGGTGGTGGAGCCGGAACGGATCCTCGCCGACGGCCCACGCGGCGCGGCCGATCTCTACGTCGCCCTCACCCGCGCCACCCAACGCCTCGGCGTCCTGCACCAGGGCCCATTGCCGCGGGCCTTGACCGGACTCGCCGAAACCGGGGCACCGTCGCGCAGCGACGCGAAGCGGGCCGAAATGGTTCGAACAGGCACCATGGAGGTGTGAAGTCGACCTTTTGCGGCCGTCCAGTGGCCGGTGATCGCGCGCTGATCATGGCGATCGTGAACCGGACACCGGACTCGTTCTACGACCGCGGTGCCACCTTCACCGACGAGGCCGCCAAAACAGCGACCCATCGGGTCATCGAAGAGGGCGCCGACGTCGTCGACGTGGGCGGCGTCAAGGCCGGACCGGGCAGCTCGGTCGACGCCGACGAGGAGATCGCCCGGGTGGTTCCGTTCATCGAGTGGCTCCGCGGCGCCTACCCCGACCAGCTGATCAGCGTCGACACCTGGCGCGCGGCGGTCGCCAAACAGGCCTGCGCGGCGGGCGCCGACCTGATCAACGACACCTGGGGCGGACACGATCCGGGCCTGCCCGAGGTCGCCGCCGAGTTCGGGGCCGGTTTGGTGTGTTCGCACACCGGCGGCGCGGAGCCACGCACGCGCCCGTTCCGGGTCAACTACGGGATATCGGAGCGCGGTGTGGTCGATGACGTCATCGCGGAGGTGACCGCGGCGGCCGAACGCGCGGTGGCCGTCGGGGTGTCCCGAGACGCGGTGTTAATCGATCCGACTCACGATTTCGGCAAGAACACTTATCACGGTCTTAGTTTGTTGCGCCACGTAAAAGACCTTGTAAACACTGGATGGCCTGTCCTGATGGCACTGAGCAACAAGGACTTCGTCGGGGAAACTCTCGGTGTGGGTCTGACCGAACGCTTGGAGGGCACCCTGGCAGCGACGGCCATCGCCGCCGCGGACGGCGCCGCCATGTTCCGTGTGCACGAGGTGGGACCCACGCGACGCGTGCTGGAAATGGTCGCGTCGATCCAGGGCGTGCGTCCGCCGACGCGCACGGTGAGGGGACTGGCATGACACTGACACCAGAGTTGCCCGGCACGGACGTCGTCACCGGGCGGTGGTTGACCGACCACAGCTGGAACCGGCCGACGTGGACGATCGCCGAACTCGAGGCCGCCAAGGAATCCCGCACCATCTCGGTGGTGTTGCCGGCGCTCAACGAGGAACAAACCGTCGGGAGCGTCGTCGAAACCATCACGCCGCTGCTCGGCGGGCTTGTCGATGAGCTGATCGTGCTGGACTCCGGCTCCACCGACGACACCGAGATCCGCGCGCTCGCGGCCGGTGCGCGGGTGATCAGTCGCGAGGTCGCGCTGCCCGAGGTCGAGCCGCAGTCCGGCAAGGGTGAGGTGCTGTGGCGGTCGCTGGCAGCCACCACCGGCGACATCGTCGTGTTCGTGGACTCCGATCTGATCGACCCCGACCCGATGTTCGTGCCCAAGCTGGTCGGCCCGCTGCTGACGACCGAGGGCGTGCACCTGGTGAAGGGCTACTACCGGCGGCCGCTGAAAGTAAGTGGCAGCGAGGACGCCAACGGCGGCGGCCGGGTCACCGAGCTGGTCGCGCGCCCGCTGCTGGCCTCCCTGCGACCCGAACTGAGCTGCCTGTTGCAGCCGCTCGGCGGCGAATACGCCGGCACGCGCGAGCTCCTGACATCGGTGCCGTTCGCCCCGGGCTACGGCGTCGAGATCGGCCTGCTGGTCGACACCTACGACCGGCTCGGCCTCGACGCGATCGCCCAGGTGAACCTCGGCGTGCGCACACACCGCAACCGGCCGTTGACCGAACTGGCGTCGATGAGCCGCCAGGTCATCGCCACCCTGCTGTCGCGGTGCGGTATCCCGGACTCCGGCGCCGGCCTCACCCAGTTCTTCGCCGACGGCGACGGCTACACGCCGCGGATCTCGAGGGTCTCGCTGGAGGACCGGCCGCCGATGATCACGCTGCGCCCGCGCTAGTCCGTCTGTCGCCGTGTCGGCGGGCTCAGGCAGTATCGAGTTGTGACCCTGGTTCTGCTGTACCTGGTAGTGCTGATCCTGGTGGGCATCGTGCTGTTCGCCCTCGGCAGCGTGCTGTTCGGCCGCGGCGAACCGTTGCCGCCGCTGCCGCGCGCCACCACCGCCACCGTGTTGCCCGCATCGGGTGTCACCGGCGACGACGTGGACGGCGTCAAGTTCACCCAGACTTTGCGCGGCTACAAGACCAGCGAGGTGGACTGGGTCCTCGACCGGCTGGGGCAGGAACTCGATCTGCTGCGCGGCCAACTCGCGGCGGTGCGCGCGGCGCACGGCATCGACGATGACACCGACGATGCAGAGCAGGCCGCCGAGGGCGGCGCGCACGCGATGGCATCCGACAACGAGGACGACGCGTGACCGTCCAGCCCGACGGACGTGTCCGCTGCGCCTGGATCGACCAATCACGTTTAGCGCCAGCTGATTTCATCCTCTATCGCGACTACCACGACACCGAATGGGGAAAGCCGCTGCGCGGCACGGCAGCGCTTTTCGAGAGGGTCAGCCTCGAGGCTTTTCAGAGCGGGCTGTCATGGCTGATCATCCTGCGCAAGCGGGAGAACTTCCGGCGCGCCTTCCACAATTTCGACATCGATCGCGTCGCCCGCTACACCGACCGCGATATCAACCGGTTGATGGCCGACACCGAAATCGTGCGCAACCGGGCCAAGATCGAAGCCACCATCGCTAACGCCCGCGCCGCGGCCGACTCCGACATCGACCTCGGCGAGCTGTTGTGGTCATTCGCGCCGCCGCCACGCCAGCGCCCCGCCGATCTGTCCGAAGTGCCTGCGGTGACCCCGGAATCGACCGCGATGGCCAAAGAGCTCAAGCGCCGCGGGTTCCGATTCGTCGGACCGACGACCGCCTACGCGTTGATGCAAGCCACCGGGATGGTCGACGACCACGTCGCGGACTGCTGGGTTCCGGTTAGCGATCACGCGTCGTCATGACTGCCTAACCCGGGTCTTTGCACACCGAACGCCGCCGATAGGGAAGAATAGGGAGAAGTTCACTAGCCCGACGCGGGCCGGCTCATGTGGAGGGAGCACTCGATGGCGGCGATGAAGCCCCGCACCGGCGACGGTCCATTGGAAGCAACCAAGGAGGGGCGCGGCATCGTGATGCGAGTACCACTGGAAGGCGGTGGGCGACTCGTCGTCGAACTCACCCCGGAAGAAGCCGCAGCTCTCGGCGACGAACTCAAGGGCGTCACCAGCTAGGCCCGTTGCACGAGGAGGCCCCACCCGGCTACGCGGACACCTTCCGGTAGATCTCCAAGGTCTGCTCGGCGATGTGTGCCCAGGAAAATTCCTGGATACAGCGCTGCCGCCCGGACAGACCGTATTGCCGGGCCGTATCCGGGTCGGCCACCAGCGAATTGACGGCTTCGGCCAGCCGCCTCTCAAAGAACGCCGAGTCGCTCGGGTCGTAGTTGACGAGTAGACCGGTCTGACGATCGGCCACCACCTCCGGAATGCCACCTACATCAGAGGCCACCACCGCCGTCGCGCAAGCCATCGCCTCCAGATTGACGATACCGAGTGGTTCGTACACCGACGGACATACGAAAACTGTTGCTGCTGAAAGTATTTCGCGGATCTTGGCGATGGGTAACATTTCACGGACCCAGAACACGCCGCTGCGGCTGCGGGCCAGCTCCTGCACCGCCTCCGTCACCTCTGCCGCAATCTCCGGAGTGTCGGGCGCACCGGCGCACAGCACCAGTTGAATCTCGGGGGAGAAATAGTGTGCGGCCGCGATGAGATGCGCGACGCCCTTCTGTCGGGTGATCCGCCCCACGAATGCCACGATCGGACGGTCGAGGGCGACGCCGAGTTCGGCCAGCACCGACTCACCCGGCTGCGGCTCGACGGCATACCAAACGTCGGTGTCGATCCCGTTGCGCACCACATGCACCCGGTTCGGGTCCAGTGCAGGGTAGGTGTGCAGCACGTCGTCGCGCATGCCCGAGCTGACCGCGATCACCGCATCGGCGGCCTCGACCGCAGTCTTCTCCACCCACGACGACACTCGGTACCCGCCACCGAGCTGCTCGGCCTTCCACGGCCGCATCGGTTCGAGCGAATGGGCGGTCAGCACGTGCGGAATGCCGTACAGAAACGCGGCGAGGTGTCCGGCCAGCCCGGTATACCAGGTGTGCGAATGCACCACTGTGGCCTGTGACGCCGCGTTGATCATGTTCAAGTCCGCCGACAGCGTCGACAGCGTCGGGTTGGCGCCCTTGAGCGCGGGATCGGTCTGCGCGACGAAGGCGCCCGGACGCGGCGCGCCGATGCAGTGCACGTCGACCTCACACAGGTGACGGAGCTGCGCGACCAGCTCGGTGACGTGAACCCCCGCCCCGCCATAGACCTCGGGGGGGTACTCCCGAGTCATCATCGCCACCCGCATGGTGACGACGGTATCCAACAAAGTGATCCGGCGCGCCCCCGTATACCGGTTTGGTGTTCATCGTCGGCAGCAGTCGCGAAATGGCTTGACATACATGTGCGAATGCCTAGCCGCGGTGAGAGTGGGCCGATAGGTTTGAAGCATGAGGGAATTGCCACAGGTGCTGGGCATCGTCCTGGCCGGCGGGGAGGGCAAGCGGCTGTATCCATTGACGGCAGACCGCGCCAAACCGGCGGTTCCCTTCGGCGGCGCTTACCGGCTGATCGACTTCGTCCTGTCCAATCTCGTCAATGCGCGATATCTGCGAATCTGCGTGCTCACGCAATACAAGTCTCATTCGCTGGATCGCCACATCTCGCAGAATTGGAGGCTGTCCGGGCTTGCCGGCGAGTACATCACGCCGGTGCCCGCCCAGCAGCGGCTCGGCCCGCGCTGGTACACCGGCTCCGCCGACGCGATCTACCAGTCGATGAATCTGATCTACGACGAGGATCCCGATTACATCGTCGTGTTCGGCGCCGACCACGTGTACCGCATGGACCCCGAGCAGATGGTCAAATTCCACATCGAAAGCGGAACGGGGGCGACGGTGGCCGGCATCCGCGTGCCCCGGGCCGAGGCCACCGCGTTCGGTTGCATCGACTCCGACGAGTCCGGCCGCATCCGTGGCTTCATCGAGAAGCCGGCTGACCCGCCGGGCACGCCCGACGATCCCGAGCAGACGTTCGTGTCGATGGGCAACTACATCTTCACCACGAAGGTGCTCATCGACGCCATCCGCGCCGACGCCGACGACGACGACTCCGATCACGACATGGGCGGCGACATCATCCCGCGGCTCGTCGACGACGGCATGGCCGCCGTATACGACTTCAGCAACAACGAGGTGCCCGGCGCCACCGAACGCGATCACGGCTACTGGCGCGACGTCGGGACACTCGACGCGTTCTACGACGCGCACATGGATCTGGTGTCCGTGCATCCGGTGTTCAACCTCTACAACAAGCGTTGGCCGATCCGCGGTGAGTCGGAGAACCTGGCGCCGGCGAAGTTCGTCAACGGCGGATCGGCACAGGAGTCCGTGGTCGGCGCTGGCAGCATCATTTCGGCTGCGTCCGTACGGAACTCGGTGCTGTCGTCCAACGTCGTGGTCGACGACGGCGCGATAGTGGAGGGCAGCGTGATAATGCCCGGCACCCGGGTGGGCCGCGGTGCGGTGGTGCGGCACGCCATCCTGGACAAGAACGTCGTGGTTGGACCCGGTGAGATGGTCGGCGTCGACCTGGAGAAGGACCGCGAACGCTTCGCGATCAGCTCCGGGGGAGTGGTCGCGGTCGGCAAGGGCGTCTGGGTCTGACGGCGCTGGGGGCACCTCCCGCTTGCGGGGGAGAGCGAAGCGACCCGGGGATCGTTTAGGCCGGCGCCGCACGCTGCCGCCGGCGTCGGCGCAGGATCCAAACCACGGCCCACACCAGCGCGACCACGGCCACCAACACCAGCGCCGGCAGCAGGATGGCCAGGAACACCAGCCCGACGCTGGTGGCGTCCTCGACCGTGGACAGCACCGGTGCGGCCATTCCTGCCGTGGCCACATTGGCGGCCGGGCGCACGGCGGATTTCGTCAGCGAGACCAGCAGCGCGACGACGACACCGATGACGACGGGAATCCACTGCCCGGATTGCGCGAAAGCGCCGGGGTCGGCGACCGCCGATGTCTGGGCCGCGGTGCCCGACCCGAACACGATCCCGCCGGCCGTCGGCCGGACAAAGGTCTGGATGGCGTCGTTGACGCTGTCCAGCGCCGGGATCTTGTCGGCCACGACCTCGATGACGAGCAGAACGGCGACGATCGTCATCACCCAGCCGTTCTCCAGCCAGGCCCAGCCGTGCGGCAACGACACCAGGTCGGTGAAGCGGGACAGCAGGCCGAGCGCCAGCAGCGGGATGTAGGCGTTGAGCCCCGCCGCGGTGGCCAGCCCGAAGCCGGTCAGCAGTTCCACATACGCATTATGAGCGCACGTCAGTCAAGGACGGCCAACCTGAAACGCCGAAGCCGGCAAGCTCGGCTTCTTGTTCCGGATCGACAGAGTCTGGGGCGACGCGCTGATCGGTCGGCGTCTCGTCGAGCGGCAGCTCGGGTCGCGCGCTGCGGGCGGTGCTTCTCGAACCGCAGCGCCTCGTCCACGCCTTCGTCCGACGGGAAGGACGACGGCTTCACCAGACGTAGGGCACCAACCGGTAGTGCACCTTCTCGATGTACTCGCGGTAGCCGGTGAGCTCCTGCCGGAGCATGTTCTCCTCGTCGACTATGCGCAATGCCAGGACGGCAAGGCCGGGGAAGATCGCTACGAGTCCCCAGTACGAGTCGAGTGCAAGCGGTGTGCCGACCATCATGATCAGTGCGCCGACGTACATGGGATGGCGCACAACGCCATACAGGCCCGTGGAGACCACCTTCTGCTCCGCTTCAACCGTGATCGTGGCGGCTGCGTAGCTGTTCTGGATGACAACTAGCTGGGCGAGCCCCAACCCGACCGCGACCAATACATTGCCGACGATGATGACCGCGGTCGGCACCTGCGACCAACCGAAGCGGTGGTCGAGTGCGCTGATGACCAGCTCCGCGACCACCGACACGATGGTGCCGACGACCGCGACCCTCTGAACCGGCCGGGTCTCGGCGGTCGGTCCCGCCTTCATACGCCGACGCAGGGCGGCCGGGTCATTCACCGCCAGATAGATGCTGGGGATTATCGTCGCGGCGATGAATATCGCGATGAAAACCCAAGCCTGCCAGTAGTTTAACGTTCCGGCGGGCCAGAACAGCAGCACCGCGAAGAAGGCGATTCCAAACACGCTGGACGCGAACATTTGAAGAAGCATCTTCATGCTCTTCACCTTTCTCCTCGAGCCATCACCACACGTACGGCACCAGCCGGTAGTGCACCTTCTGCAGGTAGCCGGGGTAACCGGCCAGTTCCTCTGTGAGTACCTCCTCCTCGTCAACGATCCGGGCCGCGAGCACGGCCATGCCCGGAATCAGGAACAGGAGTCCCCAGTACGAGCCCAGCGCAAGCGGGATGCCGGCCATCAGCACGACGTTTCCGAAATACATCGGGTGCCGGATCAGGCCGTATAGACCCGTTGACACCAACTCTTGCCCGGACTCTACGGCGATGTTGGCCGACGCATAACTGTTCTGGATCACCACGAGCATTGCGATGCCAAGTCCGAGCGCCACCAGCACGTCGCCGACCACCGAGATCGTCGCGGGCACGCCGGACCAGCCGAAGCGAAAGTCCAAGGCGCTCAACACGATCGTCGCACCCAGCGACAGAAACGCGAACGAGATGATGAGCTTCTGCAGCGGTCTCGTCTCGGCCACCGGTCCTGCCTGCATACGCCGCTTGAGAGCCTCCGGATTGGTAGCCGCCAGGTAGAGGCTGGGAATGGTCGTCGCGGCGGCGAATACCGCGATGAACGCCCATCCCTGCCAGTAGTCGAACGTGCCGGCCGGCCAGAACACCAACAGCCCGAACAGCACAAGTCCACCAAGTGATGACGCAACTGTTTGTAGAGCGACCTTCATGATTTTTTCCCAATGTTCACAGCGCGTCGCGGCCGCGGTAGATCCAGCCGGCGACCAGTGTCAGCGCCGTTGCGATGACGGCCATCACGGTCAACGCCAGGGCCGGGAAATCTGTCGGCACGGTGGTGCGGCCCACCGGCGACAGATCGGTCAGCCATCGCGGCAACCGCAGCAGCGCGCCGAGGTACAGCGATGTGACGACGAATGTGACTGCGAGCCAACCGATCCAGGTATGGCGCACCGCAACGGCGATCGCCGCGATGCCGGCCAGCACGCCCATAGCGGGCACGTATGCCAGCCCGGCCAGCGTCAACCGCACGACAGTCTGCGGATCGCCGATCGTGATCCCCGCGCCAAGGCCGTTGCCCAGGCCTGCCAACAACATCAGCACGGCCGAGCCCAGCACTGCCGAAGCGACAGCGGTGAGCAGCCACCGCCACCGCGAGACTGCACGGGCCAGCACGGCCTCGCCCAGTCCGTTCTCCTCATCGCTGTACACACGCAGCACGGCCCCGACGACATATGCGGTGGCCGCGGCGGCCAGGAACTGCGTCATCGTGGTGTAGACACCGTCGGTGCCCTGCGCGGCCAGCACGCGGTTGATGAACTCGTTGTTCTTCGCCGCGTCGAGCAGCGACTTGGTCATCGATCCAAACGCCAAGCCGCCCAGGAACAATCCAACACCCCACCCGACGGTCTGACCGCGCTGCAGGGTCAGGTGCAAGCCGAAGACGCTCTTGATCGGATGCGCGTTCGGGCGCTCGCCGGTGGACGCGATGTTGCCGTCGTCGTACTGGCGTCGGCTCTCCAACACGGTGGCCAATACCATCAGCGCGACCGCGAGTGCCACCAGCAGCGTGAAGGGCCACCACCGCAGGTCGACGAACGGGCGCATCTGTTGCGCCCAGGCGATGGGGGAGAACCAACTCAGCGCGCTGCCCGAATTGTTGATCACGTCGCCGACACCGCGAACCAGGGCGGCCAGCGCCAGCACCGCCATCGCGGCGCCAGTCGCCGTGCGCGCCTGACGCCACAGCTGGGCGGTGACCGCCGCGACCGCACCGAACACCATCGCCACACCGGTGACGCCCAGGCACATCGCCGCGGTGTCGACGATGTGGAAGCCGGTTGCGGCCATGCCCAGCGTCATCGTGACGGTCAGAATCGCGTTGACCCCCCCGACAAGAATCAGCGCGGCGTATGTGCGGGCATGCCTGCCCACGACGGATGACAGCACCAATTCCGCTGCGCCGCTTTCTTCCTCGGCGCGGGTGTGTCGAATCACAGTGAGAATGGCCAGGATCGACGTGGCGACGATCAGCGTAAGCATCAGCTCGTTGGCCATCATCGCGCCCAGGTCGGTTTCGTTGCCGCCGAACATCGGGCCGCCCAACATCAGTCCGGCGGGCGTCTTGAGCAGGTTGACGCGGGCCCACCGCTGAGCCTCTTCCGGGTAGGCCAGCTTGATGGTGTTCGGCGAGTAGACCATCATCAGCGTGAGGACGGCGATCCACACCGACAGCCGGACGCGGTCGCGGCGCAGCGCAAGCCGGAGAAGGCGCAGCGTTCCCGTCCACGGGGAGCCACCCGGCGCGGTTCCGTGCCGCCCCGTGTGTGGTGCGACGGCGGTGGTGCTCATCGCGTCACTCCTTGGTACTCGCGCAGGAACATGTCCTCGAGCGACGCAGGCGTCACGGTGAGGTCGATGATGCCCAGATCGGTGAGCAGGGCCATCGCGCGGTCAAGATCGTGGCGGTCAACCGAGAAGGTGTAGTGGCCGTCATGGATCGAGAAATCGTGCACGAACTCGGTGCGTTGCAGCGTCTGGCCGTCGGTGCGGGTGCGCACCGTGACGGTGGTGCGCATCAGGTGGCGCAGCTGGTCGAGGGTTCCGGACTTCACCGCGCGGCCGGCGCGGATGATCGTCACGTTGGCGCAGAGCTTCTCCACCTCGGCGAGGATGTGGCTGGACAGCAGCACCGCAGCGCCGCGGTCGGCAACCTCCTCAACGCACAGCTGAAATGCCTTTTCCATCAATGGATCCAGGCCGGACGTCGGCTCGTCGAGAATGTAGAGCTCGGCGTTGGTGGAAAACGCCGCCACGATGGCCACCTTCTGCCGGTTGCCCTTGGAGTAGGTACGCGCCTTCTTGTGCGGGTCGAGTTCGAAGCGCTCAATCAACTGGTCACGGCGCCGGGTGTCGACGCCGTTGCCGCGCAGGCGCGCCAGGAAGTCGATGGCCTGCAGGCCGGTCAGGTTTGGCCACAACGTCACCTCGCCTGGCACATAGGCGATCCGGCGGTGCAACGCGACCGCGTCGCGCCAGGGGTCGCCGCCGAGCAGCCGGGCGGTGCCGCCTTCGGCGCGTAACAGGCCGAGCAGCAGCCGGAGGGTAGTGGACTTGCCCGCGCCGTTCGGCCCGAGGAACCCTGTGATATCGCCCGGCGCGACCGTGAGGTCGAGGCCGTCGAGCGCCTTGGTGCGGCCGAAAGACTTGGACAGGCCCCGGATCTCTACCGCGAGCTGTTCAGTGGTATTAGCCCGCCGCAGGGACGTGGCCGTCATTCTGATCTCCTTCATTGGGGTGACTGAACGGAATGCCTTGTTCGCGCTGAGCAAGAAATGCGTCGTACATGGTCGAGTCGGTCATCAGCCCCTGGCTGTATACCTCGAGTGCCGGCAACACCATCTCTTCGCCGTAGTCGCGGAGCACCGCGCGCAGATCGCTTGGATTGTCGTGCATTTGCAGATACAGCAGGAAGCCGCCGCCGCTGGCGAGTCCCAGATACTTTGCCCTGGCGCGCGGATCGCGACTGGGCTTGAGAAGGCCGGATTGCACGCCTTCCTCCATGTATTGCTCGGCGTTCTCAATCATCCGGCGCCAGAAAGACTTTGCGAGCTCACTTCCGGACTGCATGCTGCGCACCAAATAGGCCATCATCGGCGCATACGAATCGATCTCGGCCATCTGCGCGAGCCAGGCTGCCGGGTCACTGGTCTGAAGCGACTCCGATTTCGCCTCGCGGATCTCCTCGGCGATGTAGTCGTCGCACGCCTTTCGCAGGCCTACCTTGGAGCCGAAGTGGTGGATCACCAGGGCGGCGCTGACGCCGGCGGACTCGGCGATAGTGCGCAGACCGACGTGGAAGCCGTGCTGGCCGTACTGCTCGATCGCGGCATCGCGGATCCGGGCGATGGCCGTTCGATCATCTGATGCTGAACGCATGTTTAGTACGCTAAACACGCGTTCAGTACACGGTCAAGGATCTGCCCTGTTAGGAACCCGTAAAGATTTCGCAGCGAGTGGCCGTCAGAAACCGTTATCGGGCGCGGCCACCCTTTTCGATGCGGTCGCCGAGGTCTTTGTCGACGTTGCGCCGCCCGATGTTCAACGAGTGCTCATCACTCTCAACCGGGATGCCGGCATTCGTTGTCGTAGGTGCCGGTCGCAGAGTGTCGGCCATTTTCCGAGCCTTTCTCTATTGCCGAGATCGCTGTCAAACACGTCGGCGGCCTATTCGGGCCAGCTGTTGTTGAGAATGATGTTGACGAAGTCGTCTCGGACAAACGAGTCGTCATAGTGGGCGAGCACGTCGGCGTTGACATTGCCGAAGGTGGTGCGCGGCCGGTGGATGTTGCCGTCGGTGAATGCTTGGAGGATGCGATTTTTGAAGTTGGGCCGGGGGTGGGCGGCGGTGACGGCGGCGAGTGCTTCTGCGGGAAGCTTGTCGCGGTCGATGCCCAGAACGTCGGTCTCGACACCGGCGGTGACCAAAGCGATCTCGGGATCTAGGAATTCCGGCACGCCCGGCGTGGTGTGCAGCGCGATGCTCAGCCAGACCTTTTGGGCGATGACGTCATCGACGCCGCGCTGCAGCAGGAAGTCGCGGGCCGCGTTGGCCCCGTCGACCTCGAAGCGCAGCTGCGAGGTGCGGTAGGCCTCGGTGAGCCCGATGTCGTGAAACATCGCACCCACGTAGAGCAGCTCCAGATCGGGCTGCAGTCCCCGGCGCCGACCCTGAAGCGCACCGAACAGAAACACCCGGCGGGAGTGATGGAACAGCAAATCGCCCTCGACGTCGCGGATCAGCGCGGTGACGTCGCGCACGAGTGGGGTGTCGGGAATGACGATATCGGCGATCGTGTTGGCGGGCGCGGTAGGCACTGGAACTCCTTGGTAGGTAACGGGCTATCTGACGCCAGTCTGGGGTGGCGGGCGGTCTAGCTGGGTATGGCGGATCAGCCATGTTTCGCTCAAAATGCGACACAATGGTCTTGTGGCGGAGACCGATCCGCGGCTGCGTGTGGTGGTGATCGTCGTGTTCGACGGCGTGAAGTTGTTGGACGCCGCAGGACCGGCAGAGGTTTTCGCGGAAGCCAACAGGTTCGGCGCCAACTATCGGCTCAGGATCGCATCGGTTGACGGGCGCGATGTCAGGACCTCGATCGGGACGGGGTTTGCTGTCACCGATCGCATCGCGTCAATCGAGTCTGCCGACACGGTGCTGGTCGCCGGCGGCGACGGCCTCATAGGGCGCCCGATCGACCCGGCGCTCGTCGACGCAGTGAAGATCGTGCCGTCCAGGACGCGGCGCCTGGCGTCGATTTGCACAGGGTCGTTCATCTTGGCTCAGGCCGGCCTGCTCACCGGTCGCAGGGCCACGACACATTGGCGACATGCTCGGCTACTTGCTCGCGCCTACCCGGACGTGTCGGTAGAGCCCGATGCGATCTTCGTTCGCGACGGGCATGTCTTTACCTCCGCCGGGGTCTCCGCAGGCATTGACCTGGCGCTGGCCCTGGTCGAAGACGATTACGGAACCGAACTCGTCCGAGACGTTGCCCGGTCCTTGGTGGTCTATCTGAAGCGTGCCGGCGGTCAATCGCAATTCTCGGTGCTCGTCGAGGCCGATCCGCCACCGCAGTCGGCTCTGCGCGCGGTCACCGACGCGATCGCCGCCGATCCGGGCGCCGACCACAGCGTGAAACGCCTGGCCACGAAGGCATCTTTGAGTACACGGCAACTGACCCGGCTGTTTCAATCCGAACTGGGGACCACGCCCGCCCGGTATGTGGAAATGGTTCGGGTCGATGCTGCAAGAGCCGCGCTCGACGCCGGTCGGAGCGTGACAGACACCGCCCGCCTCGCCGGCTTCGGCAGTGCCGAAACGCTCAGACGGGTCTTCGTCAACGAACTCGGAGTGTCACCGAAGGCCTACCGGGACAGATTCCGCACAACGTCGCGTAGTTGAGCCTGTCGGTGAGAGGTATCGGCATCTAAATCCGTTGCCCGGCAATGAAATCCGACCCCGCACTGGCGCCGCTATGTCGTCCAGACGGGATCATATGCGTTGAGTCGCAGACCTTGCATGGTGTTACCGAAAACTACTCGGCTATCGGCTCCACAGGCGAGGGTGGTGTGCCGGCGGCCTCGATCGCTTCGCCTGCCGCTAGGCAAAGATCCTCGCGGTAACGCGCCGAAACGACTTGCACACCGACGGGCGTTCGGCCGAGCAGTCCCGTGGAAACGGTGAGTGCCGGCAGGCCCAGATAAGGCAGGCCGAGCATCGGCATCTGCGCCTGCCACATGCGCGTAAAGGCGGCCTCGCCCTGCATGTCGAGATGGTTCTCAAAAGGCAGCTCGGCACTGACGGGCATCACGAGTACGGCGTAGGTCTCATGGAACATCAGCCATTGGCGCAGGAGCGTCGCTAGGCGGATCAGCAGCCGAGCGAACTCCGCCTGGTCGAGAGCCATGGCGGCTGCGCGTTGGTGCGCCAACACGTTCAGTGCGGCAGCATCGCCCTCGCGCTCGGCGCGGTCGACCATGTTGGCATAACCGTCGGCGAATACGAGTTTCGCCTGGGCTTCCGCAGCCTCGGCGAGAGGCGGTGTCGTGACCAGCTCCTCAACGTGCCAACCTGCGGCCTCGAGCCGGTAACCGGCGTCGCGCACAGCCTGTGCGACTTCCGGTTCGGTAGCTAGCCCGTCAGGGGCGACGCAGATCGCGACGCGCCTCTCCACGGGCGGTCCTACCAGCGGCGCGGGTACCCACCATGGGTCGCGGACATCTCGCGCCGCCATCGCGGTGAGGGCCAACCGGATGTCGGCGATGCTGCGCGCCAGCGGGCCCGGGACCGCACCGGTCTGACTGCCGATTGTGCGCTCCGTAAGCGACGCGTTGAAGGTGGGGACCCGCCCAAGCGTGGGCCGCAGTCCGTGCACGCCACAGGCATACGCCGGATAGCGAATCGAACCGGCGATGTCGGTGCCATGGGCGATGGCACCGATACCTGCCGTCACCGCGGCGGCGGCTCCGCCCGACGAGCCGCCCGGTGTCAGGCGGAAGTCCCGTGGATTTCGTGTTTCGCCGTATACCGATTAGCAGTGAACCACCGCAGGCAGAATGCGGGCACGTTTGTCCGACCGATGACCGCCGCGCCGGCCTTTACAGGTTGTCGACGACTGGATTATTGGTCTTCGCAAGTAAGTCACGTTGCAGCGCAACCCCTTCGGTGGTGGCGTGGCCCGCCCGATCGACATTGACCTTCACCGTCACCGGCACGCCGGCCAGCGCTCCAACATCCTCGCCGTCCCTCAGCCGGGCGTCGATGACGTCGGCGGCCGTCAGTGCCTCCGCGGGACAACAATCAACAACCGCGTTGATGCTGCCGTTGACGTCATACAGCCTTCCGAGGGCCGCCTGGACGGCCTCGCGCGACGAGATTCTCCGAGAACGGATCAAGCCGGCAAGCTGCGTTGCCGGCAATCGCCACAACATCGTTCAAGCTCCTTAGTCAGTACGCAACATGTAGACAGTCTCGGTGATGAGCGACGCATCTAGCCGTGGCTATTAGCCGTCTTTCCCGCAAGAAGCGACACAACCGATCCGTCCAAAGGCGGTAGAGGATCTACACGAGCGAGAAGCGAGAAGAACGTCAGTCGCGGGCGGCGGCAAGCAGGCCATCGCCCAGTGGTACGAGCACCGGCGTCAGCCGCTCGTCCTCGGCGATCAGCCGCGCCGCCTCACGCACCGCACTGACTTCGGGATCACTTGCGTTCGCGTCGCCGGCGCGGCCACCCAACGCCGCGCGGTGCACGACGATCGCGCCGCCCGGCCGAAGCAGCCGGACTCCTTCGACCACGAACTGCGGCTGGTCGACCGGGTCCGCGTCGATGAACACCAGGTCGTAGGATTCATCGGCCAACCGCGTCAGCACGTCCTGGGCGCGTCCACTGATCAACCGGGTGCGCGACGTCCCGACTCCGGCCTCGGCGAACGCCTGCTTGGCAATGCGCTGATGCTCGGGCTCGACGTCGATCGTGGTAAGCACGCCGTCTTCGCGCATGCCCGACAGCAGCCACAGCCCGCTCACCCCCGCTCCGGTGCCGACCTCGACGACGGCCTTGGCCCCGGTCAACTTGGCCAGCACGCACAGCAGCGCGCCGACTGCGGGGGTGACGGCGCCGGCGCCGATGTCGACGGCCCGCTCACGGGCGGCGGCGACGATCGCGTCCTCGGAGATCGACTGTTCGGCGTGCCTGACGATCGACTCGGCCCGACTCGGTCCGGTGTCGTCGGTGCTGGCCATGCCCGCAGCGTAGAGCCAACCGGTATTGCCCGCGCCGCGACACGCCCGTGCTGAAAGCGCGATATCGTGCCGAGATCGGCCGGTTTCTGCAGGTTGCAAAATGGGTAGCTGTCTTTCTCAGGAAATGTTCAGTTTGCTCATATGTCAGCCACACAAGGGTCAGCGACTGTATCTCCATGGAACACGGCGAACGCTGGGGCTCTGGGAATAAGCACGCTCAAAGCCGTGTTGCTGTCGACATCGAGCTGTCGATGCGTGATGACGGCTATGACCAGGAGGATCTGACGACCAGTTCAAGTGCCCCGGTGGCTCCAGTCTCGATGGCCCATCTCGAGCAGTACACCGACGGGGATTGGGTGGAGCCTTCCGACGAGTTGACCGGAACCGCGGTGTTCGACGCCACCGGAGACAAAGCGTCCATGCCGTCCTGGGACGAGCTGGTGCGTCAGCACGCCGACCGCGTCTACCGGCTGGCCTACCGGCTCTCCGGTAACCAGCACGACGCCGAAGATCTGACCCAAGAGACGTTCATCCGAGTGTTCCGCTCGGTGCAGAACTACCAGCCCGGCACGTTCGAAGGCTGGCTGCACCGCATCACCACGAACCTGTTCCTCGACATGGTTCGCAGGCGCGGGCGCATCCGCATGGAGGCGCTGCCCGAGGACTACGAGCGGGTGCCGGCCGATGAGCCGAACCCCGAGCAGATCTATCACGATTCACGGCTGGGTCCGGACCTGCAGGCCGCACTGGACTCGCTGCCGCCGGAATTCCGCGCCGCCGTGGTCCTATGCGACATCGAGGGTCTTTCCTACGAGGAAATCGGCGCCACGCTCGGCGTCAAGCTCGGCACCGTGCGCAGCCGCATCCACCGCGGCCGGCAGGCCTTGCGGGACTATCTGGCAAGCCACGCGGACAACACGGCAAAATCGGCCTGAGCAGTCGCAGGTGTCGGGCGCAGCCTGCCGCGCTACATTCGAGTCAGCGTCGTCGATGAGACGTGAGGAAGCCGAGAGGAGCTGGGCGATGGTCGACCCGGGACATGTGTTCCGCCGCGCGTTCTCCTGGCTGCCTTCTCAGTTTGCCTCGCAGAGTGACTCGCCGGTCGGGCCGCGGCAATTCGGCTCGACGGAGCACCTGTCCACCGAGGCCATCGCCGCGTACGTCGACGGCGAGTTGCGGATGAACGCACACCTGCGCGCGGCGCACCACCTGTCGCTGTGTCCGCAGTGCGCGACCGAGGTGGAGGCCCAGCGTCAGGCACGTGCCGCGTTGCGGGATTCGTGCCCGATCGTCATGCCGAGTTCCTTGCTGGGCATGTTGTCCCAGATCCCGCACCACACCCCGGAGGCCCCGCCCGTCGAGGCGGATCAACCGCAGTTAGCTGACGACACGGCGCGTTCGCGGCGTAAGCGCCGGTAGGGTGGATGCCGAGTCCAGCAGCGATCTGCGCCGGCGATTGCGGGCGCTCCAATAGAGAGTGATACACGGGTGACCAACCAGGACCAGTCGGGCGGTAGCAGCCGCCTCGAGCCGCGCCCTGTCTCGCGTCCACCTGTCGATCCGGCCTCGCAACGTGCGTTCGGCCGGCCCGACGGCGTCAACGGATCCTTCGTGGGTCTGGACCGCTACCGCGATCAGGGCGACTACACACCGACAAATCAGGCACCCGACCCAGTGCTGGCCGAGGCGTTCGGGCGGCCGTATACCGGAGGCGACTCGCTGCAGCGTCATCCCGCCGACGCGGGCGCCCTCGAAGCTGAACGCGACGGGCGGGACATCGACGAGCCCGCCGATCCGTGGCGCGACCCCGGCGCCGCCGCAGCACTGGGCACTCCCGCGGTTCCGGCGCCCGCGCACGTGCAGTCGAACATCCAGATGGGCAAGCTCGGCGTGCGCGACGTGCTCTTCGGCGGCAGGGTGTCCTACGTCGCGTTGGCGGTTCTCGGCATCGTCGCGTTGGTCATCGGCTTCGCCGGCGGCTGGGTGGGCCGCAAGACGGCCGAGGTCGTCGAGGCGTTCACCACATCGAAGGTCACGTTGGACACCGGCGACACCGGCCCTCCGCCCGAGGGTCGATTCGCGAAAGTGGCTGCGTCAGTAGCTGATTCGGTTGTCACTGTGGAAGCTGTCGGCGACGAGGAAGGCTCGCAGGGCTCCGGCCTCGTGCTCGACGAGCGCGGCTACATCGTCACCAACAACCACGTGATCTCCGAAGCGGCGATCAACCCGAGCCAGTACAAGATTCACGTCGTCTTCAACGACGGCAAGGAGGTGCCGGCCAACCTCGTCGGCCGCGACCCCAAGACCGACCTTGCCGTGCTGAAGGTCGACAACATCGACAATCTGACCGTCGCCCAGATGGGCGACTCCGACAAGCTGCGCGTCGGTGATGAAGTGATCGCCGCCGGAGCCCCGCTGGGTCTGCGCAGCACCGTCACCCAGGGCATCATCAGCGCGCTGCACCGCCCCGTGCCGCTATCGGGCGACGGCTCGGACACCGATACCGTCATCGACGGTGTGCAGACCGACGCCGCCATTAACCACGGCAATTCGGGTGGTCCGCTGATCGACATGAACTCCAACGTCATCGGCATCAACACCGCGGGCAAGTCGCTGTCGGACAGTGCCAGCGGACTGGGCTTTGCGATT
This sequence comes from uncultured Actinomycetota bacterium, assembly GCA_963715885.1. GTDB lineage: Bacteria > Actinomycetota > Actinomycetes > Mycobacteriales > Mycobacteriaceae > Mycobacterium. Next base: position 119,008 of record CAVQSK010000017.1, read on the forward strand.
CCGATCAACGAGGTGAAGAACGTCGTCGAGACGCTGATCAAGGACGGAAAGATCGCCCACCCGACGCTGGGCCTGACCGCGCGCTCGGTCAGCAATGACCTCGCATCGGGTGCGCAGGTGGCCAACGTGAAGGCCGGCAGCCCGGCGGAGAGGGCCGGGATCCTGGAGAACGACGTCGTCGTCAAGGTCGGCGACCGCACCGTCGCCGATGCCGACGAGTTTGTCGTCGCGGTTCGTCAGCTCAAGATCGGGCAGGACGCTCCGATCGAGGTCGTCCGCGACGGCCGCCACGTCGTCTTGACGGTCAACCCCGGCCCGGACAACACCGCGTGATCAGAATGCTCTTCGCCCGAGAGGCGCATCGCCGCTGATGTTTGCGAACGTGGGCTGGGGCGAAATGCTGCTCCTGGTGGTCGCCGGTTTGGTGATCCTCGGGCCGGAACGTTTACCCGGCGCGATCCGCTGGACGTCGGGCGCGCTGCGGCAGGCCCGCGACTACATCAGCGGTGCCACCAGCCAGCTGCGCGAGGATCTCGGCCCCGAGTTCGACGACCTGCGCCAGCCGCTGAGCGAGCTGAACAAGCTGCGTGGCATGACGCCGCGTGCGGCGCTGACCAAACATCTGCTCGACGGCGACGACTCGATATTCACCGGCAAGTTCGACAAGCCGGAAGACAAGCCGCTGTCCTCGCCTGTGCCGCAGTCCGTCGCACCTCCCGAACCTCCGGCCCGCACGCCGTTCGACACCGACGCGACGTAGCTGCTACTCGTCCGGCGTCGTGGTGTCCGACGATGCGCGGCTGGCGTTGACCGTTGTGCGCTCGTTCAATGAAACCGCCCAATAGCGCAGGCCAACCCCCCATCCGATCCACGCGACGAACGCAACGAGGTTGGAGGGCAACATCCTCGGATCATCGACGGTGCTCAGCACCGCCGCGACTGCGACCAGGACCGTCAACGCCACCCAGCAGTGAAAGACGAAGCGCGCCATCGTGGCCCTTGGCCCTTTGAACCTGTACAACAGCAACGCGCGCCGAAGCGTCATCCGGTCTCTCGGCGCGGCCGTGGCTTGAGATTCCTCGACACGCAGCGACCAGAACCGAAAAGCCATCGCGATGAGCGTGTACAGGAAGATGCCGATGAGGTCGGCGTAGATCAGCCCGCCCGAGAAGTAATTGGGTATGCCGAGCGTGTCCGTTCTCCCGAAAGCGGATCCAAGCGCCCCGCTGACCTGGAGGACCACCATGCCGAGGAAAAAGTAGTAGAAGCCCCGGAGAACCCTCGCGCCCCGGCGGTGCATCGGGTAGGCGAGGAGCAGCCGCCGAGCAGTGACGGATCGCTTCTCTTCGGCGGGCGGCGGTGGCTTGGACGCGGCGAGGAGCTCCGCCGCTTCATCGAGCCAGGCCTGTGCTCGCGCGGTGACCCGCTGTTGCGCATCGGGTGACTCGGCGATCAGCTTGCTGGCGTTGAACCACTCCTCCGCGAACGTGACCTGCCTGCCGGCGTCTTCGACGGCCAGCTTGCGCCGGCCGTGTTGGGTTCGGCGTTCGCGCCAGTCCCCGATCACCAGGGCGACGATCCCGATTCCTGCGGTCAGGATGGGCGTGACGATGGTCAGGGCGATGCGTATGACCTGCTCGGAGTCCATCGCGCCTGATGATGCCATCCCGGGCGCGTCGCCGAGATCGATATGCCAGGGGTTAGCGGCCGGCGGGATCGAGGCCGAGCGACATCCCGGCCAGCCCACGCTTGCGGCTCGACAGTGCGTCGGCGATGCTGCGCAGCTCCTTGCCGGCAGCTGAATCAGGTGCCGAGAGCACCAGCGGCACGCCTGAGTCGCCGGCCGATACCAGCGCGGGGTCCAGCGGCACCTGGCCCAGGAGCGGCACGTCGGCGCCGACGGCGCGGGACAGGCTCTCGGCCACCCGGCGACCGCCGCCTTCACCGAAGAGTTGCATGGTGGTGCCGTCAGGCAGCAGCAGCCCGGACATGTTCTCCACCACCCCGGCGATGCGCTGTTTGGTCTGCAGCGCGATCGCACCGGCCCGTTCGGCCACTTCGGCCGCGGCCAGCTGCGGCGTCGTCACCACCAGAATGTCGGCGCCGGGAATCAGCTGGGCCACGGAGATCGCGATGTCGCCGGTGCCGGGCGGCAGATCGAGCAGCAGCACGTCGAGGTCGCCCCAGTACACGTCGGCCAGGAACTGCTGCAGCGCGCGGTGCAGCATCGGCCCGCGCCAGACGACCGGGGTGTTGCCCTGGGTGAACATCGCGATCGAGATGACCCGCACATCGTGGGCCACCGGCGGCAGGATCATCGACTCGACCTGGGTGGGCCGCTCGGTGGTGCCCATCATCCGCGGAACGGAGTGGCCGTAGATGTCGGCGTCGAGGACGCCGACCGACAGCCCGCGCGCCGCCATCGCGGCGGCCAGGTTGACCGTGACGCTGGACTTGCCGACGCCGCCCTTGCCGGAGGCGACGGCGTAGACGCGGGTCAGCGAGCCCGGCTGGGCGAACGGGATCACCGGCTCGCGCGCATCTCCGCGCAGCTGCTTACGCAGTTCGGTGCGCTGCTCGTCGTTCATTACGTCGAGGCTGACCTTGACGGCGCCGGTGCCGGGAACGTCGGCGACCGCGTGGCTGACGCGCTCGGAGATCTCGGTCTTCTTCGGACAGGCCCCAGTGGTCAGGTAGATCTCGACGTGCACGCCGCCGTCGGCCTCGACGGTGACGTTCTTGACCATGTTGAGCTCGGTGATCGGCCGCCGCAGTTCGGGGTCGATCACCTTGGTCAGCGCGGCGCGAACCGCGGTTTCGAGCTCAGGGGGAGTTTGGGACATCACCCGCGAGTCTATGCCGACGCGACGGGTGCCTTTGACCGGCGGTCAGGCGGGCGGGCCGGGCGGCGGGCCCGGCAGCGGCCCCGATGGCGGTGGCAGAATCGGCTGCGGCCCGGGCGGCGGTGGTCCAGGGGGCGGACCGAACATCGGGCCAGGGAAGGGCGCCGGCGGTGGGGCGGCCGGCGGGGGCAGCGGAATCAGCGGGTGGGCATTCGGCACCTCGCCCGCCGCAACAAGCTGCGGCGCAGCGGGCGCAACGGTGTTCTGGATGCAGAACACCGCGCACTCGGGCGGGGGCGGCTGCATCCACGGCGGCAACCACGGTGGGGGCGCCGGCGCCGCGGGCGGTGGCGCCGGCAGGGCGGACGCGGGTCCGGGCAGCGGCCCAAGGGTCTGGCCGGGAGCGAAGCCCGGAACGTAGGTCGGGATCTGGCTGGCGACGTCGCTACCGGGCCCCAGCTGCGGCATCAACGCCAGTGGGTCGTTCGCAGGCAGGCCCAGCGCGCTAACGGGGAGTCCCGGCCCAAGACCTTCGGGGTTGTCCAGATGCGCGTCGCCGAGTAGCGGGACCGATCCGGTGATCGGGGGCAGGTCCACCGGCACGACGCCGGTGGCATACGCAGCCGCCCAGCCAAGCACATTGCGGGCGTATGCCACCGAGTTGTTGTAGCGCAGGATCGCCGCCATCACGTGGGTCTGGTCGCGCAGGTTCATCCCGCCGCTGCATAGGTAGCGGGCCGCGGCCAGGGCGGAGTCGAACAGGTTCTGCACCTCGGCCTTGCCGTCGCCGTCGCCGTCGGAGGCGTAGCGCGACCAGGTGCCGGGCAAGAACTGCATCGGCCCCATCGCGCGGGCGTACGTGACCCGCTTGGTCGTGCGACTCTGCACGATGATCTCGTTGCCGGGCAGCGTCCCGTCCAGCGCAGGCCCGTAGATCGGCCGCACCGCCGTGCCGCGCGCGTCGGTAGCGCCGCCGTTGGCATGCATGGATTCGATGCGCCCAATGCCTGCCAGCAGGTTCCAGCTCACCCCGCAGCCCGGGTACGCCGCTGCCATCATGCGCTCGGCATTGCGGTATGCGGACAACGCCATCGCCGGAATGCGAAGTGTCCCAGGCGAATTGACTACGGCTGCGGGCGGGGGAGCGTACGCGTACGCGCCTGCGATGTGAAAAGCCATTGGCGTCTTGGTGACCGCCACCACGGATGCCCCGGAGTGCGCGCCGGGTGACGGCTCCACGGCGGCCAACGGCGTCACCGCAGAGTCGCGAACCGGCGTAACAGACGATGGTGCGGACGCGCCGACGGCGCCGGCGAGGATGATCGGGGTGATCACTGCGATGCCGAAGGCGGGCGTGTGTACGGCTCGCCCTGCTCGGCGCCGCGCTGCCTCGAGGGCGGCTCCTCCCCCTATGTGCACTCAACCGTCCTAGGTATGCGGTGGCGTGTGAACCAAGTCACCATACCTAGTCGATAACGCACGTGTTATAGCAATGGCCGCAGCTGACTCAGCTCGTCTTTTTCGCCCTTTTCTCCGCGCCATCCACTTTGCTTGCGGGTTCCCCGGTTGCCGCCGTCTTCGGCTGCTGCAATTCGGTCAACATCTCACGCAGTTCCTCGAGCTCGCGGCGTAGGTAATCGCGAGTGGCGACCTCGCCGACGGCCAGCCTCAACGCGGCCAATTCGCGGGCCAGGTACTCGGTGTCTGCCTTGGTCTGCTCGGCGCGGCGACGGTCCTCTTCGAGCGACACCCGGTCGCGGTTTTCCTGGCGGTTCTGCGCCAGCAGGATCAGCGGCGCGGCATAGGCGGCCTGTGTAGAGAACGCGAGGTTGAGCAGGATGAACGGGTACGGATCCCATTGCAGCTTCACCGCGAATAGATTCAGCGCGACCCAAATGATGACGAGGAGGGTCTGCACGGCCAGATAACGGCCGGTGCCGAGAAAACGGGCAATTGATTCGCTGAAGTTTCCGACCGCCTCGGGATCGACGTTGAACGCGAACCGGCGTGAGACACGTGGGGTGTAAAGGTCGCTCATGTCACCCCTTCAGCGCCGAATAGTTCGGGTTCCTCGCGCTCCCGCCAGTCATGGGGCAGCAAATGATCGAGCACGTCGTCGACGGACACCGCGCCCAATAGGTGGCTTTCCTCGTCGACCACTGGACCGCAGACCAGATTGTATGCAGCGAAGTAGCGGGTGACCGCGGCCAGCGAGTCCTCGGGCCCCAGGTTCGGCAGATCGGTGTCGACGATGCCGCTGACCAACTCGGCGGGAGGTTCTCGCAGCAGCCGCTGCAGATGCACGCAGCCCAGATAGCGGCCGGTCGGGGTGGCGGTGGGCGGGCGCACCACGAACACCAGCGAGGCCAGCGCTGGTGTCAGGTCGGGATCGCGGACCCGGGCCAGTGCCTCGGCGACGGTGGTGTCGGGCGCCAGCACAACCGGCTCAGAGGTCATCAAGCCGCCCGCGGTGTCGGGTGAGTGGCTGAGCAGTCGCCGGACGTCCTCGGAATCTTCGGGGTCCATCCGTCGCAAGAACTGCTCGGCGTCGGCCGGAGTCATCGTGCCGAGCAGGTCGGCCGCGTCGTCAGGGTCCATGGCCTCGAGCACGTCGGCGGCCCGCTCGGCCGGCAACTGCATCAGCACCTCGGCCTGCTCGTCTTCGGGCAGCTCCTGGAGAACGTCGGCCAGCCGCTCGTCGTCGAGGGCGTTGACCACCTCGTAGCGCCGCTTCGCGGGCAGCTCGCGGATGGCCTCGGCGACCTCGACAGGCCGCTGCCCCTCGAACAGTTCGAGCAGCTGCGCCACGCCCTGGTCCGGCATCGCCAGACCCGACGGCGTCAGACCCTGCACGTGCTGCCAGTCGACAACGTGCACATTGCTGCGGCGGCCCAGCCGACGCTGCGGCCGGACGGCCACCTTTGTGACCACCCAGTCGCGTGTGCGCGTCTGCTCGATGCCCAGATCGACGACAATCACGTCGATCCCGCTCAACTGCGGCAGGTCGGGATCGTCGACGCGGACCCGGGTTTCGATCACCTGTCCCAGCACCAGCACTTCGCCCGGCCGTTGGGCGAACCGCCGCATCGATACGCTGCCGGTCGCCAACGTCACCGACCCCGGCTCGATCGCGGTCACGCGCAGGATGGGTACGAAAATCCTTCGGCGGGTAAGCAATTCGACGACGAGGCCCAGCACTCGCGGCTGCTGGCGCACGATGCTGATGCTGACCACCACATCGCGGACGCGGCCGATTGACTCACCGTCAGGGCCAAGCACCACCATCTTCGCGAGTCGGGCCACATAGACCCGGTTCACCGCCGCCATATCTGTAGAGGGTAGAGAGTGTCTTTGTGGAGAACCCGTATCGGCCCCGTCGACAGGACTTTTTGGTCCGGCCCCGCCGGACGTGCCTTTCCGTTCCGGGAAGCAGCGCAAGGATGATCGAGAAGGCCAAGGGCCTGCCTTCCGACGAGGTGTTCCTCGATCTGGAGGACGCCGTCGCACCGGATGCCAAGGCCGAGGCCCGCACCCAGGTCGCGGTCGCGCTGGCCGACGACGGGTGGGCCGGGCAGCTGCGTGGGGTGCGGGTCAACGACTGGACGACGCCGTGGACCTACGCCGACATCATCGAGGTGGTCTCGACGGCCGGTGCGCAAATCGACATCGTGGTGCTGCCCAAAGTGACTGACGTCTCGCACATCCACGCGTTGGATCTGCTGCTGAGCCAGCTCGAGTCAACGCACGGATTGCCGGTGGGCCGCATCGGGATTGAGGCGCAGATCGAAAACGTGCAGGGCCTGACCAACATCGATGCGATCGCGGCCGGCCCGCGGGTGCAGGCACTGGTGCTGGGCCCCGCGGACATGGCGGCCAGTCTCAACATGCGCACCCTGGAGGTCGGCGAACAGCCCGACGGCTACGACGTCGGCGACGCCCATCACCACGTATTGATGCGGATCCTCATCGCTGCCCGGACGAACGGCATTCTGGCAATCGACGGACCGTATCTGAAGATCCGCGACGTGGACGGATTCCGGCGGGTCGCCGGTCGGTCGGCCGCGCTCGGCTACGACGGCAAGTGGGTGCTGCATCCCGACCAGATCGAAGCGGGCAACGAAATCTTCAGCCCGCGCCAGGACGCCTACGACCACGCCGAGCTGATCCTGGAGGCCTACGAATGGCACACGTCGAGCGCGGGCGGCGCCCGCGGTGCGGCGATGCTCGGCGACGAGATGATCGACGAGGCAAGCCGCAAGATGGCGTTGGTGATCGCCGGTAAGGGCCGCGCCGCCGGCATGGTCCGCAAGGCCGACCCGTTCCGGCCGCCTGCCTAGGTCGCCGAAATCGCGGAGACAGCGGCTAGATCCACTGCCATCCGCTGGCGTAGAGGCCGATCGACAACAGCAGGTAGAGCGCAACTCCCGCAACTACCAGACCACCGAGGATCGTCGCGATGAGCGCGAGGGGATACCCGTCCTGGCCGGTGCGCTTGGTCTCGCGCATCGCGATGACGCCCAGGATGAGCCCGACGATCGACGGAAGGCAACAAATCATGCCGGCCATCGAACACGCCAGCGCCGCGATCGCCTTGCCGTTGGTGCCCGGCGGCTTCGTCGGACGGTACGGGTCATAGCCTGCGCCCGGGTAGTAGCCCGGAGCGGGAGGATAACCCGGGGCACCGGTATAGGGCGGGGGATAGACAGGCGGCGGCAACCCGGCGTCGGTGGGATAGTCCACGGGCGCATTGGGTTCGGGCTGCCGCTGTCGAGCCGAGTCCTCCAGCGACGGATACTCCGTCCCCCGGAACGGCTGGTCGGGGTCCCTGCTGATCATGGTCAGCTGCTGCTGATAAACGAGATCGCAAACACGATGCTGATAAGAAATGTCACGGCGCCGACAGCGATGCCGGCGATCGCCAGTCCGCGGCCGCCCTCACCGGACGTCTTGATCTGATTCAGCGCGACCACGCCCAGCACGATGCCGATGATTGAGCCGAGTCCACAGACAAACGCCAGGATTCCGATGACGGACGCCACCAGCGACGCGATCGCGAGAGAATTGGTCTTCTGCGTGGGCTGGCCGTACGCGCCGGCGTAGTTCGGAGCCGGGTAGCCGGTCGGGGGTGGGCCATACCCGGGCGGCGGCGTGCCGTACTGCGGAGGCGGGTACGACGGCGTGCCGTAGCTGAAGGGGTCGGAATAGGGCTGCGGCGCATAGCCGTGCGCACCGGACGGCGGATAACTGGGCTGGGGCGTGTACTGGGGCGGCGGGAAGCCGGGTGGCGGATAGCCAGACGCAGGCGGATAGCCCGGCGTCTCGTAACCCGACGGCGGCGCACTCGGGGTGTTGTACGCCGGCGGCGGTATGTAGCTGGGCTGCTCGGTTACCTGCGGTGCCTCCGGCGTCTCCGGCGGCTGCGCGGGCTGCTCGGGGGACTGCTCGATCGGCGGGGCCTCGTGGCCGCCCGACGCCGGCTCTGACGTGCCTGAGCTGGAGGCGGATGACGCCGTTTGGGCTGCGTCCTCGCCCGGATTTGTCATGCTGATCAACCTAGCGTACGTGCAGGTGACCCGTGGTGAGCCTGGTGCCGGGCACCTTTGCGGCCGTCGAGGCGTTGGTCTCGGTGAGAGCAGCTGCGAAGTTCAGGCGCCGACGACAGGAGACGAAGTTTGATGACCAGCCCGTTCCAGCCCGGCACATCAACCGCGGGACGCAGCGGTCCGGCCAGGATGCCCACGCCACCCAAGGGGTGGCCGATAGGTTCGTATCCGACCTACGCCGAGGCCCAGCGCGCGGTGGACTATCTCTCGGACCAACAGTTCCCGGTGCAGCAGGTGACGATCGTCGGTGTTGACCTGATGCAGGTGGAACGCGTCACCGGCAGGCTGAGCTGGCCCAAGGTGCTCGGCGGCGGTGTGCTGACGGGTGCCTGGCTCGGCCTGTTCATCGGGCTGATCCTGGGCTTCTTCAGTCCCAGTCCGTGGGGTGCGTTGGTGACCGGCCTGGTAGCAGGCGTGTTCTTCGGCCTGATCACCTCGGCGATCCCGTACGCGATGGCGCGCGGCACAAGAGATTTCAGTTCGACGATGCAGCTCGTCGCCGGGCGTTACGACGTGTTGTGCGACCCACAGAACGCCGAACAGGGCCGGGATCTGCTGGCGCGCTTGACTATCTAATTCGCCTAATCCGCGCGAGCGTGCTTGTTTGCACGCAGACATACCGCTGACGAGCGGCAGTTTGCGCACGCTCGCCGCAGGTCAGGATTGCGACGCGCCGCCGATGGTGTTGCAAATCACGCGTATCTGGCAATACGGTTTTCGACGCGGGACTTTCCCGGCGGACGGGAGGTTGATGGTGCGCGCTCGGAAGATAGGCGCTGCGGCATTGGCCGCGCTGACGACGGCGTCAGTGGTGACGGCGTGCGGTTCGAGCAGTGGCGGAATCGTCATCAACTACTACACGCCGGCTAACGAGATGGCCACCTTCACCGCAGTCGCCAAGCGCTGCAACGAAGAACTCGGCGGTCGCTTCACCATCGAGCAGGTCAGCTTGCCGAAGGGTGCCGACGATCAGCGGCTGCAGCTGGCACGCCGGCTCACCGGTAACGACAAGACACTCGATGTGATGGCGCTCGACGTGGTGTGGACCGCCGAGTTCGCCGAGGCCGGTTGGGCTTTGCCACTTTCCGACGATCCTTCCGGCCAAGCCGAGGCCGACGCCACCAGGGACACGCTGCCGGGGCCACTCGAAACTGCCACGTGGCAGGACAAGCTGTACGCCGCTCCGATCACGACGAACACCCAATTGCTTTGGTACCGAGCGGATTTGATGGAAGAACCGCCCGCCACTTGGGACGGTATGGTGGCCGAGGCGACGCGGCTGCACGCTGCAGGCAAGCCCAGCTGGATCGCAGTACAGGGCAAGCAGTACGAGGGTCTGGTGGTGTGGTTCAACACCTTGCTGGAAAGCGCTGGCGGTCAAGTGCTTTCCGACGATGGCAAGACGGTCACGCTCACCGACACACCAGAGCACCGCGCCGCCACCGAAAATGCGCTACAGATCATGAAGGCCGTTGCTACTGCGCCCGGCGCGGACCCGTCGATCACGCAGACCGACGAGGGCACCGCGCGGTTGGCGCTGGAGCAGGGCAAAGCGGCGCTGGAGGTGAACTGGCCGTTCGTGCTGCCGTCGATGTTGGAGAACGCGGTGAAGGGCGGCGTGAGCTTCCTGCCGCTGAACGAGCGGCCCGACCTGGCAGGCAGCATCAACGACGTCGGGACGTTCTCGCCGACCGACGAGCAGTTCAACGCCGCATACCAGGCAAGCAAGGAAGTGTTCGGGTTTGCCCAGTACCCGGGCGTGCAGCCGGACCAGCCGGCCAAGGTGACGTTGGGTGGGCTGAACCTGGCGGTGGCCAAGACCACCCAGCACCGCGAGGAAGCGTTCGAGGCGATCCGCTGTCTGCGCAACTCCGAAAACCAGCGGTATACCTCCGTGGAGGGCGGCCTGCCTGCCGTACGGGCGTCGCTCTACGACGATCCGACGTTCCAGGCCAAGTACCCGCAGTACGCGATCATCCGCGAGCAGCTCACCAATGCCGCGGTGCGTCCCGCTACCCCGGTCTACCAGGCCGTGTCGACGAGGATCTCGGTCACGCTGGCCCCGATCACCGACATCGACCCGAAGCGCACCGCCGACGAGCTGACGGTGCAAGTCCAGAAGGCCATCGACGGTAAGGGGTTGATTCCATGACGGCGGTCGCGGAAGCCCCCGCCACGCCGGTCGCCGTTGGCGGCACGGATGACAAGAGATCCGAGCGGCGGCTGGCGTTCGTGCTTATCGCCCCCGCCGTCATCCTGATGCTGGCGGTGACCGCCTACCCGATCGGCTACGCGGTCTGGCTGAGCCTGCAGCGCTACAACCTCGCCACGCCCGACGACACGGCATTCGTTGGGCTGCAGAACTACGTCACCGTTCTCACCGACGGGTACTGGTGGACGGCGTTCGCGATCACGCTGGCGATCACCATCGTGTCGGTGGCGATCGAGTTCGTGCTCGGCATGGCGCTGGCGATGGTGATGCACCGCACCATCTTCGGAAAGGGTGTGGTGCGCACCGCGATCCTGATCCCGTACGGCATCGTCACGGTGGCCGCGTCCTACAGCTGGTACTACGCGTGGACGCCGGGCACCGGCTATCTGGCCAACCTGCTGCCGGAGGGCAGCGCGCCGCTGACCGAGCAGATCCCGTCACTGGCGATCGTTGTCCTAGCCGAAGTTTGGAAGACGACACCGTTCATGGCGCTATTGCTGCTGGCCGGTTTGGCGCTGGTGCCGCAGGATCTGCTGAATGCCGCCCAGATCGACGGGGCCGGCGCATGGAAGCGGCTCGTCAAAGTGATTCTGCCCCTGATCAAACCGGCGATCCTGGTGGCGCTGCTGTTCCGCACGCTGGACGCGTTCCGGATCTTCGACAACATCTACGTGCTGACCGGCGGCGCCAACAACACCGGCTCGGTGTCAATCCTGGGCTACGACAACCTGTTCAAAGCGTTCAATCTGGGCTTGGGATCGGCGATCAGCGTGCTGATCTTCCTGTCTGTGGCGATGATCGCGTTCATCTACATCAAGCTCTTCGGCGCCGCGGCGCCCGGATCCGACGAGGGTCGGCTATGAAAAGGAAGATGTGATGGCCGAGCGGGTGGGTGCCAGTCGCTCGACGGGCTGGACCGTCGTCAACATCCTGGTGATCCTTTACGCGCTCTTTCCGGTGCTGTGGATCCTGTCGCTGTCGCTGAAACCCACGTCAAGTGTCAAGGACGGCAAGCTCATTCCGACCGAGATCACCTTCGAAAACTACAAGGGCATCTTCTCCGGTGACGCGTTCAGCTCGGCGCTGATCAACTCGATCGGCATCGGCTTGATCACTACGGTGATCGCCGTCGTGATCGGCGGCATGGCGGCCTACGCGGTCGCGCGGCTGGCCTTTCCCGGTAAGCAGTTGCTTGTCGGTGTCGCCCTGCTGATCGCGATGTTCCCGCAGATCTCGCTGGTGACGCCGCTCTTCAACATCGAGCGCCGACTCGGGCTGTTCGACACCTGGCCGGGCCTGATCATTCCGTACATCACGTTCGCGCTGCCGCTGGCGATATATACCCTGTCGGCGTTCTTCCGGGAAATCCCCTGGGATTTGGAGAAGGCCGCCAAGATGGACGGAGCAACCCCGGCCCAGGCGTTCCGCAAGGTCATCGCGCCGCTGGCCGCACCCGGCATCGTGACCGCTGCCATTCTTGTCTTCATCTTCGCGTGGAACGACCTGCTGCTGGCGCTGTCGCTGACGGCCACCGAGCGGGCGATCACCGCACCCGTGGCGATCGCCAACTTCACCGGCAGTTCGCAATTCGAGGAGCCGACCGGGTCGATCGCGGCCGGCGCGATGGTCATTACCATCCCGATCATTATCTTTGTTCTCATCTTCCAGCGACGCATCGTCGCTGGGCTGACGTCCGGTGCGGTAAAGGGGTAATTCGATGGCCGAAATTGTGTTGGACCGGGTGACCAAGAGTTACCCCAACGGCGCGGCGGCCGTGAAAGACCTGTCCTTCACGATCGCCGACGGCGAGTTCATCATCTTGGTGGGTCCATCCGGGTGCGGGAAGTCCACCACGCTCAACATGATTGCGGGGCTGGAGGACATCTCGTCGGGTGAGTTGCGGATCGGCGGTGAACGGGTCAACGAGAAAGCTCCCAAGGACCGCGATATTGCAATGGTGTTCCAGTCCTACGCGCTCTATCCGCACATGACCGTCCGCCAGAACATCGCCTTCCCGCTCACGCTGGCGAAGATGAAGAAGGACGAGATCGCCCGAAAGGTAGACGAGGCCGCGAAAATCCTTGACCTCACCGACTTTCTGGATCGCAAGCCCGCTCAGCTCTCCGGCGGTCAGCGGCAGCGGGTAGCCATGGGGCGCGCTATCGTTCGTGACCCCAAGGCATTCCTGATGGACGAGCCGCTGTCGAACCTCGACGCCAAGCTGCGGGTACAGATGCGTTCAGAAATCGCGCGGCTGCAGAACAGGCTGGGCACCACCACCGTCTACGTGACGCACGACCAGACCGAGGCCATGACGCTGGGCGATCGAGTGGTGGTGCTGCTGGGCGGGGTGGCACAGCAGATCGGCACGCCCGAAGATCTCTACAACAGCCCCGCCAATCTGTTCGTGGCGGGATTCATCGGATCGCCGTCGATGAACTTCTTCCCGGCCACGCTCACCGATGTCGGAGTGCGCCTGCACTTCGGGGAAGTCATGCTTACCCAAGAAGTCCAGGACCTGCTCGCGCGGCACCACAAGCCCAACAACGTGATCGTGGGCGTGCGGCCCGAGCACCTCGAGGACGCCGCGCTGCTTGACGGCTATGCCCGTATTCGGGCGCTGACCTTCGAGGTCGCGGTCGACATGGTCGAATCGCTTGGCGCCGACAAATACGTTCACTTCAGGACCGAAGGTGCCGGCGCGCAGGCGGCCCAGTTGGCTGAGTTGGCCGCCGAATCCGGGGCCAGTGAAAACGAGTTCGTGGCACGGGTTTCGACCGAATCGAAGGTGACGCAGGGCCAGACCATCCAGCTGGCCTTCGACACGTCGAAAATCGCAATCTTCGACGCGGACACCGGCGAGAACCTGACTGTTCCCGTGAGCGGCTCGACCGGCCAGCCGGCGCCGACGAGCCCCGCGCCCGAGCAGCCGCAGGCGCCGCCGGACGAGCCTGCTCCGCCGCCGCCGGCCGAGTGACCGACGTCCTGGCGGAGGTTCGTGCACATCTGCACGAGCACTTCGTCCGGGCCGGAATCACCGCGGAGCCCGATGCGGCAAGCGTGACGTTCCTCGGCACCGAACGCATCGATGTGCTGCGGTTCGGCCCCGATGGTGGCGGCGTCTATCACTATGTGTCGCTTGGCTGTTCGCGCCATCCGATGTTCGATCCGACCGAGATGGTCAGCGACGCGCTGCGCGGGCCGCGTGCGGAAGTGGTGGTAGCACTGCGCGGCCCGTCCCCTAGAGGGCTGTCCCGCTCCGTGGCCATCCTGGCCGCGGCGCCCGCCGTGGAAGGTTTGATGCTGGAACCCGACGCACTGGTCGATCTGCGTTCACCGCTGTGGGATTCGGCGCCGTTCACCGCGTTTCTGTTGGGCCGCAGCGACGTTGACGACGTTCCGCTGCCGGCGCCGCGGCCACCGGTCACGGTGCTGTCGGCCACCCCGATCACCGGCACCGAGGCGGCATGGGTGCGGCTCAAGGGCGCCGACGCCATGCGCGAGGCGTGGGTGCAGGACGGAGTCGATGTTCTCGACCCCTCGCGGCGGGCAGCGCGTCCGAGCTAGAGCCAATGGTTGCGCCGGAAGGCGCGGAACAACAATGTACAAGAGACCAGCATCAACACCAGCACTGCCGGATATCCCCACACCTGATGCAGCTCCGGCATGTAGTCGAAGTTCATCCCGTAGATCCCGGCGATCGCCGTCGGCACCGCCGCGATCGCGACGTAGGCCGAGATCTTGCGCATGTCGAGGTTCTGCTGCATCGCGACCTTGCCGACGGCGGCCTGAACCAGCGAGCTGAGCATGTCGTCGTAGCTGGTGATCCGGTCGGAGGCCTGAATGTTGTGATCGAGCACGTCGCGCATGTATCGCCGGACCTCGATCGAGATCAGATCGTTGTGGTCGGTGCCCATCCGCTGCAGCGCCAGCGTTAACGGCGCGACCGCCCGGCGCAGCTCGACAATCTCCCGCTTGAGCAGGTAGATGCACTCGATGTTGGTCTTTCTCGTCGGCGAGAAGATGTCCTCTTCCATCGCGTCGATATCGGTTTCGATCAGATCGGTGACATCGAGGTAGCTGTCCACGACGTGGTCGGCGATCGCGTGCATGATCGCGTACGGACCAAGCTTGAGGATTGCCGGCGAAGCGTCCAGCCGCTTGCGCACCCCGGCAAGACCGCCGTGCTCGCCATGGCGAACCGTCACCACGAAATCCCTGCCGACGAAGATCATGATCTCGCCGGTCTCGACGATCTCGCGGGCCAGGGCCATGGACTCGTGTTCGACGTAGTTCACGGTCTTGAGCACCAGGAACAGGGTCTTGTCGTAGCGCTCCAGCTTGGGCCGCTGGTGCGCATGCACGGCGTCCTCAACGGCCAGCTCGTGCAGGCAGAACACGTCGGCCACCGCCTGCATCTGGTGCTCATCGGGTTCGTGCAAGCCGATCCAGACGAACGCATCCTTGCCCTCGCGCTCGAGGTCGTGAACTTTGTTCAACGCCGCTGCGTGGGTGAACTTGCCGGGCAGCCGTTTGCCATCGCAGTAGATGCCGCAGTCGACCATGGCCCGCGCGACAGGGACGTGAATGGACTTGGCGTCCGGGCCCGCAACCTTGGACCGCGTGGCTGGCCGAAGCGATGGAGGCAACGCGCGAAACGATGGCATCTCGAACCTCCCTTCACGGCCGCGGCATTCGTGAGAAGGCCTTTGTAAATGTTACGTCGGACCGGAGGTTTAAGGCTGACGCCGGTGCGCTAGTTTCGTCCCGAACCCAACTGGAGTCCAAGGAGCACTGACGTGAGCACAACACCCCTCAAGGTCGCCGTCACCGGTGCCGCCGGCCAGATCGGCTACAGCCTGCTGTTCCGTCTGGCGAGCGGCTCGCTGCTCGGCGCCGATCGCCCGATCGAGCTGCGCCTGCTCGAGATCGAGCCCGCCCTCAAGGCCCTCGAGGGTGTGGTGATGGAGCTCGATGATTGCGCGTTCGCGACGCTCGCCGGCGTCGAGATCGGCGCTGACCCGACCAAGATCTTCAACGGCGTGAACCTCGCCCTGCTTGTCGGTGCCCGTCCGCGCGGCCCGGGCATGGAGCGCGGCGACCTGCTCGAGGCCAACGGCGCGATCTTCACTGCCCAGGGCAAGGCCCTCAACGAGGTTGCCGCAGATGACGTCCGCGTCGGCGTGACCGGCAACCCGGCCAACACCAACGCCCTCATCGCGATGACCAACGCGCCCGACATCCCGCGTGAGCGGTTCTCCGCGTTAACCCGCCTCGACCACAATCGGGCGATTTCTCAGCTGGCCCGCAAGACCGGTGCCGCGGTCACCGACATCAAGAAGATGACCATCTGGGGCAACCATTCGGCCACCCAGTACCCCGACGTCTTTCACGCCGAGGTCGGCGGCAAGAACGCGGCCGAGGCCGTCAACGACCAGGCCTGGATCGAGAACGACTTCATCCCCACCGTCGCCAAGCGTGGCGCCGCGATCATCGATGCGCGGGGCGCATCATCGGCGGCGTCTGCCGCATCGGCGACCATCGACGCCGCCCGGGACTGGCTACAGGGCAGCCCGGCGGGCGACTGGGTCTCGATGGCGGTCGTCTCCGACGGCAGCTACGACGTGCCGGAGGGCCTGATCTCGTCTTTCCCGGTGACCACCAAGGACGGCGACTGGACCATTGTGGATGGCCTGGAGATCGACGACTTCTCGCGCGGCCGGATCGACAAGTCGACCGCCGAGCTCGCCGATGAACGTAAAGCGGTCACTGAATTGGGCCTGATCTAGGCCCCGTACTCTCAAGGCCGTGTCCGAATCGGTATCCCAAGCGGTGAGAAGCCTTCCAGTCAGGAGTTCCCCGATCGTCATCGGCGACGAGGAGATCTTCGCGGCGCATGTCGGCGGAAAGCTCTCGGTAGAGCTGAAGGCGCCCTTGGACACCCAGCGCGCGCTGTCGATCGCATACACACCGGGGGTTGCTCAGGTCAGCCGCGCGATCGCCGCCGACCACACGCTGGTCGCCCGGTACACGTGGGCCAACCGGCTGGTTGCGGTCGTCAGTGACGGCAGCGCGGTCCTCGGCCTCGGTGATATCGGCCCCGCTGCGTCGCTGCCGGTGATGGAGGGCAAGAGCGCGCTGTTCAAGACCTTCGCCGGCCTCGATTCGATCCCGATCGTGCTGGACACGAAGGATCCCGACGAGATCGTGGAAACGCTGGTGCGGCTGCGCCCGACGTTCGGCGCGGTCAACCTCGAGGACATCTCGGCGCCGCGCTGCTTCGAGATCGAGCGTCGCGTCATCGACGCGCTTGACTGCCCCGTCATGCACGACGACCAGCACGGCACCGCGATCATTGTGCTGGCCGCGCTGCTGGGTGCGACGAAGGTGCTCGACCGTGCCATGACCTCGTTGCGCGTCGTCATCTCCGGTGCAGGCGCTGCCGGTGTGGCATGCGCGAATATTCTTCTGTCCGCTGGTGTTTCCGACGTCACCGTGCTGGATTCGCAAGGCATCCTGCACCCCGGGCGCGGGGGCATGAACGACGTCAAGGCCGAGCTGGCGCAGCGGACCAACCGTGCGGGTCGCACCGGTGGCCTTGTCGAGGCCATCGAGGGCGCCGACGTGTTCCTCGGTGCGTCGGGCGGTGTCGTCCCGGAAGAGCTGATCGCGTCGATGGCGCCGGACGGAATCGTGTTCGCACTGTCCAACCCAGACCCCGAGATCCACCCGGAGCTGGCCGCCAAGCATGCGGCGGTGGTGGCGACCGGCCGCAGCGACTTCCCGAACCAGATCAACAATGTGCTTGCTTTCCCCGGGGTGTTCCGAGGCGCGCTGGACGCAGGGGCCCGCCGGATCACCGAGGGCATGAAGCGGGCTGCGGCCGAGGCGATCTTCGCGGTGGCGTGCGAAGACCTGGCGCCGGACCGGATCGTTCCGAGCCCGCTGGACCCGCGGGTCGCCCCTGCCGTGGCCGACGCGGTCGCGGCGGCTGCCTGAGCGGGCGATGATCCGCCGGTCGGCGTTGGTGCTCATCGCGCTGATCACAATGAGCACTGCCGGCTGTGGCGGCGAGACTGCTGCGCCGTCCATCGCGGTCGGGGCCAAACCCGACGCCCAATCGGCGCTGTTGGCCCACCTGTATGCGGCCGCATTGCGGTCCTACGGCAGTCCCGCACACGTGCAGTCGGAGGCCGACCCGTTGATCGAGCTGGACACCGGGGCGATCAGCGTCGTCCCCGGTTTCACCGGCCAGTTCCTTGCGCGGTTTGAGCCGGAGGCTACCGCGCGCTCGGCCGCGCAGGTGTACCGCGCGATGGTGGCTGCATTGCCAGAAGGTGTCGCCGCCGGCGATTACACCACCTCCGCGGAGGACAAACCCGCGCTCGCGGTCACCGAGTCCACCGCTGACGCGTGGGGCGGGCGGGATGTCACGGCCGCGGTCCGCAACTGCGACAAGCTGAAGGCCGGACAGGTCGTCGGCGTGCCTCGACCCGACGCCGTCGGGACGTGCGAGATGGCCAGGGTCCGCGGATATCCGGACAGCGCAACACTATTCGCCGCGCTGAAGGCGGGGCAGATCAATTCGGCATGGACGACGACCGCGGCGCCGAACATTCCGACCGAGCTGCTGATGCTGTCCGATCGCACGTCGTTGGTCCGCGCCGAGAACGTGGTGCCGTTGTATCGGCGCAACGAGCTGGCCGAGTCGCAGGTGCTCGCCATCAACGAGGTGGCGGGTGTGCTGGATACCGCTGCGTTGGCGCAGATGCGCGCCGAAGTCGCCGACGGCACCGATCCCGGCTTGGTGGCCAACGCGTACCTGGCCGAACACCCGCTTGGCGATTGACCCAAACCCGCGAGCGACCGTGTCTGCCCGCCGACACGCCGCTCACGGAGTGCATTTTGCGGTCGTTCGCGGCCGTCGAGCGCACTGAATCAGTGCGCTTGGGGCACCATCCGCGACATCACCGTCGAGAACAACCGCTGATAGCCCGAGCCGGTGGCCCGCACGATGAGATCGAGCGCCTTGGCGTCGGGGCCGACCAGCACGCGCGCTCTGTTCCTGCGGACGCCGTCGAGGATGATCTGCGCGGCCTTCTGCGGCGACGTGGAGGCCAACTTCTTGTCGAAGGTCTGCGCCAGTCCGTCCTTGTCCAGGCCTTCGACGGTCTCCATGTTGCGGACGATCGCGGTCTTGATGCCGCCGGGATGCACCGTCGTCACCTTGACGGCATGGCCCGCCACCATCATCTCTTGCCGCAGCGCCTCGGTGAATCCGCGGACCGCGAACTTCGCCGCGTTGTACGCGGCCTGGCCGGGCACCGAGAACAGTCCGAACACGCTAGAGATGTTGATGACGTGCCCGTCGCCGGAGGCGATCAGGTGGGGGAGGAACAGCTTGGTGCCGTTGACGACACCCCAAAAGTCGACATCCATCACCCGCTCGATGTCCTTGAACTGGCTCGCCTCGACATCACCGGCGAATGCGATGCCCGCGTTGTTGTAGATCTGGTTGACCCTGCCGAAGTGCTCGGCGACCGCATCGGCGTAGATCGCAAAGGCCTCACGTTCGGTGACGTCGAGGCGGTCGGCCTTCACCGGCGCGCCGATGGCCGCCAGGCGCTCCTCGGTGGCCGCCAGGCCCTCGGTGTCGACGTCGCTGATCGCGAGCTTGGCGCCCGAGCGGGCCAGCTCGATCGCCAGCGCCTGTCCGATGCCCGACCCGGCGCCGGTCACTACGGCGACCTTCCCGGCGAAGCCCTGCATAGCCACACTCCTGTTCAGCGCGCAGTGCACGGTTGTTCCACACGAATCTGTAGCCGTGTCAGCAACCGTACTTTTCGCGGTCGAGGCTAGCCGGTACCGCAGGTCCCGCCTACAAGCACCCTAGGGGGCGAACGCCTCGTCGATGATCTCCTGCTGCTCTACCGCGTGCACCTTCGACGAGCCCGACGACGGCGCCGACATGGCCCGCCGCGAGATCCGCTTGATGTTGCTCAACCTCTCCGCACACAGCTCGGGCAGTGTCAGGCCCATCGTCGGCCAGGCGCCTTGGTTGGCCGGCTCCTCCTGCACCCAGAAGTACTGCTCGACGTTCGGGTACTGGTCCAGTGTCTCGGCCAGCCGCCGTCTGGGTAGCGGCGCCAGCTGCTCCACACGCACGATCGCCACGTCGTCGCGCTGGTCCTTGTTCTTGCGCCCCGCCAGCTCGTAGTAGATCTTGCCGCTGGTCAACAGGATTCGCTTGGCCTTGCCGCGGTCGCCGTCGCCGTCGGTGTAGGTGGGCTCTTCTATCACCGACCGGAACTTCTGCTCGGTGAAGTCGCGGATGTCGCTGACCGCGGCCTTGTTACGCAGCATCGACTTCGGCGTGAACACGATGAGTGGCCGCTGGATGCCGTCCAGCGCGTGGCGCCGCAACAGGTGGAAGTAGTTCGCCGGGGTCGAGGGCACCGCTATCGTCATCGAGCCCTCGGCCCACAGCAGCAGGAATCGCTCGATGCGGCCCGAGGTGTGGTCGGGACCCTGGCCCTCGTGGCCGTGCGGCAGCAGCAGCACCACGTCGGAGAGTTGACCCCACTTGGCCTCGCCGGAGGAGATGAACTCGTCGATGATCGACTGGGCGCCGTTGACGAAGTCGCCGAACTGGGCCTCCCACAACACCAGTGCCTCAGGGTCGCCGACCGAATAGCCGTACTCGAAGCCCACCGCGGCGAACTCCGAGAGCGCCGAGTCGTACACCATGAACTTGCCGCCGGTCGGCGTGCCGTCCTGATTGACCGTCAGCAGCTGCAGTGGCGTGAACTCGTGACCGGTCTGGCGGTCGATGATCACCGAGTGCCGCTGGGTGAACGTCCCGCGGCGGGTGTCCTGGCCAGAAAAGCGAATCGTCTTGCCCTCGGCGATCAACGATCCCAGTGCCAGCAGTTCGGCGAACGCCCAGTCGACCTTGCCCTCGTAGGCCATTTCGCGGCGCTTCTCCAGCACCGGTTTGACGCGGGGATGCACGGTGAAGCCGTCGGGCACCGCCAGGAACGCGTCGCCGATGCGGGCCAGCAGCGCCTTGTCGACGGCGGTGTTCATCCCTCTGGGGAGCATCTGGTCGGCCTCCACCGACGCGCTGGGCTCGATTTGGTGCTTCTCCAGGTCGCGGACCTCGTTGAACACCCGCTCCAACTGGCCCTGGTAGTCGCGCAGAGCGTCCTCGGCCTCTTTCATCGAGATGTCGCCGCGGCCGATCAGCGATTCGGTGTAGGTCTTGCGGACACCACGCTTGAGGTCGATCGCGTCGTACATGGCCGGCTGCGTCACCGACGGGTCGTCGCCCTCGTTGTGCCCGCGACGTCGGTAGCACAGCATGTCGATGACGACGTCCTTCTTGAACTGCTGCCGGAAATCCATCGCCAGCCGCGCGACCCACGCCGCGGCCTCCGGGTCATCCCCGTTCACATGGAAGATCGGCGCGCCGATCATCTTGGCGACGTCGGTGCAGTATTCCGAGGACTTGGCATCCGACGGCGATGTGGTGAAACCGATCTGGTTGTTGACGATGATGTGGATGGTGCCGCCGGTGCGATACCCGCGCAGCAGCGCCAGGTTCAGCGTCTCGGCGACCACGCCCTGACCGGCGAACGCGGCGTCCCCGTGCAGCATCATCGGCACCACGGAGAACCCGTCGTCTCCGTCGCCCTTGTCCAGCAGGTCCTGCTTGGCCCGCACCAGACCCTCCAGCACCGGGTCGACGGCTTCCAGGTGCGACGGGTTGGCCACCAGCGACACCGTAATGTCGTTGTCGCCGAACATCTGGATGTAGTTGCCGGTGGCGCCCAGGTGGTATTTGACGTCACCGGAGCCGTGCGCCTGCGACGGGTTGAGGTTGCCCTCGAACTCGGAGAAGATCTGCGAGTACGGCTTGCCGACGATGTTGGCCAGCACGTTGAGCCGGCCGCGGTGGGGCATGCCGACGACGACCTCATCGAGTCTGTGTTCGGCGGCCTGGTCGATCGCGGCGTCCATCGTCGGGATCACGGTCTCGGCGCCTTCCAGCGAAAAGCGCTTCTGGCCGACATATTTGGTCGCCAGGAAGGTCTCGAACGCCTCGGCCGCATTCAGCTTGGACAGGATGTACTTCTGTTGCGCGACGGTCGGCTTCTCGTGCTTGATCTCGACACGTTCCTGAATCCACTGCTGCTGTTCGGGTTCGAGGATGTGGGTGTACTCCATGCCGACGTGGCGGCAGTACGAATCGCGCAGCAGGCCCAGCACGTCGCGCAGCTTCTTGTACTGGGCACCGGCGAAGCCGTTGACCTTGAACACCCGATCCAGATCCCACAGTGTCAGGCCGTGGGTCAGCACGTCGAGGTCGGGGTGGCTGCGGAATCGGTTCTTGTCCAGGCGCAGCGGGTCGATGTCGGCCATCAGGTGGCCGCGGTTACGGTAGGCCGCGATCAGCTCGATGACGCGGCCGTTCTTGTCCTCGATCGAATCCGGGTTGTCGATGCGCCAGCGCACCGGCTCATACGGGATGCCCAGCTCGCGGAAGATCTCGTCGAAGAACTCGTCGTCGAGCAACAGTTGGTGGACGGTGCGCAGGAAGTCGCCCGACTCCGCACCTTGGATGATGCGGTGGTCGTAGGTGGAGGTGAAGGTGACCAGCTTGCCGATACCCAGGTCGGTGATGCGTTCCTCACTGGCGCCCTGGAACTCGGCCGGGTATTCCATCGCGCCCACCCCGATGATCGCGCCCTGGCCACGCATCAGCCGCGGCACCGAGTGCACGGTGCCGATGGTGCCGGGATTGGTCAGCGAAATCGTCACGCCGGAGAAATCCTCGGCGGTCAGCTTGCCGTCCCGGGCGCGCCGCACGATATCTTCGTAGGCCGCGATGAACTGGCCGAAAGACATTGCCTCGCAACGCTTGATCGCGGCGACCACCAGCTGGCGATTGCCGTCCTTGCCCTGCAGGTCGATCGCGAGCCCGAGGTTGATGTGCTCGGGGGTAACCGCGTTGGGCTTGCCGTCCACCTCGGCGAAGTGGCGGTTCATGTTCGGGAACTTCTTGACCGCCTGCACCAGCGCGTAACCGATCAGGTGGGTGAAGCTGATCTTGCCGCCGCGCGTGCGCTTGAGATGGTTGTTGATGACGATCCGGTTGTCGATCATCAGCTTGGCCGGGATCGCGCGCACGCTCGTAGCCGTCGGCACCTCCAGCGACGCCGACATGTTCTTCACGACGGCGGCGGCACCGCCGCGCAGCACCTGCAACTCGTCGC
This sequence comes from uncultured Actinomycetota bacterium, assembly GCA_963715885.1. GTDB lineage: Bacteria > Actinomycetota > Actinomycetes > Mycobacteriales > Mycobacteriaceae > Mycobacterium. Next base: position 141,941 of record CAVQSK010000017.1, read on the forward strand.
CTTCTTTTGGTCGCGGACCAGCAGCGGCCTTCACAGCCGCCTTCTCCGGCGCCTTCTCCGGTGCCTTGTCTGCTACCTTGCCGGCCTTCGGCGCCTTCGCGGGGGCCGCGGTGCCGTTGCTTTCGGCCGTCTTCGGTGCCGGCGCCCGCGCCGGTTCGGGTGGCGCGCTGGGTGCAGGCCCAGCCGTTGATGGTCGTCCGTTGCCGCCGGTGCTTTGCGTCTCGGTGGTTGGTTCAGGGGAATAGTCGACAAGGAATTCATGCCAACTGGGATCTACCGACGAGGGATCCTCGCGGAACTTGCGATACATCTCCTCGACCAACCACTCGTTCTGACCGAATGGTGAAGGTGAGCTCACGGTAGCTACTCGCCTCGATTCCTTCGCCTCAGGCAAGCGCGCTGAAACGCTCGCGACCATATTTGCGGTTACCCGCACTTTCGCCGCCTAAAGGCTATCGCTCCGGCATCGGCGAGACCATGCCAACGGCCTTATGGTCGTTGTGGTCGTAAAATCGCTAGTCTCGCGGCCCTGGCAGCACGTGCAGCGCGGCGGGCCACCGCGGCGGAGGGTCGCCGAACGCCTTGCGTGCGTTGGCGACGATCCGCTTGCCCATCAGCCGATTTCCCACGCCGCCGACGACGGCACCGATGCCGACCGGCAGCAGCTTGCCGAAGGCGATCGCCCCGCGCTTGAGGGTGTAGCGCTTGACGAAATACCTCAGCAGCCGCGAATTCAGTTGGGACACGGCCGGCAGCGGCAGCGTTGCAGCCCCGTCGGCGATCCAGCTGCCGCTGGTGCGGCCAGGCCCGATCAGGTCGGCGACGGCGTGCTTGCTGTCCTCCCCGACGAGGACGGACAGCACCAGCGCGCGGCGGCGCTCCCGATGATCGGCGGGAATGCCGTACACCTCTGCGAGGGCGAGCACGTAAACGGACGTCGCCTCCAAGAACACCACGGTCTCGCCGGCGACCGCCGACAGAGCGGCCAACGTGCCGATGCCGGGTATGGCCGCGGCAGAGCCGACCGCCGCACCGCTGGCCATCACCGCGGCCAGGTAGCGCGTTTCGAGCTTCTGGACGATGTCGGCGGGTGCGGCGTCGGGATTGTGCTGGCGAAGACGGTCGACGTAGGCCTTGACCGCAGGCGCCTGCACGCGTGCGCCGCGTTCGATGATCTGCGACAGAACCTTCGCCGCGGTGCTGGGGTTCTCGTCTGTGGTGGCCGGCAACTGCCTTTTCGCACTTGACCGAGCGCTCATTCGGCCCCCCTGTCGTGGTTACGGCTGTCTTCAGGCTAACGCTTCGTGAACGAACGGCAGGGGGCCGGCAGGTGCCCGAGAGTGATCGCGGTCACTGTCTGAGGAGCCGGGAAGAAAATATTGATATGCGGTGCTAACTACTTGCATGGCAGTATCCCCCGACGTGGACGTGACCGCCGCCGAATCCCCAACCGCAGAACGGGAGTCGGTGGCGCGTCCGGCGGGCAAGGGCGCTGGGGGCACCACCCGCCCGAAGGGCAGGGGGACGACCGGGGAATCACCTAGTCGCGGTCGCATGATCGTGGTGCTGGGCGCCATGGTCGCGCTGGGTCCGCTGACCATTGATATGTACCTGCCGGCACTGCCGAAGATCGCCGACGAGCTGTCCGTGTCGTCCTCGGTCGCCCAACTCACGCTGACGGGAACGCTCGCCGGGTTGGCAGTTGGGCAGTTGATCGTTGGCCCGCTGTCGGACTCGCTGGGCCGCCGCAGGCCGCTGATGGCCGGCATCGTGCTGCACATGCTGGCGTCGCTGCTGTGCCTGTTCGCGCCGAACATCGCCGCGCTCGGCGTCGCCCGGGGGCTACAGGGCATGGGCGCCGCCGCCGCGATGGTGGTCGCGATCGCCGTCGTCGGCGATCTGTTCGCCGAGTCGGTTGCGGCCACGGTGCTGTCGCGGCTGATGCTGGTGTTGGGCGTGGCGCCGGTGGTGGCGCCATCGCTTGGCGCCGCGGTGCTGCTGAAGGCTTCCTGGCACTGGGTGTTCGCCGCGCTCGTCGTGATGGCCGGGGCGCTGCTCCTGCTGGCGGCGCTGGCGCTGCCGGAGACCCTTGCGGTTTCGCATCGCCGGCCGCTGAAGGTGCGCAGCATCGCCGCCACCTACGTCGAGCTGCTGCGCGACGTCCGCTTCATCATCCTGGTGCTGGTCGGCGCACTCGGCATGTCCGCCTTGTTCGCCTACATCGCGGGTGCGTCGTTCGTGTTGCAGGGTCGCTACGGCCTGGGCCAGCAGGCCTTTGCGCTGGTGTTCGGCGCCGGTGCGGTCGCCCTGATCGCCGCGACGCAGTTCAATGTGGTGCTGCTGCGACGGTTCTCACCGCAGATCATCGTGTTGTGGGCGCTGATGGCGGCGTCGCTGGCCGGCGTGATCTTCGTCGGGCTTGCGGTCGGACACATCGGCGGGCTACTCGGCTTCGTGCTCCCGGTCTGGGCGATCCTGGCCCCGATGGGCTTGGTCATTCCCAACGCGCCGGCCGTGGCGTTGTCCCGGCATCCCGACGCCGCTGGTACCGCGGCCGCGCTGCTCGGCGCCGGTCAGTTCGGGCTCGGTGCGGCGGTGGCGCCGCTGGTCGGCGTGCTCGGCAACAACGAGGTCGCGCTAGCCTTGGTGATGACAGCCGGCATGGTGATCGCTCTGCTCGCGTTACTCGCGGTCGGGGTGCCGGCCGCCGAAACAACCGACGACGTCATCGGCGACGCCGTCGCCGAGCCCGCCTGACGTTTGTTGACGGTGTGACTCCGACTTGTCGGGGGACTCCTAGGTCCGTAGCGTCGGCCGAATCCTAATTCACCTAGTCGACCCGAGATGTTTCAGACTGTGACTTCCCGGCAAGAAGGCCGCGCTCGCGGGGTGCGGCTAACTAGCCGCCCCTGGGGGCACTCCCCTCGCAAGCCGGGGCCCCACCCGCTTGCGGGGGATGACAATCCGTGGAATGCCCTGTGGGCGATGATGGTCGGCTTCTTCATGATCTTGGTCGACGCGACCATCGTCGCGGTCGCCAATCCGTCGATCATGGAACAGCTGGACGCCAGCTACGACGCCGTCATCTGGGTGACCAGCGCCTACCTGCTGGCCTACGCGGTGCCGCTGCTGGTGGCCGGCCGCCTCGGCGACCGGTATGGGCCGAAGAACCTCTATCTGCTGGGTCTTGCGGTGTTCACCGCGGCATCACTGTGGTGTGGGCTGGCCGGCACTATCGAGATGTTGATCGCCGCCCGCGTCGTGCAGGGCATCGGCGCGGCCCTGCTCACCCCGCAGACGCTGTCGACGATCACCCGGATCTTCCCGGCCGAGCGCCGCGGTGTGCCGATGAGTGTCTGGGGTGCGACGGCGGGGGTCGCGACGCTGGTCGGTCCACTGGCCGGCGGAGTGCTTGTGGACGGGCTCGGCTGGCAGTGGATCTTCTTCGTCAACGTGCCGGTCGGCATCGTCGGTCTTGGCCTGGCCGTGCGGCTGATCCCGGACCTGCCTACCGATAAACATCGATTCGATGTGCTCGGTGTGCTGCTCTCCGGAGTCGGCATGTTCCTGATCGTGTTCGCGCTGCAGGAAGGCCAGTCGCACGACTGGGCGCCGTGGGTCTGGGGCACGATGGCCGGCGGCATTGGCTTCATGGCCGCCTTCATCTACTGGCAGGCGGTCAACACCAACGAACCTCTCATCCCGCTTGACGTCTTCCGCGACCGCGACTTTTCCCTGTCGAGCATCGGGGTCGCGACCATCGGCTTCGTCGTGACGGCGATGTTCCTGCCCCTCATGTTCTATGCGCAGGCGGTGTGCGGGCTCTCACCGACGCGCTCTGCGCTGTTGACCGCGCCGATGGCGATCGCGACGGGCGTGCTTGCACCGTTCGTCGGAAGGATCGTCGACCGTTCGCATCCGCGGCCGGTGATCGGCTTCGGCTTCTCGGTGCTGGCGATCGCGTTGACCTGGCTGACGCTCGAGATGACACCGACGACGCCGATCTGGCGGCTGGTGTTGCCGATTGCGGCCGTGGGCATCGGCTCGGCGTTCATCTGGTCGCCGCTGGCCGCGACGGCCACCCGCAACCTGCCACCCCACCTGGCCGGCGCGGGGTCGGGCGTATACAACGCCACTCGTCAGGTGGGGTCGGTGCTCGGCAGCGCCGGCATGGCGGCGTTCATGACGTCGCGGATCGGCGCCGAGATGCCGCCGATGCCGAGCCAAACCCCGCAGGGCGAAGGCTCGGTGATGCAACTGCCGGCGTGGTTGGCCGAACCGTTCGCCGCGGCAATGTCCCAGTCGATGCTGTTGCCTGCCTTCTTCGCGTTGTTCGGTGTGGTCGCGGCGCTGTTCCTGTTGGGCTTCGGGAAGCAGAACCTCGACCGGTCGGTGCCCGCACAGCGTGGCGATGTCGACGAGGCCGACCGCTACGGCGGCTACGCAGTCGATTACGGGGGTGACGAGACGTTCGTCGACGACGACGAATACCTCGAGTACACGATCGCCTGGGACGAACCCGAACCCGTACCCGTGCCTGAACCGCAGCTGGCGATCGACGACGAAGATGACACCGAGCCGATGCGGGCGCGCGCCGAACACTACTGCACGCGCCTGCGACGCCCTGGCATTGGGGGCACCGCCCGCCTGCAAGGGACCTGCTCGAGGACGAACCCGAGCAACCGGCGCCCGAACCCGAATCATTGCCTCCGCCCGGGCCGGCGCCAGAGCCGATTGGCTTTGCACACAACGGTTTTAACGTCGACGCCGCGATCGCCGAGCCGAGATCACCGGCCGCTGACATTCTGGGCGGCGGCCATGCACGCTACGGGGATCATGACGACGGCGAGAGACCGTCCCGCCACCAACTGGCGGAGGATCAACCCGAGCCGCGGCAGTTCTGGTTCCAGTCCCATGGCAGGCACTCCCGCGACGACCCCGACGATGCGTCGAGCTATGGCAGGCACTCGATGCCGGGCCGCGATTGACCTCTGCTCGCTCGAATAGTTGGCGAGTGCCCAGGTCGCACTTCGTGTCGGCCGGGGCGCGGCGTGTTGCGTATGAAACCGCACACTCGGCACGATTGTGCAGCACGCGCTACCGGGCGAACAGCACCGCGGGGTTGAGGTAACCCGTCGGGTCGAAGGCCTTCTTGACGGTGCGCATCGCATCGATGTCGGCGTCGGTGCGCGACATGCCGACGTAGTCGCGCTTGCGGGAGCCGACGCCGTGTTCGGAGCTGACGTTGCCCCCGCAGCGGGCTATCAAGTTCATCATCGCCGAGTACAGCTCCCGCTCCGCGTCGGGCCCGCAGCGCAACACATTGAGGTGCAGGTTGCCCTCGCCGATGTGCCCGAACAACACCGGGATTGCGTCCGGCGCGTGTTTGGCGACGAGGTCACCCGATTCGGTGGCGAACTCACTGATAGCCGACAACGGCAGTGACACATCGAATTTCAGCGGCGGCCCGTACACGCCAAGGACCTCGGCGACCGATTCACGGACCTGCCACAGCCGCTGCTGCGCATTGACATCGACGCCCACCGCCGGCTCGCCGCACAGCCGCGCGCCATCGAGTGCATCGGCGAGCCGCTCGGTTTGGTCGGTGTCGGCGGCCAATTCGATGAGCAGTTGCCAGGCACCTTCGACCGGTGCCGCCACACCAACGTGTTCGGCCGTCAGCTCGCTGGCCCGCGCATCGATCAACTCCAGCGCGGCGATGCCGTCCATATCGCGAAACATCCGCCCGGCGTCCACCAGCGCGTCGAGATCGGCGAACCCGCAGATCGCGGTGACGCGGTGCGTCGGCGTGGGGTGCAGCCGCAGATCCAGCCCGGTGATGACACCGAGCGTGCCTTCGGCGCCGATGAACAGCGAGGTCAGGTCATATCCGGTGTTGTCCATCCGCACCCGGCTGTGGCGGTGCACCACCGACCCGTCGGGTAGCGCGACGTCGAGTCCGATGATCTGCTCGCCCATGTTGCCGTAGCGCACCGTGCGCAGCCCGCCAGCGTTCGTCGACGCCATGCCACCCACCGTGGCGGAATCGCGCGCCGCCAAGTCGACGCCGAACACCAGGCCTGCCTGTGACGCCGCACGTTGCACTGCGCCCAGCGTCACCCCCGCCCCTACCTGTATCCGGCGCTCGGCGACATCGAGATCGCCGATATCGGTGAGCCGTTCGGTCGACAGCAGCACATCGTCGTGCTCTGGCACCGTGCCGGCCACCAGCGAGGTGCGCCCGCCCTGCACGGTGACGAACACGCCGGCGTCGCGGCAGACGCGCAATACCGCAGCCACCTCATCGGCTGAACCGGGCCGCACCAGCACACCCGCGTGGCCGCGATAGCGGCCGGTGTGGTCGACGCTGCGGCCATCGAGCACATCGGGATCGGTGCTGACATGCGCGTTGCCCACGATCGCAGCCAGCCGGTCGATCAGGCTTTCGGTCATTGCGGCGCAGTATCACACGGTGACAACGAGAGGAACGCACCGAGGTCGATGATGCCGTCAGGGGATCCGGGTAGGTAGTCGGTGAGCAAGTGAGATCGCACAATAACGGCCACGGATTGGGCTCGGCTGATCGCGACGTTGAGTCGGTTTCTATTGAGCAGAAAGGGCATTCCACGTGGAATTTCGTCGACGGCGGATGCCGTCATCGACACGAAAACCACCGGTGCTTCACGCCCCTGCAGTTTGTCGACCGTGCCGACCAAAACCTGGCTCAATCCTGCCGTCTCCAGCTCCGCGCGAAGCTGCAGCACCTGCGCGTTGTACGGCGCGACGACCAAGACATCGCTCTGCTTCAGCACACGCGAGCCGTGCTCGTCGGTCCAGTCCGTGCCGATCAGCGCGGTGATCTCCGCCGCGATCACGGCGGCTTCCTCCGGGCTGGCCGTCGAACGTCCCTCGTGGTCGACGAACACTGTGTGCACTCCGGGCGCGTGAGCGGCCAACCGGCGCGTGCCGGTCTTGGGGTGCGGCATCAACCGGCCGTCGTAGGACAACGCCGACACCACGCGACATACCTCGGGGTGCATGCGATGGGTCTGCTCCAGAAAGTAGCCGTACTCGGCGGGCAGGACGTCGCACCCCTCCATCAACCAGCCGAGCGCAGAACGGTCGACGGGTTCGGGATGGCTGCCGGTAGACACCTGGCCCAACTGCTGCGGGTCGCCCAGAAGCATCATGTTCTTGGCGGCACGAGCGACAGCGATGGTGTAGCCCAATGAGAACTGGCCTGCCTCATCGATGGCGAGTAGATCGAGGTGCGCCGTCGGTATTCGAGTGTCGTTGGCGAAATCCCAAGCCGTGCCGCCGATCACGCACGCACTATTTGCATCCAGGAAGGCGGCGTGTTCGTCATCTGCGATCAATGTGAAGCGGTCGGTATTGGCTACGTCGTGACCAGACTTCTTGGCAACCAGCGCGGGGTCCACCCCGGCTTCGACGATCTTGTTGAGCAGGTGGGCGACGACTGAGTGTGATTGTGCGACGACCCCGACGGACCATCCGTGGTCGTTGACGAGCGACTTGATGACGCGTGCGGCCGTGTATGTCTTGCCGGTGCCGGGTGGACCGTGTACTGCGACGTATGACCGGTCAAGGTCGAGAACCGCGCTGGTGATGGATGCGGCGTCATCGCCGAGCCTCGGCAGATCCGCGCCGCTTCGGGTTGTCGGTCGGCTTCGGCGCAGGATGTCAGCCACCGCGCACCGCGGAAGTCGTCCGTTCGAAACCGTGTCGGCGGCCTCGGCCGCCAGCGCGTCGATGGCCTCTTCGATCTTGGCCGTACCGAATGGCTTCGCGGGCGTCAGGGCCATCGGAAGATGGGTGAACCGGCCGCCGTCCACCTCCAGTTCTTCGACGACGACCGCGACCGGGACGCCTTCGACTTGTTGAATCTCGATGACTCTCACGTCGTGCGCGGCGCGGCGATCTGGATGTTCGTCATCGAGACCCGGGGGTGCGGGCCGGTTGTACAAGGCCTGCGGTTTGCCGTCGAGCATGCCGCCCTGGAGTACACCCGTCAGGCGCACGTGCCGACGGTGCTTCTGCTTTCGGGGCGGTTTGTGCCAATCTTCCTCGACGACGGCGTTCTCGACCAGAAATACACCGGACGTATCGGCCCATTCGTCCACCGGATGGTTGAGGCGCTGAAAGTGCGCCCACCAGTACGGCTTTCGCTCGCGTTGGCAGAAGCCGCGTGCGGCACCGAGCAGCGCAGCGGCGGTCTGATCGGCGTTGCGGTGCGCGCTGACGCCGTCACCGGCGAAGTCCATGAGCGCCTGCGCGGTCGCGTCGAGTGGGGGCACGCTCTCGCCCTCCGCCGCGGGGCGGGTCAAGTGCGTGACACCGCATTCAAAAGCCCTCAGCAGCAGCCAATCCCGCAGTCGACGGGTCGAGCGGCAGTCGTATTCGTTGTAGTCTCTGATCTCCTTGAGCACGCCTGCGGCCTCGTCGGCTTTGCCGTCATCGAGAAGTGAGCGGTATCGCTCATACTGCGTGATCGATGAGGTCGCGTTCGTGACCTCTCCTGATCGCAACTCCGAACCCATGTAAAGCGGCTCCAGCGCCTTGAGCGAATACGACGGGGCCCCGACCCTCAGGCTGCTACGGACGATGGGGAACAGGTCGACGAGCACGTCGGCCCGCAGGAGGTCGTCTACTTGGTCTTCGCCGACCCCATATCGGGCGGCGAGCGCCAGCAGCTTCGTCCGCTCGTAGGCCGCGTAGTGGTAGATGTGCATGCCGGGATAGCGCTGACGCCGCTTCTTCACCAGCTTGAGAAAGTCGACGAACGTCTTGCGTTCCGTACGACGGTCCTCCGCCCACCGGGGCGTGAAGTTGTCGTTCGTGTCGAGGATCCCCCACATGTATTCCAGGCCCCAGGTGATTCCGTCGTCTGTCCACAGCGGGTCGCCCTCGAAGTCGAAGAACAGGTCACCGGGGTTCTTTGCGGGCAAGGCCCCCAAGGCGTCCGCATCGGCGATCTCGAAGTGCGGATTACCGGTATCGCGCTCCCGCACTTGTAGTCGCGCCTGCGTGCGCAGGCCGGCGAGTGTGCTGGACGCGACGCCGTCCACCGTCCCCGTCGATTTCGCGAGCTCGGCGACGGTATCGATGCCTTCGGCGATCAGCGAGTTGCGCTGACTGATCCGCATGCCGGCGACCAGGAGCAGATCGTCATCGGCGACCACGTTGGGCACGCAATACTCGCATCGCATGCAGGCGCGAACCGTGGGGTCGGCCCAGGCGACGGACGCATCCGAGGCGAAGTGGGTGTCGAGCAGGTCCCGCAGATGGTCACGTTGCTGCCGGTACACAGGGATTAGGTCGTCGACGGTGTAGTCAACGATGGATCGATCGCCGAGGATCAGTCCGGCAGTGCGCGCCACGGGGACACCCATCGCACGCAGTGCATCGGCGTAACCCGCGATCTGCAGCAGCGCCTCGATCTTGGCGTGCCGGGCGAGCTTGGTGTCCAGCACGCGGTAACCGTCGTCCTGGATGACTGCGAAGTCGGCGAACCCGACGAATCGGTCGTCCAACAGCGTGGCCTGGTAGACCACCTGCGGTCTGCGCGCGAATGCCAGCGCGGTTGCGTCGGCGGCCGCACAAAACGCCGGCAATGAGTACGCGGGCCGACCGATGCGCACCACACCGTCGCCGTATCGCGAAGTGAAGTCCTCGAGCGTGCGCTGTTCGTGGGCATCGCCCAGCTCGACCGTGCGCCGAAGCAGTTCGTCGTCGGCATCGACCGCGGTTCCGCGGCCGAGCTTGGCATCGAAGGCGCGCAGCAGGGCGTACTCGCAACGAGACGCCGCGGCGAGGTCGGATGCGCTGTAGATGACTTGGTCGTCAGCGACGAACACGGTGCCACTGTAGGCGCGCAGCCCGACACTTCAAGGCGCCATCAGCCCGTGTTGCCGACGAGCTCCACGCCGTTGCCGTTCCAACGGAACTTGACCACGCTGTCCAGCCCGGGAACGCCGTTGGAATATCGCAGCGCGACGGTGTCGCCGGTGGTGGTCGAGTTGTCGATGCCGTTGAAGCCATAGGTATCCGGAACACCGGTGGGTATGAACTTGCCGAGATGGAACATCACCGCGCGGGTGTTGGGATTCTCGGCGTTGGTGTTGGCCTTGATGATCACCGCCGACAACGGCGCGCACTCGTTGTAGTTGCCTGCCAGCGGTTCGGGGCTCCAGCCCTGGTCGCTGCGCGGGTCGCGGGGCAGCTCCGACACAGCCTCGGCGATTTCGGGTGCGGCCAGATTGATGTCGCACGGATCGGGTGCCGCCGTCGCCGTCGCGGTCGGTGCGGGAACCGCAGGCGCAGACGGCGGTCGCGCTGTCGCCGAGGCAACGGAGGTGACCGTTGGCTCGGGTGTCTTGGAGACGGTGGAGTCGCCCGATGCGCATCCCGCGACGGTCAGCGCTGCCGAGCCAATCATGACCGCCCACTTCACAGTTGCGCACGGTACCGCCATCGGCGTGGTTGGTCATTCAGGCGCGCGGCGGGTCGGGCGGGTGGCGGGCATTAGACTCTGCAAGCGATGACGTCCTCCGAACCGGACGCGAACAGCGCCGATCTGACCTTCGCTGATCTGCAGATTCACCCGTCGGTGCTGCAGGCCGTCGCGGACGTCGGATACGAGACGCCGTCTGCAATCCAGGCCGCCACGATTCCGGCGATGATGGCCGGCTCCGACGTCGTCGGCCTGGCCCAAACCGGCACCGGCAAGACCGCCGCATTCGCCATCCCGATCCTGTCGAAGATCGACAGGACCAGCCGGAAGACACAGGCCTTGGTGCTCGCCCCGACCCGGGAGCTGGCGTTGCAGGTCGCCGAGGCGTTCGGTCGCTACGGCGCGCACCTGCCGGAGATCAACGTGCTGCCGATCTACGGCGGGGCGTCCTATGGCCCGCAGCTGGCCGGGCTCAAGCGGGGCGCGCAGGTGGTCGTCGGCACGCCGGGTCGGGTGATCGACCACCTCGAGAAGGGACGTCTCGACCTCACGCACCTCGACTACCTCGTGCTCGACGAGGCCGACGAGATGCTGCAGATGGGCTTCGCCGAGGACGTTGAGCGCATCCTGTCCGACACGCCCGAATACAAGCAGGTGGCCCTGTTCTCGGCGACCATGCCGCCTGCCATCCGCAAGATCACCACCAAGTACTTGCATGACCCGGTCGAGGTCACCGTCAAAGGCAAAACCGCGACGGCAGAAAACATTTCGCAGCGCTACATCCAAGTAGCTGGGCCGCGCAAGATGGATGCGCTGACCCGGGTGTTGGAGGTAGAGCCTTTCGAGGCGATGATCGTGTTCGTCCGCACCAAGCAGGCCACCGAGGAGGTGGCTGAAAGACTGCGCTCCAGAGGGTTTTCCGCGGCGGCCATCAACGGTGACATGCCCCAGGCACAGCGCGAGCGCACCATCGCCGCGCTCAAGGACGGCAGCCTCGACATTCTCATCGCCACCGACGTCGCCGCCCGCGGCCTCGACGTCGAGCGCATCTCCCACGTGCTCAACTACGACATCCCGCAGGACACCGAGTCCTATGTGCACCGCATCGGCCGCACCGGCCGGGCGGGACGGTCCGGCGCCGCGCTGCTGTTCGTCACGCCCCGCGAGCGTCACCTCCTGAAGGCGATCGAGAAGGCCACCCGGCAGAAGGTGATCGAATCCCAGCTGCCCACCGTCGAGGATGTGAATGCGCAGCGGGTCGCGAAGTTCCGCGACTCCATCAGCGATGCGCTCAATGCGCCGGGAATCGAGTTGTTCCGCAGCCTCATCGAGGACTACGAACGCGAAAACAACGTCCCGATGGCCGATATCGCCGCCGCGCTGGCGCTGGAGGCGCGCGAAGGCGCGGAATTCCTGATGACCGAACCGCCGCCGGAGCAGCGTCGGCGCCATGACGATCGGCCGCCGCGCAAGGACAGCGCCGATCACAAGCCGAGGGAGGGGTTGGCCACTTACCGCATCTCGGTCGGTAAGCGGCACAAGGTCGGCCCCGGCCACATTGTGGGCGCCATCGCCAACGAGGGCGGGCTGCATCGCAACGAATTCGGCCATATCACCATCCGGCCCGATCACTCGTTGGTCGAGTTGCCGGCGAAGCTGCCCAAACAGACGCTCAAAGCCCTTGAGAACACGCGTATTTCGGGCGTACGGATCAACCTGCAGCCCGATCGGCGGCCAGACGAGCGCCGGAAGTCCAAATGACGCTGTCCCGCAATGTGGACGCGCAGGGCGGGCTCGAGTCCGTCAGCAAGTCCGAGCGGGTCGCCTCGCTCACCGGAATCCGTGCGGTCGCAGCGCTGCTCGTGATGGCAACCCACGCCGCCTACACCACCGGCAAGTACACCCACGGCTATGTCGGATTGGTGTACTCGCGGATGGAGATGGGAGTGCCGATCTTCTTCGTGCTCTCCGGGTTTCTGTTGTTCGGGCCGTGGGTGAAGGCCGCCGCTACGGGTGGCCCGCCGCCGTCGGTGCGCCGCTACGCCTGGCACCGGGTGCGACGCATCATGCCGGCGTACATCGTTACCGTGCTGGCCGCCTACCTCCTCTACCACTTCCGCACCGCCGGGCCGAATCCCGGCCACACGTGGGAGGGGTTGTTCCGCAACCTGTCGCTGACGCAGATCTACACCGACAACTACATGTATTCGTTTCCTCATCAGGGGCTGACGCAGATGTGGAGCCTCGCGGTGGAGGTCGCGTTCTACGTCGTGCTGCCGCTGCTGGCCTACCTGCTGCTGGTGGTGCTGTGCCGTCGCCGCTGGCGGCCGGGCCTGCTGATGACGAGCCTGGCGGGATTGGCGTTGATCACGCCGGCCTGGCTCGTCCTGGTGCACACCACGGACTGGCTGCCTGACGGTGCGCGGCTGTGGCTGCCGACATATCTCGCGTGGTTCATCGGCGGCATGATGCTGGCGGCACTGCAGCCGCTCGGCGTGCGGGCGTATGCGCTGGTGTGTGTCCCGTTGGCGCTGGTGTGCTACTTCATCGTGTCCACACCGATCGCCGGCGAGCCAACCACGTCGCCGAACGAGCTTCGCGAGGGGCTGATGAAGGCGGGTTTCTACGCCGTGATCGCCACGCTGATGGTCGCGCCGTTGGCACTCGGTGATCGCGGGCTATATGCCCGGTTCCTGGCCACCCGCCCGATGGTCTTCCTCGGCGAGATCTCCTACGAGATATTTCTGATCCACCTGCTCACCATGGAATTGGTGATGGTCGAGATCGTCCACTTTCCGATTTACACGGGCTCGGCGGGCATCCTGTTCGCGGTGACGTTCGTGGTGACGGTTCCCTTGGCCTGGCTGTTACACCGGTTCACCCGCGTCCGCTCCGACTAGCACGGCCCTAGCGCTCATCGAAAGTTAGGTTAAGCTAGCCTAAGTAACTGATACGAAGGCTAGGGCCGATGTCGGATAAGACGCCATCACGAGGATTCCAGGGCGCGGTGCTCAAGATGCTGCGCGCGGGCGACTACCAGCTGACGGTGACCGGGAGGTGTGAGATCAGCGCGCATTTCCTCCGCCTGAGCTTCCAAGCGGGCGGCATGCTCAGTGACCGCCCGCTGCACCCGACGATGTGGATCCGGATGTGGTTCGCCGACGAGGACAAGCTGCACCAGCGGGGCTACACCTTGGTCGACCCCAACCCGCAGGCCGACACCGTTGACATCGAGTTCGCGCTGCACGGCCTCGCTGCCGGCGATCAACTCGCTTCTCACGGCGATCGGTGATGTCCCTGCGCGGGTGTTCCTCGAAGCCGGCTACGACGACGACAAGCAACTACCGGTGGCGCGCAGCGCCGACGTCGTGTGGGTGGACCGCAAGAACGCCGGCGAGGCGCTGCTGCAGGCGGTCAGCTCGTCGGCGTTCGACGCCTCCGATCATTTCGGCTGGGTCGCCTGTGACAATCGGACCACCCGCGCGGTGGCCAAGGTGTTCCGCGAGGACTACCACATCCCGCGCAAGTCCATTAAGGCGCAAGCCTATTGGGTGGCCTGAGGCGACGCGACCGCCTACGCATTCGATAAGCAGGCGGTGCGAGAAATGGTGATCTCGCAACTGACAACGACGCGCCGTGTCAGAGTAGTCGGCGCAAGGGCCCGCGCGCTTGCCGCAGTTGAAGGACTGCCAAAGATGACGGTGTCCTACGCAATCTGATGAGAGGACGAACATGCCCGACTCCTCAGCCGAAGCAGTCAGCAATCCGGCGCGACATTCTTCCTATTCCGGATCCGCAGCACGTCGGTTTGACGACGTTTGACGCCCGTGACCCGAATACCAAGTACCCGCCGATCGAGACCTTGCGGCCGCCGGAGGGGGCGCCGAACGTGTTGATCGTGTTGATCGATGACGTCGGCTTCGGTGCGTCGTCGGCGTTCGGTGGTCCGTGCCAGACCCCGACCGCAGAGCGGCTGGCGGCCGGCGGTCTGAAGCTCAACCGCTTCCACACCACGGCGTTGTGCTCTCCGACCCGGCAGGCCCTGCTGACCGGGCGCAACCATCACTCGGTCGGGATGGGGGGTATTACCGAGATCGCCACGTCAGCACCGGGCTACAGCAGTGTGCGGCCGAAGGACAAAGCCCCGATCGCGGAAACGTTGCGACTCAACGGGTATTCGACGAGCCAGTTCGGCAAGTGCCATGAGCTACCGGTGTGGGAGGTGTCCCCGGTCGGACCGTTCCATCAGTGGCCCACCGGCTCGGGCTTCGAGCATTTCTACGGCTTCATCGGTGGGGAGGCCAACCAGTACTACCCGGGTCTGTACGACGGGACGACGCCCGTCGAGCCGGAGAAGTCCCGAGGAGGGCTACACGCTCACCGAGGATCTGGCTGACCGAGCGATCACATGGTTGCGCCAGCAGAAGGCGCTCGCGCCCGACAAGCCGTTCTTCATGTACTTCGCGCCCGGCGCTACGCACGCGCCCCACCATGTACCGAAGGAATGGGCCGACAAATACCAGGGCAAGTTCGACGATGGCTGGGACGTGCTGCGCGAGCAGATGTTGCCCAAGCAGAAGCAGCTGGGCGTGGTTCCCGAAGATGCCGAACTGACCGCCCGCCACGCCGAGATCCCCGGGTGGGACGACATGCCCGCGGAACTCAAGCCAGTGCTGGCCCGCCAGATGGAGATCTACGCCGGATTCCTCGAGCAGACGGACTACCACGTGGGCCGGCTGGTTGACGCGATCGAGGAGCTGGGCGTCCTCGACAACACGCTGGTCTACTACATCCTCGGCGACAACGGAGCGTCGGCCGAGGGCACACCGAACGGCTGCTTCAACGAGATGTGCACGCTCAACGGGCTGGCCGGGATCGAGACGATGGAGTTCCTGCTGTCCAAGATCGACGATTTCGGCACTCCCGACGCCTACAACCACTACGCCGTCGGCTGGGCACACGCGCTGTGCGCCCCGT
Source organism: uncultured Actinomycetota bacterium (assembly GCA_963715885.1). GTDB lineage: Bacteria > Actinomycetota > Actinomycetes > Mycobacteriales > Mycobacteriaceae > Mycobacterium. The sequence continues at coordinate 157,389 of CAVQSK010000017.1, forward strand.
ATCAGTGGACCAAGCAGGTGGCCTCACACTGGGGCGGAACCCGCAATGGCACGATCGTGCACTGGCCGAAAGGTATTGCAGACAAGGGTAAGACGCGCGACCAGTTCCACCATGTCATCGATGTGGCGCCGACGATTCTGGAGGCCGCAGGGCTACCCGCACCGTTGGTGGTGAACAGCATCGCGCAGGCACCGATGGAAGGCGTCAGCATGCTGTCTTCTCTCCGAGACGGCGCCGCGCTCGAGAAACACAACGTGCAGTACTTCGAGATGTTCGGCAATCGCGGCATATACCACGACGGCTGGACGGCGGTTACCAAACACCGCACACCATGGTTGACCGACGCGCCATCGCTTGAAGACGACGTCTGGGAGCTGTATGGGCCCGACGACTGGACGCAGGCTCACAACTTGGCGGCGGACAATCCGGAAAAGCTCGCCGAACTGCAACGGCTCTGGCTCATCGAGGCGGTCAAGTACAACGTGGTACCGCTCGACGACCGGTCGTTCGAGCGCTTCGACGCCGACATCGCCGGGCGGCCGAAATTGAGCCAAGGCGACACCCAGATGCTCTACTCAGGGATGCGGGTGAGTGAGAACTGTGTCGTGAACCTGAAGAACAAGTCGCATTTGGTAACTGCGGAGGTGACAGTACCCGAATCCGGCGCAGCCGGAGTGATTGTCACGCAGGGCGGCAGCGTGGGCGGATGGTCCCTCTATGTCCATGAGGGTCGGCTGAAGTACTGCTACAACTTTTTCGGCATCGAGTACTACATCGTCAGCGCCGACGAGCCCATACCCGCAGGCAAGCACGAAGTGCGGATGGAGTTCACCTACGACGGCGGCGGACTAGGCAAGGGCGGCGACGTCACCCTGTACTACGACGACAAGGCCGTGGGCACCGGACGAGTGAAACAGACGGAGCCGATGGCCTTTTCGGCGGACGAAGCCTGCGACGTCGGCTCCGACACCGGCTCGCCGGCCTCAACGGATTACGGGCCGACGGGAAACAAGTTCACCGGCCAGATCGACTGGGTCAAGCTCGACATCGGCCAGGACGGCCACGACCACCTCATCACCGCCGAGGAAAACTCAACATCGCCATGACACGGCAGTAACCGGGAGCCTATCCTGTCGTCTCCCGCGCGGCCGGCACCACGATCGGCATCACGAACTCCTCGATCATCGCGCGCTCGTCGGCCTCGTCGCGTCCCGGGAAGATCAGCAGTGACGTCATCACCCGCACGAGCCAGCGGGCCCGTCGCTCCACCACGTCGGGGTCATCGGGCGCCAGCGAGACTACAAAGGCCTCGGTCAACGCCTTGATGACCTCGGATTTCTCGGCCATTTCCGCGCCGATGGGTCGTTGCGTGGTGGCGAACCACGATGCCAGCGCCGGACTTTCACGGACATTGCGCAAGGACGTCATCATGCCCTCGACCAGTCGTTCGGCCGGATCGGTGACCGACATGATCTGCTCGGTCATCTCGCGGTACTGCCGATAACTCTCGCGGTGCACGTAAGCGGTGTAGAGCGCATCGCGGTTCTCGAAGTACCGATACAGTGTGGCACGCGAACACCCTGCCGCCGCAGCGATTTCGTTCATCCCGACCGTGGCGGCCTCCTGCCGGGCGAACAGGTCGTTCGCCGCATCCAGGATCCGGTCGGCGGCCACTTCGGTGCGCCGCGCGGCCAGCCAGTCGCCGGGCATCAGGATCTCACCATGAATGGAACGGATAGTGGCCGGCGCACGTAACTGCCACCGGACCAGACGATTCCGGACTCATCGACCTCGAACTCCGGGCAGCGGGCCAGCAGCTCGGTCAACGCGATCCGGGATTGCATGCGGGCCGCCGCCGCGCCGAGGCAGAAGTGCGCGCCGTGACTGAACGTCATGATGTTACGTGGCCGTCGGCGGACGTCGAGTTCCGCTGCGTCCCGGCCGAACTCACGCTCGTCACGGTTGGCCGACCCGTAAAGCAGCAGTGCCCGTCGTCCAGCGGGAATTGTGGTGCCTTCGATCGTGACATCGCGCGTGACGGTGCGGGCCAGGCCCTGCACCGGCGACGTCAGCCGCAAGAACTCGTCGACTGCATCCGGGATCAAATCGGGATCACCGACCAACACCCGCAGCTGGTCTGGCCGCTGGTGCAGCAGCTGCACGGAACCACCGAGCATGCCGGTCGTGGTGTCGTTGCCGCCGGTGACCATCGTGAAGGTGAAGGCCAGCACGGACAGCGTGCCGGAGATGTCGCCGTCGGCGCCGACGCCCGCCGCGACCAGATGCGAGATGGTGTCGTCTTGCGGCTCGCGGCGACGGAGCTCGATCAGCTCGGTGAAGTAGGCCATCATCGAGCCGACCGCGTCGCCGACCGTTAGGATGCCGCCGGAGGTGGTGTTGGCCGCGACAATGGCCTCGGTCCAGCCGTCGAACTGTTTGCGATCGGACTCGGGGACCCCGAGATAATGCGCGACCACCATCGAGGGCATGGGTTTGAACAGTTCGGCGACGATGTCGCCGCCGCCGTTGGCGCGCAGTCGCTCGATGCGCTCGACGACGAATTCGCGCACCGCCGGCTCGACGGCTTGCACCTGCCGCGGCGTGAAACCGCGTGACACCAGCTTGCGGAATTCGGTATGCACAGGTGGGTCCTGCATGACGAACGGCGGATTATCTTGCAGGCCAATGATTTCTAGCTCACCGTAGTTGACGGTCAGCCCCTGCGCCGACGAGAAGGTCTCATTGTCGCGGGCAGCCCGCCACACATCGGCATGCCGGGACAGCACCCAGTAGTCGCCCCCGGGCTTGTCCGCGGGGACGGCGTGATGCACCGGGTCGTGGTCGCGCAACGCGGCATACATCGGCCACGGGTTCGGCCAGGTGTCGGCGTCAGCGAGTTGGAATCGGACCGGCGAACTGTGAGACAGAGTAGCTGTCATGTCTCATTGGTACGACAGATACCAATGGTGTGTCAATAGGCGGTGTCAGATTGCCGCGCCGGGATTGAGGACGCCGGCGACTCACTTCTGCCCGTGCCGGGACAGCAGCGCGACGAGTTCGTCGCGGGTGGCAGTGCCCGTCTTGATCATGGCACGGTAGATGTGACCTTCCACCGTGCGCGGGGACAAGATGAGGCGCTCGGCGACGGCGCGGCTCGACAACCCCGCACCGAGCAGCATGACGACCTCGCGTTCCCGGTCGGTCAGCGGCAACTGCTCACTGGCCTGCCGCAGCGCCGTGGTGTTGGCCCCGCATCGACTGGCAAGCGCATCCGCGCGGGTGGAGCATCCCAGGGCCGCTCCTCGCCGGCCCTCGTCACGATGCGCGATCGCGGCATGCGCCGCTGCGTCCACGGCGGCGACGAGGTCGCCCATACGCTCGAAATCCTTCGAAACAGCCGACAATTCGTCTCCGTCGCTGTCGTGCAGGGCGGCGGCGAACCGGATCGACAGCTCAGCCCTTGGCCCCTCGACGAGCGATTCGAGTTGGCGTAGTCGGGACGCATCAGATCGATAGCCAAACTGCGTCGCGGTTTGCAGACACATCACCTCGGCCGCGAATTGTCCATTGGCTGCGGCCCTTTCGGCTGCAGCCAACACGAGGGTGATTGCCTCGCTCATCGCTCCCTGCCCGGCCGCGACCCACGCGCGGGCCAGGCCGCGCTCGTAGTCAAGCAACCGAAACGGCCGTGGCAGCTTGTCGAGCATGGCTAGCCCGACCACTGCCTCGCCGGTTGAACCACGGATGGCAAGGGCGGTGACTCGCGGGACGTGATACCGGTAACCCCAGCCCATGGCATGGCCCGACGCACACAACGCGACCGCCGCGTGATCCAGAAGCGAGCACGCGGAATTCAGCTGCCCGGCACCAAGCGCTGCCCGGCCGGCCACCGCGGCGCCGAGCAAGTGTGCGGCGCCGGGCAGATCGGCGGCTTGCTGGCGCACCTCCTCGGCCACCTCGAGCGCCTCCGAAATGCGGCCGGCCAGCAGCAGTGCGCTGACATGCGCGTCGGCGATGTTGAATCTCATGTGCGGAGCATCGAATGAGCGAGACGCGGCGGAGTATCCGGTTTCTGCGACAGACACGGCCTCGGTGGTGCGCCCCGCGTCTGCGGCGATGACTCCAAGCGTCCACGCTGTCTCGGCGCCGACGACGGCGGGCAGGTCTTCTAGCACAAGGTCTTTCGACGCCTGTTTCGCCGCTTCCGGATTGTCCATCGCAAACCAGTAGACCGTGAGAAACACGTCGATCCAGCTGCGAGCATGTGGCGGTGTGGCCTGCGACGCATCGTCGATGAGTCGTTTCGCCTGCGCGGGATCCCCAAGCGCCCAAAGCATGTTGCTGGCGCGCAGATATGCGAATCGAGCGCGGTCGTCGTCGGTCAATTGATATCTGGGGACCTCGGCGAGCAGCGCGTCGGACTCCCGGCCAGACGAAAGCCAGGACAATGCGTGCGCGCGAATGAAGTACGCCTCGGGTCCCGCACCGGCGCGGATTGCAGCGGCAGCGAGGCGATTCGCCAGCGCCAGGTCTGCGAGCCAGACAGCCCCTTGAGCCGCTTTGAGAAGCAACTCGCCGTCGGGTACGAGGTCTGAGTCAAGGCTCAAGGTGGCGCGGCGCACCACGACTCGGAGGTCGTCGCTGTCATCGGAGGACGCCAGCGCATTAGCGACCAGCCCGCGCAGCCGCCGCAGCGTCGTCGACGGCGCGCGTGTCCTGCGCATCTCCCCGTAGAGGGGATGTGCCACGCGCACTTCGACTCCACCGTCGACGTCGTCGACGGTTATGAGACCACGAGTATTGGCTTCTTCGACGGCATCCGGATCGGTGATCTCCCGTAGCGTCGCCAGGTCGATGGGCTCCCCGACCGCCAATGCGTCGATCACATCGCCGACCGCGGCGGGCAGGGTGCCGAAGCGAGATTCGATGAGTTCGACCAGGCTGCTCGGGAGGATCGGTTCGCCGATCCACCTCCACCAGCGGCCCTGTTTCTCGATCCGGCCGTCGGTGCGCTCCTGCTCGACGATGTTGCGGAGATACAGCGCGTTGCCGCGTGTCAGCTTCCACAGACGGGTGGCGGCATCCGGCTCTACGGGACCGCCCAACGCCGCTTCAAGCAGCTCGGTGGTCTCGTTGGAGGACAACGGCTGCAGGTCGATTCGGTCGAACTGGCCGTCTTTCCATACCTCCCGCACCGAGTCGGGGACAGGTTCACCGTCGCGTATGGTGAGCACCACTTTGGCGGCGCGTCGTTGCACGATCTGATGCAGCACAAACGTCGACAGCTCATCGAGCAGATGCGCGTCATCGACGGCCAAGACGACCGTTGTGCCCGGCGCGGCGGCGGTCAGCGCTGCGATGATTCTGCGGACCAGCTGGAGACGGTCGCCGCCGGTGGTCTCGGTCCACGACGCGAACGCGCCCAATGGAAGCTTCTGCGCCGACGTTGTGCCGACCGCCCAACGGCATTCATATCGACGGGATGAGGCAGCGGACAGGGCCTCGCGCACGATCCGGCTCTTGCCCACACCTGCGTCCCCGAAAACGACGATCCCGGATAGATCCGAAGCCGACATCGCGGCCTCGATGATCCGCATCTCGTCCGAGCGGCCCGTCAGTGGCCACGTCAATCGCACACCAGGAGCCTAAGAGCGCCAGCCGCGGCGCGAAGAGCAAAACGGAATTCAGCATTCACGCGTACGGCTCGGCGTTCGGACGGTCGAGATCGCGCAGTGCCGGCAAGAAGATCGCGACAATGCCCAACAGCAACATCGGCAGCGCCAAGGCCAGGAACGTCGCGTGCAGGCCGGCGGAGTCGGCGAGGGGCCCGGCGACGATCAACCCGAGCGGCCCTGCGGCGTAGGCCAGCGATCCCATCACCCCGACCACCCGGCCCCGCAGATGCTGCGGCGCACGGGTCTGCATGACGTAGTTGTAGATCGGCGCGATCGGCCCGTAGACCAGGCCGACGACGGCGCACAGCACCAGAATGACCGGCAGTGGCGGCAGGAATGCGATGACCGTCATCGCGACCCCAAGCGTGAGGACCGCAGTCAGCATCACGGCCCGTCGGCTCGTGTACTTCGACAGCAAGGCATAACCCAGCGCACCCACCAGGCCGCCAATGCTCAACGCCATCAACACCCAGCCCAGCTGGGCCGGTTCGTTGCGGTCGGTGAAGTACTTCGGAAACAGGACGCTTTCCATCGGCATGTACAGGCCGGTGGCCGCCAGGTCGACGAACGCCAGCGTCCGCAGCACCTTGTTGTTCCAGACGAACCGCAGGCCTTCGACGATTCCGCGCCACACACCTTCAGGCAAGGCGGTGCGGTCGGGCTTGCCCGCGCCCTCCAGGCGCAGCACGGCGACGGCGACGATCGAAAAACCGAATGCCGCGGCCGTCACCCACATCGTGCTGACGCCGCCCAGCGTCGCGATCAACAGTCCGCCGATCCCCGGTCCGACTATGTATGCCAGGTTGAAGATCGCCTCGTAGACGCTGTTGGCGTGATCCAGCGTCCAACCCGCGCGGGTGGCCGCCTCGGGCAGCATCGTCTCGCGTGCGGTCATCCCGGCGGGGTCGAAGAGGGCGCCCAGCGCGGCAAGGCCGGCGAGCACGGCGACGTTGATGACGTGCACGCCGAACGCGAGCGCCAGCAGAGGGACGGCCGCCACCGACAACGCCGATAACGCGTCGGAGATCATCGAGACTCGCCGTCGGCCGATGTAATCCACCGCGGCTCCGGCGATCAGCGTGGCCGCGAGCAGCGGCAGCGTGCCCGCCATCGCGACGATAGACGCATCGAGCGCAGAACCGTTGCGCTGCAACACAAGCCATGGAAAGGCGACGATCGAAATACCGTTACCCGCGCCCGCCATCAGCGCGGCGAACAGGATCAAGAACAGTGGGCCGCGCTTGCTGTTGTTCATGGGGTATCGCGGCCGAATCTAACAGCGGCGAGGGCTGCCTGGCACTGGATTTTGCGACGCAGGCACAGTGGTGCTGTGAAGTTGGCCCATCCACGTACCGGCGAGCTGTTCGACTCGCCGGTGCCACCGGGCTCCGGCTGGCCCGGCGACCCGGCCGCCCCGCGCACCGCCGAAGCGGCGACGCCCGCCCATGTCGCGTCGATGGCTGCGGCGGTGAAGACCATCGAAGAGCTCGACGCCGAGGTGTCGGTGTGCCGCGCCTGCCCTCGGCTGGTGGAGTGGCGCGAAGAGGTGGCCGTCGTCAAGCGGAAGTCGTTCGCCGATCAGCCGTACTGGGGTCGACCCGCGCCCGGCTGGGGATCGTCCCGACCGCGGGTGATGGTCGTCGGATTGGCGCCCGCGGCGCATGGTGCCAACCGCACCGGACGGGTGTTCACCGGTGACCGCTCGGGCGACTTCCTGTTCGCTTCACTGCACCGCACCGGGCTGGCCAATCAGTCCGTCTGCGTGGATGCCGCTGATGGGCTGGCGCTCAACGACAGTCGGGTTGCTGCGGCCGTCCGTTGTGCTCCGCCGGGAAATGCGCCCACACCGGCCGAACGCGCGACGTGTGCTCCGTGGCTGGGTGCCGAGTGGCGGCTTACGGGTTCCGACGTGCGGGTGATCGTCGCGCTTGGCGCGTTCGCGTGGCGTGCCGCACTGCAGATGATCCGTTCCGCGGACGGCGCGATCGGCTCGCCCGCACCGCAATTCGGCCACGGTGCGACGGCGGCGTTGAACACCTCACATGGTGAGGTGACGCTGATCGGGTGTTATCACCCGAGTCAACAGAACACGTTCACCGGCAAGCTCACTCCGCAGATGCTGGACGACATCTTTCGCCACGCCGCCGAAATCCAATAGGTCTCCAGTACCCGCCGAATCGTCGCGAACTGTGCGTCGGCCACCGCACGCGAGATCGCCGGGCCGCTACGAGGTTTGCTCCAGGTTCAGCATTCAGACCAGACCGCTCCGGGTGAGGTGTTGTCATTGTCCACCTCTCAGCGACGTTGTCGCTGCGAGCGACTGTGTCGCGCATAGGTGGACAGCGAGGCCTTCTGCCATCCCAGGTGCTCGGCCATCCGCTTCAGCTGCCATCCCAACCGCCATATGCGGGCCGCGCTGGCCAGCCTGATGTTCCGGATCCGGATAATCCACCCCGATCGGCGGGAAGGCATCGGGATGGTGCAGCGTTGAGGGTCAAATGCGTCTTTCCGTTCTCGACCTCGTCCCGGTGCGCACCGACCAGTCGACGTCAGATGCGCTGGCGGCGACGACGCACCTGGCGCAGACGGCCGACCGCCTCGGCTACACCCGCTATTGGATCGCCGAACACCACAACATGCCTGCCGTCGCGGCGACCAGCCCGCCGGTGGTCATCGCGCATCTCGCCGCGCAGACGACGCAGTTGCGCCTTGGCTCCGGCGGGGTGATGCTGCCCAACCACGCGCCGTTGGCCGTCGCCGAGCAGTTCGCGCTGTTGGAGGCCGCGCACCCCGGGCGGATCGACCTCGGCATCGGCCGCGCACCCGGTTCCGACCCGGTGACGTCGTGGGCGCTGCGGGGCGCTGCCGGCCGCGACGGCCGCGATATCGATGCGTTTCCGCAGTATCTCGACGACGTCGTCGCGCTGATGAGCGCGCGTGGCGTGCGGGTGCCGCTGCCACGAGACCTGATGCGGGAGAACTACATCCTCAAGGCAACGCCCGCCGCGGTGACGGAACCGAAACTGTGGCTGCTCGGCTCGTCGATGTACTCGGCGCACCTGGCCGCGGCGAAGGGCCTACCGTACGTCTTCGCCCACCACTTCTCCGGTCAGGGCACCGCCGAGGCGCTGGCGGCGTATCGCGTTGAGTTCAGGCCCAGCGACGTGGCGTCCGAGCCCGTGACGTTCCTTACCGTTAACGCCGTTGTTGCCGAAACACGCGATGAGGCAATGGCTTTGATGCTGCCGAATCTGCAGATGATGGCGCGGCTGCGAACCGGTCAGCCGCTCGGCGCGCTCGACCTCGTGGAGGACGCCGAACAAACCGAGCTCAGCCCGCAGGCGCAGAGGGTCGTCGAGGCCGGGCTGCAGCGCGCGGTCGTCGGCTCGCCCATCGAGGCCGCCGAGCAGGTGCGTGTCCTTGCCGACGAGTTCGGCGTCGACGAGGTGATGGTCAACCCCGTCGCGTCAGCGCACCGTGGCACCGATCCCGCGACCGCACCGGGCCGCGCCACCGCGCTGGAACTGCTGGCCAAGGAACTGTTCTAGGGCGTCAGCCTGACCACGGGAATCGGTCGCGTCGTCCGCTTCTGGTATCCGATGTACCGGTTCTTGTTGCCCCTCATGTTGTTGACGATCTGCCACAGCCGCGGGTACTCCGGATCGTCTGGTGGCACCGGCTTGGCCGTCACGCCGAATCGCTTTGGGCCGACGTTGATCTCGACGTTCGGGTTGGCTTTGAGGTTGTGATACCAGCCCGGCGCCTTTGGGTCGCCGCCCTTCGACGCGACGACGAGATAGTCGTCACCGTCTCGCGCGTAGCTGAGTGTGTTGGCGCGCTTCTGACCGGTTTTTGCGCCGGTGGTGTGGAGGATCAGGTTTGACGGGCCGCCCGGGATCGTGTGCCCGATCCGGCCGTTGGTGCGCTTGTAGATCTTGTCGTGCAGCATCAGCAGCGGGGCGCCGACCCGTTGCTCAAGCATCCTCGCGATGTCCATGGCGTCAGTCTTGCGGAGTGGCGTCCAGCTGCGCCAGCGCCTCGCGAAGCAGCCGCCCGGATTCCTCGCGGTCCGGGTCGCGGCGCAGCAGCATGCCCTTGGCGAACGAAAGCTTGTCGCCGTCGTGCCGTGGCAGCACGTGCAGGTGGATGTGGGACACGCTCTGGAATGCCGCTTTGCCGTCGTTTATGACCACGTTGTTGCCATCGGCGTGCAGCCCGGATTGCCGCGCTGCCCGTGCGATGCGGTGCCCGATTTTGACCAAGCCCACGACGGTACCCGGCGGTGTGTCGGTCAGGTCGACGGTGTGGCGCTTGGGGACGACCAGGGTGTGGCCGCGGGTGAACGGGCGGATATCGAGGATGGCCAGGTAGTCGTCGTCCTCGTGGATCCGGATGGCGGGAGCCTCTCCGGCGACGATGGCGCAGAAGACACAGGACATTCCGCCACGTTAGCGAACCGGCTACACGTTCTCGTTGGCCCACTCGGCCTTGGCGACGACCGCGTCGACGTCCTCGCAGTACAACCCGACTGAGTGGGTGGCGGGAGTATTCGGGTCGGGCGCGGCGATTTGGTAGGCCTCCGGGATTGGTTTCACGCTCATGCCTGCCAGCTTCGTAGAGCGTGCAACACGCGGTATTGGAGAAACGCAACAACGGATTCCGCAGCGTGAAATCACCGAAACTGTCTGACCCGCAGGCGCACACTGACGAGGTGAGCCTCCAGCAGCAACAAGCACTCGACAAGCTTTATGCACTCGACAATGTGCTGACCATCAAGATCACAATGCCGCAAGCCGATTGGGAGGCGGTGCGAAACGAGCAGCCGAAGGGTGGTAAGTGCAATTTCGAATGGACCGGCGGCGCCAGATTCACGTGGCGGAAGGCAACCGCCGTCGAGATATCGGGGACGAACTTCCCCGCAGCAACCACATTCAACGAAGTTGGCGTCAAGAAGAAGTCGTTCTGCGGCTCGCTCAACAGCGAGAAGCCCTGTCTCCATGTCGACTTCGGCAGGTTCAGCGACACCAACGTCCCCCCGATCGAAGCGCTGATCGGCTCACGCTATCTGACGCTGAACAACTCGATTCAGGATCGGTCCTATGTTCGGCAGCCGCTGGGTTATCGACTGCTCGGGATGGCTGGATTGCCCCATTCCCGTTGCAATTTCGCTCGGGTGTTTGTCAACGGAACGCTCATTGGGCAAGGGCTTGGCGGCGTCAACAGCCCGGGCATCTATGTCAACGCCGAGCCGGTGATGAAGCGCTACATCGAGCGAAACTTCAACGGGAACATGAAGGGCAACCTCTACGAACTCGAACACGACGACGATTTCAAGGATGACCGCTTGGACTTCATCTCGGTGGAGGATCTGTCCAAATTCGAGAACAAGGCCGACTTGAAATTCGCCAACGACCATATCGCCGCGCATGGGGTGAGCGGGGCGGCCCAGATGCTGGACCTGGAGCACTTCATCAGACTCCATGCGATGGAGTTCTATCTCAAGCATTGGGACGGATACGCAGGCAACACCAACAACACCTACATCTACAACGACCTCACTGCCGTCGAGGCACCCGGCGTGAACGACGTCAAGTTCAAGATGATCCCGTGGGGGATAGACCAGACCTTCCAGCCCGAAAGGCCGTTCAAGCTGTCCCGAAACGGGCTGATCGCAAACCTAGTCCGCAGCGACCCTGCACGGCGCGTGCAGTTGATCGACCAGGTTCGGGCCTTTCGGGACACCGTGTTCAGCCGCGAAACTCAACAGACCGTGTGGAAACCACTCATCGATCAGATGGAGGCATTGCTCGTCGGCTTCGGCGTGCCCAACGCGCCGAGGGAGATCGCAACCGTGCGTCAGCAACTGCGGCTGGCCCGAATCGGCCGGCTATCTGTGCGCCGGGCTGCCTCGCGACAGAGCGGTCTACGTCCTCAAGGATGACAACAGCGAAGCCCTTCACGCCAGCAACACCGAGGGGGTTCCACCGGGCACACCGACTCCGGTGAACTTCGAGGTCTACCACCACCCCCTCAAAGACGATAACGACAAGACGGACCTTTGGGTCTTCGATGACCTCGGAACCGGCAAGTCGTTGACAAACCAGGCGTACCCGCGTGTCCTCCACGCCAGCAAACAGCTCACCGGCGCCGGGAACAAGTTTCTCTACACCTGTGTGCCGAACAACACGGATCACTCCGAGGAGTTCTCAATCGAACCGGTCGACGCGCCCAACGAGTTCACCTTCAGCGGGTATCTCAAGCTGAAAAGCATCCGCACGGACGAGCGCGCGACGTACGGGGACGACCTCACGCCATCGCGTCGCGGGCGCGTCCATCAGGAGCCCGGCGGGTCGAACCTCTACTTCTACTGATCGATGAAATGCCATCATTTCTTTCGGGACTGGAGCACGGCATAGCCACCGGCGTCGTCGACGACAAGTATTTTCTTCTTGTCGCCGCCTGAGAATGTCGTAATACCCTCCGGCTTCATGGACCGATGGAAGGTAACGTCGGCCGACACGGCGACCCAACCGCACAGTTTCGTAGCCTAGTTTCATGGGCGCTCGGAAGGACTCGATACGACCAGCGCCCCTGCGCGGCGTCGTCGGCCGGGCCGCCAGCACGTCGGTATTCGACCTCGATCGGTGGGCGCCGTCGGATGCGGCGGCCCGGTTCGTCGAGCACTTCTGGTCGGTCAGTTGGGACCTGCGCGAGCAGGGTCCGTTCGACAGCACCGTCATCACGTTTCCGTCGATGCACATTACCCATGAGTGGGGCGATGCAGCCCGCGCCATGGCTTTCCGTTGCCCAACACCTTGGTGCAGGGTGTGGTAGAGCGGGTGTTTCACACCACGATCAGCGAGCGCGGCGCGGTCGTCGGAGCCCGGTTCCGGCCGGGCGGGTACGCCGCGCGCTTCGACCGTGACGCCGCAGTGATGAGGGGGCGGGTGCAGCCTGTCGACCACGAGTTGTTCGGCGGCCCAATCCATCTCGACAACGAAGTGAAGTCTGCGTCAGCCCGCCTGGACGAGCTGATCGGTGCGTCTTCCGGCGATCTCGACCCGACATATGTGTCGCTGACGGGGCTGATCGACCGCATTCGCGACGACGATCGGCTGCACCGGGTGGAGCAGGTGATGCGGCAATCGCCTTGGAGCGCACGCACCACCCAGCGCGTGTTCCGTCGCTACGTCGGGGTCCCGGTCAAGTGGGGTTGTGTCGCTACCGGTTGCAGCAGGCCGCGCTGGAGATCGAGAGCCATCCCGGTGTCGACTTCGCCGACCTGGCGGTTCGCCTCGGCTGGTACGACCAGGCGCACTTCAGCAACGACTTCCGCACCATGCTGGGCTGCACTCCTGGCGAATACGCCGCCAGACACGGTGGGTGAGCCGCTACGCTGCGTCGGTGAATCCTCGTGACCTTGCCTTTGCCGGAGCTGCCGAGCAGGCGCGAATGCTGGCGTCGGGCAGCATCACCGCGCCCGAATTGCTCGAGCTGTACCTCGACCGCATCGCCCGCCTCGACCGCGAGTTGCGGTCCTACCGCGTCGTGCTCGCCGACACCGCGCGTCAGGAAGCGGGTGTCGCACAGGACCGGCTGAATGCGGGGGAGCGGCGGCCCCTGCTCGGCGTGCCGATCGCGATCAAGGACGACGTCGACGTCGCCGGGGAGGTAACGACATACGGGACGGCGGCCTATGGACCGGCTCCCACACAGGACGCCGAGGTGGTGCGACGCCTTCGTGAGGCGGGCGCGGTCATCGTCGGAAAGACCGCGGTGCCCGAGATGATGATCTGGTCGTTCACCGAGACCGTCACGTTCGGTGCGACGCGCAACCCGTGGAACACCGACTACACGCCGGGCGGCAGCAGTGGTGGCAGCGGCGCAGCCGTCGCGGCAGGCCTGGCAGCGATGGCGCTGGGTTCCGACGGCATGGGATCTATTCGGATCCCGTCGACATGGTGCGGCCTGTTCGGGATCAAACCCCAGCGCGATCGGGTTCCTCTGGCGCCGCACGACGATGCGTGGAATGGCTTGAGCGTGAACGGGCCGATGGCCAGGACCGTCGCGGACGCTGCGCTCTTCCTCGATGTGACCACCGCGGACGGCGGTTTCGTGGGGGCGGCGGCGCGAGAGCCGGGACGCCTACGTATCGCGTTGAGCACCAAGGCGCCTCCACCGCTGATGGTACGGGTGGGCGTGGCGCAGCGGGCGGCCGTCGAGGAGGCCGGCGAGTTGCTGCGCGAGCTCGGGCACGACGTGATTGTCCGGGACCCTGACTACCCGCCGCATGCGGTCGCACACGCCCTGTCTCGTTACTTCCGCGGGGTCTACGACGACGTGCAAACGCTGGCCCGTCCAGAGCGGCTCGATGCCCGCACCCGTCACTTTGCCAGGATCGGCGGAATGCTCTCCGAGCGGCGGATGAGGGCTGTCAGATCTGCCGAAAGTGAAGTGGCCGAACGGATCCAGACGATCTACGACGACGTCGATGTCGTCATCACGCCGGGAACGGCGACGGGCCCGTCGCGCATCGGGGCTTACCAGAAGCGAGGTGCGTTGTCGACGCTGACGCTGGTGGCTGCTCGCGTGCCGTTCCAGGCAGCGTTCAACGTGACGGGCCAACCGGCAGCGGTCGTGCCGTGGGGGTTGGACGGCACCGGCGTGCCGACATCAATACAGTTGGTGGGCAGGCCTTTCGATGAGGCGACGCTGCTGTCCCTCGGCGCCCAAATCGAGAAGGCGCGGCCGTGGGCGAACAGACGCCCAGCGGTGTCCTAGTCCATTGCTTCGGCCATCGCCAGTGCTGCTGAACTGAGAATAGGGCCGGTGGCGTCCGCGGCACCGTTATTGACGTGGGGTTAAGGCTTCCCGCCAGGCGCATAGCTTGTGCGCATAACGCATGGTGTTGGCAGGACTCGACGAGGGCAAGCGCTCGAAATGGATTGGATGGTCGATGCTGACCAGCCGGCCGAAGTTCCTCTCCGCAGCGGCGCCATTGAAGAACACCGATGTGATATGCGGGTATTCACCAAAGAATATTCGAAAGTCGTTGGCCACCATGCTGTCTAGCTCTACCGCGGAATCTAGGCTCCCCACCCGTCGGCATGACCGCAGCACGTCCCACACCGCCACACGTTGGGCCCGCAGCGCGGCGGTCCGTGCCTCGTACGGAGCCTCGGCATCGAACCCGGAGATTTCGCCCAAGATCCGCCAGAACGCATTGCGCGGGTTCCCGTAATACTGCTGTGCGGCCAATGACATCGCACTGGGCATGTTGCCGAGGATCAACACCCGTGCGCCGTCACCGATGATCGGCGGCAGGCCGTGCAAAAGAGGCGAGATCATCGCGCAATCAGATCGGACACGGTGACGAAGCGTAGCCGCCCACGATTACCACGAGTGCCAGCACGACGCTGAGAGTCCACCGCCGCATCACTGCTGTATACAACAGCGGCTTCGGTATACGTTGAGCCCGTGCCCGAGGACGTCGACATCGAGGCTGCGGGCCTGCTCGACGGGCTCGCGGGACAAGCGCGCGCCGAGCGCGCGGAGCTGATCGAGTGGCTACTCGCCAAGGGCTTCACCGTCGAACAGATTCGGGGAGAAGTCGCACCGATGTTGATGCCCGCCGGTCGCATCGTCGGCAATGACGGCGTGTACGTGTCTGCCCGCCAGATCTGCGAGGAAACCGGCATCGACCTGGAGCTTCTGGAGGAGATCCAACGTGCGATGGGCCTGCCGAGGGCCGACGACCCCGATGCGGTTGTCCATCTGCGCGCCGACAGCAAGGCCGCCGCAAACGCGAGGGTCTTTATTGACATGGGGTTGAGCCGCGAGCAGGTGATCACCGTGTCACGAGTACTCGGACACGGCCTCGCCCAGACAGCCGAGGCGATGCGCCAGGTCGTTCTCGAAGCTGTGATACGACCCGGCGCGACGGAGTTACAACTCGCACAGGCCTACGAGGTCTTGGTGCAGCAGGTTTCGCCGCTGCTGGGCCCGTTGTGTGACGACGTGCTTCGCGTGCAACTACGCCACACGTTGGAGACGGAGGCGGTCAGCGTTGCCGAGCGGGCGGCCGGTGCCGTCCCGGGCGCGCGCAACGTCACGGTCGCGTTCGCCGACCTGGTTGGCTTCACCCGGCTCGGTGAAGCGGTGCCGCCGGAGGAGCTGGAGAATCTCGCCAGCCGGCTGTCGGGCCTCGCCCACGATGTCGTCGCGCCACCGGTGCGGTTCGTCAAGACAATTGGCGACGCCGTCATGTTCGTCAGCACCGATCCGGTGGCGCTGCTGCGAACGGCGCTGGCACTTGTCAAAACCGCCGAGAAGTACGACGACTTCCCCCAGCTGCGTATCGGGATCGCATCGGGGTCGGCAGTCAGCCGAGCCGGCGACTGGTTCGGCAGCCCCGTGAATGTGGCCAGTCGCGTGACAGGTGCAGCACGACCGGGTGCGGTACTGGTTTCCGAATCCACCCGTGTTGCAATCGCATCCGCTGACGGATTCGATTGGTCATTCGCGGGCGCCCGGCACCTCAAGGGTGTCAAGGGCGAGGTGAAACTGTTCCGCGCTCGCGCAGCAGGCGAGGAATAGTGTTGGCGCCATGGCCGCAGACGTCGATATCGAAGCGTTGGGCCTGCTCGACGGCCTGGGGGACGACGCGCGCCGAGAACGCGCGGAATTGATCGCCTGGCTGCTCGACCGCGGCTTCAAGCTCGAACACATTCGCGCGTCGGTCTACCCTGCATCGAAGATCCCCACGCGGCGGTGTTGTTGCGCGCGGACGGAGAGGCCGCGGCGCGGGCGAAGTGGTTTCTCGACTTGGGCATAGACCCCGAGGACACGGTTGCCGTTATGCGGGTGCTCGTGGAGATCACCCCGAGAACTACCTACTACCCGACGACGACGATCCCTAGCGAGCGGGATGGCGTGAACCTGCGCAGTCGCAGGCTGTTACTCACGACGAACAGCGAACTGAAAGCCATTGCGGCGCCGGCGATCATCGGATTCAGAAGACCGGCTGCTGCCAGCGGGAGCGCCGCGACGTTGTAGGCGAAGGCCCAGAACAAATTGCCCTTGATTGTCGTCAATGTCTTGCGGGACAGCCGAATCGCGTCCGGAACAGCGCGTAGATCATCGCGTACCAACGTCAGGTCGCTCGCTTCGATGGCGACGTCGGTACCACTGCCCATCGCGAGACCAAGGTCGGCCTGGGCGAGCGCGGCCGCATCGTTGACGCCGTCGCCGACCATCGCCACCACCTTGCCGTCGGCCTGCAGGCGTTTGATGGTGGCGACCTTTTCCTGCGGTAGCACCTCGGCGATGACCTTGTCGATCCCCACCTGCCGGGCGATCGTGCGTGCGGCCGCCTCGTTGTCGCCGGTCAACATGATCGGCGTCAACCCGAGCGCCCGCAGTTGTCTGACCGCCTCGGACGAGGTCGGCTTGACCTCATCGGCGACCACCAGCACGCCGCGGGTCTGCCCATCCCAGCCAACGGCAACTGCTGTTCTGCCCTCAGATTCGGCTTGCCGCATCGACTTTGCGAGCTTCTCGGGCAAGCGCTGTGACGAGTCGGTGAGGAGGCGCTGCCGGCCGACCACCACGGCGTGACCCTCGACGACACCCTGTACGCCCAATCCCGCAATGTTGATGAACCTCTCGACGGACGGAAGGTCCCCCACCTTGTTGCGCGCGCCGGTCGCGATCGCCTTGGCGATCGGGTGCTCCGACGAGTCCTCCAGCGCGCCGGCCAGCCGCAGCACGTCATCTGGCTGCTCACCGTCCGCGGTGATCACGTCGAGCAGCGTCATTGTTCCGGTGGTTACCGTGCCGGTCTTGTCCACCACGATGGTGTCGATGCGACGGGTGGACTCCAGTATTTCCGGACCTCTGATCAGGATGCCGAGCTGTGCCCCTCGGCCGGTGCCGACCATCAGGGCAGTCGGTGTCGCGAGCCCCAATGCACACGGGCAGGCGATGATCAGCACTGCCACTGCGGCGGTGAATGCCGCGGCAACGGATCCGCCGGTGCCCAACCAGAATCCGAGCGTCGCCACAGACAGGGCGATGACAAGCGGCACGAAGATCGCCGAAATCTTGTCGGCCAGCCGCTGAGCTTGTGGCTTGCCGTTCTGGGCGTCCTCCACGAGCAGCGCCATCTGCGCCAGTTGTGTATCGGAGCCAACTCTGGTCGCCTGCACCATGAGACGGCCGTCCACATTGACTGTCGCACCCACCACGCGGTTGCCCGCGCCGACGTCCACCGGCACCGACTCGCCCGTGAGCATTGACGCATCCACGGCTGAACTGCCCTCGATGACAACGCCATCCGTGGCGATCTTCTCGCCCGGCCGCACGACGAATTCGTCGCCGACCACCAGCTGGTCGATTGGGATGCGCTGTTCCACACCGTTCCTGCGCACCGAGACGTCTTTGGCGCCAAGCTCCAGCAGCGCCCTCAACGCGGCGCCGGCCCGGCGCTTGGACAGGGCCTCGAAGTACCGTCCGGCCAGGATGAACGTGGTCACACCGGCGGCGGCTTCCAGATAGGTGTTGCCGGTGCCATCCGTGCGGGCGATGATCAGTTCGAACGGATGCGTCATGCCCGGCAAGCCGGCGGTGCCCCAGAACAACGCGTAGATCGACCAGCCCAGCGCGGCGAGGGTGCCCATCGAGATCAGCGTGTCCATGGTTGCGGTGCCGTGCCGCAGGTTCGCCCACGCCGCCCGGTGAAATGGCCATGCTCCCCACACCACAACGGGCGCCGCCAGCGTCAAGGACAGCCACTGCCAATTCGTGAACTGCATTGCCGGGACCATCGCCATCGCGATCACGGGCACGGTCAGCACGAGCGAGATCAGCAGCCGCTGCCGAATCGATGCGGTCGGGTCGTCCTCGACTGTGGTCTTGGACTCGGTCGCCGAGCCCTCAGGCGCGGGCAGGTGCGCTTGGTATCCGGCATCGTCAACGGTCGCCACCAACTGTTCGGGGGTGACGTCGCCGCCGTAGGTGACCCGCGCCTTCTCGGTCGCGAAGTTCACGGTCGCGGTGACCCCGTCGAGTTTGTTGAGCTTCTTCTCGACCCGTGCCGCACACGACGCACACGTCATCCCGTCTATCGAGAGTTCGACAGTCGACATTCTCAGTGGTCTTTGGGACCTACGGCCTTGCCGACCCAGGCGGCGACCGCGAACACCGCCACGAGGCCGACGACGAACGCGGCGAACCTCTGTACGGGTTTCATCAGCCGGCCAGCCGATAGCCGGCTTCCTCCACGGCGTTTCTGATCGCGGCCGTCTCCACCTCGCTATCGCTGTCGATGACCACTGTGCCGCTGGTGAGGTCCACATCGACCATCCTCACGCCGGGGATGTAGCGGATCTCCTCGCGTACGGAGGCCGCGCAGTGTCCGCATGTCATGCCGGAAACGGTGACTGTGAGTGTGCTCATCGCCTATGTCTACCATACCCCCCTAGGGTATCCTAGCGGCGGATCCGCCAGTTGACGACTTACGCGCTGCGCCGAGAAGATGGCGCCGCCGAAACTACGCCGCCTCCCGGCGATGCTGGTGCGCCGCGCGCACAATAGGGTATGGCCCGACAGACCTACGTGGGTTGCGCATGGCAGCATCGGCGACCATGCGCGTTCTGGTGCAGCGGGTCCTATCGGCGTCGGTGACTGTCGACGGTCAGGTGATCGGCGCCGTGCGGCCCGAGGGTCAAGGGCTACTCGCCTTGGTCGGCGTCACGCACACCGACGACCCCGAAAAGGCGCAGCGTCTGGCTGAAAAACTTTGGCAGCTCCGCATTCTCGACGACGAGAAGTCCGCGGCCGACGCCAATGCACCGATCCTGGTGGTCAGCCAGTTCACCCTGTACGCCAACACGGCAAAAGGGCGTCGCCCGACCTGGAACGCCGCCGCGCCTGGCGCCGTCGCCGAACCGCTGGTGACCGCGTTCGCCGACGCGCTACGGCGGCTGGGCGCGCAGGTCGACACTGGCGTGTTCGGTGCGCACATGCAGGTCGAACTCGTCAACGACGGGCCTGTAACGGTGCTGCTGGAGCTGTGACCTACTGGGTTGCGGTGATCTGCACGCCTTCCGAGGGCTGAACAATGACGAAGCCCTGGCCGTAGAACGACACCTGGACTGCTTCGCCGGAACCCCGCCCGATCAGCGCTCCCGCCTTGAAGCTCGTCTTCAGCTGCGTCTGCAGGTTCGCCGACCACGCGACCACCGCGTTGGTGTCGGCGAAGGTCGGTGCTTCGGCCGCGTTGAGCACGACCGGCGGACCGTCCGTCGTCAGCGCCACCCAACCAGTGCCGCGCAACGTCGTATTGAACAGGCCGCCCGTCGCCATGCTGCCGCCCTTCACCCGTTCGATGTTCCAGTCCAGGCTGGAGGAGAAGGCGAGCACGTTCTTGCCGCTGATCGACAAGCCGGAGTTCGTCAGGTGCAGCATATGAACGTCGTATGCCCGCTCAGCGAGGAACACGTCGCCCTGCCCCTGGCACCGCATCAACGGCAGGCCCTCGCCGGTCAGCGCCTTCTTGAGGAACTTCGAGGCGCCGCCGCCCTCGAAGGCGAAGTCCACATTGCCCTGATAGGCGACCATCGAGCCCTGTCGTGCCATGAACGGCTCGCCAAGGCGGACGCGAAGCAGCTTCGCATTCTGATTGGCGATCGGTTTGGCCTCTTTCTCGCTGAAGCGTCCGTCGACCAGATCGCCGGAGATACCGGCGAAACCGTCACCGGGAGCAGCTCCGACCGCAGCAGCTTGGGGCTGGGGCGGGGCACCCTGTGGTTGGGGTGGGCCGCCCTGGGGCTGGCCGCCCAACGGAGCCCGGCCGATCTGACCTTGATGTGAGATCTGATCGGTCCAGCGCTGCCCGTCAAACCAGCGATACTCGAAGCGGCCTTCTGGATCGGGTTGCCAACTTCCAGGTCCTGTTCCTGTCATGGCACCAAACTAGGGCAACCTGGCATTCTTGTGCCATGGCAAAGGAAATCGACCGGTTGCGGGCGCAGAGCGCCCTCGCGGTCATCAAGCAGCACCCGGGCATGGTGCTGTTCGTCGCGTCGCCGGCGATCATCGCGCTGGGTCTCGTGTGGTGGTTCGTCAGCCCGGCCCTGGCCGTGCTGCTGCTGATCGGGATGGTGGTCGGCGGCGGGGCCGTCCTGCTCATGAAGCGCAAGTAGCGCCGCCGACAAACCGCCGACAAGCATCGCGTGTTCGCTGGCGGTGAAAGCCGCCCCAGCAGTGGTGTAACGGTGTAAGTATGTAATCATGCGACATCATCATTTCCATGGCCGACGGCCAGGCCGCGCCGGCGGCTGGCAGCAGGCCCAGCAACCCGACGCGAGCGACGCAGCCGACTGGTTCGGCGGTCGCCTCCCCGACGGCTGGTTCGCCGGCGACCCGAAGGTCGTCGTCGACCGCGAAGAAATCACTGTCATCGGCCGCCTTCCGGAATCCGAGGGCTCCGAGACCGAAAGTGAAGCCCACGCATCGGGACGTGTCGCCCGTTTCCGCGAGGAGACCCGCCCCGAGCGCATGCGCATCGCCGACGAGGCCGAGGACCGTTACGGCCGCAAAGTAGCCTGGGGCGTCGAGGTTGGCCCCGAGGACTCGCCTGAACGAATCCTGTTCACGCACATCGCCGTACCGGTCATGACCCGTCTGCGTCAGCCGGAGCGTCAGGTGCTCGACACGCTCGTCGACGCCGGCGTGGCCCGGTCCCGATCGGACGCGCTGGCCTGGTCCGTCAGGCTCGTCGGTGAACATGCCGACGAGTGGCTGGGCAAGCTGCGTGACGCGATGCGCAACGTCGATGACCTACGGGCCGAGGGCCCGCAGATCTAGCCGACGCGTTCGACGCCGACGTACGACGAGCTCAACGCGGACGTTCGGCGGAGATCCTCGTGACCCGGTTGTTCTCAACCGTCACTTCGATACCGCATGAGGCGAGGCAGTACCGGCAGAAGGTATGCACGGCCGTTGCCATACGCCGAGACTACGGAATTTGACGAAAATCGGGCCAAATCCGTTACAAACCGTACCCCCGGCGCGATTAAGCGCGTGTCATCGCCCAGTACTCGCCGTGGCGGGCCAGCAGCTCGGCATGCGTGCCCCGTTCGACGATCTTCCCGGCCTCCATCACCAGGATGACATCGGCATCGCGGATCGTCGAAAGCCGATGGGCGATAATGAAACTTGTCCGATCGCGGCGCAACTGACTCATTGCGTGCTGGATCAGCAGCTCGGTGCGGGTGTCCACGGAGCTGGTGGCCTCGTCGAGGACCAGCAGCTGCGGGCTGGCCAGGACCGCGCGGGCGATCGTGATGAGCTGCTTTTCTCCTGCGCTGATGTTGCCGCCGTCGTCGCTGACCCACGTCTGGTACCCGTCGGGCAGGGTGCGCACGAACCGGTCGACGTACGCCGCCTTCGCCGCTTCGATCACCTCGTCCTCGCCGGCCTGCGGCCGCCCGTACGCGATGTTGTCGTAGATGGTGCCGCCGAACAGCCACGTGTCCTGCAGCACCATGCCGATCCGGGAGCGCAGCGACCGCCGGCTCACGGACGAGATATCCGCTCCGTCAACGAGGATGCGGCCCGAGTCCACCTCGTAGAACCGCATCAGCAGGTTGACCAACGTGGTCTTGCCCGCCCCGGTCGGCCCGACGATCGCCACCGTGCTACCGGGCTCGGCGACCAGAGACAGGTCCTCGATCACCGGTGTGCCGGGCCGGTAGCTGAAGTTGACGTTCGCGAACTCGACCCGACCGGACCTGCCGTCGAGCGACGGTAGCGCAGCGGGCGGGTCCGGTGACTCCTCGGATTCGTCGAGCAGGTCGAAGACCCGCTCCGCGCTGGCGATCCCGGATTGCAGCGTGTTGTACATCCCAGCGACCTGGGTCAGCGGTTGATTGAACTGGCGCACGTACTGGATGAACGCCTGGATGCTGCCGAGTGTGATCTGACCCGTCGCCACCTGGATACCACCGACCACTGCGACCGCGACGTAGCTGAGGTTGCCGATGAACGTCGTGGCCGGCGAGACCAGGCCCGAAAAGAACTGCGCCCCAAAGCTTGCCTGGTAGACGTCGTCGTTGTACACGCTGAACTGTTCCTGCGCGCGCGCGCGGTGGCCGAAGGTCTTGACGACGGTGAAACCGCTGTACGTCTCCTCGATGTGGGCATTGAGCCTGCCGGTGTTGGCCCATTGCGCCACGAAGAGCCGTTGCGAACGCCGCGCAATCGCCCGGGTGACCCATAGGGAAAGCGGCACGGTCACCACGGTGAGCAACGTCAGCAGCGGTGAGATGGTCAACATCATCACCAGCACCGCCACCACCGTCAGAATCGAGGTCAGCAGCTGGCTGATCGTCATCGACAGCGACGTCTGAATGTTGTCCACGTCGTTGGTGACCCTGCTGAGCACCTCGCCGCGCTGACGAGAGTCGAAGTAGAACAAGGGCAGTCGGTGCACCTTGTCCTCGACGTCCGAGCGCAGCGCCACCATGGTGCGCTGCACCGCCACGTTCAGTAGCCGCGCTTGTAGCCAGACCAGGAGCGCGGCAACCAGATACAGCGCGAATGCGAGCAGCAGGGTGCGGCCGACGGCGCCGAAATCCACGCCCCGCCCGGGCACCACGTTCATGCCCGACAACAGATCGGCGAACGTGTTGTCGCCACGGGCGCGGGCGGCCTCGATGGCCTGCTCCTTGGTCAGACCCGGCGGCAGTTGCCGCCCGATCACGCCGTTGAACAACAAATCGGTGGCGTGACCGAGAATCCGCGGGCCGATCACCCCGATGGCGATCCCACCGATCCCCAGCAGAATCACCATCGTGGTCAACCCGCGCTGCGGTGTCAGCAATTTGACCAACCGGATCGCCGAACCCTTGAAGTCGCGGGACCGTTCTGTCGGCGCCTGCACCACGCCGCGGATGGGCCGCCTCACCGGCCCGGTCACCGTTGGCCCCCCGCTCCGGCGCCCAGCGACTGCGAGTCGGCGAACTCGGCGTAGGCGGGGCAATCGGCAAGGAGCGTCTCGTGCGTCCCGACTCCCACGACGCGGCCATCGTCGATGACGACGATCTGGTCGGCCTGGGCGACGGTCGAAATGCGCTGCGACACAATGACCACCGTCGAACCAGCGGACACGTCGCGCAGCGCGGCGCGGACTCGGGCGTCGGTGTGCACATCGAGCGCCGAGAAGGCGTCGTCGAACAGATAGATGGCGGGCCGGCGGATGACGGCACGCGCGATCGCCAACCGTTGCCGCTGTCCACCGGAGAAGTTGATGCCTCCCTGGGCTACCGGCATGCTCAGCCCGTCGGCGTGGGCGCGGACGAAGTCATCGGCCGCTGCCACCCGCAGCGCCTCCCACATTTCGTCGTCGGTCGCATCGGCCTTGCCGTAGCGCAAGTTCTCGGCGACCGTGCCGGAGAACAGGTAGCCCCGCTGCGGCACCAGGCCGGTCGCCGACCACAACTGTTCGGTGTCGTATTCGCGAACGTCGACGCCGTCGACACGCACCGACCCACCGGTGACGTCATACAATCGGCAGATCAGCGCTATCAGTGTCGACTTGCCCGTACCGGTGGAGCCCACGATGGCCGTTGTCGTGCCGGGCGCAGCTGTCAGCGAAACATCCTGTAACACAGCACGGTCAGCACCGGGATAGCTGAATGTCGCCCCTTCCAAACGGATCTCGCCGTTGACGGCGACGGGACGCACCGGGTGTTCGGGGCTGGTGATGCCTGGCGTCGTGGTCAGCACCTCGCTGATCCTTTCGGCGCACACCGACGCGCGCGGCAGCAGCACCAGCATGAACGTGGCCAACAACACGGCCATCAGGATCTGCATGAAGTAGGACAGGAATGCGATCAGCGAGCCCACCTGCATCTGGCCGGCGTCGATCCGCAAGCCGCCGAACCAGATCAGCGCGACGCTGGAAACGTTGATCACCAGAGTGGTCACCGGCAGCATTAGCGCCTGCCAGCGGCCGGCGTCGAGCACGACATCGGCCAACGCCTGATTGGCCTCGGCGAATCGGTTGCGCTCGAAGGGTTCCCGTGCGAACGCCCGGATCACGCGGATACCCGAGAGCTGCTCGCGCATCACTCGGTTGATGCCATCGATCAGCCGTTGCACGCGCCGGAAGATCGGCAGCAGGTGCGACACGATCCAGTAGTTGGCGACCGCCAGCACCGGCACGCTGACGAGCAGCAGCCATGACAGGCCGGCGTCTTGGTGCACGGCCATGAAGATGCCGCCGATCGACATGATCGGCGCGGTGATCAGCATCGTGCAGGTCAGTTGCACCAGCTGTTGGATCTGCTGGACGTCGTTGGTGGTGCGGGTCAGCAGCGAAGGGGCGCCGAAGCGGGCGGTCTCCTCGGCCGACAAGCCGGTGACGTGGTGAAAGATCGCGGAGCGCAGATCACGGCCGAACCCCATGCCGGCACGCGAACCGAAGTACACCGCGCCCACCGCGCACAGCACCTGCAGCGCGCTGACGGTGAGCATCACGAAGCCCAATTCGACGATCGTTTGCAGGTCGCCCTTGGCCACGCCGTCGTCGATGATCGCCGCATTGACGGTCGGCAGGTACAGCGACGCCAGCGTGCTGATCAGTTGGAGCACCGCAACGACCGACAGCAGCCCTCGGTACGGCCGCACATACTGTCGCAGCAGCGCCCGGAGCATCCCGCTACTGTCGCACACCAAGCTGACGCAGTTGTGTTTGGCCGCAACTGCGCTGAGCACAAGAAAAGAGCAGGTCAATCGGCATGTCGGTGGTTGAGGTAGTGGGCTGCCGCTACAGTGCATGGCGTGACCCCGAGCACGTGCGCGACCGGTTTGCGGAGCCGCAGAGGCGGCGACGTACGAACACGCCGGAAAGCGAAGACGCTGGCCGTGGCGGCTGCGGCCATGATTCCGGTGTTTGCCGCATGCTCCGATTCGGAGCCGACCTCTCCCGAGGTGCCACAGACGTCGGCGCCGCAGCAGAACGCCGCGCACGGACCGTTCTTCCCGCAGTGCGGAGGCGTCAGCGACCAGACGATGAGCGAACTGACCCGCGTCACGGGTCTGGTCAACACGGCGACCACCTCGGTGGGCTGCCAGTGGCTCGTGGGTGGCGGCATCCTGGGGCCGCATTTCTCGTTCACCTGGTATCGCGGCAGCCCCATCGGCCGGGAGCGCAAGACCGAGGAACTCTCGCGAGCAAGCGTGGAAGACATCAACATCGAAGGCCACGACGGGTTCATCGCCGTCGGTGAGCTTCCGGGTGTCGGCAACGAAGCACCCATCGCGAACCTGTGCGAGATCGGCATCCAGTTTGAGGACGACTTCATCGAATGGTCGATCAGCTTCGCCGAGGAGCCGTTCCCCGATCCTTGTGACGTCGCCAAGGAGTTGACCCGTCAGTCGATTGTGAATTCCAAATGAGCCGAGCTTCCTGGCGCCGCCAGATCCTGGTAGGTGTGGTCGCCGTCCTGGCCGTGCTGACGACGGTGCTGGGCTGCACGCGAACGGTCGAGGGAACCCCGGCCTTGAGCGGCTCTGGCGATGTGCCCCGCAACGACGATTCGCAAAAGACGTACCCGAACCTGCTCAAGGAATGTGAGGTGCTGACCGAGGACATCCTCGCGAAGACCGTCGGCGCCGATCCACTGGACATTCAGAGCACGTTCGTGGGGGCGGTGTGCCGCTGGCAGGCGGCCAATCCGGCGGGCCTGGTGGATATCACCCGGTTCTGGTTCGAGCAGGGCAGCCTGGACAACGAACGCCAGACCGCCGAGGGGCTCGAGTATCGGATCGAGGACCGCACCATCGCGGGGGTGCGGTCGATCGTGATGCGCCCCAACGACCCGAACGGCGCATGCGGGGTGGCCAGTGACGCCGGCGGCGTCGTCGGTTGGTGGGTGAATCCGCAGACGCCGGGTATCGACGGCTGTGCGATGGCGATCAAGCTGATGGAGCTGACGCTCGCCACCAACGCCTAGG
>CAVQSK010000018.1:0-233279 GCA_963715885.1 uncultured Actinomycetota bacterium
CCAGATGACATGCCGCTACTGCAGCTAGGGCATCATCCCCCCACCCATCATGTCCCGCATCATTGCGGGCATTCCGTCGCGAACGAATCCGGTGACCTCTCTGGCGTGGTCGCGGATTGCTTGAGTAATGGCGGGGTCATCGGCGGTTTCTTCGGCGATCACGTGAGGCGTTTCTGACTTAACCGCAGAGATGGCGTGAGAAATTACCCAACTCATGGCATCTCCCCGGTGGGGTTGGCGCTGGTGTGGCGATGGTAGTCGAGTCGCCGTTGCCGGGCGCGCTCGAGTCCGTCGCGGCGGGCTTGCCGGATGGCTTCACCGCGACCGGTGTGCTCGTCGTCGGGAGTCACGTATCCGATCGCTTCGTGCAGCCTCACAGAATTGTATTCCATTCGGACTCTTAGAAGTTCGGCTTTCAGCAGCGACGGCTCGGCGATGGTTTCCAGGTGCGGCCACTCACCCTTGATGTGGCCGAAGAACGACTCGATCCACGCCTGATCCTGGGGGACGCCGGGGCGGCCGTGGTGCTGGGCGATGGCCATCAGCGCCATGAACGCGCGGGTGTCGTGGGCGGTCATCGGCGGCCCGTTGTCGCTTACGGCGAGCAGGATCGGGCGGCGGGGGTCGTCGGGGTCCAGGTCGAGGCGTTCGTCGGTGAGCAGCTCGAGCAGGCCCTCGAGCTGCAGCGCGTGCTCGAAGAGCACCGTGACCTGGGTGGCGGTCTCCTCCACGCTGACCAGGGTGTCGATCCACTTGCGCGACACCAGGTCCACGATCGCGAAGCAGACCCGGCGGGCGCGGGTGAAATGGGTTGCGTCCCATATCCAGATCCGGTTCGGCGCCCACACCAGCCAGTCCGGCCACGGGCGCTTTTCTGATCGCGTGCGCGGCGCCGGTTCGGGCAGGGACAGGCCGTGCTCGACCAGCACCCGGCGGAAGCTGGACGGCGACACCCACACGATGCCCTGGTAGGAGCCGCGGTGCGCGAGCTTGCGATGCGAGCGGTCGACGGTGCCCCAGCGTTCGGCGATGTCGAGGATCGCGGCGATCTCCTCGGGCAGCAACGCGTGCACCGGGTGCCCGCCCGGTGCCCGGTCGACCAGGGTGCCGTCGTCGCGCCGGCGTGCCCGCCAACGGTGTACCCGCTGGTCGGAGACCTGCCACAGCGAGCATACCCAGGTGTGGGCGAACCCGGCCGCGACCGCGTCGTCGACGCTCTTCAGGACCAGCTCCTTGACCTCGGCGGGGACCCGCACCGGCACCGGTCCACTTAGCCCCACCCGGATTTTCCCCGCACGACCGCCAGCTCGATGGCCTGCGCCTTGACCGCCTCGGTGAGCTGCGCGATCTCCGCTCGGGCGGCTTCGAGCTGCCAATCGCGTTGCGTGCCAGGACGACCGGACTTGCGGGCCAGCGCCGCCAACGCGGCGTCCTTGACCGTGCGCCGGATCCCGATCACCGTCGACACATCGACGCCCCACTTGCGGGCGGCCTCGGCCTGGGCGATCTCGCCCGATGTCACCTGTAAGAAGATCTCCCATTTCGTCTCCGCCGACAGCTTCGACGGACGGCGACGGCCATTGGGATCGGGCATGAACAGCTCCTCTCGGGTCACCCGAGAAGCCTGCCAGGCTTGGGTAATTTCTCAGCCCCATCTCTGCGGCGAAGTCAGACGCAAACCATCGCCTTTTGCGCATTTTGACCATGGACTCGGGTGCGAGTCGTACGACAAAACAGAGAAATCGGCGGGGCGGGATGGCCTTTAGGCCCTGGTGAGTTCTTGTAGAACGTCGTGGGCTTGACCGGCTGTCGAACGCACGGCACGACCGTAGGACGAAACACCGCTCGCTACAACGACTCTCGTGCGCGACGGAGGTCTCCGGCTGGCGACCTGCGGCCCCCTAGCGGTATACCCCCTTAGGTTCCGTACGCGTATCCCAACGTGGTCTACCGTTATAGACAGTTTCAATGTCCACATACTCAGCGCCGAGAGGCCCTGCCTCGGCCCGTTTGGTGCCAAGCCGGGCGTGCGGGGTGTGGATAGCAACGACGCCCGGTTTGTGGGTATCCGCTCCTGTTCCCCATCGTCTAAACACCCCAATGCCTGCGCAGAGAGGTCACCGACGAACAGTCCCGAACGTCGAAAACGACACTGGGGGTCAAGTGGTCGCAGTTCAAATTCTGTCAGCCCGACCACAAAACAAGCGGTTCGGAATCTGTCAACCTGAATGAGGCACCGTTCCGCGGTATTTACTGAGTGGCCTCCTCGGTGTCGTCTGGCTTGTTGATCCATGAACCGGGGCAGGTTCGGTGGCTGCGGGGGCTTTCGCACGAAGCGTTCCGGGTGGGCGGCATATGCGGCGTCGAGCACGCCGGCGCGCTTCTCGCGGGTGATTGCGGCGGTGCCGTAGTGCACGTCGGCGGGGACATGAAGCGCCAGCCCGGTATGGCGATGTTCATCGTTGTACCAGCCGAAGAAGGTTTGGCAGTGCCGACGGGCGGCCTCGATCGAGTCGAACCGGTCGGGGAAGTCGGGCCGATACTTCAGCGTCTTGAATTGCGCCTCGCTAAACGGGTTGTCGTCGGAGACGTGCGGGCGCGAGTGCGACTGGGTGACGCCGAGGTCGGCGAGCAGGAACGCCACCGGCTTGGAGGTCATCGACGAGCCGCGGTCGGCGTGGATGGTCAATTGGTCGCGGCCGATACCCTGCTTGGCGCACGTCTGGCGGATCAGCACCTCGGCCAGGGCAGCGGATTCGCGGGTAGCGACCATCCATCCGACCACGTAGCGGGAGAAGATGTCCAAGATCACGTACAGGTAGTACCAGCTCCACTTCGCGGGGCCGCGCAGCTTGGTGATATCCCACGACCATACGGAATTCGGTTGGTAGGCAACCAGTTCCGGTTTCACGGCGGCCGGGTGGGTGGCCTGCCGGCGCCGTTCCCGGCTCTCGCCGGCCTGACGTAGCAGCCGGTAGAACGTGGAGATCGAGCCGAGGTAGCGGCCTTCGTCGAGCAGTGTGGCCCACACCTCGGTCGGCGACATGTCGACGAACCGCTCGCTGTGCAACTCATCGAGGATCGCGGCCCGCTCGGACTCCGACAACGCGCGGGGCTGCGGCCGGTCCTGGTGCGGGAGCGGCGCCGGCCGCTGCGGTGGCGGGCTTCGCCGGTGACGGCGGTAGTAGCTGGCCTGCGCGACACCGACGGCATCGCACGCGTTGCGCACGCCGATCTTCGGGGCCAACTCGGCGATCGCCGCGTCGCTCACTTCATCGACCCGTTCTCGGGCTGCGCGCTCTCGGAGAGTGTCTCCAAGAGCGCGTGCAGTTTTGCCTGGACGTCCACCACGAAGCGGGTCTTGGCCAGCTCCTGCTCCAGTTGTCGTTTCTCCTGTTCAAGGCGGGCGATCTGCTCGGCTTGCGGCTCGCGCCGCTTACGTCCGCGCGGAACCGCCAGCCCAGCCAGTGCGCTGGCGTCGCGGGCCTTCCGCCACGCCACGATATGGCTGGAGTACAGGCCCTCCCGACGCAACAACGCACCCTTCTCCCCATCGGGAGCAGCGTCGTAGGCGGCCAGGATCTCCAGCTTGTACTTCGCGGTGAACGTCCGGCGCCGGGCACGCTCGGGCACCTCGGGGTCGGGACGTTCCCTTCCAGCACCACCACTCATCCGACCAGGATCTTCGATCCCGGTCGCTCGGACCAATGCGGTCACCTTGTTCGTCATCTCGGGGAAGCTCTCCATCCCCGCCCTCGGGTCACTAATTGTCAGGGGGCACGTGCCTCAACCCAGGTTGGCAGAGAGGGGTTTCGGAGAAATCCGGGGTGACCTCTCTCGCGTTCTCAGAGCCGCGTACGCCAACGGGTACGCCAACCTGGATTTGCCGTCTACAGAAACCCAGGCGCTTTGGAGAGACCCAGGGGGTAATTCCAACATCTTTCCCGCCGATATCCCGCGGATAGAGATCTCACCTCGGATGATTAGCGCGCAGGGGGTCCGACAAAGGAGGAAGGCCCATGGCTGAGGCTGGTTTATTCATCGGTTGGGGAGAGGTCGTGCGCGGGCGCGAGAAGCGCGCCCTCAAGCTCTTCAACGAGGCGATGCAGTACTGGGGGGGTCTTCAGCAAAAAGAGCAGATCGAGCGCTTTGACGTGGCCGTTCTTACACCACACGGTGGAGATCTCCGCGGCTTCATCCTGTTGCGGGGGACGGAGCAGCAGATCGACTCGCTTCGCCGTGACGAGGAGTTTCAGCGGTGGATCGCCCTTGTGCAGCTCATGACCGATCAAAGCGGGGTGACCGACGCCAGCGTTGACGAGGGACTCGCTAGAGCGATGAGTCTGTACCAGGATGTGCTCGAGAAGGAGCCAGACTGACCGACGCCGCGTGAGCGTGGCTGCTCAAATATCGGAGGTGGGGATCGCGACGGCGATGGGGATGGATGCGCCGATGGTTGGGCAAGGCAAGGCGGCTCGGTGAATGGCGTTCGTATGCGGTGCGCGATCTTCAACCGGGCCAGCCCGATGCACTCAACAGGTGACGCGCGCCGACGACGAGGGTTAGGTCAATCAACGCGTACGCCAACGTGTACGCCAACCGATTTCACTACGTGACACGGCTGCGCAACGATTGCGCGGTCAGGCAGTGATGAGCCCGCGGAAGTGCGCGACGAACCGCTCGTGCTCGTGCGGCGGGTAAGTCGTGCGCACGGTCTCGACCAGCAGGTCGTCGAACTCCGGTGAGGTGACCCACTCGGACACCATCTCGTCGACATGGGGGATGCGGCTGTCGCAGAAGTCCTGGTAGCGCTCCACCTCGAAGTACTCGTCGGCGAGCCTGCGGTAGCCGGCGAGCTTCTCCTCGTAAGTGAGGTCGGTCCGGTCGCCGATCTCGAAGTACCGCCGCGTGTCGAGGTCCAGCCTCGGCACGCGGCCGGTCACCAGGCAGAACATGCACCAGCGCAGTAGGGCCTTGATCGCCCACGGGAAGTAGTGGTGCAGACTCGTGATCGCGACGTCGGGTGACGCGTTGGCGTAGTCGATCGGATGCGCCTCGGTCCCGCGCACCAGCGTCTCGCACGAGTTGAACTCCCAGCGGAAGAACGCGTTGATCAACCGGCTGATGGTCAGCACCTCGTCGCCCATCTCGGGCGTCAGGAACTCGTGCTCGACGGCGTAGCGGTCGTGCATTGGGAGGTCGGGCCGGAAATTCATGACCATCGTCTCGGCGCCGATCGACAGCGAGCGCGCGAAGACGTCGAAGCCGTCGATCGCCGCCTGCAGGTGCATCAGCCGCTGGCCCGAGCCGTCGTACGCGCGCTTGAGCTCGGTCGGGTTCGAGATGTGGCTGACGCCGACCCACTGGCCGCCGTCGTAGGGCTTCATGAACAGCGGGTAGCCGATCTGCTCCGCGATCTCCTCGAGGTCGAACGACCGGTTGTACTTGGCGGCCGTGTACGCGAAGCGCGCGTTGTCCGGCGGGACCTTGTGCGGCACCAGCACGGTCTGCGGCACCTTGAGCCCGAGCCGCAGCATCGCGCAATACGCCGCGTGCTTCTCCATCGACTGGAACGTGAACGGGCTGTTGAGCAAGTACACGTCGTCCATCAGCGCGATCTTCTTCAGCCACTCGCGCGGGACGAAGTACCAGTAGGCGAGCCGGTCGACGACGAGGTTGTAGCGCGGCTTGTCGCGCAAGTCGAACGGCTCGATCGTGATCCGCTCGACGTCGATGTGATGGGTCGTTCCGGAGGCATCCTTGACCGGCCCGAGCCGGCCGAGCAGGGTCTCGAACGCGCGCGGCCAGTCCTCCTCGGTGCCGAGCAGCAGCCCGATCAAATGTCGCGTCTCATCCATCAGCAGAATCGGGGCAGATAATACGCGATCTGCGCACGCCATGACGGCCAGTCGTGCGGGACGTCGTGGCCCCAGAGGTCGAGCTCGTGCCGGATGCCCTTCTCGCCGAGCAGCGAGGCGAGGTGCTTCGTGCTCTCGAGCGCGCCCGTCGTGTCCTCCCACATGCCCTGGCCGCAGACCAGCAGGAAGCTCGCGCGTGAGCGGATCCAGTCGAGGTGGTCGCCGTGAAAGCCCGACACCTCGCTGGTGGCGCCGAACTCGTAATTGCCCGACATGCAGATGGCGGCGGTGAACAGATCGGTCCGCCGGAGCACGAAGTTGGCGGCGTGAAAGGCGCCCATGCTCATGCCCGTAGTGACGATTTCCTGGGGGCCGCCGAGATCCTCGTGGATGAACGGCGCCACCTGGTCGATGACCCAGGACTCGTAGGCGCCGCGGTCGCCGGAGTCGAACGCGTCGACGCAATACAGCTTGCAGCGGCCGGCCTCGAGCAGGCCACCGACCGCGTGCACCAATCCCTGGCTGTCCCAGTCCCAGGCGCTCCCGCCCTCAGCCGGGAAGGCGAGGACCGGGCGGCCCCAGTGCCCGTACACCAGGACGTTGCCCGCATCCCCGATCGCCGGCGAGTACAGCTCGACGTGCCTCACGCCCAGATCCTCGCAAGCAGTCGCGTGAGATGCGGATCGAAGGCGTCACGCCAGCCGGTGTAGTTGTGCATGCCGGGAACCTCGTCGAGCCGCGCCTCGTAGCCCTGCTCGGCCAGCGTGTGAGCCATCACCCGGTTGTTGAACACGTTCTCCTCCGCGGTGCCGCAGGTGAGCTGCACCGGCACCGGGTCGGGGTGCTCCAGCGCGCTCAAGATCCGCCGCACGACGCGGACGACGCGCGCGTAGCGGGGGAAGCCGGACTCCTGGGAGTCGAAGCGCGGCATGAAGAAGCTGCCGGACTGCAGAAACAACGCGCCGAACGTGCCGGGAGCCCGGCGCTGGGTGACGAGCATGGCGAGCGCTCCGAGGCTGGCGCCCATGCCGACAGAAGCGCCTTCGACAGCGACGGCCTGCCGCAGCCCGGGGACGACGTCGAGGTACAGCGCGCGCGAGTAGAGCGCCGACGCCGAGTACCACTCGTCACGCGCTCCCGGGGCGAGCAGCGCGACCCTGTGCGGCGGTAGCGTGCCGGCGGCGATCATCGCGCCCGAGTAGCGGGTGAGCTGAGCGAGCTTGTCGTACTCCGGGCCGTCGTGGGCGACGAGCAACGGCATCGGGTCGGACGAGTCGTCCGGGCTCCAGATCCGGCCGTGCACGTGGGCGCCGAGGCCCTGGCCGCGGACCGCGAAGTCCTGGGAGCAGCCCTCGACCGGCGCAACGTCGAGCCATGCCGGCTCGTACTCCGGCATCAGCAGGACCGACTTCTCGTCCACAATTGCCACCTTGACCGGGCAGGTGGCCGCAGGGCGTCAGTTTCTGCGGGGTTTGTGGGGTGAGTCGTCCACCTCATCAGCCGAGCGCATGTCTTTCTCGTCGATGGCTTGCTTTTCTTCAGGCGTTTCGCAATCGGGGCACACCATGTCGGAATCGTCGAGCACTTCCCAGTGAAGAAAATCGGGGTCATCCTCGGCGGGCGCTGGCCGCTGGCAATGTGTGCAGTGAGCTATCGACGTGGTCATGTGTCGATCTTCCCTTTCCCAGTTGCCGAGATGTTCATTTCACCCGCCGCGCGGAGGATGTCCCGAATTCCGTGGAACTTCGGTGGCGGTCGGGTGAGCATCAGGCTGCGCACACTTGGTCATTGTGCACGGCGGATCTGACAGGTTGGGTGAACTCGTGCTCGAGGGCGGCGCGGAGCGTGGGTAGGTTGCAGGTGACCGTTGACGCAGCGGAACTGCTTGCCGGCCTCGGCCATGCCGGCGGCGCACCAGCGCAGCGCGATCTGTCCGTCGCGCCACCGTTTGACGTCGCCGGCGTTCGCGCGGCAGACCGAGATCATCGACTCGATGGTGTTGGTGCGCAGCAACCCGCGCGGGACGAGTTGCGGGATGTGCCAATCCCCTTGGGCGCGTGAAGTTGTCGTGTCCAGTCCCTCCGCGGCCACGGGCTCGGTGTGCTGAGACGCATCATTACGCCTCAGCACACCGAGGTGAGTCAGCTGGCGGCGCTGGGCGCCAACGACTCCTCTATACGGCGCTCCCCGTTCTTGACTGTCCGACGCGCGCTCAGGGCCGACACAATCTCTGTGGTCCCGATGAAGACGAGCCAGACTCCAGCGATGATCGAGAACACGACGATGGAGCTGATCGGCCAAACGAGCGTCACCACGCCGGCGATCACAGTCAGGATCCCGACAAAGATGTACCAGCCGCGTGCAGGCAATGCTGGAACTTCGATCGCCAACGCGGTCGCCGTGACACCTTGGAATATGAATCCAACGCCGATCCAGATGGCCATCATCCATACGGCAGCGCCATTGTTGAAGTCGCGAAAGGCAAAGTAGCCCAACACGCCCGACAGTGCGCCGCTGATGAAAAACAAGACGCGACTGGCCATGGACATATCGACGGCGAACGCAGCGATGGCCTGAGCGATGCCCGACACCAGCAGGTAGACACCGAACACCACTGACGCGACGACGATCGAGTCGCCGGGCCAGATCAGCACCACGGCGCCCAAGACGAGGGTCAGCACCCCCAGCGCGAGCACCGATTTCCAGAGGTGGCGGATAACGGACGGGGTTTCGATGGTGGTCATTTCCCCTACCTCCGTGCCGCTAGTTGGTCGGCCTCGCCACGGGCGAGCTCTGCCTGGACCACTGCCCACTCCGCGGCGTCGAGGCAATAAGCCGCGAGGTTCACCGCGACGACCGCGTCGTATTCGGCGTCCTCGGCCGCCCGTTCCGCGCGATCTTCCTTGATCTCCGACTGCCACTTCGCGAAGTTGGCACGCATCTCATCGACCCGTCCCTCAATCGAGGTCTTGGCCTGCGACCACTTAGTGCTTGCGGATTCCTTGGCCTGGGTTGCGGCGGCCGCCAACTCGATGTGCGACTCGTCGATCGCTGCCTCGAGCTCCTCGCGGCGTGCTTGCAATTTGGCACGGGTTCTTCGCCTCGACCGCTGCGGCCGAGTCTTCGACCCGCTTGACCCGGCTGGCAAGATCCAGCAAGGCCGCTGACAGTTTCTGCATGTACTTCTCCTTTTGGTGTGCTGCCGAAAGTTTCCCTTCGACAAGGGGTTTCATTGGTTGTGTCCGCTGATTGGTTAGCTGCGTTAGCTATCCGCCCGGCATCTACGACCGGCAGGAGCGCCCTTCATGCCTTGGGAATTCCTCCGTACAGACGGCAGCCTGACCGAAGTGATCGTGATATTGACAGGGACAGCCTTACGATCGGGTGGTGGCGACTAACGCAAGCGCGTTGGGTGACTACCTGCAAGCGCGGCGCGAGCAGCTTCGTCCCGACGACGTCGGGCTAGTGCCTGGCGCACGACGCCGCGTCCCGGGATTGCGTCGCGAGGAGGTGGCGACGCTCGCCGGCATCAGCTCGGCCTACTACCTGCGCCTCGAGCAGGGCCGTGACACGCGTCCATCCGGACAGGTCGTGGAGGCCCTCGCCCAGGCCCTGCGGCTCGACCGCAAAGCGACCGAATACCTGCGGCGGCTGGCGACCTCGACCGGCAGCCGCCCCCCTCAGTCCACCGTGCAGACAGTCACGCAACGGTTGCGCCACCTGATCGATCAGATGCCCTTTCCGGCGATTGTGTGCAACAGATACTTGGATGTGCTCGCCGCCAATCCGTCCGCCCGCGCCTTGACGCCGGGCGCCGCACCCGGCCGCAACCGCATGTGCTCGGTCTTCCTCGACCCAGCCTCGCGGGAGCTGTACGTCAACTGGGACGAGCTGACCGATATCGCGGTGTGCGAGTTTCGCGAAGCCGCAGGCGATCTGGACGATCCTCGGTTGCGTGCCCTGTTCGACGAGCTGTCAGCCGGCAGTGAACGCTTTCGTGAGCTATGGGCGCGCGCGGACGTCGGCTACTCCACAGGCATCATCCACATGCGTCACCCGGATGTGGGTGACCTTCGTCTCCATCGGACCCGGCTCGACGTCCCTCACTCGGGCGGGCAGCTGCTGCTGCTGTATCACGCCGAACCTGGCAGCGAGTCAGCCAAAGGGCTACAGGCACTTCGATCCCAAGGCAGCCGCTTCTCGGGTACGGATCGCTCGGGAACGAATTGAGATTCCTCCCATCTGAACCATCATTTGTCCTGCCGGAGCCGATGAGAGTCTAGGCAAGCGTGGTCGCCCGTCTTCCTGCACACCCCGTCCGGTGACTCCGGCCGATCGTGCGCCGGGTCAAAGGCGCCCGCTACCCCGACACGCTGTTCTCAGTCTGGCGCTATCGACCGTTCTTCACCAACACCGACCTGCCGCAGACCAGGCTGATGTCGTCAACCGCCGCCACGCGATCATCGAGACTGTGTTCGCCGATCTGGTCGCACCGCCAGCAATCCGGCGTCGAGATCGACGTCGGACCAGTGCAGGGCCAAGGCCTCACCTCGCCCGCACGGAGGCCCGCACGTGAGTGCGGTCGACATGACCAATAGCAACACTAAGAGCAAGAGAAGTAAGAGCACCAGTGGACGCACGCGCACCCCTCACCTGAGCGATCAGGAGTTGGTGGCATCGACGTGGCGCGCACTGCGCAACAAGCCCGACCGACAGCAGTGGCTGCTTCCGTGCCATGTACCCAGGCGAGTGCCCACGATGTGAGAAGCGCATCGCCGTGGGCCAGGAGATCCATCGGGTCGCCGACTTCGACGGGTGCGTGCACTTCGGGTGCGGCGTCGACGCAGCGGGCAATCTTGGGAGGCGGCCTTGGCTGGCTGGCCAGTCGCGGATCCGCGTTCTGCTTCACGAAAACCCGCCAAAGCCAAGTGTGCGCTTATCCGCCCTCGGTTGGAAGTGAGTGTTGAGCGGCGGCCATTCCGACTGGTTCGAACGCGCTTCTGTATGGCCGCACCGACACCAAGTCTCCAATGGTGTATTCCTCGATGGTCCACGTCGCTGGCGGGGACGGAGGTTCGATCCGCCATGACGACGACGGACGTCCTGGCCGCATGAAGATAATCCGCGACGCTGCCGCAGCCCCTCGACACGCCGCTGACCCACCGTCAACAGCAACCGGCCACCGAGCCGAGTGGGCCTCGGTGCCCGGAGGAGGGGTGCTGCGACGGTGACTGGACGAGGATGCCGCCCTGCTCGCCGTGTACCTCGATGTGCCCCTCGGCGACGTCGAGAATAGGCGCGGCTAGCTACCGCTAGCCGTACGATCACTGCGAGGGGAGGGCTGACACGACATCCGCGCCATCGGGCGGCGGCGAAGCGTAGGACCATGCAGTTGACGCGCATGGTGCTCTGCGGGGGCAGCGTGCGCTGCGTGTAGGTGCATTACATGCGAAGAAGGGGCGCCCTTATGCGGGCGCCCCTTCCTGGTCGAGGTAGTGGGTCAGCGGCCGTTGCCGAAGGTCGGGGTGACTGAGCCGACGGTGGCCTGCTGTTGGATGTCCTGCACCCAGTCGTGGTGACCAATGTCAGCCTGCGCGGGGCCGGCTAGGCCAAGAACCGCGGCGGCGAGGCCACTGGCGACGATGGTAGCAAATCCGAACTTCTTCATTTTGATGCCTTCTTCTTTTTCTCTCTGTTTCGGCCGGTTCGGTCTCATTCGTGCCGGTCTAACTGACTAAACAGGGAGGTCAGGTAAATAATTCCGGTGGCGGAAATTGATTGGTGGTTGGCAGGAATCAACCATGAACCTGGCGCTGCGATGTGGTCGAGGCCACATTTGGGCAAAGGCCAGCGGCACGTGGAACTTTTGCACTTCCCACAGCGTGCCAACGACTCCACCACAGGACAGGCCTGGCGGTCATCGCATGAACAGATTTAGCGTGGCAACGTGAACGTCGGCAGTCGTGAAGCCGGTCATCACGTGATGCCTCTCGAACCACTCACCGTTGCGTCGGTACTCCGACCGTTCGATCCGACCGGTGAAGTCGAACTCCACCGTGATCTCTTTGGTGACCTTGCCTTGCTTGGCGAAGATCACCTCACGGCCATCGCCTGAGCCGCTGTCGAACCACAGGTCCCACGCGTGTTGCGCTGCAACCATGGTGACCAGGTCGAGCACGTCGAACGTCTTCACGGTCGTGACAGACCCCACAAGCATTTCGTTCTCCTTCCGGCTCAGTCATGGCTATGTGGACCTGTCAATCACAACGTCGTGTTGCGTCGGCTAGTTCAGTAGTGCAGTACACAATTTCGAGACTTCGACGACTTGTGGACTACTTGCGACCGCTGCGCGCTACTTGCTCTCTCGGCAGCAGGTTGCCGTTGTCCGGTGGCTGCCCCAGCGCCGGATGGGATCCAGTGGGATAACCCCCCACCCGGGCCTCTTGATCGCTACGGCGATATGCGGCCTTCGCCGAGAGCGACGGCGTCATCACCGAAGACGAGCTGACGAATTTCAAGAGCGCGGCAACGGTCCTCAAGTCAGATCCGGCACTCATGCAGAGCCTGCACGCACAGCTAAAGCGCGTACACATACTCGGCCGGGTACTCGCTGGCCATCTGCCGCGGAATTCCGCGGTGGGATTGCACCTGCCAACAGATGAGCATTGCAACTGAACATACCTGCGACGCGATTGCGGTGCTTCAAGTCGGGAATGCGGCAAGTTGGCGGGCCGCCCGAGGCGCCCTGTCATGCAGCATTCTTGCAGTCATCGCTCAGGTGCACTGCAGGTTGGTTCACCCTGGGCCGGGTATCCGAAACTTCCCACGCAACACAGGAACTGAGGAGATCGGCATGCTGCATGGATTGATATTGGCGGCGCAGAACAATCCGGAAGCGGCCGGGTTCATCCTGAAGGGGATCAAAGGCGTGCTAGTCGCAATTGGCAGCATCATCGCCGCAATCGTGTGTGCCGTGATCGCAGGAGTAAAGGGGCGCAACCCATTCGGCTGGGGGATCCTCGGTTTGTTCTTCAGCATCTTGACGCTGATCGTCATCGTGATCATCCCCACCAAGAAAAAGAATTAGTCCAGTGGGGAAGCCTCAAGGACCGATAATCCGTCTGGCATCGATGTCGGATCGCTCCAGGGCGATGCCCGTCAGGTCCACCCGGAAACCGCCGCGGACTCCCTGGCTATGCTCGATGGGCGTCGAGTCAACCTGTCCCACAGCAGGACCCGAACGTCAACCAGTTGCACGCGTTGCTGCGTGAGTTGATGGCTGGCGGCGCACCGACCTCGCTGACACCTTCCCGCGCCACCGGAGCGTTGCGTGGATTCGGCCCCGCACCGGCCCGGACCGGATCCGGGTGGGACTTGCCAAACGAGCTCATTGCTGACGTCCGGCGTTTTACCCATGGTGTGACGACGTCGGCGGCTTGAGCATGGTGTCGGTCCAACGCTTGGGCTGCTCGATCGTGCGTCCTTGCACGATCCCCTGGCCATCCGCCTGGGCGCGGAGACGGCGATGGCTCTCGCTGACCTGATCCGGGCCGGGGAGCTGCGCCGGCTGAAACCTGTGCTGCCCCGACTGCGAAGCCGTCCTTATCGATCTGTCGCGCAACCGGTCTCGGATATTCTGCGACACGGGGAACTGTGGTTACCGCGTGCATGTTGCCGCCTACCGCGAGCGCCGCAGCGCCGACGGATAGGCGTGGTATAGCTGGGAACGATTCCCGGGTCATGCTTTCTCAGGTAGGCCGTCCCACGACATTTTTGCTGCCCACCCGCGATCGCACGGTCCACCGCTCGTTGCCATCGGTGTCGTCAGCCGCTGCGATACTTCCCTCCCGCGGAGGCGGGAGGAAGATCTCAGATGTTTAGCCCACCGACGAGAGCGGCCGTCGATCTGCTTCATCGCGCCCAACAAGCACCCTCACTTTGTTCCTGAGCGTCGGGGTCGCGGTACTGAGCCCGCCGCGTCGACGAGATCGGCCGCTGCCCGTTCGACCGTGGCGCGGGTTTCGGCTGTGGCGGTCGCCCGTCGGTTGCGACGCATCCACGCCCAGAGAAGGGCCAACGGTATGAGCAGCCCGCCGATTCCGAGCACCGCGAATCTGGCGAAGCCGGTGATGTTGTCGACGAGCCATCCAAAGTTCTGTCCAAAGAAACCGGTAATGAAGGTCAACGGCAGGAACACGGTTGCCAGGATCGTCAGCTGCTCCATTGTGCTGTTTTGGCGCACGCTGACCTGGGTTTGTTCCACGGAGATGACGGCCATGTTCGCTTGCAGGACGGTAGCGAGAAGGTCCTTCTGGGCGGCAACTTCCTCGCTGATGAGATGCAGGTGGTCGTGCACGTCGCGCAGGTATGGCCGCAGTTCCGCGTCATCGACATTGCGCTCGACGCGAGTGAGCACGGCAAGTAGCGGATGGACCGCGCGATAGAAGTTCGTCACCTCGCGGCGCAAATCATAGATCCGCTCGGTCGGAGCGACCGCGCCGGAGAACACCGTGCCTTCGACCTGTTCGATGTCGGATTCGAGGTCGGCGACGACGGGGGCGTAGCCCTTGATCACCTGGTCCAGGATTGCCCAGAGCACCGAGTTAGTGCCAAGTGCAAGCAGTTTGGGGTGTTGTTCGAGCCGCGTGCGTGCGCCGTGTAGCTCGCTCGCGACACCCTGTCGAACCGTAATGACGAAACTAGGTCCCACGAAGATGCTGATCTCGCCGAAATCGACCTCGTCCTGGTCATGGTTGTAGCGGGCGGTGCGCAGGATGACCAGCTGCACCCCGGTTTCGTATTCTTCGACCTTCGGGCGCAGGTGAAAGGTCTTGGCATCCTCGACGGCAAGCTCGTGCAGACCAAACGATTCCCTGACTTCGTCGAGTTCCTCGGAGCTGGGCTCGAACATGCCCAGCCATACGAACCCGCCCTGAAGACATTGCATAGCAGCCTCATCCAACGAGATCGGCCGGTGGCTTTGACGGCTACCGTCGAGGTAGTGAGCGCAGTCGACAATCATCGAAGACCTCCGGCAGAACAACGGCGAACACAGCTACTGGCTCTATTCAACCCCGGCTCGTCCTTGCCGCCTAGATTCACAGCGTTCTTGTAGGAACCGATGGGCGACCGCACAGTAATCCGGTTTGCACTGGTTGTGCGGAGCTCGTCTACCCGGCGATCATTCTTGCGGCACAGGCGGTATGGCATCGCAGATGGTCGTCGCGTACGGACCTGGCGGTCAGCATCGGTCTCATCGCCGGTATCAGGCCTGGTGTGCCTGACACCGACCACCTTGGAAGTAACTCGATCGGCGTGGCGATGATACTGGGCGCAGCGATCGTCTATGCCGCCTACGTGTTGTTGTTCGTAGGCCGGTTGGCCCGTGGTGTCGAACCGATGGAACTCGCTGCGTATGTCATTGCGGGAAAAGCGCTTTCGATCGGTATGGGCGGAGTCGCGACGGGATCGCTGAGCATCCCGAGCACCACAGCCGCCTGGACGGTGGTGGTGGTGGTGGTGGTGGTGGTGGTGGTGAACAGCGTGATGTTGAGCGTGGGCATGTGGCCTACTGCGTTGGGATTGCGCGACCCGCCCCGGATTCCAGATCCAGAAAACGACGGAAGCCAGCCGAGACACCGCCGTCGTCGGCAGCGATCTTCTCGAATCGGTGTGCTGCCGCGGTGACCCCACGCCACCACGCACGGGGGTCGGCGCCGCGCTGAGCGGTGCCCTGGTGGCCCACCCCGTCGCCTCGGGTAAGGGCGAGCCGCATATGTGCCCAACCCGATCCTGGAGTTTCTCAACGCGGCGGCAGCCAGAGCGGGAACCGTTGCGTGCCATGGCTCGTCGGCCTGAGACCGCCACGCCAGATGGTCCAGTGACCACGCGTGTGCGAATCCGAACTCCTCGACGCGCGACCACCGTCGACCCCGGGCAGGATCCCATTCGGGAAGAACTGCAACACTGACCTTGATCGTCGCGCTCACTCCGACATCCTCACCTCATGGCCGTTCCTGGCATCGAAGGCCGTGCGCCGCGTCAGATCATCATCTCGGGCTTGCCCACGTTGCCGTCGCTGTAGCGGGACAGCCGGAACTCCTCGATCGGGCGTGAAGTGACACCGTCGAGTGACAGGTCGGAGGCGATCCGACCGAGAACCGGTCCGAGTGTGAAACCGTGCCCGCACAGACCCGTGATGATGGTCAGGCCTTGCGGTCCGGCACCGCCGTCGATCACTGGCAGCCCGTCGGGTGTCATGTCGACCAGCCCGCCCCAGTACCGCCCGATCTTGGCGCCGTCGAGACCGGGCAACACGCCCTGCAGCTTGGCAAGGGCGCTCTGCACAAGAGGCTTGTCGACCCGCGGTTCTGGCGAGGTCTGCGGGATGAGGTCGGTCGACAGAGTGGACAGGTGTCGGACCTGCTGCGCGATCCGCTTGACATCGACCCTGAGCTTCAACGCCTTGCGGAACGCCATGGCGCGGGGAAGCCAGAACTTCAGTCCATT
The DNA here is from genome assembly GCA_963715885.1 of uncultured Actinomycetota bacterium. GTDB lineage: Bacteria > Actinomycetota > Actinomycetes > Mycobacteriales > Mycobacteriaceae > Mycobacterium. The sequence goes on from CAVQSK010000018.1 coordinate 16,368, forward strand.
GAAGTCCGAGAGCGATGCTCCATGACCGACCTTGGCATTGAGCCCGGCGCTGATGACAAGGCGGCCGTTGGGCCGCTGGCGGGCGCCGAAGCCGAACGCGCGAATGGTCTGGTCGAACAGCGGCTGTACCGGCTCGGTTTCCAACTCCGACATCACCACCGGCATGATCGGCACCTTCACGCCGACAGTGTTGGCCAGGTACGGCGTCCACACACCGCCCGCGACGACGACGGCGCCGGCGCGAATCCTACCGGCAGTGGTGTCGACGCCGGTGATTCTGCCGGTGGACTCGCTGATGTTGGTGACCTTCACGCCGAACGCGGTCTGGGCTCCCGCTCGCCCTGCCTTTTCGACGTAGTACTGCGTGCCCTTTTCGGGCTGGCATTGCGCATCGATCGGACTCCACATCGCCCCGAGGAAAGGACCGGTGGCCGCAGGTATGACCTCGCGGGTCTGGGCCGCGTCCAGCAGCTGGACTTCGGCAAGTCCGGCGTGATGGGCCTCCTCGACCAGACGCTGGAGGACGGGCAGCTCCTCCTCTTGGGTCTGAAAGTAGAGGTTCCCGCCGGTCACCATCTCGAAGTCACCGTCCTGGGCCGCGTCGGACCACAGTTTGAGCGCCTCCTGAGCGAGGGCGAACTCGCCGCCGTGGCGGCCCTGGGCTCGGAGCGAGCCCTGCGCGCGGCCTGAGCCTTCGCGGGCTGGACCCTCTTCCTTCTCCAGGAGGACGACACTGGCACCGCGGGCCGCGACCGCCGCGGCGGTGGCAGCCCCGACGATTCCGCTGCCGACTACGACGACGTCGGCAGATGCTGAGAGGGAAGACATGTATCTCTGTTCCTGTGCGGGTTCGGGGTAGTGGCGGGCGTGCCGGAGAAGGGTGGACTGGATCAGTGCGCGAGGCGGGCATCCAGCCGACGGAGCTCGCTCTCGTCGACCGTCACGCCCAAGCCGGGGCCGTCAGGAATGGCGATGCGGCCGTCCACCACCTGGATCTGCTGCTCCGTGATCTGCTGTGAGGGGCCCCATCAGATAGGACGGGTACGCCAGGCTCGGCATCGCTGCGGCCAGATGCAGCCCCATGGCGGTCGCGATGCCCATTTCGATGACGCTACCCACCATCACGATCGCCGATCTGCTGGAGGCCCGGACGATGTTGGAGAGTGAGATCGCCGCTCTGGCGTGCCAGCGACGGACCGCTGAACAAGTGCAGAGTCTGGTGGTGCTGGCCGGTCAGTTGACCGACTGGGAGGACAATGTCGCGTTCCACTGCGCGGTGGCGGCATGCACGCACAACTTCGTGCTGGAACGGATGGTGCGTCAACAGTTGGAGCTCGCCAGCGAGTTGCAACAACGGGAGCACTACAAAGATCCAGACCAGTTGGAAACCATGCGTATCGAGCATCAGGGCATCGCCAATGCCGTCGCCGCCCGCGACAGCGAGACCGCGACCGAGCTGGTTCGCCGGCACTTGCGGGCGGCGTGGACCTCGGTGGCTCGGCCCTCCTGATCGCCGCACGGCTTGCCAATGTTGATCGGGATTGCCGTGCGGTTAACTCTGTTGCCGGCCATCCAGTTGTGTTGCAATCAGGCGCCCACGGCGCACATTAGTGGAGAGGAACGCCGATGAGTAGCTACCACCCGGGGATGCAGAAGGCGCATCTGGCGTCCGTCCAAAGCGATGTGCACGGATTGATATCGAAGCGCACCGCACAGCTAGAGGGTGTATCCATCACTCAAGTGACGTTCGATGTCGGTGCGCGCTGGTCTAACGACCTCAAGGAGTACGCCGGTACCGAGCTCTGCGAATTGCCGCATGTGGCGCTGGTGACCGGTGGGGCTCTGCGCGTCAGGATGGCTGACGGCTCCGAAGAGGTGTTCTCTGCCGGCGACGTCATGCTGCTTCCACCTGGTCACGATGCGTGGACCGAAGGCAATGAGGCGTGCACCTTCGTCGAATTCTCCCGCGGAAACGACTACTACAACCGGTGAGCAGCCGAGGCGGGTCGCCCCGGCGGATGCTTGTGGTGGCGGCGGGTGTTACCACTACCTTCTCTAACCATGGCATTCATCAGCCCGGGGGCGTTTGGATGCCAGGAGCTGTGATGTGCTGTGCGCCCCCGACGAAGCGATCCTGACTGCCCGTGCTTACTCGTATCGTGGTGAGCACCGCGATGTAGTTCGGGCCATAGCGTTTGAGCTTTAGGAAGTGCCGTCGACCCGCTTAACGGCGACAGTGCGCCAGCAAGGGCCGCAGGAACGAAAGGACCCAGTGCGAGCGGGATGCTGAGTGTGGCAACCACCCCCGCAATGTGTTTCCGAGGGCTACCGTGCGATCCATCGGCACTGGATGGAGGCCGGTCCAGGCCAAACGTGCGATGAGGTGATGTCGAGTGCACAGCGGTGAGCTTGCGCACGAGCGGACGCGCACACTCGACCAGTCCCTGCTCGTCGATCCCGAGGAATCAGACCGGCCAGTCGTCGACTTCCTCAGAGCAACGCCAGGCCGGATGGCGTTGGTGGCCGTTGTTCTGGTAGCGGCGCTGCTCGCCGTCGGTGTGACCGCGTCGACGACGGTTTCCGACCGGCAAGGCCGACTGGCGACCCTGCGATCGCACACCGAACCGCTGGCCGATGCGGCCCAACGGATCTACGGCGCTCTGTCGTTCGCCAACACGACCGCGGCCACCGCGTTCCTGTCCGGCGGCGTCGAACCGCAAGACGTCCGCAATCGTTACGACGCTGCCATCGGACAGGCGTCCGCCGGGCTGGTCACCGCCTCGAACGGAGTGTCGCCCAACGATATTCGCTCGCTGACGCTGCTTACCGACCTGTCCAACCAGCTGGCGGTGTATACCGGGATGATTGCCACTGCTCGTGCGAACAACCGTGCCGGCCGCCCTATCGGAGTCGCCTACCTCAGCGGATCGTCGGCGTTGATGCAGCATTCCATCCTGCCGGCCGCCGAACGGTTGTATCGGACTCAGTCCGACGCTGTGATTGCGTCAGAACGTTCAGCCGGTGCGTCGCGTGCGGTCGTTGCGGGAGCCGTGCTTGTGCTGGTTCTGCTGGTGCTCGCTCAGGCGTCGCTGACTCGGCGCAGTCATCGTCGGCTCAACCCCGGTCTGGTGCTGGCGACGGTATTGATGGCACTGCTCGCGGTGTGGCTGACGGTGGCCGGGCTGGTGTCGACGCAAGCCGCCACCGGTGCACGGACGGAGGGCGGCGAACCGCTGGACGCCGCGGTGACTGCGCGAATCCTCGCCCAGCAGGCCCGTGCGGACGAAATCCTCGGACTGCTCAAACGGGGCTCCGACACCTTGTCCGACATCAGATTCGATGAACGGACCGCACAGATAGGGTGGCTGCTCGACGACCACCCCGTTGCCGGGGCGGCGGACGCGCTGCGCGGCTGGGTGCGCTCCCACGACGAGATTCGCCGCAGGCTGGCCGGCGGCGACTATCCCGGTGCCGTGGCCATCGCGCGAGACGACGGACCGCAGCATTCCACCCCGGAGTTCACTCGGCTGGACACCGCGTTGGGGGACGAGATCACCCTGCTGCGCGCCAGGCAGCGCGACGGGATCACGGGGGCCTACACTGCGCTGAATGGGCTCCCGGTCGGTGCAGCGGCGATTGGGGTATTGGCCGCGCTCGCGGTTGCAGCGGGTTTCGGGCCACGGCTAAGCGAGTACCGCTGATGCGCACGATCGCAATGGTTCTCGCGCTTGCAGTCGTCCTGCTCGCCGGGTGCTCCACGGTGCAGCCGCTGGCTGAGGTGTCGGCTTCGCTCACCACGCTGCCGGTGCCCAGTGGGGCCGAGGTGGCGCCGTCTGTGTCGGGCGCGGCGGTCGAGAGTTGTGATGCCACCGCGAGTTTGCGCCCGTCCACCGAGCCTGGGCCCACGGTGGAGGCGATCCGGCGCCGCGGCCGGGTGGTTGTCGGCATTGACCAGAACAACAATCCGCTCAGTTTTCGCGATCCGGTGACGGGCGAATTGGAGGGCTTCCTCGTCGACATCTCCCGCGAGGTTGTCCGGGACCTGGTCGGCGATCCCGACAAAGCGGACTTCCGCCTGATAACGGAGCCGGAGCGTATTCCCGCGGTGCAAAACCAGACCGTCGACATCCTCACGAAGGCGACGACGATCACCTGTCCGCGTGCAGAGCAGATCGCCTTCTCCACGGTGTACTTCGAAGGAAGCCAACGGCTGCTGGTGCCACGGGGTTCGCCGGTGCGGGGGCCGGCCGACCTGGCCGGCAAGCGGGTCTGCTCCGGGCTGGCGACGACATCCATCGCCACCGTCGCACGGGTCGCTCCGGCGGCGACCCTTCTCGGGGTTCAGAATATGGATGACTGCCTGGTTGCACTTCAGCAGGGTCAGGCGGACGCGGCCAGCACCGACGATGTGCTTCTGGCCGGGATGGTCGTCCAGGATCCCAACCTGGAGATCGTCGGGCCGAGCCTGGAGGCCGAGCCGTACGGTATCGGAATCAACAAGTCCCACGACGATCTGGTGCGAGCGGTCAATGCCAGCCTGGAGCGGATTCGACGCGACGGGACGTGGGTGGCGCTGTACCGGAAGTGGCTCACCGCGCTCGGCCCGCCGCCGAGTCCCCCGGAACCGAAGTACCGGGATTGACATGGCTCAATACGAGGGAACGCGCGCCGTCCTGGTGACCGAATCGGGCCCGGTCAAGGTCGAGGCCACCCGCCCGCGACTGCGCACCGGACGGCGGCTCATCGGCGACGGCCTGGTCGAGATTCCGATTCGCGAGGACGTCGAGCCTGCCAGTGCCATCCTCACCAATCCGGTTCTGGCCGAATCGAAACGGGACTGCAGCAGCTGCGGGCGGCCGGTCGGGCGGGGTGTTGCCGGCCGGCCTGGGGTCAGCGAAGGTGTGTGCCCGGACTGCGGCACGTTGTTCTCGTTCTCACCACAATTGGAGACCGGCGAGTTGGTGGCCAACCAGTACGAGGTTCAGGGCTGCATAGCCCACGGCGGCGTCGGCTGGATCTATCTGGCGATCGATCGCAACGTGAGCGATCGGTGGGTGGTACTCAAGGGTCTGCTCGAGCCGGGCGGACAGCAGGCGCAGGCGATCGCCGTCGCCGAACGCCAATTCCTCGCCATGGTGAACCATCCCGGCATCGTCAAGATCTACAACTTCGTCGAACACCCGGGTTTCGACGGTCGCCCGGTCGGCTACATCGTGATGGAGTATATCGGCGGCACCACGCTGCAGGCGATCCTGGCCAAGCAGCGAGCGGAAACGCCAGAAGGCGAACCCAAGCCGATGATGCCGGTGGAGCAGGCGCTCGGTTATCTGCTCGACGTCATGCCGGCGCTGTGCTACCTGCACTCGCTCGGCCTCGTCTACAACGATCTCAAGCCGGAAAACATCATGCTGACCGAGGACAACGTCGAGCTGATCGACATGGGCGCGGTGTCGGGTATCGGAGACTTCGGATACATCTACGGCACCAAGGGATTTCAGGCACCCGAGATCGTAAGAACGGGTCCGACGATCGCGACCGATATCTACACCGTCGGCCGAACGCTGGCCAACCTGACCGTCGACATGCCCAACGACCGGTACGCCGAGACCTTGCCCGACCCCGACGACGTGCCCCTGTTCCAACGGTGTGAATCGTTTTACCGGCTGCTGATGCGCGCGACCAATCCCCGCCCGGCGCAGCGGTTTTCGTCTGCAGACGAGATGGCGACCCAGTGCAAGGGAGTGCTGCGTGAAGTTCTCGCCGAGCAGACCGGTGTGCCGCGCCCAGGGTCGTCGGTGCTCTTCGCCATGCACGGCTCGGAGTTCGGGGCGGACCTGGCGCTGCAGCGCACCGACGTGTTCGTCGACGGCCGCCCGCGCACCGTCCGGCTGAGCGCACGTGATGTCGCCCGCACACTGCCGACACCGGCCCCGACCGAGGACCGGGAAAGCGATTGGCAGATGGACTGGGACGACGCGATCACCGCGCTGGATTCCGAAAAACTCCGGGCAGCACTGAAGTGTTTTGAGCGGGTGGCCGACGCGCTACCCGGCGAAGCCGCGCCGAAGGTGGCGTCGGCCGCCACGGCCGAGCTGATGCTCGAAACGGACGACGCAAGGAATGCCGAACGATTGCGGCGGTCGTGCGAGCGGTACTACCGGACGTTGTGGCGCACCGACCATTCCATGGTGAGTGCGGCGTTCGGCTTGGCTCGCCAACTCGCCGCCCGCGGCGATCGGCCCGGCGCGATCGATGTGCTCGACCAGGTCCCGTTAACCTCGCGCCACTACGGCGAAGCTCAGCTGACGTCGGTGTTGATGCTGCTCTACGGGCGCGCCATCGCCGAGATCACCGAGGACGACCTGCGCGACGCGGCGCGGCGCGTCGGCCACTTGACCGAGACCGAGCCACGCGCCCTGCAGACGCGCGCGCTCGTGCTCGGCACCGCACTCGACTGGATACGGTCCGGCGCGACGCCCGCCGCCGATCCGATCTTCGGCCGCTCGTTCGACCAGCGGGGGTTGCGCGCGGGTATCGAGGAGGCGCTTCGGGAACTGGCGCGGCACTCGCCGCGGCGGCGCCATCGCTACACCCTGGTCGACCTGGCGAATTCGATCAGACCGCCGAGCTGGATGTGAGCCGACCCGTCGCCGTTGGGAGTCAGTCCGTCACGAACGGGCTTCTGCGCCGTCGGCGACCAGCGCCCGAAATCATGGCAACTTCTCCGTGACCGGCGACAGCCTGTCCGTGGCGTACGAGATCGGCTCAGCCGTTGCCACTGACAGAACGGGCAGGCGCAGCCGTGCACCATCGAGCACGTCTCGCAGGCGAGGGGGATGCTCGTGCGGTTCGCGGCTAGCGCGAAGCAGTGAGTGTGCCGTCGAGGACGACGACCGCCTGGCCGGTGAGGTGCACGCGGTCGCCGTGGATCGAGGTGCGCACGAGGCCGCCGCGGGCCGAGGCCTGCAGGCCGGTGAGGTCGTGGCGACCGAGGCGCTCCGACCAGAACGGTGTGAGCGCCGTGTGGGCGCTGCCCGTGACCGGGGTCCTCGGGGATGCCGTCGGCCGGGGCGAAGAAGCGCGACACGAAGTCGTAGCCGCCGCCCGGGTCGGCGGCCGCCGCGGTCACGATGGTGCCGCGGATTCCGTCGCGGCGGGCAATGCGGGCCATCGGGCCGAGGTCCGGGGTGACGGAGCGGACGGCCGCCTCGTCGTCGAGCAGGGCGATGAGGTCGCCGAGGGCGCCGGTCGAGAACGTCGCCCGCGGGGTGACGCCGAGCGCTTCCGCGAGGCCGTCGGGCGCGGCGACCGCTGTGTGCGGCGCTGCGGGGAAGTCGAGCGTGATCGTCCCGTCGTCGGCGGTATGGGCGACGAGGACGCCGCTGCGGCTCGCGAAGCGGACTGTGCCCGCCGCGCCGCAGTCGCGGTACATCGCGTGGGCGGTCGCGAGCGTCGCGTGGCCGCAGAGGTTCGTCTCGACCTCAGGCGTGAACCAGCGCAGCGCCCAGTCGGCCTCGCCACCGTCGCTCAGCGGATGGGCGAACGCCGTATCCGTGAGATGCATCTCCGCGGCCACCTGTTGCATTCACGCTTCGTCGGGCCACGCGTCGGCGTCGTCGAGCAGGCAGACCGCCGCGGGGTTGCCGCCGAACGGCCGGTCGGTGAACGCATCGATGATCCGGCCGGCCGCACGCCTCCGCGCGGGATCCGCCTCGGGCTCCGGCGGGAGCGTCAGCTCGATGACGACCTCGCCGAGCCTGAAGGCCACGAGGCCCGGTCATCGACAGCGCGTCACCAGGTCCCGGCTGACCGGTGTCCAGCCGGTGCGGTAGAGGACGTCGAGGGACACGGTTTCGACGCCTCGGGCACAGACAACGAGAGGAGCAATCCGATGTACGCGGTTGAACTTTGGGCCACTTGCCCTCGTGTCATAGGTTAAGAAACCCCGTCTTCGAAAGCCTCGATCCGTGGCCAGACACTGGGGGAGCAAGATGGAAATCGCCGCTTTCGTTTGCTTAATGGTCCTGTTGATTGCGCTGCCGGCCCTTTTCATGCTCCGGTAACCGGCCACGCGGGCCGAGCACCATGGGTTGCGTCCAGCAACCATGGAGGCAGTGCATGGCACTTCACTGGGATGGACACATGCTTCCGCAGGACAGTCCCGACCAGAAGAACGAGGAGTTCAAGGGCGGGTTCAGAAATCCGTAGCCGCCTTATTTCACGGCTTGTGGCGGTGCGACGTCGGGCGTTGATCAATTTGGCGGCGTAGGCCGCATGGATCCGATGTAGTAGGTTTCGTTCCCGGTCGGGTATCCGCCGCCGTCGGTGGCGATATGAACGTGGTCGTAGTGGTTGGCGGATTCTGAGCCGTAGTCCGCCGTCCAACTCGGCGCGCCGATGCCCGGGTAGTAGCCCTGCCTCCAGATCACATGGATCACTCCCCACCGTTCTGCATTCGCCAGTGCCAATCCGGCGATTTGGTTGCCGAGTTCTATACCCTCGTCGGTGCCATAGTTCGGGATCGCCACGTCGATCGCCAACCCGTTGGGATGCCACTTCAAGGGGTCCTGCCGGAACCCGCCGATGGTGGTGATTTCGGGAAACATCACGCTGATGGCACGGGCCGCCCAGATGGTCTTGACCTGTAACCCCTGCTCCGACGCGACGCCGGCAGGCAACGCGAACGGGAGTTCCGGCGCAGCGACAGGCGCGCTTGCCGCCAACAAGTCCGCCTCCGCGGGACTGGCGACGTTTGGCGCGCTGGCCGGTACAGATGTCGGGCTTGTCGGGGTTACTGCCGCGGTCTCAGCGCGGCGCGGAGTGTCTGTGGTTTGGGCGTAAAACATGGCGGCGGAGGCGGCGATCGAGGCCGCGAATGCCAACCAGCGGCCCCGGCCGTTGGCTAACAGGTCTCTGCCCACGAACAGCACCTTACTGTCGTGTCCGACACGGTGCGGCAATCTTCGTTATCTCCTGGTTGTCTTCTGCAGCGAAGTGAAGCCGACAGCGACCGGGCTCGACGCTGTCGAACGTCCCAACAATTATTGGCGAGTACGGAAGGTTGTCGCGCGAAGCGCGTAGTCCTACTCATGCTGAACGGCCCGCGGCCCGGCATGCTGAACTCATGCCGCACGCCAAGGCGATGTCCGACGCACAAAAGCTCGCCGCCAGCACCTCGCCCAGCCGCGACCGCGCCGTCGACGTCGCCAGGCTCGCCGCACTGGTGGTCGTCATGTTCGGGCACTGCGCCCTGCTGCTCGCCACCATCGACACCGGCGGCCTGCGCATCGGCAACCTGCTCGGTGAGGTGCCCGCGATCACCCCGATCACGTGGGTCGTGCAGGTCATGCCGCTGTTCTTCCTCGCGGGCGGCGCCGCGGGCGCATATGGTTGGCGGCCCGGCACATCGTGGGGCACCTGGCTGTTCACGCGCGCGCAGCGACTGTGCCGACCCGTGTTCTGGTATCTCGCGGCATGGACTGTCGGCGTCCTCGTCGCACGCATGATCCTCGGAGCGGAATCCGCGGCAGGCCTCGGACGCGAAAGCGTCGCGCTCCTGTGGTTCCTCGGCGTGTACCTCGTTGTGCTCGCCTTCGTGCCGGGGTTGACACGGCTGCGCACCGGGCGCGCCGTCGCCGTCGTGGTCGCGGCTCTCCTCGCCGCCACAGCAGCCGTAGACGGGATTCGTTTTGCCGTCGGCACGCCCATGTCCGGCTTCGCCAACTTCGTCATCGTCTGGCTCATCCCCGTCGTGATCGGCGTCGCCTACGCGCGCCGACTGATCGGTGTGCGCGCGGCAATCGTCACAGCCGCAGCCGCATTCGCCGCGCAGGTCGCGCTCGCCGTGGCCGGGATATACGAAGTCTCTTTGGTCGTGACCGGCGTGGAGCAAATGTCCAATGTGTCGCCGCCGACGCTGTTGCTCGCGCTGCAGTGCACCTGGATGTGTTGCCTGTTCGTGGCCGGCGCGGGCGCGATCCGGCGGTGGGCCGCGCGGCCTCGTGTCTGGTATGTCGTCGCGGTGGGCAACGGGGGAGCGATGACGCTCTACCTCTGGCATATCCCGGCGATCGCGGTTGCGACATTCGCTCTGCATGCCGTCGGTTTCGATGCGTACGACGTGTACGCGCCCGACTTCTGGACCCTTCTCGCGCTTCGGGCGCTCGTGTTCGCAGTCGTCATGGCTCTGGCGTTCCGACTCCTCTCACCGCTCGAACATCGTCGGCTGCCGTGGTGGGACGCGCCGGTTCGCGCGCCCGGCGGATGGTCGACCGCCGCGGGTGCGCTGGTATGCCTTGCGGGCGTCGCGCTCGTGCTGCTGGCCAAGATCGGGCTGAATGGTGTCGCGGGGTGGACGGTGCTCGGATGCTTTCTGGCTGCAGCGGTGGTTGCGCGAGTCAGCGCCGGTTGGGGTAGGCCCGCACGGGGCCCCGAGCCCCCTGCGTCAGGCTCTGTAAATGTCTGTCTCGCTTAGGAACTCGTGAAAGGCAAGATGCAGACAGCACGTACTGCGACAGCACCGCGGCCACACACGGCTGTCAAGAACCTTGTGCGGCCAGAGCGTGCTTCACCAATTCAACGTCCAGCGTAGGGATTTGCACACTGTGCGATCCGGATGCGCTGACGAGGTTGAAAGCCGTGAGCTGCGGTTGCCTGGCGTTCTCGACGGAGTCAGTCAGCGTCAGCGGCGGGCAAAGGGTGACTGCCTGCTTGCGCGGCCGTTGCCACGTCACGGGCTTTCCGTCAGTGAGATACAGCGTGCCAAGCTTGAATCGGGCTGCAGGCTGCTCGAGTGGCCGGCAAAGGCAACTGACCATCAAGGTCACGCCAGCCGCGAAGTCCTCGAGGTCTTGCGCTGGATTCGGTCTCTTGTTCCCGAACCAGATCTTCAGCACATCGGAGAAGGTCTGCGTTCCAGCAGCTCGACGAGCATTCGACGCCATGGCGGCAGAGTGTATCGGTCATAGTCAACGCCCACGCCCGAGTATTGGCCAATGCAGGGCGGGCTATCGCCTCAGCAGCATCCCCGACGACGCCGGCCGGGCCCGGACCACCTGAGGCCACCAGAACCAATTGCCAAGCAGGGCCGCAATCGACGGTGTCATAAACGCCCGAATCACCAAGGTGTCGAACAGAAGACCCAGTCCGATCGTGCTGCCGATCTGGGCAACGATGGTCAGCGCGGCGACCGACATCGACATCATGGTGAACGCGAACACCAGGCCGGCGGCGGTCACGACCGAGCCGGTGCCACCCATCGCTCGGATGATTCCGGTGTTGATGCCGGCGGGGATCTCCTCCTTGAGGCGCGCCACCAACAACAGGTTGTAGTCCGCGCCGACGGCCAACAGGATGATGACCGCCATCGCCATCACCATGAAGTGCAGATCGATGCCGAGCACGTGCTGCCAGACCAACACCGACAGGCCAAACGACGCGCCGAGCGAGAGCACCACGGTGCCGACAATGACGGCCGCTGCGACGAGACTGCGCGTGATGAGCAGCATGATAATGAAGATCAGCGCCAGTGCGGCGATGCCGGCAATCAGCAAGTCCCAGTTGTTGCCCTCTTCCATGTCCTTGTATACCGACGCGGTGCCCCCGACGTAGATTCTGGATCCCTCGAGAGGCGTGCCCTTGATGGCTTCTTTCGCGGCGAGCTTGAGGGCGTCGATACGCTCGATACCATCTGCGCTGAGCGGGTCGCCTTCGTGGTTGATGATGAACCGGACCGCGTGACCATTCGGAGAGATGAAGCTTTCCATGCCGCGGTTGAACTCTTCGTTCTCGAAGATGTCCGGTGGCAGATAGAAGGTGTCGTCGTTCCAGGCATCGTTGAACGCGTCGCCCATGGCCGACTGGTTTTCGGACATCGCGGCCTGTTGATCCTGTATGCCCGCCTGAGTGGATTGCATCGACAGCATCATCGTCCGCATCGTCTTCAATGATTCGATATTCTCCGGCAGCAGCGCCACCAACTGTGGCATCAGGGAGTCGAGTTGCTGCAAGTCCGGGACCAAGGTTTGGAACTGTGCGGTCATGATGTCGATGCCGTCGAGCGAATTGAAGAGCGACCGCATCGACCAGCAGACCGGGATGTTGTAGCAGTGCGGTTCCCAGTACAAGTAGTTGCGGAGCGGCCGGAAGAAATCATCGAAATCGGCGATATGATCGCGTAATTCGGCGATGTCGACTGCCATGTCGGCGGTCTTGCCGACCATGCTGTGCGTCGTGGCGCTCATCTCTTCCATCAACCCGATCATCTTGGTCATCGTGTTGATGGACGTCTGCATCTCGTCGGCTTGAACCAGCATGTTGGCCGTGAGATCCTGCATGTACTTGCGGTTCATGGTTTGCAGGGACCCGCTCAGGCTCAGCTGGGCCGGAATCGTGCTGAACTCAATGGGTTTGCCGCTGGGACGCGTGATCGCCTGGACTCTCCCGATTCCGGGTACCCGGAAAAGGGCCTTGGCGATCTTGTCGATCACCAGGAAGTCCGCCGCATTGCGCAAATCGTGGTCACTCTCGATGAGCAGCAGCTCCGGGTTCATCCGGGCGGCCGGGAAATGCCGTTCAGCGGCTGTGTATCCCTCATTCGCGGGCAGGTCCGCGGGTAGATAGTTGCGGTCGTTGTAATTGGGCTTGTAGCCCGGCAGGGTGAGCAGGCCGACCAGAGAGAGCGCAACCGTCGCGAGCAGGATCGGACCCGGCCACCGGACTATCGCGGCGCCCAACCGTCGCCAGCCACGAATTCGCATGGCGCGCTTGGGCTCCAGAAGTCCGAAGCGGCTGGCGACGGTGATCACCGCGGGCCCCAAGGTCAGCGCCACGAACACGGCCACGACCATTCCGACCGCCAACGGGACGCCCAGCGACTGGAAGTAGGGCAGCCGGGTGAACGAGAGGCAGAAGGTCGCGCCGGCGATCGTCATGCCCGAGCCCAAGACCACGTGCGCGGTGCCGCGAAACATGGTGTAGAAGGCCGATTCCGGGTCCTCGCCTATCGTGCGGGCCTCCTGGTAGCGCCCGACGAGGAAGATCGCGTAGTCGGTCGCTGCCGCGATCGCGAGCGTGACCAGAAGGTTGGTGGCGAACGTCGACAGTCCGATCAGTTCGTGGTAGCCGAGGAAAGCCACCGTTCCTCGGGCCGCCGAGAGGCCGAGGAACACCATCACAAGCACGATGAGGACGGTGACGATCGACCGGTAGACCAGTAACAACATCGAGATGATCACCACGAACGTGACGATCTCGATGATCTGGATGCTTCTATCCCCGGCAATCTGCTGGTCGGCCGCCAGCGCCGACGACCCGGTCACGAAGACCTTGACGCCCTTCGGGGGAGGAAGCCCGGCAACGAGTTCTTGCACCGCCTGTACCGACTCGTTGGCCAGCGATTCACCCTGATTGCCGGCAAGATACACCTGCACATACGCGGCTTTGCCGTCGTTGCTCTGCGCGCCGGCTTCCGTGAGCGGATCACCCCAGAAGTCCTGAACGTGCTCGACGTGCTTGGTGTCGGCTTCGAGCCGATCGACCATCCCGTTGTAGAACCGGTGCGCGTCGTCGCCAAGGGGCTGTTCGCCCTCCAGCACGATCATGGCCGAGCTGTCGGACTCGAACTCTTCGAAGACCTGGCCGGTGCGCATCATCGCGATCACCGACGGCGCTTCTTCGGGGCTCATCGATACGGACCGCATCTGGCCCACGACTTCAAGCTGCGGCACCACCAGGTTCAGCAGGGCGACCACAGCGATCCAGCCGACGATGATCGGGATCGACAACCGGCGAATCCACTTCGCCAAGCCAGTTCGGCGCGTCTGCTCGGCGGCGGGAGCGGGGTCGATTGTCGGAGCGCTCACGAGAATGTCAGCTGATTTGACCTACTGGATTGCCGGCGTTGAGCCGGTTCTCGATGCACCAGTTGGGCAACTCGGCGGACTCCTCACTACGGCGTTGTGTTCGTCCAGTCCTACCAGAACCGGACGTCATTCGGGGGAATCCGCTCACCGGACACAAGGACCTCCCTAGATCCGACTTGCGGCAAACGCCGCAGCCCGGTTGACCATCCCCGTCTGGATGTATGCCCCGTGGGCCCGCATGTCCCAGCCCCCCGGGAAGCAAATCGGATCGTTGGGAACGCACAACTCGATGGTCTTGGTCGTATAGAGCGGGCCGATCCCCGATAGCGGGCCCGGGGACAGTGTGTCCGCAAAGCTACTTCTCGGACCGCCGAAGACGACGGCTGCAGCGACGTGATCGGCGACCTGGGGTGGCATTGCCGTGGTGGCCAGATCGATGACGGCGGCGCCTTGGGAGTATCCGCCGAGAACCAGTCTGGTGTTGGGGCAGTTCGCCGCCATCCACTGAACGTGGGTGCTCGCATCGTCGCGACCGGCGGGTGTGCTGTAAACGAAATCTCTGCTGGCCGGGTAGTTGACTGCATACACCCCGACAGAACGTCCGCCAACCTGTGAGCGAAGCGAGTCGACGAATGCCTGTCCGATCCCGCCGACACCGGGCGGCTCGGTGGTCCCGCGCGCGAACACGATCTCGACGTCTGGGCATGGAGCAGCAGCGCCGATGGGAAGGTCGATCAGTGCAATAGGCAGTGCCCCGACCGTCACCACGACAGCACCGAGACTGCGTGTGACCCAGCGTGAGTTCATTGTCTCCATGCTGATATGTCGCACAAAGATCCATTGATGTCACACCACGCTCGCTACCAAACCACCGCGATCAACCGCGCGATGGGCATCCATTGCCGATCCGTCCGCCCGACGAGCACGCGGACATCGCGCCGCAGCTCGCCCGCTCCGCAACTTGCTGCTGCTCTAGCCTGAGCCGCGACGAAAACCGAGTGGTGTCAATTGAACTCGCATTGAGGCGCAGGCTCAAATCTGTCGATGACCAAATGTTCCGGTACTCACTGATCCGATTCGTAGATCGACGGCGTCCCCCAGCCCGGGCCGGTGAAGCAGCTGTCGCCGTGTTCCACCGCACAGATCACCTCCGGCGCCGGAGGAGGCGGCGGCGGATCGGTCGTCTGGAAAGTAAAGCCCGACGCCTTCTGAATTCCGGCAACGTCGCTGGCCCGTACCCTGTAGAAGGCCTTTATTTGGTACGGCTCCGGAAGCTGTGGCTCCGTGGCCACAACCACGTTCCATTGCTCGTCGACAACATTCGCGCTTGCGGCCCAGAACTGTCCACCCGCGTGCCGCGGGCCTATCAAGACCACCACGCTCTCGACATTCTTCTCGGCGGAGCCTGTTAGGGCCACCTCAGAACGTGACCCGTTAATCGCAACTTGGTCAAACGAACCCAGCCGCGATTTCTCGGTCAGCGTCGGTGTGATTGTCGTCGGTTCCGTGCCAGTGGTGCCGCCGGAATCATCGCCGGGGCCGATCGCAACGAAGATGGTCGCGACCGCGGTGACGAGTGCCCCTCCTATCGTGCCGATCATTGTCATTTTGGCCACCGACACAGAGTCACCCGGGCCAGCCTGCTCGTCCTTATCGATTCCGGTCGAGCGTCGCTCGACCGGTTGTGCGTGCGATGTCATGGCTCTACCCCCTACGGAGAGCGTCTAGTAGTAGTAATTGTGTTGCCTCACGGCGCTTTCGACCGCACCGATCGCAGGGTCGTCGCCGACATCGCCATCTGGCACCGCAGCCCCGTATGACGTGCACATGATGCCCCCGCTCTCAGTGCCTTACCGTTACCGGTTTCGTTATGATTGCGCGCACTCACGCCGAGCACCCGAGTAGTGCACTACTCGAATTTCACTTCATTGCCCGGCGACGCGGTCGCCCTGAGATGCGTAGCCCTCAGCTGCGGCACTTGGTGCCGGTGGGTCGCTCGCTCGAGATCTTGACTAGAGCCGACCCGTGACGAAGGCTGCGGCCTCGCCGACCATCCCATTCACGCCATAGAGAGCGTGCGCGATGGAGGGCCCCCCAACGGGGGCGCCATTGCAGATCGTGTCATCGGCAGCGCACAAGTCGATGGTCTTATCCGCATACAGCGGGCCGATCACCACCGGCGGCGCGCCGATATCGCGCATGAATTGTTCCGAAGGTTTTCCGAACAAGGTCACTGCGGCGACGTGGTCGGCGACCTCCGGCGGCATTGGGTTGGGGATGAACGATCGATACTCAGCAGGAACTTCCTGCGGCACGGCAGCCGAGGTGACGAAACCGGCGACGACCGCGCCTTGGGAGAATCCGCCGAGCACGATTGGGGTGTCGGGGCAGTTCGCCGCCGTGGTCTCGACGTGGGACCCTGCGTCCCTGATCCCGTCGATGACGGTTCTGGCGAATCCGATGCGATCGCCAAAATCGCTGCTGGCAGTGTAGTTCACGGGGTACACGTTGACCGACTTCGCGCCAACCTGCGAGCGCACTGCGTCGACGAAGGCCTGTCCGACCCCGCCAACACCGGGTGGTTCGCCAGTACCGCGGGCGAACACCACCTCGACGTCCGGGCAGGGCTGGGCGGTCGCGGACGGGAGGGGTCCGCTCAACAGCACCGCCCCGGCTGTCACCACCGCAGCACCAATGACACCAGCGATGTGGCGCGTGCTCTTGAATGTCGACATCCGTGAATCGGTGAGGCCGAGCCCCATAGTCAATTCCTCTCTATACCGGGACCCATGCCGGGCCGATCCAAATACCCCAATGCTTATGGCCGGGATCCCATACCGGGCTTTTGTCTGGCGGCGCCCACAGCGGGGTTGGCGGCGGTGGTGGCACCGACGCCGGAGCCCACGGAGGTGCCCACGGGGGCGGGGGTGTGTACCACGGCGGGGGAGGGACAGGCCGGCCAACCGTTGCTGGTGGCCGAGGTGGTGGGCGCGAGCATTTGATTAATCGTCGGGTCCCACACCCACAGCGCCTGGCATGGCGACGAGCTCGCTTCCGGCGTCGCGAGTGCCGCGATGGCCGCCGACGCTGACACCACCGTGAAGACAGCGGCCAGCCGATGAACACCTCCGCTCATCTCACGACCTCCCGCAAACGAAACGACCCGGCCTAGGCTGGCTTGACGCTGTGTACCCCGCCCGGTCGCGACCGAAGCATTGCGCGTCTAGAGGCGACCCGCGGCGAATGCAAGCGACTACGTGCCCGCTCACGCCTCGATGCGGTCAGATTTCCGCAAACCGCACCGAACAATCCCCGACGCGCAGGGCCTAGGCGTGCCTGAACTCGGCCGGTGTCGGATCAGGGCTCTTGGTTCGCCCGGACCAATCGCTCCGCCTCCAGTTCAGCCGGCCCCGTCGCCACCGCCCGATCGCGGCAGTGCTGAGCCGGTTCTTCGGCGCGTTGCCCTGATCTACCAGTCCCACACCGACGGGTTGCTCGGCGGGTAGTTGGCGCAGACATCGGTGCCGTGCGCAGCGACGCCCTTGTTGTTGAAGAACAGCTTGGCCCAGTTGCCCCAGCGGGTTGCCATTTGCTCGTAGTAGATACTCGTCGCGGTGTCCTCCGAATACTGGCGGCGCCCCGCGTAGTCCATCGAGAAGAACCAGTAGATTCGGTCGCGGGCGCCCTGCTGAACATCGGCCGGCCTGTTGTGGTAGTCGATCATGTACCGCTCGTAGTACACCGGGTCGGTATCGCGCACGGCGGCCATGTACTGGTCGACTGTGCAGGTGGTCTTCAGTATCCGATTCGGGATCGGATAGTCGTCGGTGGCATCGGCGGATGCGATAGCCGGTGCGACCAAGGCCGACGCACACCCAACGGCGGCGATTGCGATGGTGGCTTTGCGTAACATTTTGTCCTCCTGGCCTATCGCGCCAATTGTTCCAAGACCGGCATCAGGTCGGGGCAGTACGTGCGCAACGCAGCACCGAGGAACTGATATGACTGCTCCGTGGTGCTGTCCAGGGGCAGGTTGATGAAGATGAACTGCGCTGACTTGTTGGCGTCGGCGTCGACATTGTTGCGCAGTCGCTTGCAGGCGATCTTGCCGATCCAGGCGTTGTAATCCCTCTGACCGTAGATGCCGTAGGTGTGGAGCTCGTTGGCGAAGGCGGTGTCGGGATCGGCATGCGCCGGAGCGGCGAACACGAGTCCGGCTGCCACGAGGGCGGTTCCGATCAACGTCCGCTTCATCGGGTCACCCCTTGCAGTGCCGGCTCCATCTGCAGCCGCTCGGGCTTCGGCCACGGGGCGGGGACGGGTCGCTTACGCACTCGTTGCGGCCACCAGAACCACTTACCCATCAGCGCCGCAATCGACGGTGTCATGAATGCCCTAACCACCAGAGTGTCGAACAATAGACCCAGGCCGATCGTGGTGCCAACCTGACCGATGACAATCAATTCGCTGACCGACATCGACATCATTGTAAAGGCGAACACTAATCCGGCCGCTGTTACGACGGAACCGCTGCCGCCCATCGCGCGGATGATACCGGTGTTGATCCCGGCGTGGATCTCCTCCTTGAGCCGGGACACCAGCAGCAGGTTGTAGTCGGCACCGACGGCAAGCAGGATGATGACGGACATCGCCATCACCATCCAGTGCAACTCGATTCCGACGATGTGCTGCCAGAACAACACCGACAGGCCGAAGGAAGCACCCAGACTCAACACCACAGTGCCGACGATGACCGCGGACGCGACAACGCTTCGGGTGATGATCAGCATGATGATGAAAATCAAGCAGAGGGAGGCTATAGCCGCGATCAACAGGTCGTAGTTGTTGCCATCGGACATGTCCTTGAACACCGCGGCCGTGCCCGCCAAATAGATCTTGGACCCTTCCAGCGGTGTTCCCTTGATGGCTTCCTTGGCTGCCTGCTTGATCTTGTCGATCTTGGCGATGCCTTCCGGAGTCATCGGATCACCCTCGTGGCTGATGATGAAGCGCACCGACTTGCCGTCCGGCGAAATAAAGTTCTTCAACCCGCGCTTGAATTCTGCGTTGTCGAAGACCTCCGGCGGCAAGTAGAACGAGTCGTCGTTCATCGAAGCGTCGAAGGCCTCGCCCATGGCGCTCGAGTTCTCCTGCATCGCCGACATCTGGTCCTGCATGCCCTTTTGCGTCGAATACATGTTCAGCATCATGGTTTTCATGGTTTTCATGGTCTGAATCATCTCGGGCATCAGCGCGACCATCTGAGGCATCAGCGAGTCCAGGCGCTCCATGTCCGGCAGCAGGTTCTGGATGTCGTCGGTCATCGTGTCGATACCGTCGAGGGTGTCGAACACTGACCGGAACGCCCAGCAGATCGGGATGTTGAAGCAGTGCGGCTCCCAATAGAAGTAATTGCGGATCGGCCGGAAGAAATCGTCGAAATCGGCGATGTGGTCCCGTAATTCGGCCACGTCGACGGTCATGTCCTTCATCTTGCCGACCATGGAGTGAGTGACCGCCGCCATCTGCGTCGTGAGCGCCGACATCTTCTCCATCGAGTCGATCGTCGTCTGCATGTCGTTGGCCTGTTTCAGCATATTGGCCGTGAGGTCCTGGTTGTACTTCTCGGTCATTTTCTGGGTGGTGCCCTGCATGCTGATCTGGAACGGGATCGAGGTGTGCTCGATCGGCTTACCGTCGGGCCTCGTGATCGCCTGCACGCGAGAGATTCCCGGCACCCGGAACACGGCCTTAGCGATCTTGTCGATGACGAGGAAGTCGGCCGAGTTACGCAGGTCGTGATCGCTCTCAATCAGCAGCAGTTCCGGGTTCATCCGGGCCTGCGAGAAATGCCGATCAGCGGCCGCGTATCCCTCGTTGGCCGGCAGGTCTGCGGGCAGGTAATTGCGGTCGTTGTAGTTGGTTTGGTAGCCGGGCAGAGTCAGCAGGCCGACCAGCGACAGGGCGATCGTGCCGACCAGGATGGCCCCGGGCCACCGGACGACCGCAGCGCCTATCTTGCGCCATCCGCGCACCCTCATCTGTCGCTTGGGTTCGAGCACCTTGCCGAAACGACTGGCCACGGCGATGAGCGCGGGACTCAACGTGAGTGCTGCGAATACCCCGACCACCATGCCGATGGCCAACGGGACACCCAGTGTCTGGAAGTACGGGAGTCTGGTGAAGCTCAGGCAGAAGGTGGCGCCCGCGATGGTCAGGCCCGAGCCCAAGACCACATGGGCCGTTCCATGGAACATGGTGTAGTACGCGGATTCGCGGTCCTCGCCGAGGCCGCGGGCTTCCTGATATCGGCCTATCAGGAATATGGCGTAGTCCGTCGCGGCGGCGATCGCCAAGGTCACCAAGAGGTTCGTCGCGAAGGTCGAGAGGCCGATGATCTCGTGGTACCCGAGGAAGGCCACTACGCCGCGGGCGGCGGCCAACTGCAGCACGACCATGACGAGAGTCAGGAGCACCGTGACGATCGACCGGTAGACGAGTAACAGCATTACGATGATCACCGTGAAGGTGACCGCCTCGATCAGTTGCATGCTTCGGTCGCCGGCAATGTGCTGATCGGCGACCAGCGCCGCAGGCCCCGTCACGTAGGCCTTCACCCCGTCCGGAGGTTGGAGGCCATCCACGATGTTTTGGACCGATTCGACCGACTCGTTGGCCAGCGACTCGCCCTGGTTGCCGGCGAGGTACACCTGGACATAAGCGGCCTTGCCGTCGTTGCTCTGTGAACCAGCTGCGGTCAGCGGGTCGCTCCAGAAATCCTGGACGTGCTGGACATGCTTGGTGTCGGCTTCGAGCTTGTCGACCATGTCGTCGTAGAACTTGTGAGCCGCGTCGCCGAGAGGTTCCTGGCCCTCGAGCACGATCATGATCGAGCTGTCAGAGTCGGATTCCTGGAACACGTGGCCGACGCGCTTCATTGCGATCATCGACGGCGCGTCGTCCGGGCTCATCGACACCGCGCGCATCTGACCGACCGTTTCCAGCTGGGGCACAACGACGTTGAGGACGGCAATGATGGCGATCCAGCCGAGGATGATCGGTATCGCCAGTCGGCGGATCATCCGCGGGATGAAGGGGTGAGCCGCGTGCCTGGCGGGCGGGAACGCGTCGGTCGGCGCGTCTGTCGTGGGTGCACTCATGCCGACTTCACAAAGCAATAGGTCAGGGCGTTCACGCCGGTTGCGGTCCTCTCATCCTTCACTTCGTCATCGACGGTGATACGGCAGGTGACCGAACCGCCGTCACCTTGCGCGACGATGTTGGGCGCCGCGGACGGCGCCGTAGTCTGCAGCGTGAGCGACCACGGCAGGGCTGCACCGTCCAGACGTTGCGGCTTCGCGTCGAGATCCAGGTAGTTGATGTTGGCATACGTGCCCGAGCCGAAGATTTCGTACATCACGACTTTGGGGTCGAAGGGTTCGGGGTCGTCGGCGAAGACCCTGGGAGTGGTGATGATGCCCTCGGCGCCGAAGAAGGTGCGGATCCGGTGGACGGTGAAACCCGCGATAGCCACCACGATGACAATTACCAACGGAATCCACACACGCTTGGCAAGACCGATCACGAAAATCGCCCCCGGCCAGTGCCACCCATATGCGCCTTCTAGTTTCGTATCCGTCGCAGCTTCAGCCGCCCGTAACTTAGCCCGTATAAGTTCTCACCCAGCCATAGGTTAGCTCAAGTTATCGTGTGGCAGCTCACTACTCGCGGTCAGTGCGACCTGGGTCACTGAGATGGCCCGTCACCGCTCGGTGAGGGCATCTCGCAGCGGTCGAGATAGCGCTCGACGAAGGACCGGGCTTCGGCGTGACCTCGGGTGATGCCCAAGCCGCGTTCGAGCAGCACGATGCGCGCGAGGCTGGCCACGATCATCGACATCACTACCGGCGGGAATTCCGTGACGTCGACGCCGTGCGCGCGCAGCGCCATGGTCATGGCGCTTTCCTCCCAGTCGCGGAATCGCTCCGCGTAGGAGGCGATCTCGCTGCAGATGGCCTTGCGGTGGTTGCCAGCGACTGGCGCTGACGGTCCAGATTGGGCTCCGCGCCGGCGCGGAGAACGGCCACGAAACAAATCGTCCATGCTTGGGAAGTAGTTGTGCACCAGCGCCGGCTTGACACCGGCCTTGGCCGCGACCCGTGGCGACGTCGCTGCGGCGTACCCCTCATCGAATGATTTGGGCGGTCGCCTCGATCAGTGCACGCCGCGTCGCCGGCTCCCGGCCGAACCTTTACCGCTCCTCAGCAGGGCCGCTAGACATGGCCCGAGCCTAGATGTTGGGTGATCGCCCGAACAGCGAGGAGCGCTGCTGATGGCTGATCGGGTCGAGGCAAGGTCAAACTAGTCACCGGTGCCGCAAGCGGTCAGGGGCGCAGCAGGGCCGAGGGTGGGAACGCTTGCGCATGTCCTTCCCTCCTAGCCCTCCGGTTCTTCGCCGGGCAGCGCGGCGTTCAGTTGGTTCAACACCGCACGGAGGGTTTCTGTACGGTCCGCGCCGTTCGCAACCTGACGTCCAACAGCGAAGCCAACCACGAACGTCGACACCGGGGCCATCTTGCGCTCGACCTGGTGCGCGACATCGCGAGCGGCGTCGAGCAACTGCGTCATCTCTGCGGACGTCAGCGGCTCCTCGCCGAGCATGCGAGCCAAGTCGTCTATCCAGTTATCCATCATTTCCTCCGTGGCGATCGTGCATCAGTTACTTCGATCCCGAAGCGTTCAACCGCATCGTCGACCTGCACGGAAAGCCCGTACCCCAGGGTATGGTAGGGGAGATCGCCTGCCGGGCGGGGACGCCACATGCGATGAGCGAGGGGTATGTGTCGTCGGCGCCCGGCGGGGCTCCCCCAGGTCGACCCCCAACCAGATTGGTTCCGCACCGGTGACCTCGGCTTGCTGGAAGTTGGTCGACGTCCTCGAAACAACAACAGATGAAACCGACATGCACTCCTATCGGGTGCACGATCGGATCCCGTTGGGACCGTTCACCTTACGGACCAGCTACGTGGCGCGGCTACACGTTCTCCAGGCAGGCGGCGTCGTTGCCGAGGCGCGTCAATTCCCCCGGGTACGCCTGCACAGCACCGTGACGTTCGACCAAATCGAGGCAGGCACCCGCATCGTCGAACGCATGCGCACCGAAGCACCCCGACCCTTGGCCGCGGTGACGACCCGCGAGGCGATCAAGGCGCACATCGCGATGCTGTCGGGTATCCGACATTTCTTCGAAGAGTGCTAAAGCGACTCTTCCGAATCCGAAGCGTCAAGCACGCTGACCGCGATGCCGTATGGCAGGAACCGCACCTTGCGAGTCGGGTCGGTGTTGGTCTTGTTCGCTCGAAGCGCATCCAGTTCGGTCGGATAGACCTGTTCGATGTGGGCAGCACCTCCGTCATCGTCGACGGTGTAGATGGCCCACACGCCGTCGCCGGTCTCGCCCGTCGTCTCCGGTTCGTTCCTGGCCCGCGACGACCTCGAAAACTCGTCAAACAGGGTCGCCCACCCAGCGCGTTCGCCGGACGTGGTGAAGAACCTGCCGACTCCGTCGAGCGCGTCGCGCAATCCCTCGCCCGCCTCGCGGACGACGCGATCGAACTCCTCGGGATCGAACCCGAAAGGCCCGTTACTGCTCATTGCGGTTCCTCCTCAACACCTGCACCGCAGCATTGCGGTAATCACAGTGTGCCTGCAGGCGGCGAAGTAGTCGACTGAGCCAGCGCCGGAGTGGTAGGTAGGAGACCATATGACCTTCTCACGCGCCGACATGCTGGCGGCCGCTACAAGCTCGCTCGCCGCGGCAGGCGCACGCGACCGCGACGGGTGGGTCGGTCTGTTCGCATCGGGCGGTCGCGTGGAAGACCCAGTCGGCTCCCAACCTCACCGGGGCCGGATGGCGATCAGGCGCTTTTACGACACATTCATCGGCCCGCGCGACATCGTCACCCATCCCGATGTCGACGTCGTGGTCGGGTCAACGGTGATCCGGGACCTGAGCCTTGAGGTGGGCATGATCTCGGGCCTAACGCTGCGGATCCCCGCTTATCTTCGCTACGACTTGCAGGACGACAACGGCGACTTGAAAATCGCTGCGCTGTACGCCTTTTGGGAACTCCCGACGATGGCTGGCCAGCTTCTGCGCAGCGGTCCCCGATCGGTGCCCGCGGGTCTGCTTCTGTCGAAGGGCCTGCTGACCAACCAGGGACTCATCGGCACCTTGGGATTTCTCAGCGGGTTTCGCGGCGCCGGGCCGCAGGGCAAGCGGCGCTTCAGAGAGTTCCTGACCGACGCGCGGGCAGGCGACGAGGTCGCGGTGCGGCGGCAGTTGACGAAGAAAGCGCGCATCACAACCGGCGACGACGTTCCGTTGACCACCAGCGAGCTGCTGACAAGGCTCGCGGGTGCCCGCCCCCGGAAGCTGATCGGCGCCGGCTATCACCTGGTCATCGGGCTGGATCGCGACGGGCACCGCGATGTGCTCGCTGCAGAGGTCGCCACGAAGCCCTTTGCGATCAAAAGGATTCGCTACTTCTGCGATCACGACTGACAGTTTGAGCACGTCAGCAGCGGGTAAAGCCTTTAGATAACCCACCGCAAGGACAGCGACGACACCGAATACGACGTCGACGAGGACGACAACGTCGCGGGTTCGCGCGCGGGCAAAGAGGGCGAGGACGACGGCAGCTACGTCGGCCAGACCGCCTCCGACGACGCCCTCGACGTCGGCGAAACCGGGGCCGAAGCCCGCGGCGAGACGGGCGGAGGGTAGTCACGGCGGTCACAGAATCGGCCGCGTTGCCCAGTTCGAGCGGGCGGACGTGAGACGGTATCAACACAATGGACACCGATGCCTACATGACCTACGAAGAGTTTGGCCGCAAGTTCTTCGAAGTCGCCGTGACCGAGGACCGGGTTGGCGGGGCGATCGCCGACATCGCCGGGGAGGGCTTCGAGATGGGCCCCATCGGTCAGGGTCCCGGCAAGATCGCCAAGGTCACCGCCAAGGTCAACATCAAGACTCCCCGGTTGACCCGGCAGCTCGGCGAGACGATCACCTTCGCGATCCGGATCCCCCTCGAGATCGACATGGTCGTCGACCTGCGGATCGACAGACCTCGGTTCATGGTGTTCGGTGAGATCGCCTTGCGGGCCACGGCACGCGCAGCCGAGCCGTTGCTGCTGATCCTCGATTTCGACAAACCGCGTGCCTCGGACATCGCCATTCACGTGACGTCCAAATCCCTGCGTGCCGAGGTGGTGCGAATCATCGGCGGCGTCGACGCCGAGATCAAGCGGTTCATCGCCGCGCATGTGTCCGCCGAGATCGACAGCCCAGCCTCCCAGAAGGCCAAGGTCATCGACGTAGCCGACAGCATCGACATCGCATGGTCCGGCGTCTGACGGGCGCTACATCTGGAGCGTGAACTGGTTGACGTCGATGTATCCGACGCGAAACATGTCCGCGCAGCCGGTCAGGTACTTCATGTAGCGGTCGTAGACCTCTTCGGACTGGACCGCTATCGCCTCATCCCGATGGTCCTCCAGCGCCGCGGCCCACAGGTCGAGCGTCTTGGCGTAATGCGGTTGCAGCGACTGCACCCGGGTGACCGTGAACCCGCCCGCTGCCGCGCGGTCCTCCACCATCTGTATGGATGGCAGCCGCCCGCCCGGGAAGATCTCCGTGAGGATGAACTTCAGGAACCTTGCGAATTGGAACGACAGCGGCATACCACGCTCGGCCATCTCGTTCGGATGAAGTCCAGTGATGGTGTGCAGCAACATGATTCCGTCATCGGGGAGACTGTCGTGAGCCATCGCGAAGAATGCGTCGTAGCGTTCATGGCCGAAGTGCTCGAAAGCGCCGATGGACACGATGCGGTCGACGGGCTCGTTGAACTGTTCCCAGCCCTGCAGAAGCACTCGCTTGGTGCGCGGGCTGGGCGACTGCGCGAAGAGCGCCTCGACGTGGGCCCGCTGGTTCTCGCTCAGCGTCAGGCCGACGACGTCGACGTCGTATCGCTCGATCGCCCGCATCATCGTCGATCCCCAGCCGCAGCCGACGTCAAGCAGTGTCATACCGGGCCGAAGCCCCAGCTTGCCCAGCGCCAGATCCACCTTGGCGATCTGGGCCTCTTCCAGAGTCATGTCATCGCGCTCGAAGTACGCGCAGCTGTACGTCTGTGTCGGGTCCAGGAACAGCCGGAAGAACTCGTCGGACAGGTCGTAGTGCGCCTGCACGTCCTCGAAGTGCGGTTTCAGGTCATCGGAGTCCTCGGGCGGCTTCGGCATCGACACAGCGTACGATTCCCGGATGCAGCGCAGACATGCAATGGCCGTGGCCCTGTCCGCCGGCCTACTCACCGCGTCCGCCGTGTTGGCGGCCCCGGCGCAAGGGGAGCCGGTCGACGACGCGTTCCTTGCGGCGCTGACGGACGCCGGGGTCGGAGCCGCGGATCCGGCCAGTGCGGTGGCCCTGGGGCAGCAGATATGCCCGATGCTGGCCGAGCCCGGTCAGACGGCCGCCGATGCCGCGGCGAAGGTGGCGGAGGTCGGCGGCATGTCGCTGGGCCCGGCGACGATGTTCACCGGCATCGCGATTTCCATGTTCTGCCCGGCGATGGTGTCGTCGATCGGCAACGGCCAGTCACCGATCCTGCTGCCCTTCTTGGGCTTGTAGGACGCCCACGCGTTCCAGCTGCGGACGGTTGGGGCCCGGCCGTCCCCACTCGATCGGCCCCGGGCGTGCCGCCAAACCCACGGCATGAGCATGTTCTGGGTCCAGAGTGCCTGCGAGTACATCCGCGATCGAAATGACGGCCGGACGGCGTCGTTGGCCCGGGCCCAATCGTGGTTGCTACCAGGCAAGCCCAGCGCCTCGGCGGCGGCAGCGGCGAACAGCGCGTGGCCCTGCGCCGATCCGTGCACTCGATCGTCGCTCCACGTGTCCGACTCCGTCATCGACGGCGCGCCGTAGAGGTCGACGAGCCGGACGCTGGGCCGCTGGGCAGCGGCTCTGATCGCGTCGTTAATCCGCACCACTCGCGATGCGAGAAGCCGACCGACCGGCAGGAGTTGCGCCAGGTCGGGAAAGGTTGTCGTCACGACGGTTGCCCCGGTCTGCGCCAATTGGGCGTGAAGGTCGCCGAGGTCGGCAAGGGCGCGTTCGAAATAGTGTGTACCGGGCCTGGTTAGGTCGTTCATGCCGACGCACACGGTGATCAGGTCCGGTTCCATCTCCAGCGCTCGCGAAAGCTGGTCGTCGAGCACATCGCGGATTCGCTTGCCACGCACCGCGAGGTTGGCGTACGTCAAGCCGGGCGTCAGCGAGTCGACCATGGTTGCGAGCCGGTCGGCGAATCCGCGAGCCCGGTCGCATCGTCGCCGTCCCAGAGCCCCTCGGTCTGGCTGTCGCCGATCGCGATATATCGGGAAAAAACCGCCACGAATCGCGACTCTAGCGGTGAAGGGCGGCTTCTACCTGCGACGCTCCGGCGCTTGCCGCGAGTTCGCGGTGGTGCTCGGTTACCTCGGCGCCGTCGGCGCGCAGGATCTCGACGACGCCGGCAACATCGCCGGCCCGGTATGCCGCGAAGCGCACTCCCATGGCCCACCAGGACATCACCGCATCGAGGCCGCGGCCGGGGTCGGCGCCGAGTTCGACAAGGGCCGCCACCGTCGCGGGCAGGATCCGCCGGGCCGCCACTTCGATCGGGTGGGTGCCGCTCGGCAGCGCGGCGTCGACCGCCGCCCCCGCGCGCACCAGTGCACGCACCATCTCCGGGTTCACGTTGTCGTTGTTCTCATCGACGACGTGCAGGGAAGTGGCACCGTCGGAGTCGAGAAGCGAGGGGGTCGACTCCCTTGGCCAATGCGTGGCTCAGCGCCACCGTGCGGCCGAGCCGGACGATCTCATGCAGGATGGTCGTGAACGTCTCGCCCCGCGCCGACAGCTCGACGCGGCGTCCCGCATCGGCGCCCGCCTCGATCAGTGCCACAGCGATACCTCCGCTGAGCGAGCGCACGGCGTACCAGAGCGGCGATGCGCCACAGGGATCGACGGGGTCGGGGTCGACGCCCCACGCGAGCAGCGCGATGACCGAGGAGCTTTCCGCGGTGCGCACGCTCGAACAGGTCGAGAACGTCGGCCGGCAGGGCCTCGGTCCACGCCGGCCGCGCCTCACCAAGGGCGTCCAGCACCTAGCAGCGCCCCGTCACGTTTGTCCCGCAGATCGAACCATGGCCACGGTCCTTCGCCCTTGGCGACGAAGTCAGCGACGAGGAGGCGCGACTCCGAGACGATCGACCTGCCGGAGTCGTAATCCGACCAGAACACCAGGTCGTCACCGTCGCGCGAGATGACGACGCTCGACAGCCCTACCTGGTAGCGCGCCAGTTCGATCACGGCGCCGAGAGTACGGTTTGTGATGATTATCGGCCGATTCTCGTCAGAATGCGTACTCCCGGCGCACTAGAGCAGCCGGCCGAGTCTGGTCAGATTCAGCGGGACGCCAACCACGCTGAGCTGATTGATGATGTCCTCCAAGCGTTTTCGCGGGACATCCATCCGCCATTCCGGCAATGTGCCCGACACGCACACCAGGTCGGGCGCGAAGCTGATGCTGGTGAGCGCCAGGCCGTGCGGCAGCTCGGGCAGGTGCACCGGATAGGCGGGGGTGCGCGCCGGCAGTGTCCACCGCGATTGGCGAATGACGAGGCCGCGCGGTTTGAGCCACAGCGTCGAGCCGTCGAGACGGGCATCCAACTCGAGATGGCCCAGCAGCGGCCGCCGTGCCAGTCGCAACCGTGCGATCCCGTCGGGTCCGACCTCACCGGACAACCGTGGCGCCGCCAACCGGAGCAGGTCGTCGAGGACCGTCGCAGGCACCTCCAGCGTCAACTCCACCGGAGCGGCAACCAGCACCGGCGGTGCGCTCGGTCGCATGTGCACGTTGTGCAGCACGGCGGTGGCGCGGTCGAATTGACTACCGTCCCAACGGATATCGCGTGCGGCGAGGCGGACATCGTTGAGCTGGCCGACCGATAGCCCGCGTACATCGAGCTGGGAGTCGAACTCCGTGACGGTCAGCGTGAGGTCGCCGTCGTCGAGGCGGACGGCCAACCGGCGTCCCACCACCAACCGGCGCACGGTCATGAACAACGTCCGGTACGCCGCCGCGGCGCCGCTGCTGACCGGCGCCATCGCCGCCGACGACCACAGCGAGGTCAGCATGTCGATCGGCCGGAACGGATCGAATCGGCGAAGCGGTCGCGGACGCGTCATGGCATCCACCATCCTCCCATTGCCGATCGCGTGGGTCATCTGGGCTATAGCCGGCAGTGCGCATTCCGTACAGTAGGGGGCGATGACCTCTGTGGTAATCGTCGGCAGCGGGTTCACCGGCTTCGAGTGTGTCCGTCAACTAGCCCGAAAACTACGCAAGGCCAACGCGCCGGTCGACATCGCGATCATCTCGCCGGTCGACTACATGCTCTACACACCCCTGTTGCCGGATGTGGCAGGTGGGCTGGTCGACGCCCGATTCGTCACGATTCCGCTGGCGCACACGCTGCGCGGCGTGCGGGCGGTGCGCGGCAGGGGTGGACACGGTCGATTTCGAGGTGCGCACCGTGACGTTCACCGATCCCGAACAGCGATCCCGCACCATGTCGTGGGATCGCCTGGTGTTGACGCCGGGTTCCGTCACCCGCCTCTTCGACGTGCCCGGGCTCGCCGTCCACGCGCGCGGGTTGAAGTCGACCGCCGAGGCGCTCTATCTGCGTGACCACGTGCTCGAGCAGCTCGAACTGGCCAATATCGACGACGATGCCGAGCGGGCCGCGGCCCGGCGGACGATCGTCGTCGTCGGTGCGTCCTACTCGGGGACCGAACTCGCCGTGCAGCTGCGGGCCCTGGCCGATGCCGCCGCGGAACAGATGGGCTTCGACCCGGCCGACGTCAAATTCGTGCTGCTGGATCTGGCCGAACAGGTGATGCCCGAAGTGGGGGAGAAGCTGGGCGCCGCGGCCATGCGCGTGCTGCGCCAGCGCGGCATCGGTGTCCGGCTGGGTATCACCCTGAAGGACGTCGGACCCGATCATGTTGTGCTGAGCGATGGTTCGCGAATCGGCACGCACACGGTCGCGTGGGTCACCGGAGTAACCGGTGCGCCACTCATCGAAAAGTTGGGACTGCCGACCGAAAATGGACGGCTGAAGGTCACCACCGACCTACAGGTGCCCGACCATCCCGATGTGTTCGCGGCGGGCGATGCCGCCGCCGTTCCCGACGTCACGCAGCCCCCCAAGATCACCCCACCCACCGCGCAGCACGCGACCCGCCAGGGAAAGGTGTTGGCCCGCAACGTCGCCGCCAGCCTCGGCTACGGCAAGAAGAAGCACTACAAACACCGCAACATGGGATTGGTCGTCGACCTCGGGCCTCACTACGCCGTCGCCAACCCGCTCAACGTGCAGCTGTCCGGATACGCAGCGAAGTTCGTCACACGCGTCTACCACCTCTACGCCATCCCGCGGTTCGTCAACCGGTGGGCGGTGTCGTTGGCGTACCTGACCGATGTGTTCTTTGACCGGTCGGTGGTCTCGATCGGTCTGTCGTCGGAGGAGGATGCGCAGTTCTCGGCGAGCGAGGGCATTCCCATGCCGAGGGTGGACTGATTAGTCCTTGTCGGTGACGTTCCACTTGCCGATCGGTGGCGCGTGGGTTGATCGTTTCGCGGGCCCTCGCGATCGTCCACTTCGACGGATCGGGGGCCGAACCCGTCGTCGTGGTACAGGAAGGCCGGGGCTTGGCCGCTCGGCGGCGGCTCGGCTCCTCCTTTTCAGACGGGATGGCTTGGGCTCGCGGAACGGGAATCGCCGCGGCCAACAGGCTTGATCCCGGTCATGAAAATGTTGCGACGATCGATGTCAGGAACAGCGCTACAAGATACAGAAGTACGCCAGACGGCACGCAACTCGCTTCTGGCAACATAGCGGCGTGTTCGGCAGGGAGTCCTGATGAGACCGCGACTGGCTGTGTTGGACCCCCTCATCGTTGGAGTGCTGGCCGCCGCAGTAAGTCTGGGCGGCGCGGGCCGCCCGTCTTTCTGGTACGACGAGGCCGCGACTATTTCGGCGTCATACAGTCGCTCTCTCGGACAGCTGTGGCAGATGCTGAGCAACGTCGACGCCGTCCACGGCCTGTACTACATGCTCATGCACGGCTGGTTCAAGCTCTTGCCGCCCACGGAGTTCTGGTCCCGCGCGCCAAGCGGTCTGGCTGTTGGGGGTGCCGCGGCCGGGGTGGTGGTGTTGGGCAAACAGTTCTCGTCTCGCACCGTCGCGGTGAGCTCTGGCATCATCTGCGGGATATTGCCTCGGGCGACGTGGGCAGGCGTCGAAGCTCGCCCGTATGCCCTCTCGATGATGGCCGCCGTGTGGCTGACAATACTGTTCGTTCATGCCGTACGCCGTGACAACGCTTGGCTTTGGCTGTTGTATGGGATCGTCCTGGCGACATCGATTCTGCTCGACATATATCTCGCGCTGATGTTGTTGGCGCACGCCGCTTACCTTTGTCTCTACCGGCACGGCCGAACGGTCCTTGTGCGGTTCGCCATCACGTCGGTTCTAGCGGGTTGTGCGGTGACGCCGTTTGTGGTGGAGACCATCGGTCAAGCGCATCAGATCATCTGGGTCTCACCGATTGGGCG
The DNA here is from genome assembly GCA_963715885.1 of uncultured Actinomycetota bacterium. Classification (GTDB taxonomy): domain Bacteria; phylum Actinomycetota; class Actinomycetes; order Mycobacteriales; family Mycobacteriaceae; genus Mycobacterium. The sequence goes on from CAVQSK010000018.1 coordinate 47,959, forward strand.
CCGGACGATCGAAGACGTGGCGATTCAGCAATATTTCGAGAGAAGCCCACCGTTCATGCTCGTTTCGGCACTGGTCGTAGCGACGGCTATTGTCCTGTGGCGCTTCACATCCACGCAGCTGGTGCAGGCGGACCGGCAACTGTTGGCGGTGGCGATCGCATGGCTTGTGATACCGACCGCCCTGATCCTCGGGTGGTCGGCGTTGGTTCACCCGATCTACACGCCTCGCTACTTGTGCTTCACCGCACCGGCGATCGCACTGGTTCTGGGCGTCTGCATCGGCACATTGGCTGTTACCCGATGGACAGCAACCGCCATCGTCAGCGTTCTTGCCCTCGCCGCAGCTCCGAATTATCTTCTTACGCAACGTAGTCCGTACGCGAAATACGACATGGACTACAGCCAAGTGGCCGATCTGATCACGGCGAAGGCCGCGCCGGGTGACTGTCTGCTGGTGAACGACACGGTGACGTTCATGCCAGCCCCCATGCGACCGCTGATGGCGGCACGCCCTGATGCCTACCGAAAACTGATCGACCTCAGCCTGTGGCAACGTGCGACGGACCGCAACGACGTCTTCGACACCAATCTCATACCGGAGGCCAGCGCCGGGCCGTTGAGCGACTGCCACGTCGTGTGGATCATCACCGAAGCCGACAAGTCAAGGCCCGCTCACGAACAGGATCCACTGTTGCCGCCCGGTCCACGGTTCGGCGGCACTCCCGCGTTCGCGGTTCCCCGCGACCTCGGGTTCCGGCTTCTGGAGCGCTGGCAGTTCAACCTAGTTCAGGTCATCAAGGCGGCGCGATAAGCGCCCGAAGCGTCTACCAAACGCGTATGTAGTCGATGAGCATGGCGGCCGGGAAGTTGCCCAGGGCAGGATCGCCGGCGCCAGGCCCACCGACCGCAAGAGTGAACATGGGATTCAGCCAATAGCCGGGATTGTTGAACGGCCACCGCCAGTCGTCGGGTCTGCCGGAGACCTGTAAAGGCTTCGGCGGCACACTGAAGTACGGTTCCGCACCGTCAACGTAGTCCCGCCAGAATTTGAAACCGTCCTCGTCCCACCGCATTCGCCAGGTGTGCCACCCGCCGTCGACCAATTCGGGGATTGATTTCCCTTCCCATGTCTTCCCGTTGGATGCTGCGTGGACTGTGGTTCCCGCAGGCCAGCTCCCGTTCCCGTACCACTCGAAAATGTCGACCTCACCGTCAGGCAGGGGATCCTCATGCACCGCCCAGAACGCGGGCCAGAGGCCAGGGGTCAGGCAGTCGAGCTTGATTCGCGCTTCCCACGTCTGGTTGATGAGGCTCCTCCAGTTGCCTCGCAGTTTGCCGCTGAAGTACTGGCCGGATTCCTGAGTGGCGAGGAGGACGAGATTGGAGTTGCCGTCGAGGAACACGTTTCGGCGATCGTCGCGGTATTGCCCCGCGACCGGCGGGAACACGTCGTCCTGCCAGCTCTGCACCGTCCACTTCGCCCTATCGGGTCCTGCACCCAACGGGCCGTCGAACTCGTCCTGAAAAATGTAGGTCGGGGTTTGACCACTGGGCGGCGGCTGGCCGTGGGCTTTCGGGATGGGGAGTGCGGCCGCCAAGAGACCCATTCCCGTCATCATCATCATGTTGCGACGATCCATCTGCGACACAGGTGCACCGTAATAGCAGAAACCGAAAATCGCGCGCTATTCCGCCGCGCGCCTTCGTTTAGGCTGGTCATCGTGCCAAAACTCAGTGCAGGTCTGCTGCTGTACCGGTTCGGTGGGGACGGCGTCGAGGTGCTGCTCGTTCATCCCGGGGGGCCATTCTGGGCACGCAAGGACGATGGCGCGTGGTCGGTTCCGAAGGGGGAGTACATCGAGGGTGAAGACCCGTGGGCCGTCGCGCAGCGCGAGTTCCTCGAAGAACTCGGTAAGACGCCACCCGAGGACGCGCGCATCGACCTCGGTTCGATCAAGCAGCCGGGCGGCAAGGTGGTCACCGTGTTCGCCGTTCGCGGCGACCTCGACCTCGACGGCACGTTCAGCAACACCTTCACGCTGGAGTGGCCGAGGGGATCTGGCAACGTCAGGGAGTATCCCGAAGTCGACCGCGCGGGTTGGTTTCCGGTCGCTGAGGCGCGGTCGAAGCTGCTGAAGGGTCAGCGGCCGCTGCTCGACCGACTGTTGGATGCTCTCGAAGCCGGCGAACCGGGCGGGTCTCGATAGCGTTGATGGTGAGCGCGCGCCCGTGGATCCGCCAGCCCGCCCGCGTGCGCATGTATTCGTCGTCGTACCGCAGATGCCACACGAGAGCGCTGGCTTTCCCGTCGGAGACGGTCCAATGGTGAGCGATGCATGTGATGCGGCCCAGCGCATAGCCGGCGTCGTCGCCGGCGGCATACACCTCACCAACAATGGCATGTTCGGTGCGGGTAACGGCGGCGAGCGCTGCCATCGCGGTCCGGACGCCGTCACGCCCGTAACTTCGGCGCACCGGCTCCAGCGATCGGGGCGGGTCGGGCAGCCGCAATTCGGCTGTCTCGGTGAATAATTCGACGACATCGTCGAACCGACGGTCGTCGACCGCCGACGCGTAGAGGTGTACCAGGTCGCTCAATGCCAATCGGTCGAAGGAATTCAGGCTCATGGCGTCAACGACAGTCTTTGCGCGCAGGCGGACAGCACATCGCGGGCTTCGTTGAGGTCGTCGGTCGGGGGCATCGCCAGCACCACACGATCGGCGCCCATCGCCGCTAACTTCTCCGCACGACCGAGATCAACTTTGGCCACGAGATGCCCGAGCGACAGTTCCAACGCATCGGGATCGCGGCCGAATTGAATTGCCTCGCGGCGCATTACCGCAATAAGGTGCGCCAGCTCGGAGCCGACAAGGCCGAGTGGCTGAAAGCCGTCACCGAGCCTGCCCGCCCGGCTCGCCGCCGCGCGGCTGTGCCCACCGATATGGATCGGCACGCGTCCGGTGGGCTTGGGAAAGCACACGGCGTGGTCGAAGTCGAAGAACTGGCTGTGAAAGCTCGCCCCGTCAGGATGGTCGTCCCAGAGCAGCCGCATCACCTCGAGCTGTTCGTCTGCGCGGCGGCCGCGGCTGCCGAAATCGGTGCCGCAGGCCTCGATCTCTTCCTTCAGCCAACCCATCCCCACACACAACCGCAGCCGCCCGCCCGATAGCGCATCCACCGTCGCCACCCGCTTGGCCAGCACCACGGGATGATGATTCGGCAGCACCAGCACGCCGGTGGCCAAGCCGAGTCGCTGGGTGTGGGCGGCCAGGAAAGCAAGCAGATCAAGGGGATCCGGCACGACGCACTCCGCTGGCAGCTCCACCCGGCCAGACACGTTGTACGGGTACACGCTGGTGTACTGCGTCATCAGCACCGTGTGTTCGACGATGACGATCGATTCGAAACCGCACGCCTCGACGTGCTGTGCGAACGCAGCCATCCATGCGGGATCGGCGGTGATCCCTGCCGCAACGGGAGCGATGACGGCGAATTTCATGGCAGTGGCGGCAAACCGTTACTCGCACGGATGTCTCGACGGCATTCACGCCGGGTCTGGCCGGTCTGCTCCATGCACACCCGGACCGGGGACTCCTCGGCGAAGGGCAACGGTTCGTCCGTCGGCTCGGTAGTGACGGTAGGACTCGGGATGGCGCCTTGGTTGAGCGACCAGATCGAGGCACCGGTGGTCTGCAGCGTCGAGCAGTATGCGGTGGCGCCGTCGGCTGTCGTTCCGGTGCTGCCCACCGGCGAGCAGTTGGCGCCGACAACCACTGCTGCCGGAGCGGCCGGCGGCGTGGTGGTGGCGGCGGTTGTCGGCGTTGGTGACGGAGGCGGCTCCGGCGGCGTGGGCGCCGGCGTGAAGGTCGGCGTGGTGACGGTGGGTGACTTCGCAGTCGGTGTCGCTTCGGGTCGGTCGGCGCGGCGAAACTCGAAGACCGCCACGGTAATCGCCGCGACTAGTAGGACCGCGAGGATCGTCGGCACGAGCACCCCTGCACGCAGGAGGGAGCGCTGCTGCGGTTCCTGCGGCGTCGCGGCGGGGGACAGGTGCGTACGTTGATCGTTCGACGGCGTGGCCTCTAGGCGGTGACCGAGCGCCCGTGCGAAGTCGGCGCACCGCTCGAACCGCCCGTTCGGATCCTTCGCCATCGCCTTGGCCAGCACCGGGTCGAGTGCGGAGAGCTCCTGGTGATGCGCGCCGATGGCCGGCGGCGGAGCCGAGAGATGCTGGCTGATCACGACAGCAGGATTCGAATGCTCGAACGGCGGCGAGCCCGTCAACAGATGAAACGCAGTGGCCGCCAACGCGTATTGATCGGCGCGGCCGTCCAGAGGTTGACCCATCAGCTGCTCGGGCGCCGCGTAGGATACGGTGCCCACCGTCATGTTCGTGGCCGTCAGGCCGCTGATGTCGTTTGCCCAGCGGGCGATCCCGAAGTCCGCCAACAGGATTCGCTGATCACCGGATTCCGGGTGGGCTAGCAGGATGTTGGCCGGCTTGACGTCGCGGTGCAGCAGGTTGCGTTGGTGCGCATAGTCCAGCGCATCGGCGACGGCGGTGATGATCTCGGCGACTTCCGACTTGGGCATGCCGTTGGGGTAGCGCTCACGCAGCAGGCGCGCGGCATCGGTGCCCTCGACGTAGTCCATCGAGATCCAGATCTGGCCCTCGTACTCACCGCGATCGTGCACACCCACGATGTGCGGATGCCACAGCGTGGCCGCGATGTCGGCCTCCCGGTTGAACCGCTGTCGGTACTCGCTGTCCGCCGACACCGATGCCGGCAGAACCTTCAGCGCGTCGCGTCGCGGCAGCCGAGGGTGCTGCGCCAGGTAGACCTCGCCCATGCCGCCGGATCCGAGCAGCCGCACGATGGTGTATCCCGCGAAGGTCGCACCATCGGCCAACGGCATGGCCGAATAGTACGAGACGCGGCTACAGATCGAGCGTCAGATGCAAGCCCTCGCCGGCGCGCGAGATACAGATCAGCATCATGCCGCTGTCGCACCGAGGTCTGCGAGCGATAGGTGGGACGCAGGTTTCAGGTAGCCAGGCCGTGTCAATAATGACCTTTCATGGCGGGGTTACGCGATGTCCTCGGATGGGCCAGGCATCAAGTCTCCTCCCGCGTTCCGAAAGCAGATCTGGATCAGCGTGACCCGACTACACCCGGGAGCAGCTGCCCGGCCTGTGGCTGCTGGCGTCGGCTCATTCTTCGGCGTTGAGCGGCCGTTCTACCAACTGGCCCACAACCTCGTCGTCTCCGCACCGCCGCTCGCCTCGCTCCGCAAGTTCGGCACCGTGGCCGCCAATCACGAGAACGCCCGACTGGCACTCGAATCGGGCGCCGCCCTGCTCGTCTACCCGGGCGGCGATTACGAGGTGTTCCGGCCGTTTTGGGAACGAAACAAGGTCGACTTCGGCGGCCGCAAGGGCTACGTGAAGCTGGCTCGTGAGGCCGGCGTACCGATCGTGCCGATCGCCAGCGTCCGCGGTCAGGAGAGTGTGCTGTTTGTCAGCCGAGGCCAGTGGCTGGCGAAGCTGCTGATGGTCGACAAGCTATTGCGGCTCAAGAGCGTGCCGATCGCGCTGGCTCCGCCATGGGGTCTGGTCATCGGCGACCTTGCGGGCCATATCCCGCTGCCGGCCAAGATCGTCTTCGAAGCGCTTGTTCCGATCGACGCCAAGGACATCGCGGCCGGCGACGACGACGTGATCCACGAGAAGGTGCTGGCCAACCTGCAAGCCTGGAGCGTTGGGAGACGGTGACGGACGGTCCGCGCGGCGTAGGCGCGCGTAACACCGTGCATGAAGATCGGTTCGGTGCCGATCGGCGGCTCGGTCGAGGTCGTCGAATTCGACCAGCCGCGCGACCTTTCCTGGATCGGCATCACCGGCGTTTCAACGGGGCCGGTTCCGGCTGCGCGAGACCGACGACGGCCGGACCAAGGTTGATTTCCGGCTGGCCTACGCGTCGGCGGGAAACGTGTTGGGGTTGATCGCCGGTCGGGTCGCCGCCCGGCAGGTCGGCCGCAATATGGGTCAGACGCTGAAGAACCTCAAGCGGATGGTCGAGTCGCAAAAGGGCCGCGGGCTAGGCAGGCGGCGGGGTGCCCGCGCCCGGGGCACCCTGGATCGGCACCACAGGTGTCGGCGTCACCGTGGTGACACCGTTGGAGCCAACGGAGGGTCCACCGGACGGGCCCATTGCCTCGAGCGTGTCCGCGGCCTCCTGGGTGCAGTCCAGCTTCAGCAGCATCTGCCCCTCCGAGGTGACCTTCTGCTGATAGACCAGGCATTGCGCCTGCGGCAACACACTGCCGAACGAGCCGTCGAAGCGCGCCTTCAAGCCCTGGGACTTCAGGATCTGCAGCGCCTTGCCATACGGCTCCCCGACCACGTTGTACGAGCCCACATCCGGCTGCGACACGGCGACCCCCGCGCCAATCAGGGCAACCGAGCCGGCGGCGAATACCCCAGCTCCAAGCACAGCAAGCTTCTTCACGCGGCCCTCCTGTCGTCGGTGCGCTGCGAACATATCGCAGACGTGACGAATGTGAAACCGGAGGCGAGCCGCCATTCGTTACACCGGGGGGTGGACCAGGGTCCCCATCGCAGCGGCGAGCGTGGCAGCCCGCTGGTTGCCGAACACGTCCTCCACCAGCAGTTTGTGGCCGTCGGGACCGCGCAGCGGCACCCGCCAATTCGGGTATTCGTCGGTGGTGCCGGGCTGGTTCTGGGTCCTCATGTCGCCGACGGCGTCGGCCAGCGACAGCGCCAGCAGCTTGGAAGGCGTCCTGCCGAGGTACCGGTACAGCGCTAGCACAATTGAGTCGACGGCCTGGTCTTTTTTATCGTCCTCGAGCAGCCGCACCCGGTGCAGTTCCTCGAGCCAGGCGGCCTGCTGCTCCCTATCGGCGGCCAATTCCTGCTCGGCCGGACGCGTCAGCAGCCCGAGCCGTTCGCGCAGCCAGACGTGCTCGCCCGCCAGGTAACCAGGAGTTGGGGGCAGGTCGTGCGTGGTAACCGCGGACAGACAGTACTCACGCCAACGCTCTGCGGGCAGCGGGCCGCCGTCACCGTCGCGATCCAGTTCGAACCACAGGATCGACGTGCCGAACAGACCGCGTTCCCGCAGATAGTCCCGCACCCACGGCTCGACCGTCCCCAGGTCTTCGCCGACGACCACCGCACCCGCCCGATGCGCCTCCAGCGCGACGATGCCGATCATCGCTTCGTGGTCGTAGCGGACGTAAGTGCCTTCGGTCGGTGACGACCCCTTCGGGATCCACCACAGCCGGAACAACCCGATGATGTGGTCGATGCGGACACCGCCGGCGTGCCGCAGCACCGCGTTGACGAGAGCGCGGAACGGCTCGTAGGCCTGAGCCACCAATTGATCGGGCCGCCACGGAGGCTGCGACCAGTCCTGGCCGAGCTGGTTGAACTCGTCGGGCGGCGCCCCGGCGGTGACACCGAGTGCCAGCACGTCCTGCAGCGCCCACGCGTCGGCGCCGTCCGGATCTACGCCGACCGCCAGGTCGTGCATGACACCCAGGTTCATGCCCGCCTGCACGGCCGAGGCCTGCGCCGCGGTCAGCTGGTCGTCGAGCTGCCACTGCAGCCAGCGGTGAAAGTCGACCGCGTCGGCGTGCGCTGCGGCGAAGTCGGCAACCGCCGCGTTCGACGGATGCTGCAGTTCCTCCGGCCAGTGGTGCCAGTCGCTGCCGTACTTCTCGGCCAACGCACACCAGGTGGCGAAGTCGTCGAGGCTGCGGCCCTCGCGCTCGCGGTAGGCGGCGTACGCGAGGGCGCGGCCTACCGACCGCTTCGCCTGGTAGACGCGCTTCAGGGCGGCGCGCTTGACCTTCCACGCCTTGTCACGGTCGATCAGTTCCGCGGCGTCCGCGCGCGCCTGCAGGTCCTCGCGCGCCTTGCGGAGACGGGCGCGACCTCGCACATAGGCGAATTCGGGTATCGCCTCCACCCGGAGATACAGCGGGTTGACGAACCGCCGCGAGGTCGGCAGATACGGGGACGGCTCCATCGGTGCGGTGGGCGACGCGGCGTGCAGGGGGTTGACCAGAATGAAACCCGCGCCATGTCGCGAGGCCGACCAGACCGCGAGGTCGGTGAGATCCGTCAAATCGCCTATGCCCCAAGATCTCTCGGAGTGCACGCTGTACAACTGGGTGGCCAGGCCCCATGCCCGGCTACTGCCCAGCCGGGCGGGGAGCTCCAGGGATGTGGGGGTGACGATGACGAGCGTGCTGATGTCGGCCGAGCCGATCTGAACATGCAGCCGGTGATATCCCAGTGGCAGGTCGGCGGGCAGCTCGAAGCTGGCTTCACCGACCAGCCGACCGTCGAGATCGTAAGGGGCCGTGTGGTTCTCCAATTGACGCAGCCCCGTCCGGACCGAACCGTCCTCGAGCCGCAACCACAGACCCACGGGATCGCCGTGAGTGACGTGCACCCAGAACGAGGATGCACTTCCCGCCCGCGCGACGATCGTCGCCGGCATCGGGCGTGCCCAGTAGTCGCGGTCGTGACTGACCAGGGCGGCAGCCCGCTCGTCCTCGGTGACAGCGGAAACGCTGAGCGCGTCGAGCACCGAAACCAGGGTGGACTCGGCCACTGTCGCGTGGCGGCCGGTCCAGTCCACATACTCCGTGGCCACCCCATAGCGGCGCGCCAATTCGACCAGCGACGCGGCCGGCTCAGTCATGCCGCCTATCTTGCAGCGTCTGGGTCGACATCGCGGATCAACAGGTCGTCCCAGGTGTCCCTGCGGACGACCAGTCGCGCGTTTCCGTTGCGCGCGAACACCACCGGCACCCGCCGGGCCCCGTTGTACTGGTTGGACATCGTGTAGCAGTACGCACCGGTGACCGGCACCGCCAGCAGGTCACCGACCGTGGGATCCCGCAGTGGCACACCGTTGACGAGCTCGTCACCGGTTTCGCAATGCCTGCCGACGACGCTGACCATCTCACCGCCGCCGACGCGGTCGACCATCGTCGCTTCGAACCGCTGTCCGGTCAGCGAGACCTCGAGGTTGTCGCCCATGCCGCCGTCGACCGCGACATGCACGACGACGCCGCGCTTGATCGTCGTGACGCGGTACACCGTGCACGCGCTGTTGGCGACCATGCTGCGGCCGGGCTCGACGATGATGCGGCAGTCATTGGGCAGCAGCGCCCGGGCCTGGGTGACCATCGCCTCGGCGTAGTCGTCGAGGCTCGGCGGGCGCTCGTCGTAGGTGTAACGCACGCCGAGGCCACCGCCGAGGTCGTAGACCTCAAACGTGCCGAGCTTGGCGATCGGTTCGACCGCGGCGGCGAGCTGTTCGACATTGAGCAGCTGCGAGCCGACATGGGTATGCACACCGTCGAGCCGCATCTTCGCGCTGTGTTCGATCCGTGTGATCGCCTCGCGGGCGGCGTCCGGGAGCAGCCCGAACTTGGAGCCGACGTGACCCGTCGCCTGCGACGCATGGGTCGCGGCCTCGACACCGGGGATGACTCGGACCAAGCACGGCTGCTGGTGACCCGCAGGGACGATTCGCTCCAGGCGGTCGATGTCGTCGAAGTTGTCGACAACCACGAGCCCGACGCCGTCTTTGACCGCCAGCTCGAGTTCCTCGTCGGACTTGGCGTTGCCGTGCAGGATCAATTTGGCCGGGTCCGCACCGGCCTTGAGCGCCGTGAGGATCTCGCCGCCACCGGCGACATCGAGGTTCACGCCCTCTTCGACCATCACGCGCTGAACAGCGGTGCACGGGAACGACTTTGACGCGAACGCCACGTCGCAGCGCTGCCATCGGCTGCGGAAGGCACTGAGATAGTCGCGCGCCCGCTGTCGCAGCGCATCTTCGGACACGACGATGGCCGGGGTCCCGAACTGCTCGGCCACATCGTCGAGCCGGCAGCCGCCGATCATCAGGGTGCCATCGCCGTCGAGGCGGGTTTCTGGCGGGAAGAGCCCGACCAATTCGTCGGTGCTCACCTCTGTGTGGACGCTCATCGGTTCAGCGTGCCACTGACTCGTCGAGCGTGAACTCACTGCGGGAAAAGTCCGCGAAATCCGTAGTGCATTCACGCTCGCCGAGCGATAGTCTACGTCTGTAACGATCCTTACAGAAGGTGGTGAACGTGACGGTTTCGCCGACCAAGAAACAGCAGCAGGGCGAGCAATCTCGCGAGCTGATCCTCGATGCCACCGAACGCCTGATGGCCACTCGCGGGTACGCGGCCACATCGATCAGCGATATCCGCAAGGCGTGCGGACTGCCGCCCAGTTCCATCTACTGGCACTTTGGCTCCAAGGAGGGCGTGCTGGCGGCGGTCATGGAACGCGGCGCCGACCGCTTCTTCGCGGCGATCCCAACCGGCGGCTCCGTCCGGCAGCAGCTGGCGGCGACCGCGCACCTGCAGGCCGATCCCCCGGACTTCCTGCGGCTGTTCTACCTGTTGTCGCTGGAGCGCAGCGACGATCCGGCGGTCGCCGAGGTGGTGCGCAGGGTTCGCGACACGGCGATCGAGCGGTTCCGCGCCGCCATCAGTCAGCTGCTACCGGTCGATACACCACTGAGGAAGGACGACCGCGTCGTCACCGAACTCACCGCGTTCGCCGTCGCCGTCTCCGACGGCATCTTCTTCGCCGAACACCTCGAGACCGACGCGACCGACGTCGAGCGGATGTACCAGCGGCTGTACCAGGCCGTCGCTGCCTTGATCCCGATTCTGTTGGAGGAGAATTGAATACGAGAACCGTCGTCATCACTGGTGCCAGCGCAGGCCTTGGGCTGGAATGTGCGCGCGCGATGCTGATTGAGGACCCGTCCTGGCATGTCGTCCTCGCCGTCCGCGACCCGGCCCGCGGCACCGCTGCCGTCGCTGAACTCGACGAACCGAACCGATGCACGGTCCTCCAGATGGACCTCGCATCGCTGCGGTCAGTGCGCGGCGTCGTGCAGGGCCTGCGCGCTGCCGAGCTTCCACCAGTGCACGCACTCGTATGCAACGCGGGCATTCAGGTGGTGTCGGGTGCGGAGGCAACCGATAACGGGGTCGAGATGACGTTCGGCGTGAACCACCTCGGACACTTCGCGCTCGTGCACGGGGTTCTCGACCACCTTGCCCGCCCCGCGCGCATCGTCGTGGTCAGCAGCGGCACACACGATCCGGCCAAGCACACCGGCATGCCTGAGCCGCGTTACACCTCCGCGGCTGAGCTTGCGCGCCCGGATGACTGCGGAACGGCCGAAGATGGCCGTCGCGCCTACACCACGTCGAAGTTGTGCAACTTGCTGTTCTCCTACGAGCTCGACCGGCGCCTCGGCCACGGGGAGCAGGGCGTGACCGTCAACGCGTTTGATCCGGGCCTGATGCCCGGTTCCGGCCTGGCCCGCGACTATCCGCCGCTGCAACGCCTGGCGTGGCGATACCTCCTGCCGGCCCTTCGCGTGTTGCCAGGTGTTCGCAGCACCCGAACGTCGGGCCGCTACCTCGCGGCACTGGTGAGCGACGCCCGCTATAACGGCATCACCGGGGAGTACTTCGACGGCGGCAAGCCGATCCGGTCGTCGGCGGACTCCTATGACCGCGGCAAAGCGCTCGACCTATGGACGACGAGCGAACGGTTGCTGTCGCACGCGACTAAGTGACGGCGATGAGCGGCGCGAAGAGCAGACCGCACAGCGAGTTTCGGTAGTGTCCGGTTCATGGCGCCTGAACCGCTCGACGTGGCGGAGGCGCAGAACCGACGGGCCCGGATCGCGGTCGCGGCGCTTTTTCTGACCAATGGGGCGCTGTTCGCCAACCTGCTGCCGCGGTACCCCGAGATCAAGACGGACCTGCAGTTGTCCAATGCGGTCTACGGCGCGGCGGTCGCGGCGTTCTCCGGTGGAGCGCTGGTCGCGGGGCTTGCCGCCGGGGCGCTGATCCGTCGCTACCGCTCGTCGCGGGTAACGGTGGCCGGGACCATCGGCATTGCGGCGTTCGTCGTCGTCGCGGGCCTGGCCACCACGCCTCTCGTGCTCGCGGCGGCGTTGTTCATCGCGGGTGCATCTGACGCGATCACCGATGTCGCGCAGAACGCCCATGCGTTGCGGGTGCAGCGGAACTACGGCCGGTCGATCATCAACTCGGTTCACGCGGTGTGGGCGATGGGCGCGATCCTTGGCGGGCTGATGGGTGCCGGGGCCATCGCGCTAAACATCCCACGCGCAACGCATTTGGCGATTGCCGCGGCGGTGTTCAGTGCCGTGGTGCTCGTCGCGTACCCGTATCTGTTGCGCGGTCACGACCACGACGACCACCCGTCAGCGTGGACGTCGGGCGGGGCAGGCGTCGGTATAGCCGTCTACGCGACCCTGGTGGCGCTGGTGTTCATCGCGATTGCCGGGGCAACGGTGGAGGACGCAGGCAGTTCGTGGGCCACGCTGTATCTTCGCGACAGCCTCGGCGCGCCGGGTCCTGTTGCGGCGTTCGGCTACGTCGCGCTCGTTGGTTTCATGTTCGTCGGGCGATTGATAGGCGACCGGCTCGTCGACCGGTTCGGTGAACGCGCGGTGGCCCGCGCCGGTGGTTTCATCGCCGCCGCCGGAATGGGCTGTGCGCTGGCGTTTCCCAGCGTTGTAGGCACCATCGCCGGGTTCGCGGCCGCTGGCCTCGGCGTTGCCACGTTGATACCCGCCGCCATGCACGGCGCCGATCGGCTGCCCGGCATGCGCCCGGGCACCGGGCTGACCGTGCTGACATGGCTGATGCGCGTCGGCTTCTTCGGCGCGCCGCTGATCGTCGGCGTCGTCGCCGACGCGACGAGTCTGCGGGTCGGACTGCTGAGCGTTCCCGTCGCCGGCGTGCTGGTGATCGCGTTGGCGGGCGCGCTCAGTAGACGGCGCCGGCCATCTCGATCGTGAGCACGCCGGCCACGATCAACACGATGCCCATCGCCATCATCCACGTCAGCGGCTCGGCGAACAGGAAACGGGCGAGGATGGCGACCAACGCGACACCGCACGCCGTCCAAATGCCATAGGCGATACCGACCGGCATGCCCAGTGACAGCGACAGCCACAGCAGATAAAACGACACCAGATAGCCCGCGAGGACCGGCACGATCCAGGCCTTCTTGCGCAACCCGTCGGAGGCGCGCAGCGACAGCGTCGCGAGAACCTCCACGAGGATGGCGCCCGCAAGGGCCAACCACATCACGGCGCCGGCTCGTTGGCCGCTTGCTGCGAACCGAACTCCACAAGCAGCACGCCGGCGATGATCAGCCCGATTCCAAACACGATCGGCCAGGTGAACCGATCATCGAAGATGACCGCGGCCAGTACGGCGGTGCCGGCCGTCCCCATCGCGCCCCAGACGCCGTATGCGACGCCGACGGGCATTCCCGCCCGCAATACCATCGTCAGTAGCACCAACGCCCCGAAGTAGCCGCCCACCACAAGCACCAGCCACGCCGAATGGTCTTGGGAGGCCCGCAAAGACAGCGTTGCCGCGACCTCGATCGCGATGGCCGCGATCAGCAGCGCCCACTTCCGCACGCGACCAAACTATCCGACGACGCGTTCGACCATCGGCGTCAGCACCTCGTGCGCGAAACGCCGCAGTTCGGCGTCGTTACCGAAGTCCGGTTCGGTGGGCGGCATCGAGATGTAGGTGAAGAACAGCCGGGCGAACATATCGGCCACCCAGCGCACCTGCTGCGACGGGGTCCCGATTGCCCCGCCGTGAATGTAGTTGGCGATGAACGCCGATCCCATCTTCAGCAGTTCGACGGAATCGGCAATCGGCGCCGGCTGGATGAGCCCGGCACGATGCAGCATTGGGTGTCGGCGGGCGAATGTGACCGCGGTGATGAACGCCTCCGCCACTCCTTCGTGCGGGTTCTCGATGGCGTCGATGGCGTCGGCAACCGCGGCGAGAAATCGCTGTGTTTCCCGGCGCACCAGGGCCTCGACCAGATCATCGCGGCGTGGATAGCGGCGGTAGGCCGTCATGCGGGATACGCCGGCACGCCGAACCACGTCCTCGACCGTAATGCGTTGTAGCCCAACAGCAGCCGCCTCTTGCAGGGCGGCGTCGAGGATGCGTTGGCTGGTGCGGTCGGCGGCCTCGTCGACGCTGCCGGCCGCGGTCGCGCCGCCGACCACCTCGATCAGCTGGGCGTCCATCACACCGCCGCGGCCTCTGGTCGGGTCGCGCCCGAAGCCCGACGGCTGGCGAGTTCGACATAGCGCGGCGTGCCGAACGCCCAGCGCAGTCGGCGGGCGTCGAATTGCAGTGCCGGCGCCATCAACCTGCGGGCCATCGCCGACGGATGGTCGAATCCGATCAGTTCCCGGGCCCACTGCGGCGCGCGGCTCATGCCGGCGTAGATGGCGAAGCGGTGCAGTTGGCGATCCAGCGGGCCCGGCAGGTCGCCAAAGAACGGCGATGTGATCAGGAAGTCGATGAACTCACGGGTCTGGGCGTTCACGCTGAGTCGAGGACGCATCGCTTCGACGTAATCGTCGAGTTCGGCCGCCGTCGTGGGGACCCGGTCGGCGCCGCCCATCCGGCCGATGACCGCCTGCTCGGCCAGGTAGCGGTCCCGTTCTGCTTGCGAGAGCGGCCTTTTCGTGTGCTCGAAGGCGCGCATGATCATCCACGGAATACATGTGTGCACCCACCCAATCAGCTCGGGGTCCAGCGCGCGGTACGGCACGCCGTCGGGCCGGGTGCCGTTGACGTAAGAGTGCACGTGCTTGACATGTTCGATGAGGGCAGTAGCGGCCTCGGTGTTGCCGAATGTCGTCGTCAACACGTAGCCGAGCGTGGCACGCGCCCGTTGGAACGGATCCTCCCGATAGTTCGACAGATCCTGCACGCCGGCGACGACGGACGGGTGCAGGATCTCCAGCACGATCGCGGGAAGGCCGGCCTGCGAAACGGAGGCAAGATCGGCATTGATCTCCCATGACAGGCTCCCCGGCCCGATCAGGCCGGGATCGCCGGGCGGTCCGCCATAGACATTCGGGTCGTCGTGGTGCCCGGCACCTTTTTCGAACTCGGCGACGATGCGGCGGCGCAGCGTATCCATGTCGACGCCTCCTGCGGTATAGATGTGACATTAATCGGCTTATCCATACCACAGTTCGTCGACACCCGTTTCCTATTGAGCGCCGAATAGTGGTATTGCCCGTACGATCGTTGCCAATGGGTGGGGCAAACACGGTGGTCGACACCGCTCACGGGCCGGTCCGTGGCAGCGACGACGGCCTGATCAAGATCTGGAAGGGGCTGCGGTACGCCGCCGCCCCGACCGGCGACCGGCGGTGGCGCGCGCCCGAGCCTCCGCAACCGTGGCGCGAGGTCGCCGATGCAACAAGCTACGGACCCCTCTGCCCGCAACCGGTGGAGCCGCGGATACCCATCGACCTGGGTGCGCCGCAAGGCGACGACTGCCTGACCCTCAATGTCTGGGCATCGTCGGATACCGCCGCCGGCGACGGGAAGCCGGTGATGGTGTGGGTTCACGGAGGCGCGTACATCTTCGGCGCTGCAAGCCAACCGCTCTACGACGGGACAGCGTTGACCGCCGGCGGCGACGTCGTGGTCGTGACCGTCAACTACCGCGTCGGCGCTTTCGGCTTCCTCGACTTGTCCTCGTTCTCCACTCCCACACGGCGGTTCGAGTCCAATACTGGCCTTCACGACGTGATCCTGGCGCTGCAGTGGGTGCGTAACAACATAGCCGGATTCGGCGGCGACCCCGACCGGGTGACACTGTTCGGCGAATCGGCAGGCGCAGGCATTATCACGACCCTGCTGACCGCCCCGGCCGCTGCCGGACTGTTCACCGCCGCGATTGCGCAGAGCTCACCGGCCACATCTGTGTACGACACCGCGCGGGGGCGCCGGGTCGCAGAGCAGTTCCTCGACGCACTCGGCTTGGGACCCGACGTCGTCGACCGGTTGCCCGACGTCCCGGTCGACGCGATCGTGACGGCGTCGCAGGCGCTGTTCAACGACGTGCCGCTGCGTAGCCCGGGCACGTTGGCCTTCGCCCCGATTGTTGACGGCGACCTCGTGCCCGATTATCCGGTCAAGCTGGCGCGCGAAGGCCGCTCGCATCCGGTGCCGTTGGTAATCGGCACGAACAAGCACGAGGCGGCACTCTTCAAGTGGATGAAGTCGCCGCTGATGCCGATCACGCCGCACGAGATCCGGCGGATGTTCGCCGAGATGGCAGCCGAACAACCCGACGTCCAGCTGCCGACGGAGAACCAGATCGAGGCCGCATATCGCAGCCGGCGCACTAAGACCCGGGGGATGGGTGTCGCACGCGACGTCGGCTTCCGGATGCCGTCGGTGTGGCTGGCGGAGGGGCACAGCGCAGTCGCGCCGGTGTACCTGTACCGATTCGACTGGTCCACCCCGATGCTGAAAGCGATGGGAATCGGCGCCAGCCACGCGACCGAATTGCCTTACGTCTGGGGCAATTTGATAGCCGGACCCAAAGATTTCACCTTCAAACTGGGTGGCTTGAAGACCGGTGCGGCAGTGTCGGCGCGGATGCGGGCCCGTTGGGTGAACTTCGCCGTAGAAGCGCAACCCAACGGTCTACCCGGCGAACCGGAGTGGCCGCCGTATCACGAATCCGACCGCGCCTGCCTGATCATCGACAGGCGCGACGCGATCGTAAACGACATCGATCTGCACATCCGCGCCACGTGGGGCAGCGCGGTCCTCAACTTTCGATAGCTGCGACGACGTACTCAGTTTTCTGTAATGCGGTAAGGCGCCGTTGAATTCGGGGTTACTGTCACGCCGTGGCAGTGCACCGAGGGGTTGATCGTGCCGTGTTCGGCGTCGTCTTCCTGTTGGTGTTCGTGTTCTCCTACCCGAGTTCCGCAGTTAGTGGGCATACGCGGGTCCTCTGACTTGCGTTTGTGCTGGTAGGGCGTTGGGGGTGGTCGAGAATCGCGTAAAGCGTGGGCACACGATTTGTCGTGTCATGCTTGATTGTGCTGCTGGTTGCTGCTCTGCTGGTGGGCATGTACTTGCGGACGACGCAGCGGAGGAACCGGGACGGTTCGGTGGTGCGGTACGTCCAGGTTGCGCACAACCGGCGCGTCGGTGGGGTGACGCAGGCGCAGGTGCTGACGAATCTGGGCCGGGAGGATCAGCTGGATCGGGACGGGTTGCGGCGGCTGGTCGCCTCGATCAACCGCTACCTGGGCGTACCCGGCACGGCCGCAACCGATTCCACGCAGCTCGTCGGCGATGGGCTGACGGTGACCGGGTCCCGTCCGGTCGGTGCGGTGCACCTGCTGGACGGGCTGTGGCGGGCGCTGGACGTGGACGCGGCGCTGCGGAAGGTCCTCGGGCCGCGACGGTTCAGCACCGACGTCGAGCGGGTGCTGTTCGCGTTGGTGGCGAACCGGGCGATCGAGCCGATGTCGAAGCTGTCCGCCGCCGAGTGGGCGGTGCGTGACGTCGCGATCGACGGGCTGGCGGCGATGACGAGGACCAGGCGTATCGGGCGATGGACCTGCTGGTGGATGCGGACGCGCAGGCCGAAGTGCAGGAGGCGGTGTTCTTCGCCGTGGCGGATCTGCTCAATCTCGAGGTCGACCTGCTGTTCTTCGACACCACCTCCACCTATTTCGAGCGTGACACCGAGGAGTCCGGCGACGACGCATTCCGGGTGTACGGCCACTCCAAGGACCACCGCAACGACCTGCCGCAGATCGTGATCGGCCTGGCCGTGACCAAGGACGGCATCCCCGTGCGGGTGTGGTGCTGGCCCGGCAACAGCAACGATGCCGCGATCCTGCCCCAGGTACGAGACGACATCCGGGGCTGGCGGCTGGGCCGGATCATCACCGTGGTGGACCGCGGCTTCTCCTCCGCCGACAACCTGGCCTACCTGCGCCGCGGCGGCGGACACTTCATCGCCGGGATGCGAATGCGCGACGGAAACCCGTTGGTGGACAAGGTATTGTCCCGCCAGGGCCGCTACCGGCAGGTGCGAGACAACCTGCGGGTCAAGGAAGTCGACGTCGACGACACCGATCTGCGGTACGTCATCTGCGGTAACCCCGAACAGGCCGACCGCGACCGTACCCAACGCGAGGATGCCATCACCCGCCTGCAGACCGAGCTGGACCGAATCGCCAAGGCCCGCGACAAGACTCGAAACAGCAACAACCGCACCGCGAAACGCAAGGCAGCGGCCGCGCACACGAAGGCCGAGTGCGCGCTGCGCGACCACCCCGCGCTCGGCCGCTGGCTGCGTCAGCAGGCCAACGGTCGCCTCGTGATCGACCGCGCCAAGGTCAACGCCGAGGCCCGGCTGGACGGCAAGTACCTGATCGCCACCTCCGACCCGCACATCAGTGCCGAAGACGCCGCGCTGGGCTACAAGAACCTGCTCGAAGCCGAACGCGGGGTCCGCGACCTGAAGTCGAACCTGCTGCTACGCCCCGTCTTCCAGCGCCTCGAGCACCGCATCCGCGCCCACGTGCTGGTGTGCTGGCTCGCGCTGCTGCTCGTCCGCGTCGCCGAGCGTCGCACCGGCCAGACCTGGCGGCGCATCGCCACCGAGCTCGGACGGGTACACGCGGTGGCCCTCACCGGCAGTGCCGGTACTGCCGTGCACACCACGCCGCTCAACACCGCACAAGCAGGTATCTATCGCGAATGTCGGATCACCCCGCCAGCTGAGATCACCGCCATAAACCCGGCCTGACCAGGCAGAACACCGTCACAACCCGCCGGCATTGCACACTCAGCTGGCACACCTCCGCCACGACGCGCCGCCAAAGCGAACGGACTGAGAGACCCAAAAGCTCCTCGACGGATTTTAGTCCCGTCGCGTTCCTCAAAGTGTCACTACCGGTCCGCGCGACCGCCTACCAGCGCAGACGTTCCCGCCGTGTCTCAGCACAATCCCGGCCGTTTCTCCCTAGTTGTGACACCGACGTGACGGAGTGAGCCACGGCTTACCGGACGCGCGCGGCACCCCCTAAAGCGGCTGCGATGTTGCCCGGAACGACAGCACGGCGTGCCAGAAGCATCCACCGACGGTTGACCGGGCGGTCAGCAGGTCAGCGAGATTTCGATACATCGGCGAACGTCGGCAAACCGCCCCGATTTCGGCCGGTTGTGGTTCGCGTTAGGGTGCGCAGCAACCCCGCGCTCATTCGTCCTGAGTCTGACGGTCTGCCCACATGACCGTGTTTGTTATCTGCACACCTGGGCCCACTGGTCCCGGCGCGTACTTCAACGGGCCTGATCGACGGAGCGGCCTGATGCCGCCTCGACAGCGGGCCAAGCGCAACGCGAAGGGGGCGTCTATCGCCGCGCCGATGGCCGCTGGGCGGTCCCTGAGCTGGGGGTGTTTGGAGGAGAGGATGGCCTCAACCCCTTGGGCTGATATGAGTTGAGGTAGTCCTTCACAAACGCCTCCGGGGGTGTCAGGAAGGGATTGTCAGAGATTTCCCTTTCGAGGACTCGAGCGTTGGCGCGCTCGGTTCTCCTGGCATGCCCCCGGAGGTGTTGTTGTGTTTGTGCATGTTGCGCCAGTCACGTCGTCCACGATCGTCGTTGCCGTTGATGTCGGCAAGACCTCGGCGATGCTCTCGGCGACGGACAGCGCCCGTAAACGTGTGTTCGGTCCTGTCGAGTTCGCGATGACCCGTTCTGGCCTGGCTGCGACTGTTCATCGGGTGAGCGCCGTCGTCGCACCGTCTGCTCAGGTCAAGATCGGTGTGGAAGCGGCTGGGCACTATCACCGGCCAGTGCTGGACTATGGGTGGCCGACCGGGTGGGAGGTGCTCGAGCTGAACCCGGCCCATGTCGCTGAGCAACGCCGTGTCGTGGGCCGTCGGCGAGTCAAGACCGATGCGATCGACCTGGAAGCGATCACCGACCTATTGTTGGCCGGCCGGGGTCAGCTGATCACCGAGCGCGAGGTTTTGATCGGTGAGCTGTCGGCCTGGGCTGGTCACCGATCGCGGCGGGTAGCGACTCGTAGCGCGACGAAGAATCAACTCCTCGGTCAACTCGACCGTGCCTTTCCAGGGTTGACGTTGGCGTTGCCGGATGTGTTGGGCACTAGGATTGGGCGGCTGGTCGCCGCCGAATTCGCCGACCCGGTGCGGCTGTCCGCTCTGGGCGTGAGCCGGCTGATCCGGTTCGCCGCCGTCCGCGATATCCAGCTGCGCCGTGCAGTCGCCGAACGTCTGGTGACCGCGGCTCGAGAAGCGCTAGCGACCCGCGATGGCGTCGTGGCCCGTCGGGTGCTGGCCGCCGACTTGGGGTTGTTGGCCGACCTGGACACCCAAATTGAGAACGCCGAACGCGAACTGGCCGCATTGTTGCCCGCCAGCCCGTACGCCACGTTGACCTCGGTTCCCGGCTGGGGTGTGGTCCGGGTATGCAATTACGCTGCCGCCCTGGGTGATCCGGACCGGTGGCCCGGATCCCGTCAGGTTTACCGGGCATCGGGACTGTCCCCGATGCAATACGAATCGGCCGGCAAACGACGTGACGGAACGATCAGCCGCGAGGGCAGTGTGGCGCTGCGCCGCGCCCTGATCGACCTCGGTTTGGGCCTGTGGCTCACCGAACCCGGCGCGAAAGCCTATGCCGCCGAACTGAAATCACGCGGCAAGCCCGGCGGGATTATCGGATGCGCCCTGGCGCACCGCGCCACCCGCATCGCCCACGCGCTGGTCCGCGACCACGCCAGCTACGACCCGTCCCGCTGGGGCTGAACAGCTCGTGGGCTTTCCTCGGTCCCAGCCGTCGGCGCCGGAGACGCAGGAGCTGTCCACCTGCAGCGCCCGCAGCGCAGCGAGGACGAACGACGTGGACAGCGACGAGCACCGGCGCACGCTGGCGCGGACGAGGAAACCGCTCTTCAACCGGACAGGAAGCGACACCACCCTCGAATTTCCTCTTCACAACTCCGGCCGGTAGTGCCACGCTGGAAGGACGACGAAGGGCCGGATCAGATGCCGATTGGGCTATGGCGGACCCATTGAGGTTACGCCGAGACTAGCTTGGCACCCGGCCCTTCGCCTTCACAGCAGCCCGAACGACGCCAGATGACCCACCGACGGTTGAGGTCGCATACATCAGCGTGGGCGCTCGGCACTCCCAACAGCACACGGCACACCCCAAACCCCGGTCAACACTGAACGCCAGAACCTCCTGGCGGCGATGTCCCACACGCAACCCGTGACTTGACACGACCTACAGCCAGCTAGAAGGGATTGAGGCCATCGTGCTCAGAACTGTAAACGACCAGCCGACGTTGTGGGATTCGATTTTGCCGCCAGAGTTGTTGGTGCTGCCGGTTGAGTTGGGTCGGGTGGATGCGCTGCTGGATGATCCGGTGTTCTTTGCGCCGTTCGCGCCGTACTTCGATGGCCGGATTGGTCGTCCGTCGATCCCGGCGGAGACCTATCTGCGGATCATGTTCTTGAAGTTCCGGTATCGACTGGGTTATGAGTCGCTGTGCCGGGAGGTCGCGGATTCGATTTCCTGGCAGCGGTTTTGCCGTATCCCGTTTGGGATGCGGGTGCCGCATCCGACCACGCTGATGAAACTGACCACACGCTGTGGGGATGCGGCGGTCGCTGGGCTGAACGAGGCACTGGTGGTCAAGGCTGCCGCTGAGAAGCTGTTGCGCACCGATAAGGTGCGCGCCGACACCACGGTGGTGGAGGCTGCGGTGGCCTATCCGACCGATTCGGGGTTGTTGGCCAAGGCGGTGGGCACCATGGCGCGCACGGTCACGGGGATCAAGGCTGCCGGTGGGGCCACGCGCACTCGGGTGCGTGACCGCCGCCGCTCGGCGGGTCGGCGGGCCCGGTCGATCGCCTCCAAGCTGCGGTTGCGCGGTGCGGTGCAGCGTGATGAGGCCCAGGCCGCGGTGCGCCGGATTACTGGGGAGCTGGCCGGGATCGCCGAGGCGGCGATGCGTGAGGCGGACGCGGTGGTGCGCAACGCGCGGCGTGCGGTGCGCACCGCGACCGGGTCACGGAAAGGCCGGCTGGTGCGTGCACTCAACGACCTGACCACGATCGTCGATCAGACGCGCCGGGTCGTTGCCCAGACCCGCAGCCGACTGGCCGGAGTGATGCCGATTCGGCCGTGGTTTGCGTCTGACTTCGCCGCAGAGATCGGGGTGAGAAATTACCCAAGGCTGTCAGTCTTCTCGGGTGATCCGAGAGGAGTTGTTTATGCCCGAGTCCGACAGTGCCCGGCGGCGACCGACGAACCTGTCGGCGGAGACGAAGTGGGAGATCTTTCTGCAGGTCACCGCTGGGGAGATCAGCCAGGCCGAGGCGGCGCGCAAGTGGCGTGTGGATGTATCGACCGTGATCGGGATCCGGCGCACGGTCAAGGACGCCGCGTTGTCGGCTTTGGCGCGCAAGTCGGGTCGTCCTGGCGCGCAACGGGATTGGCAGCTCGAGGCCGCCCGGGCGGAGATAGCGCAGTTGACCGAGGCGGTCAAGGCGCAGGCCATCGAGCTGGCGGTCGTGCGGGGAAAATCCGGTTGGGGCTGAGCGGGCCGGTGCCGGCGCGGGTCCCCGCCGAGGTCAAGGAAGCCGTCCTGAAGAGCGTCGACGACGCCGTCGCGGCCGGGTTCGCCCACCGCTGGGCGTGCTCGTTGTGGCAGGTCTCTGACTGCCGGGTGCACCGCTGGCGCGCACGGCGCCGCGACATCGGCACCCTAGTCGACAAGGCGGCGGGCGGGCATCCGGTGCATGCGCTGCTGCCCGAGGAGGTGGCCGTGATCCTCGACGTCACCGAGCGCTGGGGTGCCGTGGACCGCTCGCATCGCAAGCTGGCCCATCGCGGCTCCTACCAGCAGCTGGTGTGGGTGTCACCGTCTAGCTTCCGTCGGGTGCTCGTCGAGCACGGGCTCACCCTGCCCCAACCGCAGCCCCGTAGCCGTAGCGAGCGCAGGCCGTGGCCGGACTGGCTGGTGTGGGCGCCGAACCGAATCTGGATTTGGGACGTCACGCATTTCACCCGGGCCCGGCGGGTCTGCTTCGCGATCGTCGACGTGGTCAGCCGCAAGTGGATCGACACCCTGGTCTCGGTGGAGGAGACCGCCACCCAGGTGCAGGTGATCTTCGAGCGCTCGCTGCAGATCGAGGGACTGCTCGACCTGCTCACCGACGAGCGCCTCGATCTCGACCCGGACGACCCGCGCCGACCGATCCTGCTCGCCGTGAGCGACAACGGGCCGCCGATGACCGCCGAAGCAACCCGCGCGTTCATGGCGCTGATGGCCATCGCCCAGCACCACGGCCGCCCGCACACTGCGACCGATCAGGCCTGGATCGAGTCGTTCTTCGGCCACCTCAAAAGCGAGTGGCCGCACCTGGAGACCATCACCGATCCCGCCACACTTGATGTCGAATTGGAAAGAGTGCGAATGGAATACAATACGGTTCGACTCCACGAGGCGATCGGGTACGTGACCCCCGACGACGAGCACACCGGCCGCGGCGAGGCCATCCGCCAAGCCCGCCGCGACGGGCTGGACCGCGCTCGCCAGCGCCGCCTGGACTACCATCGCCGCACCAGCACCAACCCCACCGGGGAGACACCATGAGTTGGGTAATTGCTCACGCCATCTCTGCGGTTAAGTCAGAAACGCCTCAGCCAGCCGGGTGGTCAGCTTCCATGACGTCGATGCTCGTCCGATCCGCAAAGGTCGACTCGGCAAGCCGGTGGAGTTCGGCTACAAAGCGCAGGTCATCGACAATGCTGACGGGGTGATCCTCGACCACCGCGTCGAGATGGGTAACCCCACCGATGGGCCGCAGCTGGCGCCGGCGATCGCACGCATCACCCGCCGTGTTGGGCGTGCGCCGCGGTCGGTCACTGCCGACCGCGGTTATGGGCAGGCCGCCGTCGAGGCCCGCCTGCACGAGCTCGGGGTTCGCAGTGTGGCGATACCCCGCGCGAGCAAGCCCGGTGCGGCCCGTCGCGAATTTCGAACACCGAAAAGCGTTCCGGGCGAAAATCAAATGGCGGACAGGATCCGAAGGACGGATCAACCATCTGAAACGCAACTACGGTTGGAACCGCACCGAAATCACCGGCATCACCGGGGCCCGAACCTGGTGCGGACACGGCGTCTTCGCCCACAACCTGGTCAAGATCAGCGCCCTCGCCGCCTAAACCGAGCCGGCCAGTCCAGCCGAACCCGACAACTCACGCGCAGCCGGCGGAGCTCACACCACTCGAACCCTTTTCAGGTCGAAGTAGCTAACTGTCATGCGCAACATCCACAGAAATTGCGCGCAATCCTGGGCGTAACGGAGATGTACCTGCGGCTCGAACCATATTGCAACGCGTTCCATTTCATCTTCCGCACGACATCGTGTGGCTTGTTCACCCAGGCTATCTGCTGGTGCGGAGCGTACGACTACACGCAGAGTTATTTGCGAAACGGAATAGAATGCCTGGTAGAGCGATTAGCGTGAGCGCACTGGACATTTGACGCCGCCGTCCGCGGAGCTAAGTGGTTGGAGGGTGCGTTTGGAGGTCGAACCGGACGCCGATCACGCGGCCGTACTTGCGCGGCATCGACGCGACCGGGCAGTGCTCGCGGTGGTGTTCCTACTGCTGTTTGCGTTCTCCTACAGCGAGGATTTCGTGTTCGCCGTGCTCGAGGCGACCGGCCGCGACCACGTCGCGGGATGGCTCATCGGGCTTGTCGGCTTCGACGCGGCGGTGCTCGCCGTGGTGGGTCTGTTGAAGCGCGCCATCGCCCGCGCCGACGATGATGCACCGCGACTGTGGCGATGGTGGTGGATCTCGTTTGCCGCCGTCGTTTGTCTCGACGTGTTCTTGGTTCTTCTGCCAGAAGGCCATCCGCTGTGGATCGACCTGGCGGCGTCGGCTGCGCTCGCCACCCTCATGGGCATTCTGATGATGGTGTCGCTCAATGGCGATCCGCTCACATTGTTCAGTAGCGTGCGACGATCGGCGGAACAGACCGATTGGGCACGAGTACGGGCTGTGGTTCCGCTCGTAATCGGTACGTTCGCTTGCTACATCGCCTCCACGGCCTTCGACGACTTCTTCGACCTCGACACGGTGCGGGTCCTCGACCCTGAGGTGGCGGCCGAAGTCGCCGCGATGCCGATCGCTGAGAAGCTCGGGGCGTTGGCGACGTTGTGTGAGGGCGCCGTCAGTCCAGCGTTCTTCCAACAGGTCGTCACGGTGATCCCGCTGCTGCTGCTGACGATCGGTGTGGAGTTCAACTTCTTTCGGCGCGCCCTCGATGAGCCTGCCCAGCGCGCCGCTGCGGCGGCGACCGTGGCCGTTATGACGATCGGCCTGGCGCTGGCGGTGTCCACGCTGCCGTGGGCCGACACAGGCTGTGGCGGTGTGCTCGGCTATTGGCACGAGTATCTGACTTTCGTTGTTTCGGTCCAGGGCGTCGCCACGGGGCTCGCAACGCTCATGTGGTTGCTCGTAGCGAGCACTCCCGACCAACGCATCCCGGCGGAGGCAAATCATGACTGACATCGGAGTGCGCCAGCGGGGCGATCGCGCGGTGTTCGGAGTGGTCTTCCTCATGTTTTTCGCGTTCTCCTACAGCGAGCAAGTTGTCTCGGGGCTGTTCCCAGTCGTCGGCGGTGGGCAGACCGCATGGCGGGTCGCGGTTGTCGTCGTTGACGCCGCGGTACTGGGCTTGGTCGGGCGGATGAAGCGCGTCATCACCCAGGCCGACGGCGACGCGCCACGGCTATGGGGCTGGTGGTGGACGGGCGTCGTCATTCTCCTTGGTGTTGATGTATTTCGGCTCTTCCCTCTGCACTCGATTCAGGTCGACGTGGTCGCCGCGACGGTCTACGCCGTTGCCATGGGGTGGACGATGGCGGCGTCGCTGAACGCCGATCCGCTCGCCCTGCTCAGCACGGCGCGTCGAGTGGCATTGCCGACGGATTGGGTGCGGGTGCGCGCGGTCGTCCCGCTGGTGTTGGGGACGTGGCTCTGTTACCTCGCGGCGAGCGCGTTCGTCGACTACTTCGACGTCGACACCATCCGGGCGATCGATCCGGCGACCGCACAGGAGGTCGCCGACCTGCCGGTACCGCAACAAATGGCGGTGCTTTCTCAACTGTGCGAGGGAGCGATCAGCCCGGTGTTCTTCAACCAGATCGTCGGCGTGATGCCGGTCTTGTTGCTGACTCTCGGTGTCGAGTTCAACTACTTCCGAAGGACTTTGACCGACGCCGGGCAGCGTGCCGCGACCGCGGCCACCGTGACGGTGATGGCGGCCGGCCTGGTCGGAGCGCTCTCGACGCTCCCATGGGATGGCCAAGGCTGCGATGACGTGTTGTCCAGCTGGCACGAGTACCTGGCGTTCCTATTCGCCGTGCAGGGCATCTTCACCGGGTTGGCGACTCTGGTGTGGCTGCTTGTTGCCAGCACACCCGACGTTGCCGCTACCCGCGACTAGTCGTTTTTCTGTCGCCGCAGGCCAAAAGGATTCTTCCTGGGCCACCGGAAAGAGCCTCGTCACGAGGCTTACGGGCCATTCGTCGGGGCCACTCAAACGGTGCGATACCGAACTCTGGGCTGAAGGTGATTAGGGGTTTGTGGTCCTGTGTTTAGTCTATCGAGCCGGTCTCAGTGTCACGAGTTGTCACAACCCTAGTAAAACTGCCTGCCGCCGACTTCAGCGCGTCCTCCTGGCTGTGGGTATAGACCGCCATCGTGAACGCTGCGCTCGCATGCCCGAGCCAGGCTGACCGCGCTCGCTGAATTTCCCCGCTGACGCTCATCGAATTTCCCCACCCGTGTGGCTCCGCCGAGAAGGGCGGGCCTCCTTCGATGCTGCTGGTGTCTGACGCCAGTAGCTCCGCCGAAGGAGGTCCGCTCTCTCATGCTCACATGGGAGGACGATGTGGAAGTACATGCCCTGCGTAAACGTGGTTGGTCTATCTCGGCGATCGCCCGCCACACCGGTTTCGACCTCAAGACGGTCCGCAAGTATCTGAATGGCGGCGGCAAGCCAGGGGTGCGAGCGCGGCCGTCGCCGGATCCGTTCGACCCGTTCGTGGACTACGTGTCGGCGCGGCTGGTCGAGGACCCGCATCTGTGGGCTCGCACCCTGTTCGACGAGTTGGAGGGGCTGTCGTATCCGAGCCTGACCCGCAACATCCGCGCCCGCAATCTGCGCCCGGTGTGTGAGGTCTGCCGCACGGCCACCGACCGCCCGAATGCGGTCACCGCGCACCCACCGGGAGATGAAACTCAGTGGGACTGGCTCGAGCTCGTCCGCGTCGCCGAGCGTCGCACCGGCCAGACCTGGCGGCGCATCGCCACCGAGCTCGGACGGGTACACGCGGTGGCCCTCACCGGCAGTGCCGGTACTGCCGTGCACACCACGCCGCTCAACACCGCACAAGCAGGTATCTATCGCGAATGTCGGATCACCCCGCCAGCTGAGATCACTGCCATAAACCCGGCCTGACCAGGCAGAACACCGTCACAACCCGCCGGCAGCGCGTAGGCACACGCGCCCCGACCGCTCCTACCGGCGTTTCCGCAGCTCAAACCCGAATCCAGCGACAGCATGTGCCCATCAACTGCGGAACCCGGGTCCTACAGCGAGGAGTTCGTCACCGGCTTCTTCGAGGCCATCGGCCACGAGGAGCACGCGTCGTGGCGCTTCGCGGTTATCGGCCTGGATGTGCTGATCCTGGGCGCAACCGGTCTGCTCAAGCGCAGCATCGCTCGTTCCGACGGCTGCGAGCCTCGGCTGTGGCGGTGGTGGTGGGCCGCGGTCGGCATCGTGTTGGCCGGCGACGTAGTGCTGTTGGCGGCGGGCGAGGATGCAAGCGTCTGGCTCGACATCGCGGCGTCGACCGTGTTCATCGTCGCGATGACAATGATCATGTTGTCGTCGCTGAACGCCGACCCGCTGACACTCTTCAGCGCCGCCAAACGCGCTGCGCAGCCGACGGACTGGCTGCGCGCCCGGGCGGTGGTTCCGCTCATCGTCGGCACCTATGCCGCATACGTGGGCGCCACGGTGTGGACCGACTACTTCAACGTCGACGTGATCCGCGTGCTCGACGCCGAACTCGCGGCGGAGGTGGATCAGCTGCCGCTGTTCGAACGGGAAACCGTGCTCCGGGAAATATGCGATCCGGCCGTCGCCCCGTCGTATTTTGAGCAGGTCGCCCAGATTATTCCGCTTCTGCTCATCACGTTGGGCATCGAGTTTGGTTTCTTCCGCGCCACCTTGCGCGAGCCCGCCCAACGGGCCGCGACCGCGGCCACGGTCGCGTTGATGTCGATCGGACTGGTGTGCGCTCTATCGACGTTGCCGTGGGGTGGCGACGAGTGCGGCGAGATCCTGGAGGCGTGGCACGAGTACTTGACCTTCGTTCTCTCACTGCAGGCGATCTTCACCGGGCTGGCGACCCTGGTGTGGTTGCTGGTTGTCACCGTGCCTGACGAGGAGGACACCAAGACCGAAAGTTAAACTGGCCCGGGAGGTGCTGACGTGGACTGGACACGTGCGTTCTCGGACGTGCTGCCGCCGCTGATGCACGACCCAGTGACCTTTGCCATCCCGTTCTTTCTGCTGCTGCTGATCATCGAGTGGGCCGCCGCCCGCAAGCTGGCGCACACCGAGGCGGAGCGTGCGCCTGCCGGGGCTTACCTCAAATCCGACGCGTGGGCCAGCATCTGGATGGGCCTGGTCTCGGTTGCTACCAGCGGGGTCCTCAACGCTCTTGCCCTGCTGGCCTACGCCGCGCTCTACGTCTACGTCGCCCCGTGGCACCTTCCGGCCAACGAGTGGTACACGTGGGTGATCGCCATCGTCGGTGTGGACCTGCTCTACTACGTCTACCACCGGATGGCCCATCGGGTCCGTCTGATCTGGGCCACGCATCAGGCTCATCACTCCAGCCAGTACTTCAACTTCGCCACCGCGTTGCGTCAGAAGTGGAACATCAGCGGCGACGTCTTTCTGCGTGCGCTGCTGCCGCTGCTGGGTGTCCCGCCGTGGATCGTGTTCGCCAGCTTCTCCATCAACCTGATCTATCAGTTCTGGATCCATACCGAGCGAATCGGAAAGCTCTGGCGGCCCATCGAATTCGTCTTCAACACGCCGTCGCATCACCGGGTGCACCACGGCATGGACCAGCAGTACCTTGACAAGAATTACGGCGGCATCTTCATCGTGTGGGACCGGCTCTTTGGCAGCTTCCATGCCGAAAACGCTCGTCCCAACTACGGGTTGACCAAGCAGGTCGATACCTACAACATCTGGAAGCTGCAGACTCACGAATACGTGGCGATCGCCCGCGACGTACGCCGGGCGACGCGTTGGCGCGACAAGGTCGGCTACGCCTTCGGTCCGCCCGGCTGGGAACCTGCGGAACGTCGACTCGTCGTCGGGGGAATCAGCCGAAGTTCGCGCATAAGCCAACGCTCGACGCAGCAGTATTGAGACATGGATGTCAAAGAGGTAATGCTGCCCGGCGTCGGCCTGCGGTTCGAGTTCGAGAACCGCGATGGCGACCGCATCGGCGTTGTCGCCAGGCGCACCGGAGATTTCGAGATCGTTGTGTATCCCAAGGACGATCCCGATCAGGCTCGAGAGGTCTTCCGGCTGACCGATGAGGAGGCCGAAGCGCTGGCTCAGATTCTGGGGGCGCCGCGGATCGCCGAACGATTCGCCGACCTCACCCGCGAAGTACCGGGACTCAACGCGGGCCAGGTGGCGATCCGGCCCGGCAGCCGGTTCGTCGACCGGCCACTAGGCGATACCAGGGCCCGGACCCGTACGGGCGCGTCGATCGTCGCGATCGTCCGCGACGAAGAGATCCTCGCCTCACCCGGGCCCGCCGAAATCCTTCGTGCCGGCGATGTGTTGGTGGTGATCGGCACCGAGCACGGCATCGCGGGCGTCGAAGACATCGTGGCCAACGGCTGACCGATGCAGATCTCGGCGGCGCTGCTGCTCGAGCTCGGCGTCATCCTCACGGTGCTCACCGTGCTGGGGACGGCCGCGCGCCGGTTCGCGCTGTCGCCGATTCCGCTCTATCTGGTCGCAGGCCTGGCACTTGGCGAAGGTGGTGTGGCGCCGGTGCCGGCCGCCGGCGAGTTCGTCCGCACGGGCGCGACCATCGGCGTGGTATTGCTACTGCTCACGCTGGGACTTGAATTCTCCATCGGCGAGTTCGCCAGCAGCCTGCGCCGCCACCTCCCCTCTGCGTGGGTGGACGTCATCCTCAACGCAGTGCCGGGCGCGGTCGCGGGCTGGCTGCTGGGGTTCAACGGGGTCGGCATCATCGCCATGGCCGGCGTCACCTACATCTCGTCGTCGGGCGTGATCGCGCGGCTGCTCAGTGACCTGCGCCGGCTGGGTAACCGTGAGACGCCGGCCGTGTTGTCGATACTCGTGCTCGAGGACTTCGCGATGGCGGCGTATCTGCCACTGCTGGCTGTGTTGGCCACCGGCGGAACCTGGTTGCAGGCTCTGTTCGGCATGGCCATCGCGGTCGCGGCGTTGAGCATCGCGTTCGCCGCGTCGTATCGCTGGGGTCACCACATCGGCCGCCTGGTGGCGCACCCGGACAACGAGCAGGTTCTGCTGCGCATCCTTGGGATCACATTGATCGTTGCCGCCCTGGCCGAGTTCGTGCACGCTTCGGCGGCCGTCGGCGCGTTCCTCGTCGGACTCACGCTGACCGGTGAGTCCGCAGACCGGGCACGCAGCGTATTGAGTCCCTTGCGTGACCTGTTCGCGGCGATCTTCTTTCTCGCGATCGGTCTATCGGTGAACCCCGCCGATCTGGTGCCCATGCTGCCCGCCGCGCTCGCGCTGGCCGTGGTCACTGCGCTGACCAAGGTGCTGACCGGCCAGTTCGCCGCCCGTCGTGAGGGAGTGGGCAGGCCCGGTCAGCTGCGCGCCGGAACCGCGCTGATCGCTCGCGGCGAGTTCTCGCTCGTCATCATCGGGTTGGTCGGCACGTCGATCGAAGCGGTGGGTACGGTGGCGACACCGTACGTGTTCATCCTTGCCATCGTCGGACCCGTGCTGACCCGCTTCACCGGCGTCGCTCCGCGCCCGGCTCGCCGGGCGCCCAGCGACGGTCCCGACGAAACACCGGCGCCCGACCCGCGATAGCGTCGCGAACCCACTGCAGCGCAACGCGACCCGTGTCGGCGATATTGCGCCTTGCGCCTGTTCGGTCACGTCCAACAGGCAGACTGCGATGTCGACCGACGGGGCCGGCGGTGCCGCAAAGCACCTCATCCGCTAACGCCAGGCCAGGTCCGGGGTGACCGCATTGCGCACAGACGTCTTGCCCGTCCCGCTCGCACCGGAGACCAGTAACGGCACGCCATCCATCCTCGTGGTTTCGCTCGAATTGTTTGGCTCTTCTCATCGTTCATCGCCGGGGTCCGCCCTGAACCCCGTAGTGTGCGCATGTGTGGAGACGGTGTTTGATGCGCACGTCGACCCCGGCCTGATCGAACGATCGCTTGGGGCAAGCACCTTCGGCTCGATGTGGCTGGACATCCCCAGACCCGCCTATCCGCCACTGACCGGGTCGGTCACGGGCGACCTATTGGTGGTCGGCGGCGGCTACACCGGTCTGTGGACCGCATTGCATGCCGCGCAGCGTAATCCGGATCGGCGAATCGTCCTGATCGAGGCCGACCGGATCGGATGGGCCGCCTCCGGCCGCAACGGAGGGTTCGTCGACGCCAGCCTGACACACGGCCAGGAGAACGGAAAATCGCGCTGGCCCAACGAGATCGACACGCTCACTGCGATGGGCCGACAAAACCTCGACGGCATGCAGGCCGACATCGAGCGACTGGGCCTGGACACCGAATGGCAACGTACGGGCATGCTGTCGGTTGCCACCGAGCCCCATCAGGTCGAGTGGCTGCAGCAGGCTGCAGCGGACGGCGACGGCCGGCTGCTGGGTCTGCAGGAGGTGCGCGACGAGGTTCACTCGCCGACCTACCTCGCCGGCCTGCTCAACGCCGACACGACCGCGATCGTTCATCCCGCCAAGCTGGCCCTCGAGCTCGCCCGCGCCTGCGAGGAAGCCGGCGTGCACATCTACGAGCACGCGGAAGCCAAGAGGCTGGACTCCGGCGGGGCCGCCCTGCGCATCGACACCGGCGGGGCCATCATCACGTGTCGGCACGCGGTGCTGGCGACGAACGTCTTCGGGAGTCTGCTGCGTCGCAACCGCCTGCACACCGTGCCTGTCTACGACTATGTCCTGGCCACCGAGCCGCTGACCGACGCCCAGCTCGACCGCATCGGCTGGCGGGGCAGGCAGGGAATCGGCGATTGCGCCAACCAGTTTCACTACTACCGGCTGAGCATGGACAACCGCATCGTGTTCGGCGGGTACGACGCCGTCTACTACTTCGGCCGCAAGGTGAACGCCGCCTATGAGGACCGGCCGGCAACCTATCGGCGGCTGGCGGCGCACTTCTTCATCACGTTCCCGCAGCTCGACGATGTCCGGTTCTCGCACCGCTGGGCGGGCGCCATCGATACCAATACCCGGTTCTGCGCGCACTGGGGACTGGCCCGCGACGGCCGGGTCGCCTACGTCAACGGGTTCACCGGTCTCGGCGTCGGCGCGGCAAGGTTCGCCGCGGACGTCTGCCTGGATCTCCTGGAGGGCAAGCCCACAGCACGCACCGAGTTGGAGATGGTCCGAAGGCGTCCGTTGCCGTTTCCGCCCGAGCCCCTGGCCAGCATCGGTATTCAAGCGACGAGGTGGTCGCTGGATCGCGCCGACCACTCCGCCGGCCGGCGCAATCTTGTGTTGCGCACGCTGGATGCGCTGGGCCTCGGCTTCGATTCGTGAACTGTCTTGCACGCGGCGACAGCCAAGATCAGCAAGCTCAGCCGTGCTTATGGGCGAAAGGGGGAACGATGTGGGAGACAGACTTCTCAGGGGCGAGAAGCTGGAGCGGGGCCAAGCGCTGACGTCACGGAACGGGGCGTACACGTTGACTTTGCAGGACGACGGCAACCTGGTGCTGGCGGCGCGAGGTCAGGCGGTGTGGGCCACGGGCACCAACGGCCAGGACGTGGTGCGCGCCGACGTGCAGACCGACGAGCCGCCACCCCCGCCGCCCGCGCCGCGCACCTACACCGTCGTCTCCGGCGACACGCTGTGGGCGATCTCGGAGCGCTTCTACGGCGACGGCAGCAAGTACCAGCGGATCGCCGATGCGAGTGGAATCTCCAATCCGGACCTGATCCACCCCGGGCAGGTGCTGACGATTCCTTAACTGCCTGCGGTCAGTTCGGCTCGCCCGCCTTACGGATGCGGCTGTAGTACCACCAGGGGCGGGCCGGCGCGCCGTCGGCGTGGTCGACCGCTGCGACGAACGTGTCGAGCAGGCACGGATCGTGGCGGCGACCGTCGAGCTCGCACAGCCGGCGAAACAGCTGCTCGGCGGTCTGACCGCGTAGGTCGTCCGGCCGCTCGATACCGAGGCGCATCAGCGTCCTGGCGATAGCGGGTCCGACGTTGGGTAGGGCTCGCAGATCGGTTTCGCTCATGTCTCGTTGGTACCGAATGGATTCTGCGTCGTCTTGAACGAATCGGACACGGCGTCGGCGAGGAGTCCCACCTGATCGAGCTCGGCCGAGCACGGCAGCAGCACGACGTCGTCGCATCCCACCTCGGTGAGGCGCCGCAGTTCGTCGCGGACACGCTCGCGGCTGGTCAGGGCGTCGGCCCGGACGTCCGGAAAATATTCGGATCCGTAGTAGTGCATGAGGTAATCGTCGGCGATCTCATCGGCACCGTCGCCCAGCGAGAAGTACCGCTCCACCACGATGCGGGGCTGACCTTGGCGGTCGGCCCTCCGCCAGGCCCGGCGCGCCGAGGCGATGCCGTGCTTGAGCACCGGCATACCGAACGACGGCGCCACCCAGCCGTCGCCGTACGCTGCGCCGCGGGCGAACGAAGCCGGCACCAGCCCGCCGATCAGCACTCTCGGATGCCCCGTTGGCAGCGCGGGCATCGGTCCAGAGGCGCCAGAGACGGCACCGGACCAGACTTGCCGCATCGCGGCCAGCGTGGCGTCGAACGTCGCGCCGCGCGCGGATAGCGGGGCGTCACTCACTGCGTAATCCTCCGGCCAACCTCCCAGCGCCAGCCCGACTGTGAGACGGCCGCTACAGAGTTGCTCGACTGACGCGATCTGCTTCGCCAGGACGATTGGGTTTCGTCGATAGCCGACATTCAGCACGGTGGTGAGCAGTTCGATCCGTTGCGTGCGGGCAGCGGCCGCCGCGAGCGCAACGAGCGGCTCGAGGTTGTCGTAGACCAGTCGATCGATGACGCCCAGCGACGTGAATCCGGCGTGTTCGCTCTGTGCTGCCCATGGTCCGATCACGGTTGCGTCGACGCCCGGCACAGCGGCAGGCAATCCGATTCCGACTCTCATGACCTCAGTGTGGACGTCGGCCGGGCCGACGTCTTGAACAATTCGGACGCCGTGGCAGCAAATACCAGCGGATCGCCAACCAGCCCGGAATCTCCAACCCTTACCTGCTCCATTCCGGCCAGGTGCTGACGACTCCGTAACTGAGCGACGGACTCCCTTGGGCCCCAAACACGAATGGGTCATCAACCGTTCGTCAGACGTTTGAATTGCGGCGAGCAGAACGCCATACACGCACCTGCGGGGTCAGTAGGCTCAGCTGCGTCGTGTTCAACCTTCGAGAAAGGGGTAACGGCCGTGGGAGACACACTTACCGAAGGGCAAAAGCTCGAGAAAGGGGAGTCGCTGACCTCCAGCAACGGGGCATACACGTTGACGCTGCAGGACGACGGCAACCTGGTACTGGCCGCGCGCGGGCAGGCGGTGTGGGCGACCGGCACCGACGGCCAAGATGTGGTGCGCGCCGAGGTGCAGACCGACGGCAACTTCGTGCTCTACACACCGGATAAGCCGGTGTGGCACACCGACACCAAGGGCAAGAAAGAAGTCAAGCTCGTCCTGCAGGACGACCGAAACCTGGTGCTGTATGCGGCCAACGGGCCCGCCTGGTCGACCAAGACCGACACCACGGAAGCGCCACCAGCCGAGCCCGAAGCCGCGGCTCCCGAAGCCGCGGCTCCCGAAGTCGTCCCGGCGGCGGCCGAGGAACCGGCACCGGCTCCGGCGCCCGAACCGGAAGCGGCAGCCGCGCCGCCACCTCCACCACCTCCGCCGCCGCCGCCCGCTCCGCGGACCTACACGGTGGTTTCCGGCGACACGCTGTGGGCGATCTCGGAGCGGTTCTACGGTGACGGCAGTAAGTATCAGGTGATCGCCGACGCCAGCGGGGTTTCGAATCCCGATCTGATCCATCCCGGTCAGGTGCTGACGATTCCGTAACTGAACACAACGGTGGGCCCGGGCCGAAACGCGCGGGCCACCATTGTTTATGGTGGTCGTCGCCACGAAGTCACGCGCGTTGACCGTCCAGGTTCACCTATCTGTAACGCCGCTGCGGTCGGGTGCGATTGGCAATTTGAGGTTCCACCGTCGAGTGGTTGCTCTGCCTCGGAGTCGATTGGCGATCTGATCGCTCGGGTGTAGCAGTCCGCAACACACCGGTACCCCTGGACACCCATTTCCCACGAGGATCGGAGGCGACAGTGCGCCGACGACTGTTGCTCCTACTGGTGACGGCGGCGGCCCCGATAGTCGCTCTGACTCTGCAGTCGGCGCCCACACAGGCTGACCCGGGCGTACTGGTCTACCCGGGCATGGAGATCATCCAAGGCACCACTGTATGCACGCTGGGCTACGTCGACCCGCAGGCGCGGACTGCGTTCACCGCCGGCCACTGCCGCGGAAACGGGATGGTGCGCGACAAGGATGGCCATTTCGTCGGTAACCAGGCGCTGTTCCGTGACAACACCCCCGACGGCACGACGATCGACACGAATCACCAGATCGCCGACTGGGAGGCGATCAGCCTGGCCCCAGATGTCCAGGTGAACGACATTCTTCCGGGCGGACGGCAGCTGGTCCAGGACCCAGGCATCGTGCCTGCGCCGGGCCTGGCGATCTGCCACTTCGGTGTGATCACGGGAGAGAGCTGCGGGACCATCCAGGCGGTGTACAACGGCTGGTTCACGATGGCCAATGGCGTGGTGAGCGGGAAGGGCGACTCCGGCGGGCCGGTCTACGTTCTCACCCCCGATGGCAGGGCAGCGATCATCGGGATGTTCAACAGCACTTGGGGGCAGTACCCGGCCGCGGTGAGTTGGCAGGTCGCCAGACAGCAGGCCAGCGAGGACGTCATCTCCGCCGCGTCCGGAAGCGTCGCCGCTCCGGCGCCAGTGCCCTAGCGAAGCAGCTCGAACACCGGAATCGACGTGGCTGTGGCACGAATTTCGTCGTCGTCCGATTGCGGCGTGAGCCCGCCGACGTGGCCCTTGACCTCCCAGTACCAGCGGTCGAGGTAGCGCTTCAGCAGGTCCAGCTTGGCGTCGTCGGAGACTTCGGCGATGCGGACCTCGCGGCTGTGCCAACGCGGCCCCATCTCGATGACCCCGCCGGCCCGTGCGTTGCGCGCCCACTGCGTGTTGCCGCGCGGCGACACCAAATAATCGCGGCCGCCGACCGTGAGCAGGTTGATCACCACTCCACGGCGCTTGCCGGTCTTTCGCCCGCGGACCCGCAACGCCTGGGTTCCGGCGATGCTGATTCCCACCTCCGCCAACCAGCGGATCAGCTCGTTGCCGGCTCTTGCGGCCACGTTTGGTACGTCATAGCGCACAGTCATCGCAGTTCCCTTCGTCGTATGCCTAGTTCGAGAGCGGTGCTCTCATTAGAGAGTGGCACGCCCGGCGCGGAAAATCAAGAGCAGTGATCTCGTTTCGTGTCACACTGGTCGCATGGGCAAGCGGCAGGAAACCCGTGACCGGATCGAAGGCCAGATCATCGAGCTTGGTCGTCGGCATCTGGTCACCGACGGCGCCGCGGGACTGTCGCTGCGGGCCATCGCGCGTGACCTGGGCATGGTGTCGTCGGCGGTGTACCGCTACGTGGCGAGCCGCGATGAGCTGTTGACACTGCTTCTGATCGACGCCTATTCGGAGCTGGCCGACGCGGTCGATTGCGCCCATTCCGCGGCGTTCGGGTCATGGCGCGAAGAACTCATGGCGATAGCACGCGCGGCCCGGCAGTGGGCGGTCGACCAGCCGGCGAGCTGGGCGCTGCTGTATGGCAGCCCGGTGCCTGGCTACCACGCTCCACGGGAGCGGACCGTCGGGCCGGGCACTCGAGTGGTCGGCGCGCTGTTCGAAGCGATCGCTGCCGGCATCGCCGCCGGCGACATACCTCAGACCAATGTTGCTGCGGCACAACCGTTGTCATCGGATTTCGACCGACTGCGGGCCGAGTTCGAATTTCCCGGCGACGACTCCGCGGTGGCCAAGTGCTTTGTGCTGTGGGCCGGACTGGTCGGTGCGATCAGCCTCGAGGTGTTCGGTCAGTACGGCGCCGACACGCTGACCCAACCTGGGGCCGTGTTCGACACCCAGGTTCGGTTACTGATCGAGGCGCTAACCGTCTGAATCGGCGCTGCTCCACCCGGCTGGCCAAGAACCGCTCCAAGCTGTCAAGGCACTCGTTCCAGCCCAGCCCCACGGGAAGTTGTAGCATTGACTTATATAAGTGACAGCTTTATCTTCTAGGTGTGCACGCGTTCGACGTTCTGGGAGAGCCGGTGCGGCGCCGCATTCTCGAACTGCTCGCCGACGGTGAGATGTCGGCCGGCGCCATCGCCGCGACGATCCAGGACGAGTTCGCGATCACTCAACCCGCGGTGTCGCAGCATTTGAAAGTGCTGCGGGACAACGGCTTCACATCGGTTCGGCCGGACGGTCAACGCAGGCTGTACGCGGTGAACTGTGAGCCGCTGCGCGAGGTTGACCAATGGCTGGAGACCTTTCGCCGGTTCTGGACACCACATCTCAGCGCGCTGGCCACCGAAGTTGCGCGCGGCAAACGGCATCGCAGAAATCAAGGGAGGCAACATGATTGATATCGACGTCGACCATCAGATCAATGCGGTGCAGCGCACCGTCGGGACCCGCACGATCGACACCGGGGAGGCGCACGTCGTCACCGTCAGTCAGTCCTACGACACCGACCCGGCCGACCTCTGGGATGCGGTCACCAATATCGAGCGCATTCCCCGGTGGTTCTTGCCGATTTCGGGCGATTTGAAAGTCGGCGGCTCCTACCAGCTTGAGGGCCACGCCAACGGGACCATCCTGTCGTGCGACCCTCCGAAGAACTTCACCGCCACCTGGGAGTACGGCGGCAACGTCAGCTGGATCGACGTCAGCGTCAGCAGCGACGGCCCAGACCGGGCGCGATTGCTACTCGAACACATCATCCCCGTGGACGACGACGAGATCTGGCGCGAGTTCGGACCCGGCGCCGTCGGGATGGGCTGGGACTCGATGTTGCTCGGGCTGGCCATCCACCTGGGTACAGGCGAATCCATCGACCCGTCGTTCGGGCAGCAGTGGACGGGCACCGAAGAGGGTCGTCGCTTCCTGACGCTGTCCGGCGAAGAGTGGTACGCCGCGAGCGTCGCCTTCGGTGTGGATCCCGCGGCGGCCCGGCTGATGGCCGATCGGTGCATCAAGGCGTACCTCGGCGACGAATAAACTAGAACACGTTCTAGCTTCCTCGGCGCGCCGGAGATATTCTCAAGGCGATGCCCGATCAGACACCTGTCCAGATTGCCTGGGTGACGCGGGACCTGGATGCCACCGAAAAGGCCCTGACCTCGTTGTTGGGCGCCAAGAAGTGGATCCGGATGCCCGGTGTTCACTTCGGCCCCGACGCGTGCACGTTTCGCGGGCGGCCCGCCGATTTCGTCGCCGACATCTCGCTCAGTTATGCCGGGGACATGCAACTCGAACTCATCGCACCAGTCGCAGGCGAGAGCATCTACACCGAATATCTGGACAGCGCCGGGGCAGGACTGCACCACATCTGCGTGGAGGCTGAAAGCATCGACGCGTTCGACGCGGCGCTGCGCGACGCCGAGCGAGCGGACGCGCCCGCGTCCAGCAGGGCGTGATGCCGGGCGGTATGCGGTTCGCGTATGTCTCCGCCGAGCAGGCCGGAGTGCCCTACATCGAGATCGCATACATACCGGATGAGATCCGGGCGTTCTTCGACTACGTGAAACTGGAGCAACAGTGACGTCCGAGATCCCCGAAACCGTCAACGGCGCAGATGTGATGTCCTGGTCCGACGAGGTCGACGTCGTGGTCATCGGCTTCGGTATCGCCGGTGGATGCGCGGCCGTCAGCGCCGCGGCCGCCGGAGCAAGGGTGCTGGTGCTGGAACGCGCCGCGGCCGCGGGTGGCACTACCTCGATGGCCGGCGGCCACTTCTACCTTGGCGGCGGCACCGCGGTGCAGCAGGCCACCGGTCACCCGGATAGTCCAGAGGAGATGTACAAGTATCTCGTCGCGGTGTCGCGCGAACCCGAGCACGACAAGATCCGGGCTTACTGCGACGGCAGCGTCGAGCACTTCAACTGGCTGGAGGACTTGGGTTTTCAGTTCGAACGCAGCTACTACGAGGGCAAGGTCGTCGTTCCGCCGAACACCGAGGGCCTGAGCTACACCGGCAACGAAACGGTCTGGCCGTTCATCGCACAGGCGAAACCCGCTCCGCGCGGGCACTCCGTACCGGTCCCCGGGGAGCTGGGCGGTGCCGCCATGGTCATCGACCTCCTGTTGAAACGGGCCGACGAACTCCGCGTTCAGATCCGCTACGAGACCGGTGCAACCAACCTGATCGTCGAAGACGGTTCGGTGGTCGGTGTCAGCTGGAAGCACTTCAGCGAGACCGGTGCGATCAAGGCCAAGGCGGTCATCATCGCCGCAGGCGGTTTCGCGATGAACCCCGAGATGGTCGCAGAGCACACACCGGCGCTGGGGCAGAAGCGGCGCACCAAGCACCACGGCTTGGTGGAGCCCTACATTCTGGGCAACCCCAACGACGACGGTCTGGGCATACGAATGGGTGTCTCGGCGGGCGGCGTTGCCAAGAACTTGGACCAGATATTCATCACCGCCGCCGTATACCCGCCGGAAATTCTGCTCACGGGCATCATCGTCAACAATCAGGGCCAGCGCTTCGTGGCCGAGGACTCCTATCACTCACGCACATCGGCCTTCGTGCTGGAGCAACCGGACCAGGCGGCGTTCCTGATCGTCGACGAGGCACACACGGAAATGCCACCCCTGCCGCTGATCCGGTTCATCGACGGCTGGGAGACCGTCGAAGAGATGGAGGCCGCGCTGGGAATCCCCGAGGGCAAGCTGGTCGCTTCGCTTGACCGGTACAACGAGAATGCGGCACGCGGCGAGGATCCGGACTTCCACAAGCAGCCGGAATACATTGCGCCGCAAGACACGGGCCCGTGGGCGGCGTTCGACTTGTCGCTCGGCCGGGCGATGTACTCCGGATTCACCATGGGCGGGTTGAGGACCAGCATCGACGGCGAGGTGCTGCGCGAAGACGGCAGCGTAATCCCGGGCCTGTACGCGGCGGGCGCTTGCGCGTCGAACATCGCCCAGGACGGCAAGGGCTACGCCAGCGGCACTCAGCTCGGTGAGGGCTCGTTCTTCGGCAGGCGCGCCGGCGAACACGCCGCGCGAACCTAGCATCGCCGGCGCAGTTATCACGACGCACTGACATGTCGGTGGCTGGGTCAGTCTCCACTGCGCGGGTTATCCACAGTGCGGGTTTCATTCACAGATCATGGGCTTGGCGTCGCCGGACGGCCCTGTTAGCACATGCGTTCGATAACGTTGCGGTATGGGGCCATTCATCACCGGAGAGGCAGCGCGCGAGCGGTTTCGCGAGCTGCTCGATCAGGTGGAAGCCGCCCACGACGAAATGCGGGCGCTGTCCTCCGATGATGTGGGCAACGAGTTTCGGGTGCAGATGGCCGAACGGCTGGAGACTCAGGGACGAACCAACCGCGGCCTGATGTACCGGGTGTTCGGCGAGATCGCCGACCCACCCGATGAGGCCGGGTTCCTGCCGGGTACGGCCGACAGGCTGTGGGCGCGGTTGCGTATCTCACCCAAGGAGATCAAGCGCCGCATGAAGCTGGCCGCACGCATCCGGCCGCGGCGTCAACTCACTGGCCCGCCGGCACCGCCCGAGCTGCCTCGGGTAGCGCAGGCCGTCGAAGACGGCATCATCGGGGAGGATCACCTGCGCGCCATCTGCCGGGCCATCGACGTGCTGCCCTCCTGCGTGTCGGACACCGACCGCCACGACGTGGAAACCAGCCTGGTGAGAGAAGCCGGCAAGAACGACGCCCAGATCGTCACCGCCGTCGGCCGACACATCGACGAAATCTTCAACCCCGACGGAGCCTACGACGAAGCAGACCGCGCCCGTCGTCGCGGCCTCCACCTGGGTCAACAAGGCCCCGACGGCATGTCGCGGCTGTCGGGATGGATCGATCCGGAAACTCGCTGCTATGTCGAGGCGGTGACGGCGGCGGTGCGGCCCGGCCGACACCTACCCGACGGCACGTTCGCCGAGGTGCGCGATGAGCGAAGCCCAAACCAACGCTGCCATGACGGCATCAAACTCGGCCTCAAAGCCGGCATAGCCTCCGGCGAGATGGGTCAGCACCGCGGGCATCCGATCACGGTGATCGCCCGAACCACGTTGGCTGAACTCAATCGGGCCGCTCACGCAGTCACCAATCCAGACATCCCGATGCCACCGCCGGCGCGCACCGGGGGTGACACCGCCCTGCCAATGCGGGATCTGATCAGGATGGCGACGGATGGCATCCACTATCTGGTGGTATTCGACAACCACACCGAACGACCCATCTACCTGGGCCGCCAAGCCCGCATTGCCACCGCCGACCAACGCATCATTTGTTACGCGCGCGACGGCGGATGCACACGCCCGAATTGTCTTGAGCCGGGCTATCACAGCGAAGTGCACCACAGCCCGGACTGGGCGGCGCCCAACGGCGCCACCGACGCCGACAAGCTGTTCTTTGCCTGTCCACCCGACCACGGCATGGCCAGCCGCGGTGATCTCACCACCGAAGTCTTGGGAAACGGCCGACTAGGGTGGACCGACGGCACCACACCACCCGAAATCAACCACGCCCACCACCCCGACGAACTTCTGCGCGGCGACCCCGATCCACCCGACGACTATCAGGAGTAAGACCGGCGAGAAGGCACAAGCCCGCTGGCAGCGTTGGGGCCCAACGCATTTAGCGGCGAATCACCGGGCGACCCG
This sequence comes from uncultured Actinomycetota bacterium, assembly GCA_963715885.1. GTDB lineage: Bacteria > Actinomycetota > Actinomycetes > Mycobacteriales > Mycobacteriaceae > Mycobacterium. The sequence goes on from CAVQSK010000018.1 coordinate 90,338, forward strand.
CCTAGAACGGCACCGGCTCCTCGCCGACCCGGCCAAGCCGCCACTCACCGCCGCCGAGCAGCTCCAGCCGTTTGTCGTGGTGCTGTTCGAGTGTGGGGCGATGACTGACGCTGACCACGATGCTGTCCGGCAGCTGGGTTCGCAGCGCGCGGTACAGTGCGAACTCCTGACCTTCGTCCAGCGCCGACGTCGACTCGTCGAGGAACACGACCTTCGGTTTGGCGAGCAGGACGCGGGCGAACGCGATGCGCTGCTGTTCGCCGGGCGAGAGGATCTTCGCCCAGTCGGCCACCTCGTCGAGCCGGCTGCCCAGGTGTCCGAGCGACACGGTGTCGAGCGCAGACCGGATCTGGCCGTCGGAAAACTTGTCCTCTTCGGCCGGATATGAGATCGCCGCGCGCAGATCGCCCAGCGGCACGTACGGAAGCTGGGACAGGAACATGGTCTCGTCCTGCGGCCCGCGCAGCGTGCCCGATGTGAATGGCCAGAGCTGCGCGAGGCTGCGCAACAGAGTGGTCTTGCCGGTGCCGGAGCTTCCCGTGATCACCAACGAGTCACCCGAATCCAGCCGGACGTCGAGCGGGTCGACCAGCCGCGCCCCATCCGGAGTGCGGACTTCCACATCGTCGAGCTCGAGTGAGCCGTTGCCGCTGGGCAGTGCCGTCAAAGTCGGTAGCTCCCTTGCCTCTTCATTGGCGGTGACCAGCCCGTCAAGGCGGATGAGCACCGCCCGGTAATTCGCGAACGAGTCGTAGACGGCTCGGAAGAACGCCAGCGAGTCGTGCACGGACAGAAACGCGCTCGACGACTGGGTGACGTCGCCGAAGTCGATCTCGCCTGCGAACAGCCGTGGAGCCTGCACGATCGTGGGGAGCGGGTCGACGATCTGGTTCATCGACCGGTTCCAGCCGAGGAACACCAGAGTCCGGCGCACGAAAGCGCGGTAGTTGGCGATGACGGCCGAAAACCTCGTCATCAGCTGGCCTCGTTCGGCGTCCTCGCCGCGGTACAACCCGATGGCCTCGGCCCCATCGCGCAGCCGCACCAGCGCGTAGCGGAACGCGGCGTTGGTGCGCTCGTTGCGGAAGGACAGCCGGATCAGCGGACGACCGATCCAGAACGCGACGACCGTCGTGAAGAACACGTATACGAGCGCCATCCAGAACAGCGCCTTCGGCACCGTGACGCCGAAGATCGTCAGCGGGCCGGCGAGCCCCCACAGGATCGGGGTGAATGAGACGACGTTGACGATGGCAAAGACCGTGCCGAACAGCAGCGTCTGGGACGTGCTGACTGACGGCGTGTTGGTTCCCTCGCCGGTGCCGGTGGTGAAGGCGTCGATGTCCTGCTGGATGCGCTGATCGGGGTTGTCGATCGGACGCTCGACGAACCGCCCCCGGTAGTAGGCATCACCGTCGAGCCAGTCGCGGGTGAGCCGGTGCGTCAGCCACACGCGCCACCGGATGATGAACCGCTGCGTCAGGTACACGTCGAGCAGATTGCGGACGATGTCCGTGACGGCCAGGCCGACAAGGATCAGCATCGCCGCCCAAAAGCCGTGAATCGCAGCCTCTTTCGCTGCGCCCTCGCCATCGAACGCGGCCTGCAGCGCCGAGAACTGGTCATTGGACTGATAGCTGAACAGCACGCCGAGGCGCACGTCGATCATCACCAATAGCAGCAGCACGCCCAGGAGCGCCCACGCCGGAGTGCTCTGTCGGCCCTTGAAATAGTCACCGGTGATGCGCCAGAATTGTCCGCCCCACTTGGTGTAGCGGGCGAGCAGTGCCAGCACGACCACCATGCCCACCGCGGCGATGACCCAGGCTTTCGCCACCCACAGCGCAGACGCGATCAGCTCGTTGCCCCAATCCAGGGACGGCGTGAACGTTTCCATTCCCGGGAAGCTACCCGGACGGCGTTACACCAGAGCCGGTTCCGTTTCGTCGCCTTCCACCCGGCCGAGTCGCCATTCGCCGTCGCCCAGTAGCTCGAGCTCGTGGGTGTGATGCTGCTCGACGGTGGAGCGGTGGCTGACGCTGACCAGAATGGTGTCCGGTAGCTCGGTGCGCACCAGGTTGTAGAGCAGGAACTCCAGGCCTTCGTCGAGCGCGGACGTGGACTCGTCGAGGAAAGCCACCTTGGGCTTGGTCAGTAGGATGCGGGCGAACGCGATGCGCTGCTGTTCGCCGGGGGAAAGCACCTTGGCCCAGTCCTGCACCTCATCGAGCCGGTCGACGAGATGCGGCAGAGCCACCTTCAGCAGCGTGGCGTGCAGAGTCTCGTCGTCGATCGTGCCCTCTTCGTTCGGGTAGCTCACCACGGCGCGCAGGTCGCCCAGCGGCACGTACGGCAGCTGCGACAGGAACATCGTCTCGTTGGGCCCGCACGGCCGGGTCAGCGTCCCCGACGTGAACGGCCACAACTCCGACAGGCTGCGCAACAGCGTGGTTTTTCCGCTGCCCGACGGACCGGTGATCACCAAGGTGTCGCCGACTTCCAGGCGCATGTCGAGCGGCTTGATGAGCTGCTTCCCGTCGGGCGTGCGGACCTCGACATCGTCGAGCTCCACCGCGCCATCGACGCATGGCGTGGTGGTCAGCTGGGGCAGCGCCCTACCCTCTTCGTTGGCGACCACCAGGCCGTGCAGGCGGATGATCGCAGCGTTATAGCCGGCGAACTGGTCGTAGGCGTTGCGGAAGAACGACAACCCCTGCTCGATGCTGCCGAACGCAGATGCGGTTTGGGTTATGTCACCGAGTTGAATCTGCCCGTCGTAGAACCGCTTGAACTGCAACACATACGGCGGTAGCACGATGATCTGACTCATCGAGAGATTCCAGCCGTAGAAACCGATCATCCTGTTCAGGTACCGCTTGTAGTTGGAGACGACGGGCGCGAAAAGTCGCCGCAGCCCCGTCCGCTCTGCCAGCTCGCCGCGGTAGAACGCGACCGCCTCCGAAGCATCCCGCAGTCGCACCAGCGCGTAGCGGAACGCGGCGTTGAACTTCTCGTTCTTGAAACTGAACCAGATGATCGGCCTGCCGACCCAGAACGCGATGACCGACGCAAAGAGCACGTAAGTCAACAGGATCCAGAACATCGCCCTGGGAACTTCGACCCCGACGATGGGCAGCTTGAGTGTGCCCGAAAGGTTCCACAGGATCGCGGTGAAGGAAATCATCGAGGTGATCGCCTCGATTGCGCCGAACAGCAAGGTGGAGCTCGTGGTCATGTTCGGGGTGTTGGGGAGTGGTCCATTGTTGGCGGTGAAGATGTCGATATCCTGTTGAATGCGCTGATCGGGATTGTCGATCGTGTCGTCGATGAAGCGGGCCCGGTAGTAGGCCTTACCGTCCAGCCAGTCGCCGGTGAGCCGGTCAGTCAGCCAAACCCGCCACCTCAGCATGAACCGCTGCGCCAAGAACAAATCCAGCATGATCCGCGTGACGTGCAGAGCCGCCATGACGGAGAAAACGAGGATCGATAGCCAAAAGCCGTCTCTGCCAGAGTCTTTCAGGACTTGGTTGCCAGAGATATGGCCCTGGGCAACCACTTGGAGGCTCGTCAGCATGTCGTTGCCCTGGTAGCTGAAGAGCACGTCGAGTCGAACCCCCGCGATCACCATCAACAGCAGCAACGCCAGCCACAGCCAGACCTTGACACTGTCGGGGCCGGTGAAGTAGGCGCCGGTAATGCGCCAGAATTGCCTGCCCCACGTAGTGAACCTGGCAAGCAGCACCAGTACCACCAGGGTGCACATCGCAGCGATCACCCAGGCGCGGGCGATCCACACCACCGATGGCCAAAGCTCGTTGCCCCAGTCCAGCGTCGGGGTAAATATTTCCATTCCGGCAAAATACCTCGACAAGCCGCAGCCAGCGCTACGGACGCCTCACCTCCCGGTGTGGAGAGGGTCGAGTCGCCACTCACCACCGCCGACGAGTTCGAGGTGGCAACCGTGGAACTGTTCGACCGTGGCGCGGTGACTCACGCTGACCAGAATGGTCTTCGGGAGCTCGGCTTTGATCAGTTCGTACAGCATCAGCTCAAGACCCTCGTCCATCGCCGACGTCGACTCGTCGAGGAACACAGCACGCGGCTTGCTCAAGAGAATGCGGGCGAACGCGATCCTTTGCTGCTCACCGACGGACAGGATGTGCGCCCAGTCCTTGACATCGTTGATGCGGATGACCAAGTGGGAGAGGGCGACCTTAATCAGGGCTCGCTGGATTTCCCGATCGCCGACGGCGCCCTCCTCGTGGGGATACGACACCACGGAGCGGAGGTCGCCGAGCGGCACGTAGGGCAGCTGAGGCACGAACATCATCTCCTGGCGCTCGGCCGGAAGCCGGACGCGGCCGGACACGAAGGGCCAGAGTCCTGCGAGGCTTTGCAGCAGAACGGTCTTGCCGACGCCGGAGGGACCACTGATCAACAGCGTGTCACCCGGATCGAGGCGCAAGTCGAGAGTATTCACCAGGCATTCACGGTCGGGGGTGCGAACCTCGACACCGTCGACTTCCATCGTGCCGTCCTCCGAGACGGCGGTCTCCACCGCAGTGAACGTGCGAGCTCGCGAGTTCTCCTGCAGCAGCCCGTCGAGGCGGATGACGGCCGCCCGATAACCCGCGAACTGGTCGTATGCGTTGCGGAAGAACGACAGTGATTCGTGGATGACCCCGAACGCGGTGGTCGACTGCATGACGTCGCCTAATGAAATCTGTTGCGCAAATAGTCGGGGTGCTTGAACGAGGTAGGGCAGCGGGTTGATCACTTGGCTCATCGATAGGTTCCAGCCCGTGAACAGCACCATGCGATTCAGCCAACCGCGGTAGTTGTCCATGACTGAGGCGAGCCGACCCCTGAGACGGCTGCGTTCGGCGTCCTCACCCCGGTACAGGCCGATGGCAGCGCTCGCATCTCTCACTCGCACCAGCGCATACCGGAAGCCCGCATTGCGAAGCTCGTTCAGGTAGCTCAACCGGATCAGAGGTCGGCCGATGACGAACGCGATGATGGTGGCGGCGAGCTCGTAGACGATGACGATCCAGAACAGCGCCCGGGGCAGCGTGATGCCACCGATCGTCAGCGGTCCGGAAAGACGCCAGAGAATTGCGCTGAACGAAAACATCGACAACACGGCCTCGACGGCGCCGAACAGCAAGGTGTGAGCCGAGCCGAACGCCGGGTTGTTCGGCTGACCGCCCACGCCGGTGGTGAAGACATCGATGTCCTGCTGGATGCGTTGGTCGGGGTTGTCGATCGGCTTACGCGAGAACTGGCGGCGGAAGTACGCGAAGTCGCCGAGCCAGTCGTCAACGAAGCGATGGCTCAACCAGATTCGCCACCGCATGATGAACCGCTGCATCAAGTACAAGTCGAGAAGCACACGAACGACATAGCACGTCGCAAGCACGGCGAACACCACCATGATCGTCCAAAATGCGCTCTCACCTGCTTCGACATCGGTGAAGGACAACTGCAGCGCGGTGAAAATGTCGTTGATCTGGTAGCTGAGTAGCACGGTAAGGCGAACGGAGGCGATGGTCGACAGCAGCAGCAGCGCCAGCATCACCCACACACGCAGGCTCTGCCTGCCCTTGAAGTAGTCACCAGTGATGCGCCAGAACTGGCGGCCCCATTCGGTCATCCGGCCGACCAACACCAGAACCACGAGCAGACACGGCGCAGTGATTGCGAACGTCTCAAGGATCCACCGGATGGAGTTGAGGAGTTCGTGGCTCCAGTCGATCGTCGGCCTGAAAGGCACGGTGTTCATCCGGTGACACCTCCCCTCGGGTGCGAGCCAATCTGCGGCGAAGCTACCGCAGCACGGCTGGGTTGTGGTCGATGCGCCTAGGCGAAAGTCGCGCGGAGGTGGGTCACCACGCCGGTCCACGTCGATACCGGCCGCGGCAAAGCCCAGGTAGCCGTCGGGTCGCACGACGTACACCGACGATTCGGACGCGGAGTAGGCCCGGGCGAACTCGCCGCGGCTGTCGCGCACCAGCGGCAGAACTGTGCCCGCCACGTCGGCGCCCGGCGCGGCGATCAGATAGACGTCCATGTGGCCGTGCGCCGCCGCCACTGCCGCGTCGGCAACCCGCTCGAATGTCTCGGCGTCCGCAGGCCCGGCGCCGCCGTCGGCATAGAGCAGCGTGGTGTGCTCACGCCTGCCGAGCAGCGAGTACAGCCGCAGCGGTCCGGTCACCGCGTCGCGGGTCAGGCCCGTTGCGTCGGGAGCCCTGCCGCCCGCGCCGACGGTGCCTGATGTCGCCGGCCGAGCGGCTCCGGTGCCTGATTTCGCCGGCCGAGCGGCTCCGGTGACGATGGGGCTGTCGCCGTAGTCGATCAGCAGTTGGCCCTCGCGACGGGTGACGAATCCGATGTCGGTCGAGTCGGCGCCGATGCCCTCGCGTGCGCTGCGCACAGTCCGGCGGACGACCTCCTCGCCGACCGGCCGCCGTTCGGCGTCGTAGCTGTCCAGCAGCCCGGGCGCGGCATACCCCGTGACCGCGAGCGCCAGCTTCCATGCCAAGTTGTGGGCGTCCTGGATGCCGGTGTTCATTCCCTGCGCGCCGGTCGGCGGGTGGATGTGCGCGGCGTCTCCGGCGATGAACACCCTGCCGCGCCCGTAGGCATCGACGATGCGGTGGCTGATCCTGAACACCGACGACCACCGCAGGTTGTGCGCGGTCGTCGGCTCGGGCGAGAGCCGGTCCAGCACCGCCTGGATGTGACGCAATTCCGGTTTGCGCGCACCTTCGAAGCCGTGCGCGAGCCCGTCAGACGGGCTGGCGGCGAGAAGCTCGTCGGGAACCAGCATCGACATCCGGTAACGGGTGCGGCCCGGCAGCGGGATACACACCAGCACGTCGTCGGTCGTGCCGTCGGTCTGGTGCATCGACCGGATGCCGTAACCCCGGGGCATCGACCAGTCCACCTCGAGGTCGCCGAGCATGTACTGCTCCTCGAAGGCCGCGCCCTCGAACGTGAGGCCCAACCCCTTCCGCACCGCGCTGTGTGCTCCGTCGGCACCGACGAGGTAGCGCGCACGCACCGTCTGCTCGCCGTCATCGCCGGCCAGGCCGGCGCTCACGCCGTTGGCATCTTGCTCGAATCCGGTGAGCCGAAGACCCCGCTCGACGCGCACCCCGCGTGTGGCGAGCTCCTCACGCAGAATCCGCTCAGTCGCGTACTGAGGAATCGCTATGAAACCGAACGGCACGTCGGCCGGCAGTGTCATGTCGAGCTGCGCAGTCTTCTCACCGTTGACGTAGACGATCTGGCCGCGCATCTGGATGGCTGCATCAAGGATGCGGCGCAACACTCCGATGCCCTCGAACACCTCGAGTGTTCGAGGCTGCACGCCAACGGCTTTCGCATACTGCGGCGGCTCGAGCAGCGGGTCCACGATGCGGCAGTCGATGCCGCGTCGGGCCAGTTCGATCGCGGCGGTCAACCCGATCGGCCCTGCTCCGGCGATGAGCACTTGGGTCTCGGTGGTGTCGGCCACGGCTGATTATGCTTCCACAATGAGCATTGACGCTCCGGTTACCAGCACGGTGAACGCGGGACATCTGATCGCCAGACGGTTGCGCGCCAGCGGCATCGACACGATTTTCACCCTGTCCGGCGGGCATCTGTTCTCCATCTACGACGGCTGCCGCGCCGAAAACATCCGGCTCATCGACACACGCCACGAGCAGACCGCGGCGTTCGCGGCCGAAGGGTGGTCGAAGGTGACCCGCGTGCCCGGGGTGGCCGCGTTGACCGCCGGTCCCGGCGTCACCAACGGGATGAGCGCGATGGCCGCCGCACAACAGAACCAGTCGCCGCTGGTGGTGCTCGGCGGCCGAGCGCCTGCGCTGCGGTGGGGACAAGGATCCCTTCAGGAGATCGACCATGTGCCCGTCGTGGCGCCGCTGACCCGGTTCGTGGCCACAGCGCAGTCGCCGGACGAGGTAGGGCGGCTGATCGACGATGCGCTGAAGGCCGCGGTGGGGGCGCCGTCGGGAGTGTCGTTCGTCGACTTCCCGATGGACCACGTCTTCAGTGAGGCGCAGGACGCTGGCGCCCCTGGCGCGCTGACGGAGGCAGTCGCCCCGGTAGAGCCGAACGGTGACGCCTTGGACACCGCGACCCGACTGCTGTCCCAGGCGCATCGGCCGGTGATCATGGCCGGCACCAATGTGTGGTGGGGCCACGGCGAAACTGCGCTGCTCAACCTGGCAGAGGCGCTGCGCGTCCCGGTGCTCATGAACGGGATGGCCCGCGGTACCGTGCCAGCCGATAATGAGTTGGCGTTTTCGCGGGCACGCTCAAAAGCATTGGGGGAGGCCGACGTTGCGCTCGTGATCGGGGTGCCGATGGACTTCCGGCTCGGCTTCGGCGGTGTGTTCGGAGCCGATACCAAGCTCATCGTCGCCGATCGTGTCCAGCCCGACCGGGCGCATCCCCGCGACGTGGCGGCCGGGCTCTACGGCGATCTGACGACAATCCTGTCAGCACTGGCGACCGCGACGACAACCGACCACGAGGCGTGGATCGGTGAGTTGCGTGCGGTCGAGAGCGCAGTGCGGGCGGCCGAGGCAGCCGAACTCGCCGACGACCGCACCCCACTGCACCCGATGCGCGTGTACGCCGAGGTGACCGCACTACTGGACCGCGATGCCATCGTCGTCGTCGACGCCGGCGACTTCGGTTCCTACGCCGGGAGGGTCATCGACAGTTACGTACCGGGGGCGTGGCTGGACAGCGGGCCGTTCGGCTGCCTGGGCTCGGGGCCTGGGTATGCGCTTGCCGCCAAGCTGGCGCGGCCCGGCCGGCAAGTCGTGCTGTTGCAGGGCGACGGCGCATTCGGGTTCTCCGGTATGGAGTGGGATACGTTGGTGCGCCACGATATTCACGTGGTTTCGGTGATCGGCAACAACGGAATCTGGGCGCTCGAGAAGCACCCCATGGAGGCGATTTACGGCTATTCCGTGGTGGCCGAACTGCGACCTGGCACTCGATACGACGAGGTGGTCAGCGCACTCGGCGGGCACGGTGAACTCGTCTCGACGCCCGCCGAACTTCGCCCTGCACTGGATCGGGCGTTCTCGGCGGGGCTGCCCGCAGTGGTGAACACGCTCACCGATCCGTCGGTGGTTTACCCGCGCCGGTCCAATCTCGCCTGACCTCGTACCGCTCGTCGCGTTCGGGCGTTACTCGCGGCGGTGGGAGAGCCGCGTACCGTAACTATGTGGCGAAGACGAAAACCCGCACCTCAGGTCGTGTCGGCAATCGGTTCTGGAAGCTGCTCGGCGCCAGCACCGAAAGGGATAGGACCCGCTCGACAGCGCAGGTGGATACTGCCTCGGAGTTTGACGAGAAGGCCGCCGACCTCGACGACGAGCAGCTGCGCAAGGCCGCGAAGCTGCTGAATCTCAAGGATCTGGCCGAGTCCGACGACATCCCGCAGTTCCTGGCGATCGCCCGCGAGGCCTCCGAGCGCACCACCACGCTGCGGCCGTTCGAAGTCCAGCTGCAGGGCGCGCTGCGGATGCTCGCCGGCGACGTCGTCGAGATGGCCACCGGTGAAGGCAAGACGCTGTCCGGCGCGATCGCGGCGGCGGGCTATGCCCTCGGTGGCCGCAACGTGCACGTCATCACCATCAACGACTACCTGGCCCGCCGCGACGCCGAATGGATGGGCCCGCTCATCGAGGCGCTGGGGCTGACCGTCGGCTGGATCACCGCCGACTCGACCGCCGAGGAGCGCCGCAAGGCCTACAAGTGCAACATCACCTACGCCTCGGTCAACGAAGTCGGGTTCGACGTGCTGCGCGACCAACTGGTCACCGACGTCGAGGATCTAGTGTCGCCGAACCCGGACGTGGCGCTCATCGACGAAGCCGACTCGGTGCTCGTCGACGAGGCGCTGGTGCCGCTGGTGCTGGCCGGCACCAGTCACCGGGAGACGCCGAAGGTCGAAATCATCCGGCTGGTAGGCGAACTCGTCGCGGAAAAGGCCGCCGGCACCTACTTTGCCACCGACCCCGACAGTCGCAATGTGCACCTCACCGATTCGGGTGCACAGAAGCTCGAGGCCAAGCTCGGCGGTATCGACCTGTACTCCGAAGAGCACGTCGGCACCACGTTGACCGAGGTCAACGTGGCGCTGCACGCGCATGTGCTGCTGCAGCGCGACGTGCACTACATCGTTCGCGACGATGCGGTTCATCTGATCAACGCTTCCCGCGGCCGCATCGCCCAGCTGCAGCGCTGGCCCGACGGTTTGCAGGCCGCCGTGGAGGCCAAGGAGGGCATCGAGACCACCGAGACCGGCGAGGTGCTCGACACCATCACGGTGCAGGCGCTGATCAACCGGTACCCGACTGTGTGCGGCATGACCGGCACCGCATTGGCCGCCGGTGAGCAGCTGCGCCAGTTCTACAAACTCGGCGTGTCACCAATTCCGCCGAATACTCCCAACATTCGTGAAGACGAGGCGGACCGGGTGTACATCACCGCCGCCGCCAAAAACGACGCGATCGTCGAGCACATCGCGGAGGTGCATGAGACCGGGCAGCCGGTGCTGGTGGGCACCCGCGACGTCGCCGAGTCCGAGGAGCTGCACGAGCGGCTGGTCAAACACGGCATCCCGGCGGTAGTGCTCAACGCGAAGAACGACGCGGAGGAAGCCAGGGTCATCGCCGAGGCGGGCACGCTGAGAACGGTCACGGTGTCCACTCAGATGGCAGGCCGCGGCACCGACATCCGGCTGGGCGGCTCCGACGAGGCCGACCACGATGAGGTCGCCGAGCTCGGCGGGCTGCATGTCATCGGCACGGGGCGGCATCACACCGAGCGACTGGACAACCAGCTGCGTGGCCGCGCCGGGCGCCAGGGCGATCCCGGTTCGACGGTGTTCTTCTCCAGCTGGGAAGACGACGTGGTGGTGTCGCATCTGGAGCGCAACAAGCTGCCGATGGATTCCGACGACGACGGCAAGATCGTCAGCCCCAAAGCCGCCAGCCTGCTCGACCACGCGCAGCGCATCGCCGAAGGCCGGCTGCTCGACGTGCACGCCAACACCTGGCGCTACAACCAGCTGATCGCCCAACAGCGGGCGATACTCGTCGAGCGGCGCGATACGTTGCTGCGCACACCCACGGCCCGCGAAGAACTCGAGGAGCTGTCCCCGAAGCGCTACGAGGAGTTGGTCGACGACCTCGGCGAGGAGAAGCTGGAGAAGATCTGCCGGCTGATCATGCTGTATCACCTCGACCGCGGCTGGGCCGATCACTTGGCCTACTTGGCCGACATCCGGGAAAGCATCCACCTACGCGCGCTGGGCCGGCAGAACCCGCTCGACGAGTTCCACCGGATGGCCGTCGACGCGTTCGCCTCTCTGGCGGCCGATGCAATCGAGGCGGCCCAGCAGACGTTCGAAACCGCCGCGTCGATCGAGAACGAGCCGGGCGTGGACCTGTCCAAGCTGGCCCGGCCGACGTCGACATGGACGTACATGGTGCATGACAATCCGCTGGCAGACGAGACGATGTCCGCGCTGAGCCTGCCAGGAGTTTTCCGCTAGGTTAGCGCCATGACCGAGCCAGCTGGCCGGCCGCCTTCGACGTCGGACGTGGCGCCTGCGGGGGAGCGCGATCGGGTGCTGACGGTGCCCAACGCGCTGAGCGTGCTGCGGCTCCTTCTGGTTCCGGTGTTCCTGTACCTGCTGTTGGTCGCGCATGCCGACGCGTGGGCGGTTGGGGTCCTGATGTTCAGTGGGTTCTCCGACTGGGCGGACGGCAAGATCGCGCGGCTGGTGGCTAATCAGTCGTCGCGGCTGGGGGAATTGCTCGACCCGGCCGTCGACCGCATCTACATGGTCGTCGTCCCGGTGGCGATGGCCATCCACGGCTCCGTGCCGTGGTGGATCGTCCTCACGCTGATCGGTCGCGACGCCGTGCTGGCCGCGACGCTGCCGATATTGCGCAGTCGGGGTCTGTCCGCGCTTCCGGTCACCTACATCGGCAAGGCGGCGACCTTCGCGCTGATGTCCGGACTTCCGTTGATTCTGCTCGGACAGTTCGACGGGCTGTGGAGCCGCGTCATCCTGGCCTGCGGGTGGGCGTTCCTGATCTGGGGACTGGCGATGTACCTATGGTCCGGCGTGCTGTATCTGATCCAGGTCGCGATGGTGGTGCGGCGGATGCCCAGAGTCGGGCGGCAGCGATGAGCCGCTCGGGCGAAGACCAGAGGTCGCCGAGCATGTTGGGTGGTTACGACCCCGAGGCGGGTCGCAACGCCCACGACGCCGACAAGCCGACGCTGATCCCGGTGCCGTCGCTGTTGCGTTCGTTGCTATCGGACCACCTGGATCCCGGTTACGCGGCCGCGGCGCAGGCGAAGGCCGCCGACCGACGTCGAACCTGGTGGCAGGCGTGGGCGTGGCAGATCACCGGCGCGCTGGTGATCGCCGCGGTGTTCGCCGCCGCGGTCGCGCAGGCACGCTCGACGGCACCGGGTGTGCGCGAGTCCCAACAGGTGCTCGCCGGCACCGTGCGATCGGCGGAGACCGCCACCAACGAAATCACCGCCCGCCGCAATGCGTTGACGGCCCAGGTGGACGCCGAGCGGCGAAGCCGCCTCGAAGGTGACGAGCGTGGCCAGCAGCTGCTGGGCAACCTCGACGAGGCGAACTTCGCGGCGGCGGCCACGCCAGTGATCGGACCGGGCCTGACTATCACCGTCACTGATCCGGGGGTGTCCGAGGACCTCAGCGATGTGTCGAAGCAGCGCGTCGAGGGCAGCCAGCAGATAATCCTGGACCGCGATCTGCAACTGGTGGTCAATTCGCTGTGGGTCAGTGGCGCCGAGGCGATCTCGGTAGGCGGCGTCCGCATCGGGCCCAACGTGACGATCCGGCAGGCGGGCGGCGGCATCCTGGTCGACAATCAACCGATCAGCAGCCCGTACGCCATTCTCGCGGTTGGTCCACCTCACGCGATGCAGGATGTCTTCGATCGCAGTCCCGGCTTGCAGCGCCTCCGGCTGCTGGAGACCTCATACGGTGTCGGGGTGAGCGTGAGTGCCGGCGACGGCCTCGCTTTGCCCGCGGGTTCGGTTCGAGATATCAAATTCGCCAAGCAGATTGGTTAGTAATGAGCGAACGCAGATGATCGGAATTGCCGCACTCGTCATCGGGATCGTGCTGGGTCTGGTGTTTCACCCCAGCGTCCCCGAGTTCGTCCAGCCGTACCTGCCGATCGCGGTGGTCGCCGCGCTCGACGCGGTGTTCGGAGGATTGCGGGCCTATCTGGAACGCATCTTCGATTCGAAGGTGTTCGTGGTGTCGTTCGTGTTCAACGTGCTGGTGGCCGCGCTCATCGTCTGGGTCGGTGACCAGCTGGGGGTCGGCACCCAGCTGACAACCGCAATCATCGTGGTGCTCGGCATTCGGATTTTCGGCAACGCAGCAGCCTTGCGGCGCAGACTGTTCGGCGCATAACCGATGACTGATCACCCGCCCCACCACGCCGCAGAGCCGGAACACTCCGGTCGTCCCACCGCTCGCGGGGGTGGACGCCACGAGCTGCCGTCCGACGAGCCGGCACCGGAGATTGGCGAGCTGCACGGCGGCGGTGTCGCGGGCGTGGTGCGCAGCGGCCGGTCGCAGATCGCGTTCGGTGCTTTGGCGGTACTGCTGTGTGTGCTGCTGGGCATCGCGATCGTCACACAGGTGCGGCAGACCGAGTCCGGTGACTCATTGGAGACGGCCCGGCCGGCCGACCTGCTTGTGCTGTTGGATTCACTGCAACAGCGCGAGGCGGCACTCAACACCGAAGTGACCGATCTGCAGCGCACGCTGGCGCAGTTGCAGGCCTCCGGCAGCAGCGATCAGGCCGCCATCGAAAACGCGCAGGCCCGGCTGGCCGCGCTGTCGATTCTGATCGGCACGGTCCCCGCCACCGGGCCGGGGGTGACGCTCACCATCTCCGACACCGCCCCCGGCGTGTCGCCTGAGACCATGCTCGACGTGATCAACGAGCTCCGCGCCGCCGGCGCCGAAGCCATCGAAATTCGGGGGGGATCCGCGTCCATTCGGGTCGGCGTGGACACCTGGGTGGTCGGGGCGCCCGGCGAGCTGATCGCCGACGGTGCATCTCTGAACCCGCCGTATTTGGTTCTGGCCATTGGCGATCCGCCGACGCTGGCCGCGGCGATGAACATCCCGGGCGGCGCGATGGACAGCATCGAGCGCGTCGGCGGCACCGTGGTGGTACAACAGTCCGACCGGGTGGACGTGACCGCCTTGCGGCAACCGAAACCGCGCCAATACGCTCAGCCAGTCAAGTGAGATCAGCCGCAGTTTCGCCGGAGAAATAGGAGCGCCGTGAGCGAAATCCCAGCCGACCTGTACTACACCGAGGAACACGAGTGGGTGCAGCGCACCGGCGACGACACCGTACGTGTCGGCGTCACCGACTACGCCCAGTCGGCGCTGGGCGACGTGGTGTTCGTCCAGTTGCCCGATGTCGGCACCGAGGTGACCGCGGGCGAGTCGTTCGGCGAGGTCGAGTCGACCAAGTCGGTATCCGATCTTTACGCGCCCGTCAGCGCGAAAGTCGTTGCCGTCAACGGTGATCTGGAGAGCAATCCGCAGCTGGTCAACTCCGATCCGTATGGCGAAGGCTGGCTCGTAGACCTGCAGGTCGACGCGGGGTCGGTAGAGGACGGGTTGCGCGGGCTTCTTGATGCCGACGGCTACCGCGCCGTCGTGACCGAATGACGAGTTGTTAGGGTTCTGCACACCGGATAGCAAGTTGGAAGCGGATCCGGCGGTGGTGGACACAACGACGTCCACCGCGCGGTACGGTCGACACCAGACAAATTACGGCTGGGGGGCCCGGCCTGATATATATCGCCACAGCAGCCAGTGAGGAGCAGCGGGTGACGGAAAAGGACAACGACCAGACGTCTGACGAAGTCACCGTGGAGACGACATCGGTTTTCCGAGCCGACTTCCTCAACGAGCTGGATGCCCCCGCCGCGGCGAGCGCCGAGGGTGCCGTATCCGGGGTTGAGGGCCTGCCAGTCGGGTCGGCACTTCTCGTCGTCAAGCGCGGGCCCAACGCGGGCTCACGATTCCTGCTCGACCAGCCCACCACGTCGGCCGGTCGACACCCCGACAGCGACATCTTCCTCGACGACGTCACCGTCAGCCGCCGCCACGCCGAGTTCCGGCTTGAGGGCGGCGAGTTCCAGGTTGTCGACGTCGGTAGCCTCAACGGCACCTATGTCAACCGCGAGCCCGTCGACTCCGCGGTGCTGGCCAACGGCGACGAAGTGCAGATAGGCAAGTTCCGCCTGGTGTTTCTCACCGGGCCCAAGGGTGACGACGACAGCGGTCCGGGCAGCTAGGTGACCGCGACGAGCGCCCGCGCGAAGCGCAGATGACGGCGATGAGCGCTCGCGCGAAGAGCAAATGATGCAGCCCGAGGTCCATTCGTCTCTCACCGGGATGTCGATCGGAGCGGTCCTCGATCTGCTGCGAGGCGACTTCCCGGATGTGACCATCTCCAAGATTCGGTTTCTGGAGGCCGAAGGACTGGTCACCCCGGAGCGCACGGCGTCGGGATATCGGCGGTTCACTGCCTACGACTGCGCGCGCCTGCGGTTCATCCTGACCGCTCAGCGGGACCAGTATCTGCCGTTGAAGGTCATCAAGGCCCAGCTGGACGCCCAGCCTGACGGGGAGTTGCCTCACACTGGATCCGCTTACGGCATACCGCGTTTGGTTCCTGCGGATGCGCGGTCCGATGAGAACACCGCCGCCGTCGCCGCCACGCAGGTCCGGTTGAGCCGCGAGGACCTGCTCGACCGCTCCGGCGTCGACGACGAACTGCTCACCGCGCTGGTGAAGGCAGGCGTGATCACGACCGGCCCAGCCGGTTTCTTCGACGAACATTCGGTGGTCATCGCGCAGTGCGCCCGCGCGCTGGCCGAGTACGGCGTGGAGCCCCGGCACCTGCGGGCATTCCGCTCAGCGGCTGACCGGCAGTCGGACCTCATCGCGCAGATCGCCGGACCGGTGGTCAAGGCGGGTAAAGCAGGCGCCAGGGATCGCGCGGACGACCTGGCCCGTGAGGTGGCCGCACTGGCGATCACGTTGCACACGTCACTGATCAAGTCGGCGGTGCGCGACGTTCTGGATCGCTGAGGATTAGACTCGCTATTGACGGCTTCTTGGTGCGGAGGGCAGACACAGATGGGTGAGGTTCGTGTGGTCGGCATTCGCATGGAGCAGCCCCAGAACCAGCCGGTGCTGCTGCTGCGGGAGTCCAACGGTGACCGCTACCTGCCAATCTGGATCGGCCAGCCGGAGGCTCAGGCCATCGCGTTCGAGCAGCAGGGCGTCGAGCCTTCGCGGCCGATGACTCACGACCTGATCCGAGATCTCATTACCGCCCTTGGCCATTCGCTCAAAGAGGTTCGCATTGTCGACCTCCAGGAGGGCACTTTCTACGCGGATCTGATCTTCGACCGCGACATCAAGGTGTCGGCACGCCCGTCCGATTCGGTGGCCATCGCCCTGCGTGTCGGCGTGCCGATCTACGTAGAGGAGGCGGTGCTCGCGGAGGCGGGCCTGCTGATTCCGGATGAGAACGACGACGAAGCCGCTGGGGCGGTGCGCGAGGACGAGGTGGAGAAGTTCAAGGAGTTCCTCGACAGCGTGTCGCCTGACGATTTCAAGGCGACCTGAGAGAAGCCCCAGCGCAGGGGCTTTGTCACGGATACGTCTCGTCGGAGTCGACACGCGGCGAGGGTTTCTATAACCCGTGAATTGGGCAGCCATACTTTGATGGCGACGAGCAGTAATGGCTCGTCGGGAAGCGTATGCTCGACACATTCGAGCTTTGGCAAACGTGCTGCAGCGCAGGTCAGAGGCGAGTTCGGTCGGCGAGAGGATTCGAGAAGTGGGAGACACGCCACGTCAAGAGCAGCTGGACCTGTCCTCTGAGAACGCGCGTGAAGAATCGGCCACTGGGGCACCCAGCGAACCCGTGCAGGCGGGTCTGTTCCCCGACAACTCGGTCCCCGACGAGCTCGTCGGCTACCGCGGCCCGAGCGCCTGCCAGATCGCCGGCATCACCTACCGCCAGCTGGACTACTGGGCGCGGACCTCCCTCGTCGTGCCGTCCATTCGCAGCGCAGCCGGATCGGGCAGCCAGCGGTTGTATTCGTTCAAGGACATCCTG
This sequence comes from uncultured Actinomycetota bacterium, assembly GCA_963715885.1. Classification (GTDB taxonomy): domain Bacteria; phylum Actinomycetota; class Actinomycetes; order Mycobacteriales; family Mycobacteriaceae; genus Mycobacterium. The sequence continues at coordinate 107,590 of CAVQSK010000018.1, forward strand.
GTTCTCAAGATCGTGAAGCGGCTGCTCGACACCGGTATCTCACTGCACAACATCCGTGTCGCCGTGGACCATTTGCGCCAGCGCGGGGTACGCGACCTCGCCAACATCACGTTGTTCTCCGACGGCACCACGGTTTACGAGTGCACTTCCGCCGAGGAAGTGGTTGACCTGCTGCAAGGCGGCCAGGGCGTATTCGGGATCGCCGTGTCCGGCGCCATGCGCGAGCTGACCGGCGCGATCGCCGACTTCCCGGGTGAGCGTGCCGACGGCGGCGAGTCGATCGCCACGCCCGAGGACGAGCTGGCCTCGCGGCGCAAGCATCGCGACCGCAAGATCGGCTAACTACCGGTAGAATCGTCTGCGCATCGCCCTTGCGCGGGAGAGTTCCGTGACGGCCAGTCACGGACGCCGAAGGAGCAACACCTCTCCGTCAACCTCTCAGGCACCCAGGACCGCGCACGGCCCCGATGCCTCTGGAAAGCGGTAAGTGTTGTGCTTGCCCGCCCATGGGGAAAGGCGACCCTAGGTCGCCGAATCTCTCAGGCGCCCGTGATGGGTTGACGACAGAGGGGGAGGACCCAACGGTACCCGTTTTACTGGGCCCCGATGCGTCGTGGAGATGTCGCCAGTGTTCGATCACAACCAGCCCAACTTCGCCGATCGCCACATCGGCCCGGACGCCGATGCCGTTGCGACAATGCTCAAGACCATCGGCGTGGGATCGCTCGACGAACTCGCCGACAAGGCGCTTCCGAGGGGCATCCTCGACGCGTTGTCCGCCGACGGTGTCGCCCCCGGGTTGGATCACCTGCCGCAGGCCGCCACCGAGGAGGAGGCACTGGCGGAGCTACGTGCGCTGGCCAACGCCAACACCGTCGCGGTGTCGATGATCGGGCAGGGCTACTTCGACACGTTGATGCCACCGGTGTTGCGCCGCAACATACTTGAGAACCCGGCCTGGTACACGGCCTACACGCCGTATCAGCCCGAGATCAGCCAGGGCCGGCTCGAGGCGCTGCTGAACTTCCAGACCATGGTCGCAGACCTCACCGGACTAGAGGTTGCCAACGCGTCGATGCTCGACGAAGGCACCGCGGCCGCCGAGGCGATGACGCTGATGCACCGGGCGGTGCGCGGCCCGACGAACCGGCTGGCCGTGGACACCGACGTGTACCGGCAGACCGCAGCCGTGCTCGGCACCCGCGCCGAGCCGCTGGGCATCGAGATCGTCACCGCCGATTTGCACCAAGGCCTTCCCGACGGTGAGTTCTTCGGCGCGATCGCGCAACTGCCCGGCGCCAGCGGGGCGGTGGTCGACTGGACCGAGTTGGTGGTTCAGGCTCACGAGCGCGGCGCGCTGGTCGCCCTCGGCGCCGACCTGCTGGCGCTGACCGTGGTCACCCCGCCCGGCGAGATCGGCGCGGACGTGGCATTCGGCAGCACCCAAAGGTTCGGTGTGCCAATGGGATTCGGCGGACCGCACGCCGGTTATCTGGCCGTGCACGCCAAGCACGCGCGGCAGCTGCCGGGTCGGCTGGTCGGAGTGTCAGTCGACTCCGATGGCACACCGGCGTACAGGTTGTCGCTGCAGACCCGAGAGCAGCACATCCGCCGCGATAAGGCGACCAGCAATATCTGCACCGCGCAGGTGCTGCTGGCCGTGATCGCCGCCATGTACGCGAGTTATCACGGCGCCGATGGCCTCGCCGGCATTGCGCAGCGTGTGCACGGACGTGCCCGCGCAGTGGCGGCCGGCCTGGCCGCATCGGACGTCGAGGTGGTTCACAGCGCATTCTTCGACACCGTGCTTGCCCGGGTGCCTGGCCGGGCCGCGAAGGTCCGTGACGATGCGAAAGCGCGCGGCATCAACGTCTGGCTGGTCGATGACGACCACGTGTCGGTGTCGTGCGACGAGGCCACCACCGCCGCGCATGTCGAGGCGGTGGTGTCGGCCTTCGGAGCCGCCACGGCGGCGACATCGAACTTCGGAGCCGCCACGGCGGCGACGTCGAACAGAAGTGCGACGTCCGTGGACAGTGACTTCGACGGCGTGGACATCGCCACCCGCACATCGGAATTCCTGACGCATCCGGCGTTCACTCAGTACCGGACCGAGACCGAGATGATGCGGTATCTGCGGTCGTTGGCCGACAAGGATATTGCGTTGGACCGCAGCATGATTCCGCTCGGATCGTGCACCATGAAGCTCAATGCGGCCGCAGAGATGGAACCGATCAGCTGGCCGGAGTTCGCGCGCCAGCATCCGTTCTCGCCGGCCTCCGACACCCCAGGGCTGCGCAGGCTGATCGCCGATCTCGAGACATGGCTGACCGCTATCACCGGGTATGACGCGGTGTCGCTGCAGCCCAACGCAGGCTCCCAGGGGGAGTACGTCGGTCTGCTGGCCATCCAGGCCTATCACGCCGAGCGTGGCCAACCCGAGCGTGACGTGTGCCTTATCCCGTCGAGCGCCCACGGCACCAATGCGGCGTCGGCGGCGCTCGTCGGCATGCGGGTCGTGGTGGTGGCGTGCCGCGCCAACGGTGACGTGGACCTCGACGATTTGCGGTCGAAGGTGGCCGAGCACGCGGATCGGTTGTCCGCGTTGATGATCACGTATCCGTCTACTCACGGTGTCTACGAGCACGACATCGCCAACATCTGCGCGGCCGTGCACGACGTCGGCGGTCAGGTCTACGTCGACGGCGCCAACCTCAACGCTTTGGTCGGCCTGGCCCGGCCGGGTCGCTTCGGTGGTGACGTCAGCCATCTCAATCTGCACAAGACGTTTTGCATTCCGCACGGCGGTGGCGGCCCCGGTGTCGGGCCGGTGGCGGTGCGGGCACATCTGGCGCCGTACCTGCCGGGGCATCCGCTTGCCGAGGAGCTACCCGAGAAGCACACGGTGTCGTCGGCACCCTACGGTTCGGCGTCGATCCTGCCGATCACCTGGGCCTACATCCGCATGATGGGTGCGGGCGGCCTGCGTGCGGCGTCGCTGACCGCGATCGCGTCGGCCAACTACATCGCCCGCCGCCTCGACGAGTACTACCCGGTGCTGTATACGGGGGAGAACGGCATGGTCGCCCACGAGTGCATCCTCGACCTGCGTGGCATCACCAAGGCCACCGGCGTCACCGTTGACGATGTGGCAAAACGCTTGGCGGACTATGGTTTCCACGCGCCCACCATGAGCTTCCCGGTGGCCGGTACACTGATGGTCGAGCCGACCGAAAGCGAGAGTCTGACCGAGGTGGATGCGTTCTGCGAGGCGATGATCGCGATCCGGGCCGAGATCGGCAAAGTGGAGGCACGGCGCTGGCCTGTTGAAGACAACCCGTTGCGGGGTGCGCCGCACACGGCCGAGTGCCTGCTGGTGGCCGACTGGGATCACCCGTACACCCGCGAACAGGCGGCCTATCCGCTGGGCAGGGGATTCCGGCCCAAGGTGTGGCCGCCGGTGCGCCGCATCGACGGCGCCTACGGCGACCGGAATTTGGTGTGCTCGTGCCCGCCGGTGGAGGCATTCGCGTGAGGTCGCGGATCGCAGTCCTCGCGGCGTTGCTTGTCGCGGGCTGGTGCGCGTCGGCCGGGATCGCGCACGCCGAGCCGGAGCCTACGCCGCCCGCTCCGACGCCTGCGCTGCCCGCTGAGAGGCCTGCGCTGCCCGCTGAGACGCCTGCGGCGGCCCCTCCGGCGCCTATGACCAGCATCGATGCTGACGGCACCTATGCCGTCGGCACCGAAATTATGCCGGGCATATACACCACCGCGGGTCCTATCCCCGACGGCGCGTGTTACTGGAAACGTGTCAACGGCAGCGAGCTCCCCGACAATGCCCTCAGCAAGAAATCGCAGACCGTGGTTATCCAGCCGACCGACACCGCGTTCACGACCAACGACTGCCAGCCGTGGCAGCTGACCGACGTGCCGCCACCGCCCGAGCCCGGTGCGGCGGATCTGCTTGGCCAGCTGGGCGTGTTCATCGGCAAGGGAATTCTCTCCGGGCCGCCCGGCTAAGCGGAGTACCGGTCGTGGCGTCGCAGCCAACTCATGAAGGGGGCGTCGCCCCGACGAGGCTCTAGTTCCCAATCCTCCTGCCGTCCCCGGGCGGTGAGGTCGAGCCACTGATAGGTGCTTATCAGCGGCTCGGTGCCGCGGCCATAGGCCGAATAGGTGTGAAAGACGCGGTCGCCGTGGCGCAGGAATGCGCTCATTCCCTGTTCCTCGCCGGCCCATCCCTGCCATGCGGGGTTCATCCGCACGAGCTCGGCGAAATCCTTGAAGTTGTATTCGACTGGAGCGACTGACGCGTCGAGTGTGACGTGGAAGTCGTAGTTGAAATCGCTGCCGTGCGATGAATACCACGGGATGTCCAGCCCATTCGCCGTCGGTAGCGCTCGAGTTTGTCCAGCGGCGCCAGCGACACCAGCGCGAATGAGGTATCGCGGGCGTGCAAATGGCTTAAATGGCCGACGTTGTCGGTGGTGAGCGAACAGCTGGGGCAGCCTTCGTCGGCTTCCGGCTCGAACATGAAGTGGTAGATCAGCAGCTGGCCGCGGCCGTCGAAGAGCAGTCGGAGGTGGAAATGGACACCAAACAGCGGTCGGGTTGCCCGGTCAACGTCGCACTCGAGGTGCTGGGTGACCGGTGGAGCCTCATCGTGCTTCGCGACATCATGTATAAAGACCGCCGCCACTTCCGAGAGTTGCAGCGCGAATCGGAAGAGGGCATCGCGTCGCACATCCTGTCCAGCCGGCTGCGGCGTCTCGTCGCAGCGGGTCTGCTCACACGTGACGATGCAGGGGCCGGTCAGCGCGCCACCTACAGCCTTACCGCAGCCGCGATCGAATTGGTCCCTCTCCTTGCAGAACTCGGCTGGTGGGGTCTACGGCACCGCCCCACCGACGCGCCACTGCGAGCCCGTGCCGAACGGCTGTACCACGGCGGCCCCGAGATGTGGCAGGACTTCATGGACGAACTGCGCGAGCGCCATCTCGGAGTACCGAAACCCGAAACCGGCAGGCCATCGGTGATCGCACGGCTCGACGCCGAGGATCAACCGCCGAGGTCAAAGGACGGGAAGAAGATCACCTCGCCGACCGTGATGTAGTCGGGGTCGGCGAGAAGATTGGCCGCTGCGACCACCTTCACCAGAGTGAGTGTCCGGTCCACGCCGCCGTCGCCATAGTTGTGAGTCGCCAGCTCCCACAGCGTGTCGCCGGTGACGACCCTGTGGCGCCGGTTCAGCCAGGGCCGGATGAGCACCTGGCCTGGCTGCGGGTCAGCGTCGACCATGTTGTTCGCGACCGCGATGACAGGCCACAGGCCGAACTCGCCGTACCAGCGCTCGGCCAGCACCTCCCACGTTTCACCGGCCACAACAGTGTGGTGACCGGCGTTCGCCAGGTCGGGAATGAGAAGCCACTCGCCGACGATCAGATCGCGCTGCCCGGCGTGATTGGCCACCTCGATGACAGGGGCCATCAGATCGTCGTTGTAGTAGTGCTGCGCCAGCTTGCGTGTCGTATCGCCCGCCGTCACCTGGTGCCGGAAAGTCACGTACGGGATCTCCAGCTCCTGGCCGACGACGAGGTAGTCGGGATTGGACAGATAGTTGGTTTCCGCAAGCACGCGGTGCAGGCGTCCATCGCCGTAGAACCACTTCGCCAAACCCCACAGGGTATCTCCGTCTTGAATCTGGTACTTCCCGCCCATGTGTGTACCTCCAGTGCCGTTTGGGCTTCTCATCGCCCCGGTCGGGACGCAGAAAATAGTGTCGGAAGCCCGTCGGGTGTGGTCACGGGTAGTCCACTACTCGAATTTCTCGGGGCCGTTGCTACCGTCGTTTAGGTGATGCCACCGACCGTGACCGAGTGGCGGGACGGCGGCCGGTGGGTGTCGACGAACTCCGCCTCCGTCTTCGTCCGTTCGGCCAAGGGAGACGGCCCGACACTGCTTCTGCTGCACGGATATCCATCCAGCTCGTATGACTATCGAAGGGTGATCCCGCACTTGGCCGGAAGAGCGTGGTTGACGCTGGACTTTCTCGGTTTCGGGCTGTCGGACAAACCCCGACCGCACCGCTACAGCCTGCTTGAGCAGGCCGACATCGTGCAGACCGTGGTCTTGGACGAAACCACGGGCCCGGTGGTGATCATCGCCCACGACATGGGCACGTCGGTCACCACCGAACTGGTCGCCCGAGACCTCGACGGCCGGTTGCCTTTCGAATTGCAGCGCGTCGTGCTGACGAACGGCAGCGTGATCCTGGCGCGGGCCAGCCTGCGGCCGATCCAGAAGGTGCTACGCGGCCCGCTCGGTCCGATTGTTGCCCTGGCGGCGAACCGCGGCACGTTCGTACGTGGCTTCGGTCGGCTGTTCAGCGCGAACCACCCACTGTCGGCGGAGGAGGCCCACGCGCAATGGGCGCTGATGGCACACAACGGCGGGCATCGCATCCCGCATTTACTGATCTCGTACCTCGATGAGCGGGTGTGCTACGCGTCGCGATGGCATGGTGCAGTGCGGGATTGGCCCAAACCGCTGAGCTTCCTCTGGGCGCTGGACGACCCGGTGGCGACTACCAATGTGCTCGACGGGCTGCGCAAATTACGACCCACCGCAAACGTTGTCGAGCTTCCCGGCGTTGGCCACTATCCGCAGGTGGAGGTGCCGGATGTGTTCACCCGCGCCGCGCTGAGCCTGCTGACGGCTTCAGCGGGCTGACCAGCCCTCCTGCGTGAAATCGACCAGGGGCGCCCCTGGCGATTCGCCGACGACGTTGCGCTGCACGATGTCGTTTAGGGTATTCGTGGAATCGATCTCCTTCATTCCTGCTTTCGAGAATGTCTCCGTCTTGTAGTTCTCCGGTGCGAGCAGCGGGTTGGTGAGCGCTTGCGAGAACGCGTCGACGGCCACCATTGTCGACATCAACGTCGGCAGTATCCCGTTCTTACGAACGTCTTCGGCGAACAACCCGACGTACAACTCGACGTCATCGATGGTGTGATAGCAGCTCTTGAGGGCCGATTGCACTTCACGCCTCGCCGAGAGATCTTGGAATGACTTGAGTTTGGGGTAGCCGCAGAGTTCCCGGTAGGCATTGAACGAGGCGAGCTTCGTTTCTCGCCCGATCTCGATGGTCTTCTCCTCCGCCCTTATCAGACATGGATCGGTGTTGAACAGACCGACGGCGTTGCAACACTGCTTGGAAGCCTCATCGAACAGGGCGGCCAGTCCGGTCGTCATCACCACGTCGGTGTCCCACAGGACGTCGTTGATGTTCCGCATTTGACCGGCCAGACGCACTTGGCTGGGAATCATGGTGTGCCAGCGGTACAGCAGGTTGAACTCGACCGACATCCAGTTTTCTTGGTACCACTTCTCTTTCACGCCGAGCCCTGGCTCAGCGAAAAATTTGAACCTGACCGGCGTGATGTGGTTGATGTAATCCTCGATGACCACCTTCAGCAAGATCACGGTGAGCGTGTTGCGAGTCGCCTCGAACACACGGTCATCGTTCCACTCTTTGTTTTCCGCCGCGATCAGTCCCGCGATGCGATTGTGCTCTCGCAGGAATAGCGTGCTCATCATCATCAAGCCGTAGTGGATGTTTCCCCGCGGAATGCCAAGCGCAAAGAGCTTTTTGCGTTGCCAATCCTCGAACTCTTCGAACGGAACCCCGGTCTTTCTATCTTCGCCTGGCAAGTTCTCGATGTCGTCGCTGCCTGGGAATACGATCTCCAGTTTCTCGAAACCCACGTTGGGGTTGCCGTCCTCGTCGAAGTAGTAGGGCGGAAACTCCTGCCCATTGCGGTGCTGACACTTCAATCGCCCCCGCTCGGATTCACTGCAGAGCCGGAGCATCTTCGTGACCTCGACCGTCTGCCCGTACAGCTGGCTGAGGTCGATGTCGTGGGTGGAGCTGTTTTTTCTGCAGTCCTTGGGATCGGTTCGAAGAAATCCATCGACGAACCACTGGGCGAAATGAGGAAACAGCAACGTCGACTTGGGGGAGCGTCGGTCACCGGTCTCCGTGCGCCGAAACAGATCAACGACGGGTGCGAGCTTTGGAAGGCGCTCCTGTAGCGCGGGATCGGACCGCAGGTGGCGCGCGCTCCATGCTCGATCGGCAAGGGCGGGCCAAGAACGATAGTCGCTGTAGGTGCTCATCCTTAAAGGCCGCGTCGGCATCGTGTAGATCGTTTGGTTGATGAGCCACTTGTTTACCGTCGAACGCAGCTTGGGATTGCGGCTCAGGTAATCCCACAGCTTGGGAAAGCCCGTCGTCAAATAGATCCGTACGCCGTTCTTGAGCCCGTTCTTCCGCCAGAACCCGCTGGTCACGGGTTGACGATAAGACAAGTCAGCCCAGCATGGTGACAATCGCAGAGCTGAGTTCGGGGGAGGCCGAACTTGCCAAATTCTGGTAACTGCCCCCGCTAGCCTGCGCGACGGCCTCCCACGTGGCGCGGTCGGAGTCCGAGCCGAAGTCGATGACGTTGACGGCGACCGGCTTGGCCGGGTCGAACGCCCCGCGGATGTACTGCTGCAGGCCGGATCCGTCCAGTGACTGGTCGGTGTGGGGCCCGGTTGTGATCACGAGGATTGAATTATCCTGGCCCTGACGGTAATTCACCACGGCGTCCGTGTAGACCAGCCGCAGCGTGGTGAACGACACCGCCCCGCCGCTCGACGGGGATTGTGAATCCAGGGCGCCGGTCAACGCCGCTGAACGGGGCGCGCCGTTGAGCGGATCCGACAGCGGGCCCATGCCGACCTCGGACGTGCCCTCCGTTCCGTCGAACGTCCACAGCGCCACCGCGGAACTCGCCGGCAACGCCTGCAGCCGCGCGTTGAGTGCGGCCACGACATTGGCCAACCGCGACTTGCCGCCCTCCTCGTTGGGCATCGACCGGTCCAGCATGATGGTCACGGCCGGGTTCTCGACGGGTGCGGTCAGCGCGTTGGCCAGCGTGGCCCGCGTCGCGTTGTTGCCGACTGACAGGGGCGCCGACAGCGGCGCGAAGCTGGTGACGTCGCTCTTCGGCGGGGTGCCGCCCTCGGTGCGGAATCCGGCCTTGGCAAGCTCGGTGAGCTGCTCGGGCTCGCGCATGAAGCGGGCGAACTCACTGGCCGCGCTGACCTGCTCCTGCGAGAGCCAGTCGCCGCTGAGCAGCACGGTCGGATAGTCGGCCATGGCCGTCGGTCCGGGCGGTAGCCATGACGCGACGACGTTCTTGGCATCCGGCAGTGAGGCTGCCCGCTGGTAGAGCTGCTGCTCGGTGGTGACGACCGCGTGCACGGGAGCGTCGGCCGGCTCGGTGGCACCGAGCAGAGCATCCATTGCGGTTGACGCCTTGTTATCGCCCAGCTTCGGCTGGCCCGCCATCAGCGTGTTGACTGCGCCGGCACCGGAGTTGGCCGGTGCGCCGGCGGGTGCCGACGCCGCCGCGACCGCCTCGGCGGCCAGGTACGACGCATCGCTATCGCCGCTGAGCGGCAGCGACAGTCGCAGCGAACCCCAGCCGGGCAGGTTCAGCCCGTCAAGCGAAGCGGGGTCGGTCTGTAGCGACGGCAGTGTGCCCCAATTCTGCTCTCTCAAAGCAGCTTTGAGCTGCGGGCGAATGGCAAGCAGTACGGGTGAGGTGACCAGCGTGCGGCTGTCGCTGATGGTGTGGGCCCCAGCCGATGACTCCAGCCGGGCCCCCGACACCGAGCTCGCCGGGATCCACAGCGCGGGACGCTCACCGAGTTCGGCAGGCCAGTTGCCGACGAAACCGTTGACGACCTGGTCGGGATCGGCGGGCTTGACACCGACTTTGACGCACCGGTCACCCACCGGGGTGGCTGTCTCGTTGTACGTGTTGGCCAGCGTCTGAATCTGATCGGAGATCGACGGGTCGGCAACGACCGCGACCGCGAGTTCGCCGGCCACACAGCGGGCGGCCGCGACGTCGCTGCGGTTGGACAACGCGTCACCGAAGAAACGCCACAGGATGATCGCACCGACCACGACGACCACGGCGATGAGGGCGGCGATGACGCCGAGGCTGACCCCGCGCCTGCCCGTGGTGACCGCGCGGTGGCTGCCCGTCCATTCGCCGCCCTCCCACTCACCGCCGTGCTGTCGCCCGGAGCGGGGTGCAGTAGGCGGTGGCGGAGCCGATCCCGCACGGTCCGGCTCTGGATAGTCTCGTTCGGGGGAGTCGGACTGGTCGTATTCCGGGTGGTCGTCAGATGTGTCGTTCTCGGGTTCGCCGTAGGACGGTTCGCGGTAGCCGAGGTCGGGATGCTCGGTGTGGCCATCGCCGGGACCGCTGTATTCCGGCTCGCCGTGCGTAGGCCCGCCGTCGGGCTCGTCATCTCCCACGTCGCCGAATCGCTCGGTCTGAGGCTCCTCAGGCTGCTCTTCACCGGCCGACTCGTCGGGATCGGGAATGCTATGCCTGCCCATTCCCGCCTCTGTACTCGCTATGTCGACTGGTCATGTCGTCGCCTTGTATTCACGGCGGCGCCGATGCAGGATCGGCTCGGTGTAGCCGTTGGGCTGCTCGCCGCCCGACAGGATCAGCTCTTGCGCGGCTTGGAACGCGATGCTGCCGTCGGGATCCGGCGCCATTGCCCGGAACTCCGGATCCTTTTCGTTCTGCTCGTCCACCACGGCGGCCATCCGCTGCAGGCTGGCCTTGACGTCTTCTTCGGTGATCACCCCGTGCTGCAGCCAGTTGGCCAGCAGCTGGCTGGAGATGCGCAGGGTGGCGCGGTCCTCCATCAGCGCGACGTTGTGGATGTCGGGCACCTTCGAGCAGCCCACACCGGCGTCGATCCAGCGCACCACGTAGCCGAGGATGGACTGGCAGTTGTTGTCGACTTCTTCGCGAATCTCCTCGGATGCCCACGCCAGCTCCTTGGCCAGCGGTACGGTCAGCAGCTGCTCGATGTTCGTGCGCCGCTGGCCGGTGAGCTCCTTGTGCACGGCGTACACGTCGACCTTGTGGTAGTGCATGGCGTGCAAGGTGGCGGCCGTCGGCGACGGCACCCACGCCGTGGTGGCGCCGGCCTTCGGCTGGCTGATCTTCTGCTCAACCATGTCGGCCATCAGTTCGGTCATCGCCCACATGCCCTTGCCGATCTGCGCACGGCCCGAGAATCCGGTGGCCAAGCCGATGTCGACGTTCTGGTCCTCGTAGGCCTGGATCCACTGGGTGCCCTTCATGGCGCCCTTGCGGATCATCGGGCCCGCCTGCGTCGAGGTGTGGATCTCGTCGCCGGTGCGGTCCAGGAATCCGGTGTTGATGAAGACGACGCGGTCGGCGGCGGCCTTGATGCAGGCCTTGAGGTTGACGGTGGTGCGCCGCTCCTCGTCCATGATGCCGACCTTGAGCGTGTTCTGCGGCAGGCCGAGCACGTCCTCGACGCGGCTGAACAGCTCGACGGTGAACGCCACCTCCTCGGGGCCGTGCATCTTGGGCTTGACGATGTAGATCGAGCCGGTACGGCTGTTGACCAGCGGGCCGTTGCCGTCGCCGGACTTCAGGCCGTGCATGGCGGCGAGACTGGTGAACAGCGCGTCCTGGATGCCTTCTGGGACCTCCCGGAATTCTGCCCCGTCGTCGGCTCCGTTCTCTTTCATGACGATCGCGTCGTTGGTCATCAGGTGCCCGACGTTGCGCACGAACAGCAGGCTGCGCCCGGGCAGCGTAATCTGCTCGCCGCCTTCCGGAGCCGCGGAGTCGGCGACATTGGGCCGAGCGGCGGTGTAGGTGCGGTCCTCGTTGAGCACCCGGGTGAACGTCTTGTCGCCCTTGGTCACCTCCTCGGTGAGGTCGCCCTTGTTCAGGCCCAGCCAGTTGCGGTAGCCCAGCACCTTGTCGTCGGCGTCGACCGCGGCCACCGAGTCCTCGAAGTCCACGATCGTGGTGATCGCCGACTCCAGGACGACATCCTTGATGCCGGCGGCGTCGGTGGAACCGACTGGTGACTCCGGATCGATGAGGATCTCGATGTGCAGGCCGTGGTTGGCCAGCAGCACAGACGTCGGAGCGTCCGCATCCCCGGTGTAACCGACGAACTGCTCCGGTGACGCAAGGCCCGTCGACAAGCCGTCACCCAGATCTATGAGGACCTGCCCGGCCCCGTCCTCCTGGCTGATCTTGATGCCCGTGGCGTCGGAGTACGAGCCGCCGGCCAGGGGGACCGCGCTGTCGAGGAAGCGGCGGGCGTAGGCGATGACCTTGTCACCGCGCACAGGGTTATATCCGCCGTCGTAGCTGGATGACACCTTCTCGGCGCCGTCGTCCTCGGGTATCACATCGGTGCCGTACAGCGCGTCATACAGCGAGCCCCAGCGGGCGTTGGCCGCGTTGAGCGCGAACCGCGCGTTAAGGATCGGCACCACCAGCTGGGGACCGGCCGTGGCGATGATCTCGTCGTCGACGCCGGCGGTGGTGATGGTGAAATCCTCGGGTTCGGGTAACAGGTAGCCGATCTCCGTGAGGAACTGCTGGTAGGCCTCGGGGTCGAGCGGCGCGATCACGCGTTGACGGTGCCACTTGTCGATCTGCGCCTGCAGGTCGTCGCGCCTGGCTAACAAATCCTGATTCTGGGGGGTCAGATCGGTGACGACTTTGTCGACGCCCGCCCAGAAGCTGTCGGGGTCGATATCGGTGCCCGGCAGGGCCTCGTTGTTGATGAAGTCGTACAACACCTGGGCCACGCGCAGGTTTCCCACCGTCACGCGATCGGTCATGTTTCCTCCCTGAGCTGTCGATCCAGCCTACCCAGCGGTTATGGGCGTGGTCCGAGGCAGTCCGAACTGGTCGCTAGTCGCCGCGCATTGCGGCCGAATGGGTCCTCCCGACCGAAACGCCACGCGAACTGCCTTTGCGGACTGTTTTCGCATACCCGGCCGTGTCACGACAGCGCGTCCGTCAGCGTCTCGCACCGGGCGGCCAGTGCATTGCGCAGCGGGGCTGCGCGTTCGGCGATGTTCTGTTGCGCTCGAACGTACTCGGCGCGGCCGGTCGGTGTTTCGACCATGATCGGCTCGAATCCGTAGCTGCGGAGGTCATACGGGCTGGCCCGCATGTCGAGTTCGCGGGCGTCTGCGGCCAACTCCAGGCAGTCCATCACCAGTCCGGACTCCAACAGCGGACCCAGCTTGAAGGCCCACTTGTAGCAATCCATCGCGGCGTGAAGACAGCCGGGTTGTTCGGTGGCAACCTGCGTATCCCGGGTGAGTGCTTCCGTGTTGCGGGCCACAGCAGGTTCGGTGAAAAACCGGTAAGCATCAAAATGACTGCACCGCAGAGGTATTGACTCCACGACGGCATCGGTGCCGGTAGCGCCGAGCCGGAGCGGGACCTGGCCGTGCCGCACGGCCGTCGCTCGGTACACCATCGCCCACTCGTGCAGCCCGAAGCAGTTCAGCCGAGCCGGACGCGAGGCGGTCGCACGCAGGAGCCCGGCGATGAACAGCACCGTGTCGGCGCGGGCCAACAGGTACTCGCATGTCACCGCCACACCGTCGGGCCCGATTCCGTAGCCGCTGCGGTCGAGGTAACGCCGCGCAGACTCGCCGGCGAGCGCCACGCCGAAGCCGGGGTGCCAGACCCGCAGCTGGCGCGGGCGCAGGCTGTAGTAGGTGAACAGGAAATCCCACACCGGGTGGGCCTGGCCCGGCTGCGTCCGGTGCGCCTCCAGGAACTGACCGACTCGCTCGCCGTGTGCGTGTTCGCGGCGCTTCCACGCTGATTCGTCGAGCAACGTGTCAACCACGGTGTGTCCCGTCGCGCACCGTGCCGACCAGGTCCTCGACCAGGTCCTCCAGTGCCACCATTCCGGAGACGCTGCCGTCTTCCGCAGTTACCAGGGCCAGGTGAGCGTTGTTGCGACGCAACCGCGACAGCGCGTCTGGCAGCGGCAGCGACGCAGGGAGAAGTGGCAGAGGGCGCACCATGGACCGGTCGATGACCGTGTCGGGATCATCGACCAGCGTGAGCAAATCCTTGATGTGGACGTAGCCGACGAACCGGCCGGCCGAGTCGACGACCGGGAAGCGGGAATAGCCGGTCTCGGCCAGCGCGCGCTGGATGGCGCCGACGGTCGGGCTGCCGACTTCGTCGGCGACGGTTACGGCGTGGACTTCGCTCATCGCGACCGCGACGTCACCGACCACGCGGTTGCGAATCTGCAGGGCTCGGGTCAGCCGGTTGTGCTCTTCCGGATCGAGCAGGCCCTCCGAGAGCGATTCGGCAATCATCTCGGACAACTCAACCGTCGAAACCGTGTTCTCCAGTTCGGTTTTCGCCTCGATGCCCACGGCGCGTAGCGCGATATGCGCGCACCAGTCGTAGACCGCGATAACCGGCCGTGCGATACGCACCCAGAGTAGGTATGCCGGTACCAGCAGCATCGCCGCCGACTCCGGGCCGGCGATCGCGATGTTCTTCGGCACCATCTCGCCCAGCAGCACGTGCAACACCACGACGATGGTGATTGCGATGAAGAACGACACTGTGTGAAGCACCGCATCCGAGATATCGAGCAGACCGAACGGCTTCTCGAGCAGGTGCGCGACGGCGGGCTCGCCGACCCGGCCCAACAGAATCGAGCAGATCGTGATGCCGAGCTGAGCACCGGCCAGCATCACCGGCAGGTTCTCCCCGGCCCGGATCACTGTCACCGCGCTGTGCTTGCCCTGCTCGGCGAGCGCCTCCAGCCTGTCACGGCGTGCCGAGATGAGCGCGAACTCCGCAGCTACGAAGAACGCGTTCGCGGCGAGCAGCAGCACGGTCAGCAGCACGCCGAGGAAGTCACCCATCACGGCCGCCTTCGTCGTCGGCCGGTTGTCTTAGCTTGGTGAGTTCGAGCAGATCGATCCTGCGGCCGTCCATCCGCATCACGGTGGCCAGCCATCCGACCGGGTCCTCGAGCGGGACATCGGGATCGAACGCCCTCAGCACGACCGTCTCACCGGGTTCGGGAATGTGGCTGAGCTCCTGCAACACAAGACCGCCGATGGTTTCGTAATCCCCTTCGGGGGCGCGGAAGCCGGTGGCCTCGGCCACCTCGTCGATGCGCAGCAGCCCCGATACCTGCCAGCCGCCACCGGCCTGTACGACGTCCGGGGGCTCGACGTCGTGTTCGTCGCGGACGTCGCCGACGATCTCCTCGATCAGGTCCTCCACCGTGACCATGCCGGCAGTACCGCCGTACTCGTCGACGACCAGCGCGGTCTGAAGGCCGTCGGCTCGCAGCTGCGCCATCACGTCGTCGCCGTCGAGCGTCGACGGCACCTTGGCGACGGGCCGGGCCAAATCGCCAAGCCGGGTTCCGCCGCGCTCGCCGGGGGGCACTTCGAAGACCTGTTTGACGTGAACCAACCCGATCGTCTCGTCGAGGTCGCCTCGGACGATGGGAAAGCGGGAGTACCCGCTCTTGATCGCCGCGCTCACCAGATCGGCGACGGTGTCGTCGGCCTCCAGCACCTCGATCTTGGAGCGCGGTGTCATCAGCTCTTCGGCGGTTCGCGACCCGAACTGAAGCGAACGATCCACCAGCCTGGCGGTGACCGGGTCCAGCGATCCGCGGCGTGCCGAATTGCGGACCAGTGAGCCGAGTTCCTGCGGCGAGCGTGCCGACCTCAGCTCCTCAGCCGGCTCGATGCCCAGTCGGCGCAGGATCCAGTTGGCGGTGCCGTTCGTCAGCCGGATCAGCGGGGTGAACAGCGCCGAGAACAGCACTTGTGGCCCCGCTACGGCGCGCGCGGTCTGCAGTGGGTGGGCGACCGCTAGGTACTGGGGGACCAGCTCGCCGAACACCATCGACACCGACGTCGCGATCAACAGCGCCAGCGCCAGCGCCAGGCCGTCGGCGAGGTCGCGGGGCAGTGACATCGCCGAGAACGCCGGCTCGAGCAGGCGTGCGAAGAGCGGCTCGGCCAGATACCCGGTGATCAGCGTGGTCAGCGAGATACCCACCTGGGCGCCCGACAGCTGAAATGACAGCGTCCGGTGCCCCCGCTGTACCAACTTGTCGCGGCGCCCGCCGGTGCGGGCATTAGCGTCGACCGTGCTGCGCTCCAGCGCGGTCAGCGAGAACTCGGCGGCGACGAAAATGGCGGTGCCGGCGGTGAGGACCAGGAAGCCCAGCACCGCGAGTGTTATGAACGCGACGCTCATCGCGTCCCCACGAGGTAGTTGCCGGGCCCGTTGCCCGGCCGACTAGAGGAGGGCTCGGCGTCGGACTGCTCGCCCGAGGGCCGCTCGGCCCGGAAGCCGACGGCCTCCACGGGTGCCTGCGGCACGAGTGCCCTTTCGAGTAGACGGCAAGACGAGGAACTATGGTAGCCCGTCACGCCCAGGCGGACGACTCACCAGCCGGTGGGTAGCGGGTGGCCCTCGGCGAAGCCAGCGGCCGACTGCACCCCGAGCACCGCCTTCTCGTGCAATTCGGCGATAGTCGCGGCGCCGACGTACGTACAGGTGCTGCGCACCCCGGAGGTGATGTGGTCGAGCAGGTCCTCGACGCCGCCGCGCGACGGGTCCAGTCCCATCCTCGACGTAGAGATGCCCTCCTCGAACAACGTCTTTCTGGCTTGGTCGAACGGGTTGTCTACGGCGGTGCGCGCGGCCACGGCCCGCTTACTCGCCATGCCGTAGCTCTCCTTGTATGGCTGATCCTCCCGGTCGCGCATCAGGTCGCCGGGCGACTCGTACGTGCCGGCGAACCACGAGCCGATCATCACGTTGGACGCCCCGGCGGCCAACGCCAGGGCCACGTCGCGGGGATGGCGGACACCACCGTCGGCCCAGACGTGGGCGCCGAGTTGGTTTGCCGCCGTGGCACATTCGAGCACCGCCGAGAATTGCGGGCGGCCGACTCCGGTCATCATCCTGGTGGTGCACATGGCGCCGGGCCCGACACCGACCTTGATGATCGATGCGCCCGCTGAGATCAGGTCGCGGGTGCCTTCCGCGGACACCACGTTGCCTGCGGCCACCGGCAACCCCAGATCGAGCGAACACACCGACTTGATCGCGTCCAGCATCTTGAGCTGATGACCGTGCGCGGTGTCGATCACCAGCAGGTCGACGCCGGCCTCGGCCAGTCCGCGGGCCTTGGCGCCGACGTCGCCGTTGATGCCCACCGCAGCCGCAATGCGCAGCCGCCCCTTGTCGTCCACAGCCGGTGTGTAGATGCCGGCCCGGATCGCACTGGTGCGGGTGAGCACACCGGCCAGCGTGCCGTCCGATTCGGTCATCACGGCCACATCGATCGGCGCGTGTTCGAGCAGGTCGAAGACCTTGCGCGGTTCGGTGCCCACGGGTGCAGTGACGAAATCGGACACCGCGATGTCGCGGACCCTGGTGAACCGGTCCACGCCGACGCAATTGGCCTCGGTGACCAGTCCTATCGGGCGGCCTTCGAACACGACGACCGCGGCGCCGTGCGCGCGTTTGTGGATCAGCGCCGTCGCGTCCGACACCGAGTCGTCGGGCATCAACGTGACCGGGGTGTCGACCACCAGGTCGCGGCTCTTGACGAAGTCGACCGTCTCCTTGACCGCCGAGATGGGGAGATCTTGCGGCAGAACGACTATGCCGCCGCGCCGGGCCACCGTTTCGGCCATCCGGCGTCCGGCCACCGCCGTCATGTTGGCCACCACCACCGGGATCGTGGTGCCGGACCCGTCGGACGTCGACAGGTCGACATCGAAGCGCGATTGCACGTCCGAGCGTCCCGGGACGATGAAGACGTCGGTGTAGGTCAGGTCATAGGGCGGCGGGTGGCCGTCGAGAAATCTCACTTCATGCAGCCTAATCCCCTCGTCGCTTCGCTCTCCCCGCAAGCGGGTGGGCCCCCCGCTTGCGAGGGGAGTACCTCCAGCCCGCGAGGATCCTAGGCCTCTACTTCGCTGCGGTCTCCGCTCCAGAGCGTGTGGAACTTGTGGTCGCGATCGGAGTCGATGCGGGCGTAGGTGTGGGCGCCGAAGAAGTCCCGCAAGCCCTGGATCAACGCCGCAGGCAGTCGTTCGGTGCGCAGTGCGTCGTAGTACGACAGCGCCGAGGAAAAGCCGGGGATCGGGAGTCCGAGCGCCGTCGCCGTCGAGACCACCCGGCGCCAGCTGTCGATCGCCGACTCGACGGCGCTGCGGAAGTACGGCGCGGTGATCAGCGTCGGCAGGTCCGCGTCTCCGTCGAAGGCCTCCTTGATCCTGTTGAGGAACTTCGCACGGATGATGCAGCCGCCGCGCCAGATGGTCGCTAGGTCACCGGGGGTAATGCCCCAGTCGTATTCCGCACTGCCTGCCTGGATCTGGTTGAAGCCCTGCGCGTAGGCGACGATCTTCGACGCGTACAGGGCCTGGCGCACATCCTCAATGAATTCCTCGGCGTCGCTGGGCTTTTCGCCGAGATCGCCGGACGCCAACCCGGTGGTGGCCGTCCGCTGCGCGACCGAACCCGACAGCGCACGGGCGAACACCGCCTCGGCGATCCCGGTCACCGGCACCCCGAGGTCGAGTGCCGACTTCACGGTCCAGCGGCCGGTGCCCTTCTGCTCGGCCTCGTCGAGTATGACGTCGACGAGCGGCTTGCCGGTCTTGGCGTCGACCTGGCGCAGCACGTCGGCGGTGATCTCCACCAAAAAGCTGTCCAGATCACCCTTGTTCCACTCGGTGAACACATCGGCGATCTGCGGCGCGGTCAGCCCGAGTCCGTCGCGCAGCAGCTGGTAGGCCTCGCCGATCAGCTGCATGTCGGAGTACTCGATGCCGTTGTGCACCATCTTCACGAAATGCCCTGCGCCGTCCGGGCCGATGTGGGTGCAGCACGGCACACCGTCGACGTGCGCGGAGATTTCCTCCAGCAGCGGACCGAGGGACTTGTACGATTCGGCGGGCCCGCCGGGCATGATCGACGGCCCATTCAGCGCGCCCTCCTCACCACCGGAGATGCCGGCGCCGACGAAGTGCAGGCCCCGATCCCGCATGGCCTTCTCGCGGCGGATGGTGTCGGTGTAGAGGGCGTTGCCGCCGTCGATGATGATGTCGCCTTCTTCCATGGCGTCGGCGAGCTCGTTGATGACGGCGTCGGTAGGGTCGCCGGCCTTCACCATGATCAGCACTCGGCGCGGTTTTTCCAGGGCGGCAAGGAATTCCGGAATGGTCTCGCTGCGGACGAAGTTGCCCTCCGATCCGTGGTCGGCCAACAGCGCATCGGTGCGGGCGATCGACCGGTTGTGCAGCGCAACGGTGTAGCCGTGGTGCGCGAAGTTGCGGGCGATGTTGGATCCCATCACTGCGAGGCCGGTGACCCCGATCTGAGCGGTACCGGCGGTCGAGGTTTCAGACGAGCTCATTCGGGCAGCCTTTCGTATTTTGTTGTGCAGAACGGCTCTACTACAGCGAGACGCCTACGCGGTGAACAAACGATGCAATTCGGTCAGCCACGGCACCACCAGCGCGAAGGTGGGCACGACGAGCACCGCGGCAGCGGCGAGATAGGCGGTCACCGCCAGCGGGATGCTGTTCGGTTGCCCGCCGAGGCGGCGCACCCGCAGCACGGTGGTCGGGCCCCCGGCGGCCAGTGCGCCGAACGGGGTGCGCCCGGATGCGCAGGCGACCAGTGCACGGGCCAGTGGGGTGGGGCCCGCCGCGCGGACCGCAGCGTCGTCGGCGAGCATTTCGATGAGCAACCGGACGGCGTCGAGCGCGCTCGCGCTGCGGACGAATCGAGGGAAGGCGGCGTGCACCGCGGTGAACATCTCGAGGACCAAGTCGTGGCGGGCCCGTAGGTGCGCGCGCTCGTGGGACAGGATGGCGGCGATTTCGCTGTCCGACAGGGTGTTCAGCGTTCCCTCGCTGACCACCACGCGGCTGCGGACCCCGGGCAGGCAGTAGGCCAGCGGCTGTCTCACATCGAGGATGCGCAAGCCACTGGCCCCGCTACACGCCGGCGGCGGCACGGAGTCATGCGACATGTCGAGCAGGTCGACCATCATGCGATGGTGTGCGCGGCGGCGGCGGGTGGCGATCGCGACCTGCACGACTGCGACCGTCAACCGTGCGCCGATGAGTAATGTGATCGCGAATACGACCACGTAGGCGATCCACAGCGGCCAGCCAAGGACGTCGATCTCACTGGTGAACGTGGCCGTCGGCCTGCCGTCGGCACCCGGCTCAAACAGCCTGCTCGCGATAGCGATGCCCGCACTGAACGCCGAGAGCACGGCCGCAAGCGCGACGGACTGCCAGAGGACGATTGCGGCGCGCGGTGCACGCATCGGCCAGGACGCCCGCGCAAGCATTGCCGGCACCGGCCCTGATAGAAGCAGGGCGACGATGGTGAAGGCCAGCGCGGACACGCTGTAAGTCTCTCTCAGCCGGTGCCCGGATCGCCAGCGGGCGGGGATATCCGGTGCTTGCTCTCCAACTCGGCCAACGCGCGGCGCAACGCTGCCGCTTCATCGACGCCAACCCGCTCGACGAAGTGCACGAGAGCGGCCTCCCTGCTCCCGGAGTCCGCAACCTGATCGAGAGCGTCGACCATAAGGCCGGCCACCAACTCGTCGCGGCCATGCGTCGGCGCGTATCGGTGGGCGCGGTCGTCGCGATGCTGCACGACGAGGTTCTTCTTCGCCAGCCGCTGCAGCACGGTCATGATCGTGGTGTAGGCCAGGTCGCGACGGGCCGAGAGCGCTTCGTGCACTTGGCGCACGGTCTGCGGGTCGCCCGAGGACCAGAGGTGGTCCATCACCGCGCGCTCCAGTTCCCCTAGACGGGTCAACTTGGCCATGTTTCGTTCATCTCCTACAGGCTCGGATCCAGGGTACTACGCGCTTACTACCGTGCGTCGTATCAATCCAGAGGAACCAACTTCGGTGCCGCCACGGAATGCTCCAGCAATGGTCACCGGCTCTTCCCAGAGCCTTGTGAGGCCGATCACACAGAGGGTAGCTCCGCAGCGGCGTCTGACTATAGTAAGGCTAACCTAACTTAGGATCGGAGGTGCCATGACGGTACTGGTCGACGACCCGCTCATCGCGGGCATGGCGATCAGGCGGACGCTGCCGCTGCACGAGTCCAGTCGGCGACTGCGCGAGCTCTATCCCGAATGTCCGCGGGTATACGGCGTCGCGGTGATGGGCGACCTGCCGCGGCGGCGGTGGTGGCCGCTGGCCGAGGTGCTGACGACCGACCGCCTGCAGTCGATGTTTGAACTCGCCGCCCAGGAGACCGACAGCCGCGCCGCGGTCGCCCAGCAGCTGGCGGCCACGCTCGCGCACGTTGTCGTCGGGCGCGTCGTTCCGCTGGTTGTGCTGGAGGGACGCGCGTGGGACACCGGGCTGGAGAATCTCTGGGTACACGTGGACTCCGAGGGAGCGATCGACTGGGTCGGCGTGGTCGATCCGACGCTTCGTGCGCTTTCGGACGATCCCTTCTTCGGTGATCGCGCCACCGTGCGCATCGGGCCCTCCGCGCGGGACGGCATCGTCGCCCTGCCCAACGAGGCCGCGTTGACCACGTGGATCGCTCACCGCAGCCATCGCACCCTGGAGGCGCTGTTCGCAAAGCTCGCCGACGTCAGCGGCGGGTCGATGTCGATCGCCTCGATGTGGCACATCGTGGGTGGCGCAGTGGTGAGCTCGGCGACGCAGGTGCCGCTGCTGGCCGGTTCGAGCGAGCTGATCAGCATGCGCCGAGGCCAGGCGGTGCTCGACGCACTGGTCGGCTTCGGTCTGCCGGTCCGCGGCACGTCGCGGGTGCCGGCAGGGAGGGCCTTGCCTAATTAGGGCAGCCTTGCCTATCCTTTCGTACCAGACAGACGTGCACCAACGGACCGCGCCGGAGTCCTGAGGGCTGCAGAGACCCCCGGTCCACACGAGGACGGGCCCCACGCCATGTGCGTGGGGCCCGTCCGCATGTCTGGGGCTATTTGTCGACCGCGCCGCCGCTGTCTGCCCAGTCACCGAAGGCACCGAGGTTGTAGACCTCGCCGTAACCCAGTTCCTTGAGGGCCTGCCCGGACAATGCCGAACGCCCGCCCGATGCGCAGTACACGATCACCGCCTTCTCCTTCGCGAAATTCGCGTCGTGGTACGGCGATTCGGGGTCTGCGCGAAACTCGAGCATTCCTCGCGGAACGTGGACGGCGCCCGCCACCTTGCCGGTTTTTTCCACCTCGGGCCCGTCGCGTACGTCGACCACCAGAACGTTGCCCCCGGCGATCTTCTCCTGCGCCTCCGCCGGACTGATGCGCGGCACCACGGCGTTAGCAGCTTCTACTAAGTCTTTTGCACTCTTGGCCATGCCCGACGATAACGCCGGGCACCCCGCAATGAGTCGCCAAAGCGCAACGTGTAGACACAGATCCGTGACGACTGAAGTGCCATCCGGGCTCGGCGACGGCTTCGACAACGAGCTCGGGCTGACCTACCTCGAGATGACACCCGACGGCGGGCGGGCGCGGCTGGACATCCACGACAAGCTCCTGCAGCCGTGGGGCATCGTGCATGGCGGGGTGTATTGCTCGATCATCGAGAGTCTGGCCAGCATGTCCGGCCATGTCTGGCTGACCGAAAACGGCGGCGGCACCGTCGTCGGCGTCAACAACAACACCGATTTCCTGCGCGCCATCTCCGGCGGAACGGTGACCGCGGTATCTACGCCCATCCACCGGGGGCGGCGCCAACAGCTGTGGCTCATCACCATCACCGATGACAACGATCGTGTGGTCGCGCGCGGCCAGGTGCGGTTGCAGAACATCGCGCCCGAGTGACCGGCAATCGCGTGCGCTGCTGACTGCCGTGCTACGTGGCAATATCGCGCACTATGCGTTTAACCCCGCATGAACAGGACCGGCTGCTTATCTCGTATGCCGCCGAATTGGCGCGCCGCCGGCAGTCCCGCGGCCTGAAGCTGAATCACCCCGAGGCCGTGGCGGTAATCACCGACCACCTCCTCGAGGGTGCCCGGGACGGTCGCGCGGTGGCGGAGTTGATGGTCAGCGGCCGCGAGGTGCTCAGCCGCTCCGATGTCATGGAGGGAGTGCCCGAGATGCTCTACGACGTCCAGGTGGAGGCCACCTTCCCCGACGGCACCAAATTGGTCACCGTACACCATCCGATCGCATGAGCGAGAAGCCGAAGGCGGATCGCGCATCCTGGGCGCCGGGCGAAATCCTCTACGGAGACGGCGATGTCGCGATCAACGCCGGCGCCGAGCGGTGCGCGCTCGCCATCGTCAACACCGGCGACCGCCCGGTTCAGGTCGGCAGTCACGTGCACCTGCCGCAGCCCAACGCCGCGCTGGAGTTCGACCGCGCCGCGGCCCAGCGGCCACCGGCTCGACATTCCCGCCGGCACCGCGATGCGCTTCGAACCCGGTGTCGCCCAGCATGTTTCCATGGTGCCGCTGAGCGGATCACGCGATACGCTGCCGGTTCGGCGACGCTCGAGTCACACGGGATATGGACCCTGGAGGTGGCCGGTGACCTCGACGTCGATCCGCAACCCACCGTCGTCGCGGCCAACGCACGACACTTCACGACGACGCGGCTGCAGCTGACCAACTCCGGGCGCGTACGGCTGCGGGAGCGCATCCAGATCGGCAGAAGCAATGAGCGGCAAGGCTTTTGGTCTGGTTCCCTGCACGCCGACGTCGACGGGTCACCGCTGTTGCGGCACCGCATCGAGCTCGGTAATGGGTCGGTGGCAGACGACGAACTCGGCATGCCGCTGGCGTGTGTCAGCGAATTGCACTATCCCGACAGCGATGTCGACACAGCCGGGGTTGCGCTGATTCTGGCCGGCGGCGGCTGCCTGTCGACGTGGCAGGGCCAGCGGCTCTAGCTGGCCGCTCTTTCGGTGTCCTGCACCGACGCCGCGATTTCCTCGAGCTCTTCGATCCTGGTGCGGGCGTACGCCTGCTGCTCGGTAATCGTGAGGTTTCCTCGCGCGGTGGACAGGAAGGTCACCGTCCAGGACAGCAGCGTAGTGATCTTGCGCCGGAATCCGACCAGATACACCAGGTGCAGCACCAGCCAGGCCAGCCACGCGATGAAGCCGCCGAACTCCAGCGGTCCGACTTTGGCGACCGCGGAGAAGCGCGACACCGTCGCCATCGACCCCTTGTCGAAATACTGGAACGGCTCGCGTTCTTCAGGGTCGGCGCCCTTCAGCTCGGCCTTGATGGCGTTCGCGGCGTACTTGCCGCCCTGGATGGCACCTTGCGCCATACCGGGCACGCCTTCGACCGCCGCCATGTCGCCGACGACGAACACATTGGGGTATCCGTGGACGGACAGATCGGGCAGCACCTTGACCCGTCCCGCCCGGTCGATCTCCACGTCGGACTGCGCCGCGAGGTCGCGGCCCAGCGGGCTGGCCGACACCCCGGCAGACCACACCTTGGTCGCCGATTCGATGCGCCGAATCGTGCCGTCGGAATCCTTGACCGTGATGCCGTTGCGGTCCACATCGGTGACCATCGCGTCGAGCTGGATCTCGACGCCCATTTTCTCCAGCCGCGCCTGCGCTTTCTTGCCGAGCTTCTCGCCCATCGGCGGCAGCACCGCAGGTGCCGCGTCGAGCAGGATCACCCGCGCCGTGGTCGAATCGATATGCCGGAACGCACCTTTGAGCGTGTGGTCGGCGAGTTCGGCGATCTGCCCGGCCATCTCGACGCCGGTCGGGCCTGCACCGACGACGGTGAACGTGAGCAGCTTCTCGCGCCGTGCCGGGTCGCTGGACCGTTCGGCCTGCTCGAACGCGCCGAGGATGCGGGCGCGCAGTTCAAGCGCGTCGTCGATCGACTTCATGCCCGGCGCCCATTCGGCGAAGTGGTCGTTGCCGAAGTACGACTGGCCGGCACCTGCGGCGATGATCAGGCTGTCGTAGGGCGTGACGTAGGTGTGGCCCAGCAGGACCGACGTCACGGATTGATGCGCCAAGTCGATGTGGGTGACTTCGCCCAGCAACACTTGGGCGTTCTTCTGCTTACGCAGAATCATCCGGGTCGGCGGCGCGATCTCACCCGAGGCGATGATGCCCGTCGCCACCTGGTACAGCAGCGGCTGGAACAGGTGGTGAGTGGTCTTGGCGATCATCTTGATGTCGACGTCGGCGCGCTTGAGCGTCTTGGCGGCGGTCAACCCGCCGAATCCCGACCCGATGATGACGACCTTGTGCCGATCAGATGCAGTGGCTCCGGGATGGCTCATTTGGGCTCCTCGAGGGGCTACACGTGCAGTTTCTTACCTTCCACGGTAGTCGTCCGAACCGCCGAAATGCGCCTCGTTTGCTGTGTTATATCCCACGTCGGGGCGGGGTTTATCCGCGCACAAGCGGCTTCAGCGCTTCACCTACTGCCGTGATGCCACCGGGGCGATACCCGCTCAGGCTCGTCACCGGGCTCAGGATGACGCCGTCGACCCCTGCGTCCAGGACCCTTGTCTTGATCTGCTCAGCCACCTGATCCGGGCTGCCGACAACGGCCTGCTGCT
Organism: uncultured Actinomycetota bacterium; assembly: GCA_963715885.1. Classification (GTDB taxonomy): domain Bacteria; phylum Actinomycetota; class Actinomycetes; order Mycobacteriales; family Mycobacteriaceae; genus Mycobacterium. Next base: position 133,101 of record CAVQSK010000018.1, read on the forward strand.
TGAAGTCGTCCGGGATGAGATCCGCGGTGACGTTCTCGTCGATGATCGCGATGACCAGCATGCTGGTCTCCAGCGTGGCGGGATCCCGGCCGATCTCCTCGCAGCGTTCCTTGACCACCTGCAGCTTGCGGGGAAGCTCGTCGAAGCCCGCGATGATGTTGAGGTGGTCGAAATGCCGTGCGGCCAACGGAATCGTCTTCTTTTCACCGCTCCCGCCGATCAGCAGCGGGATGTGGTCGCGGAAGCGCGGCTCGGCCATCGCTTCGTTGGCGCTGTAGTACTTACCCGAGAATGTCGGCCGATCACCCTCGATCATCGGGATGATGATCTGCAGCGCCTCGTCCAACTTGTTGAAGCGGTCGGTGAAGGTGCCGAACTCGAACCCGAGGCTGTCGTGTTCGAGCTCGAACCAGCCGGTGCCGATGCCCAGGATGGCGCGGCCCTGGCTGATCACGTCGAGCGTCGTGACCGCCTTGGCCAGCAGGGTGGGATTGCGGTAGGAGTTGCCGGTGACCAGCGTGCCCAGCTGCACATGCTCGGTGGCCGTCGCCAAACCTCCGAGCGCGGTGTAGGCCTCGAGCATCGGCTGATCCGGCGTGCCCAGGCCGGGCAGTTGGTAGAAGTGATCCATCACGAAGACCGAGTCGTAGCCGGCCGCGTCGGCTTCCTGCGCCTGGGCGATGACGGTGGGGAAGAGCTCCGCTACGCCGGTGCCGTAAGAGAAGTTGGGGATCTGAAGTCCGAGTCGAATCGTCACTCCGTCGACCCTAGTGATCTAGCCGAAGTTGGCCAGCGCCCCCTGGCTGACGTGCAGTGTCTGGCCGGTGATGTGCCGGGCGGGCGGCGTGGCGAGGAACAACGCCAGCCGCACGATCTCCGCGTCCGCCAGGGGCGGGGTGCTCGACAGTCCTTCGTAGCCAGGCTCCGCGCTGCGTCCCGACGCGACCGCGTTGACGGTGATGCCGCGGGTGCCGAAATGCGCGGCCTGGCCCGCGGTCCAGTCGGACACGGCGGCCTTGATTGCCGCCTCAACGCTGCCCTCACGCGGGTTCTCGGGAACGACGTTGACGATCGAACCCCCCGACCGCAGGTGGTCACCGACGATCTGCACGGTGAGCGCCGCCGCGACCACGGTCGCGTCCAACGCGTTGCGCCACGCAGCGACCTGGTCGGACAGCGAGTAGGTGCGCGGATCCCTGGCAGCCCAGCGCGGGGCCGGAACGTTGATGATGGTGTCCAAATGGAGGGGGAACTGAGCGCGGGCCTCCTCGAGGCTGGCGGGATCGGTGTTGTCAAACACGATCGCGTCGACGTCGAGTTCTTTGGCGGCTACCTCGAGATCGTCGCGGCGGGCGCCGGCGATAACTACCTTGTGGCCCGCGTCGCGGAAGCCTTCCGCGATCATGCGTCCCAGATCGGTGTCTCCGCCGGTAACCAGCACGTCCATCACAAGGACCTCCTCTGTCTTCAACGCTGCACCCCAGCGAGTGTGCGCAATGTTACTGGACAGTAGCAAGGGGACGAAACTCGGCGCGCGGGCGACACGACAACAGATCGGCCTCATTGCCATAGGGTTCGAATCTGTGAAGCGAACACGGGCGCTGAGCACCGCGCTCTTCACGGTCCTGCCTTGAGGACGTCGGCCGGCCTGCCTCGCTGGATCTTCGTCCCCGCCGCGCTCGGGGCGCTGTTCGTGGCGGTACCGCTTGTCGCGGTGGCAGCCAAGGTCGACTGGCCGCGTTTCTGGTCGCTGATCTCCAGCCCGTCGTCGGTGACCGCGCTCCTGTTGAGCCTGAAGACCGCCGCCGCCAGCACGGTGCTGTGCCTGCTGCTGGGCGTACCGATGGCGTTCGTGCTGGCGCGCAGCGACAGCCGGCTGGTGCGGATGGCGCGGCCGGTCATTCTGCTGCCCCTCGTGCTTCCACCCGTCGTCGGCGGCATCGCACTGCTGTATGCGTTCGGCCGGCTCGGGCTGATCGGGCAGTACCTCGACGCCGCCGGCATCCAAATCGCGTTCACCACAACTGCCGTGGTGCTCGCGCAGACCTTCGTGTCGCTGCCGTTTCTGGTCATCGCGCTGGAGGGCGCCGCGCGAACCGTGGGGGCCGACTACGAGGTGGTCGCGGCCACGCTGGGTGCCCGGCCGACCACCGTGTGGTGGCGTGTCTCGCTGCCGCTGCTGGCGCCGGGCCTGGTATCCGGGGCGGTGCTGGCGTTCGCGCGCTCGCTGGGTGAGTTCGGCGCGACGCTCACCTTCGCCGGTTCCCGGGAGGGCGTCACCCGCACACTTCCGCTCGAGATCTACCTGCAACGGGAGAGCGACGCCGACGCCGCAGTCGCGTTGTCGCTCTTGCTCGTTGCGGTGGCGGCGGTCGTGGTGGTCGGGCTGGGCAGCCGGCGGCTGCGGGCCGGTGGCGCCAATGCCTGGTGACCCGCCATGACCAATGTGCGGCTTCGGGCCGTTGTCGAGAGTCGCGGCGTGGACATCGAATTCGATGTCGCCGCAGGCGAAGTGTTGGCAGTTCTGGGACCCAACGGCGCGGGCAAGTCGACGGCGCTACATGTGATCGCCGGGTTGGTGCGGCCGGATAGTGGCATCGTGCACGTCGGCGACCGGATGCTGACCGACACGACGACGGGCGTGCACGTGGCCACTCATGACCGCCGCGTCGGGCTGCTCATGCAGGACCCGCTGCTGTTCCCACACCTGAGTGTCACGGCGAATGTGGCGTTCGCACCACGCAGTTCCCGTGCGGCAGCGGCGCATTGGCTGGCTGAGGTCGATGCGGCCGACCTGGCCGGCCGGATGCCGCGACAACTGTCCGGTGGGCAGGCCCAGCGGGTGGCCCTGGCCCGCGCGCTGGCCGCCGAACCCGACGTATTGCTGCTTGACGAGCCGCTGTCCGGGCTGGATGTCTCGGCCGCCACCGCCATGCGCAAGGTGCTGCGCAGGGTGCTGGCCCGCGACGGCCGCTCTGCGGTGCTGATCACCCACGATTTGCTGGATGTGCTCACGCTCGCCGACCGCGTGCTGATCCTGGAATCCGGAAGGATTGCCGAAACAGGTTCGGCTGCAGCGGTATTGGCGACGCCACGCAGCCGGTTCGGCGCGCGGTTCGCGGGAGTGAACCTTGTCGGCGGCACCGCGGACGCTGACGGCGTGCTCACCACCGAGTGGGGGACAGGGTGGCACGGCAACCCCGGGCCCGACGTGGTGGCAGGCGAAGCGGCGGTGGCGGTCTTCACCCCGGCGGCGGTCGCCGTATACCGCGACAAGCCGCACGGCAGCCCGCGCAACACCGTCGAGGTGACGGTGGCCGAGCTCGACAGCCGTGGACCGGCGATCCGCATCCGCGCCGACGAGCAACCCGACGGTGCGCCCGGACTGGCCGCCGACATCACCACGGAGTCCGCCGCCGAGCTGCGGTTGGCCCCAGGCGACCACGTCTTCTTCTCGGTGAAAGCGCAGGAGGTGACCATCCATCCAAGCCCGTAACGACGGCACTCGAGGTCACGATCAAACGTGTGAATCGATCGGAAAGCCATGCGGTCGGAGCGGTTCGATCACCCAGCGCAACGCGCGGGTGCCTCGTCGTGTCAGCAATCGTGAAAAGAAGCGTCTTCCAGGCATTTCGTAAGTTACAGCTATCTCTCAGTTGAGCACTTTTTGAGCAACTCGCACTTGCGTCACGGCGGTAACACGGTAGTTTCTTCCACATGGATCAGCCGGACGCGATATCCGAACACCGCAAGGGCCTCCCGAAGACGCTGGCGGTCGCGGCGCTGACAGGGGCCACCGTAATGGCACTGGCGCTACCCACGTTGGCGAATGCCGAGCCCGAGCCCACGCCGCCCCCGCCGCCGGGCAACACCTCTTGCAGGGCCCGCCTCCGCCTCCCGGCGCCCCGGCGCCCCCGCTGGCCGATCCCAACGCGCCACCGCCTCCGCCTCCCGGCGACCCCGGCGCCCCCGCCGGCCGATCCCAACGCGCCACCGCCGGCCGATCCCAACGCGCCACCGCCACCGCCGGCTCCCGAGCCGGGCCGGGTCGACAACGCCGCCGGTGGCCTCAGCTACGTGGTGCCTGCGGGCTGGAAAGTTTCTGACGCCACTCAGCTCTCCTACGGCCAGGCGCTGTTGACGAAGATCCCGCCGGAAGGCGCCCAGCCGCCGAACGACACGAGTGTTCTGCTCGGCCGCCTCGACCTCAAGCTGTTCGCCGGCGCGGAGGCCGACAACACAAAGGCGGCGCAACGGCTGTCGTCCGACATGGGCGAGTTCTTCATGCCGTTCCCCGGCACCCGGGTCAACCAGGAGACCGTGCCGCTGAACGCCGACGGCATGTCGGGTGTCGCGTCGTATTACGAGGTGAAGTTCACCGATACCAACAAGCCCAACGGCCAGATCTGGGCCGGCGTGGTCGGCGCGCCCACACCGGCGGGCACACCGCGCGGCCAGCGGGCACCGGAGCGGTGGTTCGTCGTGTGGCTCGGAACCGCTACCAACCCGGTTCCCAAGGGCGAGGCCGTGACGCTCGCGCAGTCCATCCGACCGTGGGCCCCGCCGCCGCCGCCACCTCCGCCTCCGCCTCCGCCGGATCCGAACGCACCGCCACCCCCACCGGATCCCAACGCACCGCCGCCGGATCCGAACGCACCGCCACCCCCGCCGGATCCCAACGCACCGCCGCCGGATCCGAATGCGCCACCGCCGCGGCCGGCGGTCGGCGTGCCGGTTCCGATCGCACCGGAGGACGCGCCGGGGATGGTCCCGCCGCCCGCGTGACGGACGGTTCGTAACCCGGCGTCAGGGACCGACGTATGGCACCTGGCCGTTGAGGTTGTTGACGTTGAGCAGGTAGCAGTTGGTGCCGCCGAAGCCCAGGGCGTCGGTGGTCACGCAGCGCTGAAACGTGCCGTCCTGCGCGATCGGTCCGTCGCAGGTGGTGCCCCCGCCCCACGGCGTCCAGCCGCCCTGGCACCCCGCATTGGCGGGGCTGGCCAGTAGGATTCCGCCGGCCGCAAAAAGGCCAATCGGCAGTGCAACAAGGGTTTTCATCATCTTCACCTCTTCTTCGCAGTACCGGCATTCCTGCAACCGGTAGGAAGTCGTCGCAGATGCCTCGCCGGCGCGCAGATCTGCGCGCGAAGCCCCCATACCGGGTGTGGCCGCGGTGCCCGTCGGCGCATGCCCATCACCTCCACTGGCGGTGCGCCCGGCGTCGGCCACGACCTGCGGATGGTCGCGGCTTGCCGTGTTATGAGCCAGGTTATTCCAAATCGGCGGCCAAGGAATCCGGGTTTTCCGAAGGTTGCCGGGTCCGCGCCGATGCCCCAATGGGGCCAATTCGTTACGTTCGGCAGGTATACGTGAGGAGTGGCTCAGCGGCCGGGCTGGGCTCGGCCAGCAACAGGCAGGAGATCCTGATGGACACGATCGCGGCTACCGAATTCCTCGCCCGGTCCACCACACTGACAAGCGTTGGCTGGATTGGCTACATCATCATCGGAGCCATCGCGGGATGGATCGCCGGGAAGATGATCAAGGGCAGTGGTTCCGGCATCCTGATGAACATCGTCATCGGCATCATCGGCGCGCTCATCGGCGGCTTCCTACTGAGCTTCTTTCTCGATACCGCCGAAGGTGGCTGGTGGTTCACGCTGTTCACCGCGATCCTCGGATCGGTGATCCTGCTCTGGGTCGTCGGAATGGTCCAGAGGAAGACGTAACCTTCGGGGTGATGTCCACCCCGAAGATGATTGCGTGGCGGGTCCATCGGCCGGGGCCAATAGACACCCAGCCATTGGAGCGCGTCACCGTCGACGTTCCGCGGCCCGGGGCAGGCGAACTTCTGGTCGCCGTGCACGCGTGTGGGGTGTGCCGCACAGACCTTCACGTGACCGAAGGGGACCTTCCCGTGCACCGGCCCGGGGTGATCCCTGGCCACGAGGTGGTCGGCGAGGTGGTCGGCACGGGACCAGACGCAGGCGATGAGTTCGCCGTTGGCGATCGCGTAGGGATCGCGTGGCTGCGGCATACCTGCGGGCAGTGCAAATTCTGCGTGTGCGGCCAGGAGAATCTGTGCCCCGAATCCCGCTACACCGGTTGGGATGCTGACGGCGGTTACGCCGAATTCACAACCGTCCCAGCCGCTTTCGCACACCACTTGCCGGCGGGCTATTCGGACACCGAGCTGGCTCCGCTGCTGTGTGCCGGCATCATCGGCTACCGCTCGCTGCTACGCGCCGAGCTGCCCGCCGGTGGGCGGCTGGGTATCTACGGGTTCGGAGGCAGTGCGCATCTCACCGCACAGGTGGCGCTTGCGCAGGGCGCAGAGCTGCATGTCATGACCCGGGGCGAGAAGGCCAGAGAACTGGCCCTGTCGCTGGGTGCGGCGTCGGCTCAGGGTGCGACGGACCGCCCGCCGGTCGCGCTCGATGCCGCGATCCTGTTCGCTCCTGTCGGCGATTTGGTGTTGCCTGCGCTCGAGGCGCTGGACCGTGGCGGGACGCTGGCAATCGCGGGCATCCACCTCAGCGATATCCCGACGCTGAAATATCAGCGCCACCTCTTTCAGGAACGTCAGCTGCGGTCGGTGACGTCGAACACCCGCAACGACGCTCGCGAGTTCCTCGCCTTCGCCGGCCGGCATCACCTCGATGTGACCAGTCCGGAGTACCCGCTGAGCCGCGCCGACGATGCGCTGAGTGACCTCAGCGGGGGTCGCATCGCCGGCGCAGCGGTGTTGTTGGCATAGCGCGTCTACAGCTCCGCGAGCGCGGCGCCGAGCCGACCATTGAGGTCGCCGCGGCCAAATCGGTACAGCGGGCCGACACCGTCTGCCAATAGCACGCGCAACCGAGCCATCCCGCGTGCGCTCACCGGCTGTGGCGAGTGCAGCCGCAACGTGACCGTGTCAATCACGTCCACGGCATCGATGATGTTGGTCGTATTCAGCGGTACCCGGGACGTCAGCGGGTTGACACCGGATCGGGCGTCGCGCACGGCGTGCTGCAGCGATCGGGCGATGGCTTCACGTTCCGGCACCGACGTCAATCGAATCTGGTGCACGGCCAGCGCGCTTCCTTCGGGTGCGGCAACTCCCACCGCGAGCTGACGATCCAAGTGGCCGGCCCGCAGCCGCGCGGTCAGGCGCGCGGCCAGCGATACCCGCGGAGCCGCCTCGCGGTGGATCACCTCATGGGTCGTTGAAAGAAGTGCCGGGGAAATTTTGTTGTTCGGCATGGTTCTACCTCTTTTTCTCGAAATCTGCTTTGAATTTTATGACCATCAAACACGTTACACTGGTCATGCATGACTAGTCAAGTTGATATACCGGTCACGCAAGGCGTAGGCTTGCCACATGACACCGAGGCCTGTGCAATGGGTCGGCGACGACGAGTCCAAACCCGCGCCCGAACCGCTCGTTCGCGTTCAGTCGCTGGTCAACACGGTCGAGCTGCCCGATGGCCCGGATCGGCTAGCCGATTCGGGCGACGCTCGTCCGTGGTTGATTGACAACGCACTGTTGGCACCGACCGCCGACCTGCCTGTGGCCGACCTGGATCTGGTCCGGGGTGTGCGCGAGGCGCTGCGTGCGCTTCTGGTGCACAACGCCGGAGGACCGCCGCCGAGCGGTGAGGCGCTATCACCGCTGAAGGCAATCGCGGACGGAGGATCTGCCCGCGCCGATTGCGGCGACGCCGGGGAGGTGCGACTGAGCGCGACCGGCGACACCGTTCGCGAGCGGCTTGTCGAACTGTTACTGATCATGCGCGACGCTCAACGTGACGGAAGCTGGGCGCGGCTCAAGGCCTGCGCGAACGATGAGTGCCAGTGGGCGTTCTACGACCGGTCTCGCAACCACGGCGGCACCTGGTGCGATATGTCCGCGTGCGGCAACAAGCTCAAGAACCGGGATTTCCGAGCGCGTCGGCGAGGGGAGAACGTGAGTGCCCGTCGGCGCAAGGCGGCGCTTCGCTGACGCCGGCGGTCAAGTCGACAGGTGCCACACCAGCGCGGCGGCCAGCGCGCCCAATCCGTTCAGCGACCAGTGCAGCGCAATCGGGGCCAGCAGGCTGCCGCTGCGCCGCCGCAGCCAGGTGAACACAAAGCCGGCCACCGCGGTCGCGGCCACCGCCAGCACCACACCGGCAATGGTGCCCAGCAGTCCGCCGCCGAACAGCCGGGTGAAGCCGACGTTGCTGCTGGTGAGGCCCAACGACGTGGCGATGTGCCAGAGGCCGAACAGCAGAGATCCCGCCGCCGCCACGCCGCGGAAGCCCCACGCCCGGTTCAGCGCACCGTGCAGCACCCCGCGGAACGCCAACTCCTCGGGAATTACCGTTTGCAGCGGAATGATCAGCATCGACGCGATCAGTGCGCCGGAGATCGTCGCGTAGTTGTTGTTCATGAACATCGGCCGCGTCCACGGCAGCAGCGCGCCGATCGCGATCACCGACATCACGAGGGCAACCGCGGCCAGCGCGTAACCGGCGCCCGATTTCCAATGCTCACGGCCCAGACCGAGCTCGCCCCAGCCCAGGCCACGCGAGCGCACCAGAAGCAGCAGGCCGACCGCGGCGGCGGGCACTGTCGCGATGCTGGCCCATGGAGTCGTGAAATGCGCGATGAGATTGGTCAGAGCCAGCACGACCACAACCACGGCGATGTCGACGTAAGTCCGGAAGTGGTGCAGTGCGGAAAGCTGCGCGACCAGCGGGTGCGAATGCTCGGCTACCACGGCTTGGTCGGACACAACAGTCGAGTCTACCGGGACTCGGGGGCTCAATCTTCGCTGAGCGTGCCCTGGGAACGCGAAGCCTCCTGCGGTCGATAGCTGGCGTCCCAGGTCCAGCCAGAGATCTGGGGGTCGTCCTCGCCGTGCTCGCGGGTGTAGCGGCGGGCAGCCAGCCGGGCATCGAGCATGCGCTGTCGCAACAGGGCCGCACGGCTGGCCAGCCCGTTCACCCGGTCGATGACATCGAGAACGAGATGAAACCGGTCCAGGTCGTTGAGCATCACCATGTCGAACGGTGTCGTCGTGGTGCCCCGCTCCTTGAATCCGCGCACGTGCAGCGAAGCGTGATTGGTGCGTCGATAGGTCAGCCGGTGAATCAGCCACGGATAGCCGTGATAGGCGAAGATGACCGGCTTGTCGGTGGTGAACAGCGCATCGAATTCGTGGTCGCTCAACCCGTGCGGGTGTTCGGTGTCGGGTTGCAGCCGCATGATGTCGACGACGTTGACGACGCGCACCGCCAGATCGGGCAGCTCGCGGCGCAGGATGTCGGCGGCGGCCAGCGTCTCCAACGTCGGGATGTCGCCCGCGCAGGCCAGCACGACGTCGGGCTCGCCGCTGGTGTTGCTCGCCCATTCCCAAATGCCCAGCCCGCGAGTGCAGTGCGCAATCGCGGAGTCCATGTCCAGGTAGGTCAGGGCGGGCTGTTTGCCCGCCACGATCACATTGACGTAGTGGCGGCTGCGCAGGCAGTGGTCGGCGACCGACAGCAGCGTGTTGGCGTCGGGCGGCAGGTACACCCGCACCACCTCGGATCGCTTGTTGGCGACGTGGTCGATGAATCCCGGATCCTGATGCGACGCGCCATTGTGATCCTGACGCCAAACATGGGATGTCAGAAGATAATTCAGCGACGCGATGGGCCGCCGCCACGTGAGGTCGGAACTGCTGGACAGCCACTTGGCGTGCTGATTGAGCATCGAGTCAACGATGTGCACGAACGCCTCGTAGCAGTTGAACAGCCCATGGCGGCCGGTCAGCAGGTAGCCCTCGAGCCAGCCCTGGCACAGGTGCTCGGAGAGCACCTCCATCACCCGGCCCTCGGGCCCGAGATTCTCGTCGTCGGGGCCGGTCGCGGCCAGCCATGCCTTGTCCGTCGACTCGAACACCGCCGAGAGCCGGTTCGACGCGGTCTCGTCGGGCCCCATCAGCCGGAACCGGTCGCGGTTGCGGACGATCACGTCGCGCAGAAACGTGCCAAGGACCTTGGTGGCCTCGGCGGTTTCGGTCGCCGGCTTGTCCACGGCCACGGCGTAATCGGGAAACGGGGGCAGGTCGAGATCTCGCAGCAGCAGCCCGCCGTTGGCATGCGGATTGGCGCTCATCCTGCGCTGCCCGGTGGGCGCCAGCTCTCGCAGATCGGATCGCAGCGCACCGTTCTCGTCGAACAATTCCTCAGGCACATAGCTGCGCAGCCAGGCCTCGAGCTCGGCCATGTGCTCCGGGTTGGTGTGCGTCTCGGACAGCGGAACCTGGTGCGACCGCCAGGTGTCCTCGACCTTCTTGCCGTCCACCTCCCTGGGCCCGGTCCAGCCCTTCGGCGTGCGCAGAATGATCATCGGCCACAGCGGCCGGCCCGTCTCGCCGTCCAGCCGCGCCGCGCGCTGGATTGCCGCGATCTGGTCAAAGGCCTCGTCGAACGCGGTGGCCAGTTGCTGGTGAACGTTGGCAGGGTCGTCACCGGCCACGGTGATCGGCCGGTAGCCGTAGCCGTATAGCAGCGACTCGAGCTCGTCGGCCGGAATGCGGGCCAGCACTGTCGGGTTGGCGATCTTGTAGCCGTTGAGGTGCAGGATCGGCAGCACCGCGCCGTCGGTGACTGGGTTGAGGAACTTGTTGGAATGCCAGCTCGCCGCGAGCGGTCCGGTCTCCGCCTCTCCGTCACCGATCACGCACGCGACCACCAGGTCCGGATTGTCGAAGGCCGCGCCGTAGGCGTGCACCAGCGCATAGCCGAGCTCGCCGCCCTCATGGATCGACCCTGGCGTCTCGGCCGCGACGTGACTGGGGATACCCCCGGGAAAGGAGAACTGGCGGAACAGCTTTCGCATCCCGTTAGCGTCCTGCATGATGCTGGTGTAGACCTCGCTGTAGGTGCCTTCCAGATAGGCATTGGCGACTAGGCCCGGCCCGCCGTGGCCGGGCCCCGTGATGTAGATGACGTTGACGTCGCGGTCACGGATGATGCGGTTCAGATGCGCGTAGACGAGGTTGAGGCCGGGTGTGGTGCCCCAGTGGCCGAGTAGTCGGGGTTTGATGTGTTCGGCGGCCAGCGGTTCACGCAGCAGCGGGTTGTCCAACAGATAGATCTGGCCGACGGACAGGTAATTCGCGGCACGCCAATAGGCGTTGATCGCCTCGAGTTCGTTGTCGGACAGAGTCGGGGAGAGAGTCTCTGCGGTCATGCGAATCATCATCGTCTCGATGGGTGAACGGGACGTGGGACCTAGTACCCGAATGGCCGGGTACTAAGCACTAGCCTGGCGGTCGTGCTGGGATTCGCGGTGCCACAGTTCGGTGCGTCCGCGCAAGACGATGTAGCCCGCTTCGCGGCGACCGCTGAACAGCTCGGCGCCGACAGCCTCTGGGTGGGCGACAGGCTGCTGGCCGCGGTGCAGCCGACGGTGGGTTACGCGGGCGGCGCCACTATTCCGGAGCAATTCCGCACCAACCTGGACCCGTTCATCGCACTGACGGTCGCCGCGACGTCGACCTCCAGGGTGCGGCTGGGCAGCAGCGTGTTCGTCGCACCTTGGTATCCGCCCGTCCAGCTGACGCGGCAGCTCACCAGTATCGACGTCATCAGCCACGGGCGGCTGCTGCCCGGATTCGGCATCGGTTGGTCGCCGGACGAGTATCAGGCCGCTGGTGCGCCATTCGCCCGGCGGGGCGCGCAGCTGGACGAGTTTCTGGACGTGCTCGATGCGCTGTGGACGGCGAACCCGGTCCAGCACGAAGGCGCGCGTTGGTCGATCCCGGAATCGTGGGTGAACCTCAAACCGGTGCAGCGGCCACGCCCGCCGATCTATCTGGGTGCATTCACGCCGCCTGGATTGAAGCGGGTCGGAGCGCGGGCCGACGGCTGGATGGCGGGAGTACAGGTACCCGGCGGAATGCACCTCAAGGCCCTGAACTTGCAACGCGGGGCGATCGACGAGGCCGCTCTCGCCACGGGACGGGATCCGTCGGAAATCCACACCTACGTGCGGATCAACGTCGCCGAACGCACGTCGGTCGATCAGGTCGCCGAGACGGTGCGGTCGCTGGCCGACAATGGATACCCCGACGCCTTCGTCGATTTGATGTACGCGGTGACCGGAGTCGATGCCCAACTGGAGTGGGTGGAACGGCTGCTGACGCGGTGAGCGGACTGCTCGCGTCCGTGCGGGTGCTGGACCTGGGCGGCGCCGACTCCGACGGCGTCGGCCGGCTGTTCGCCGACCTCGGGGCCGATGTGCTGAAGATCGAACCACCGGGCGGCAGCGTCGCACGCCAGGTGCTGCCCAGCGTCGCCGGCACCAGCGTTGCGTTCGCGGTGCAGAACGCCAACAAGCGCAGCGCGGTGCTCGACCCGGCCCTCGGCGCCGACCGCGAACGGCTGGTCGAGCTGGCCGGCACGGCCGACATCCTGGTGGACAGTGCCGGTGGGGCGGCCGCGTTCGGGACATCGTGCACGGCACTCGCCGAGCGATTCAGCCACCTGGTTGCGTTGTCGGTCACCGACTTCGGCACGACAGGACCGTACGAGTCGTGGCGCGCCACCGACCCGGTGCTGTACGCGTTGTCGACCGCGCTGTCGCGGACCGGACCGACGTCGGGGACACCCGTCTTGCCGCCAAACGGTGTCGCTTCGACGACGGCCGCCGTGCAGGCCGCGTGGGCTGCGCTGGCCGCGCACTATCACCGGTTGCGTTCCAACAGAGGCGATTACATCGACTTCTCCCGCTTCGAAGCGGTCGTTCAGTCCCTGGATCCGCCATTCGGGTCCGAAGGCCAGGCCGCCGTGGGGCTGAGGCAGTCCGCCGAACTGTGGCGGGGTCGACCGCGAAATCAGAACATCTATCCGATCTTCGGCTGCAAGGACGGTTACGTCCGGATCTGCCTGCTCTCAGCCCGCCAATGGCGTGGCATGAGGGCGTGGCTCGGTGAACCCGAGGAGTTCGCCGACGCGAAGTACGACACGATCGCGGCGCGATATGCCGCGTCACGCGAACTCAACGCGGTCATTGCCGAGTTGTTCGCCCCACACACGATGGACGCCTTGGTAGCCGAAGGGCAAGCGCGGGGCGTGCCTATCGCGGCGGTCCTCACCCCGGCGGAAGCGTTGACGTCTGAGCATTTCCGCGCCGTCGGCGCATTGACGGACGCGGAACTAGCGCCCGGCATCCGCGTCGCCGTACCCGTGGGCTCATTTGTGGTCGGCGGGCACCACGCCGGGTTCAAGCGTCCCGCGCCGTTCGCCGGTGCTGACAAACCGTCCTGGGGCACAGCAAGATCCGCACCGGTTCATGAGGACAGCACGCTGCCCCAACGACCGTTCGACGGTCTGCGCATCCTGGACCTCGGCGTCATTGTCGCCGGCGGGGAGCTGGGCCGGCTGTTCGCCGACCTGGGCGCCGAGGTCATCAAGATCGAAAGCGCCGCCTATCCCGACGGCCTGCGCCAGACGCCACCCGGCCAACAGATGAGCAGATCGTGGGCGTTGACGCACCGCAACGAGTACAGCCTCGGCCTGGATCTGCGGCATCCGTCCGGGGCCGATCTCTTCGAACGGCTGGTCGCCGGCGCCGATGCGGTGTTTGCGAATTTCAAGCCGGGAACACTTAAAGCGCTGGGCTTTTCATATAAGCGGTTACGTGAGCTCAATCCGCGCATAGTCCTGGCCGAAAGCAGTGCCTTCGGGGCAATCGGGCCATGGAGCGCGCGAATGGGTTACGGCCCGCTGGTGCGTGCGACCACCGGCGTCACCTGGCTGTGGACCTCCGAGGGCGCCGAAGCTGGCAGCTTCTATGACGCCACCACCATCTTCCCCGATCACGTGGTAGCCAGGATCACCGCGATTGCCGCACTCGCTGCGATCATCCACCGCGACCGCACTGGAACCGGTGCGCACGTGCACATTTCACAGGCAGAGGCCGCGGTTAGTCAGCTGGTCACCACGTACGTCACCGAAGCCGCCCGAGCCACGCAGCTCCCGGTTGCCGACGACACCGCGGTACACGCCGTGTATCCATGTGCCGGCCAGGACGAATGGTGCGTCATCTCACTGCGCTCCGACACCGACCACGCCGCCCTCGCCGCTGCGATGAGCACCCACGAACTTCCGCATGACCGCGCCGACCTCATCGCCGTGGTATCGCATTGGACGGCCAAGCAAGACAAGTCTGCCGTCGCGGATCTGCTCCAGCGTGCCGGCGTGGCTGCCGCCCCGATGAACCGGGCCGTTGACGTGCTGGCCGACTCCCAGGTCACGTTCCGAAAGCTGTTGACCGACATGGCGCATCCGCTGTTCGACGCCTTGATGCCAAGTGAGACGGGTCCCGCGCCGTACACGAATATCCCGCCCGCCGAGTTTCTGCCCGCGCCCATGCCGGGCCAGCACACCCGCGAGATCTGCCATAGAGTGCTCGCCCTCGACACCGAGGAGATCGACCGCCTGATTGCCAAGGGAGTCTTGTTCACTGGAGACCGGAGGCCGTCATGAGCGCCATCGAACCAAGGACGCCGGTGCTCATCGGCTACGGCCAGGTGAACCAGCACGACGATCATCCCGGCGTAGAGCCCGTCGACCTGATGGTGGCCGCGGCCCGCGCCGCCGCGGACCCACGGGTGCTCGAGGCCGTTGACTCCGTGCGGGTGGTCAATGTGCTGTCCTGGCGCTACCGCGATCCCGGCCGATTGCTCGCCCAGCGCATCCAGGCGAAAGACGCCACCACCCGGTACACCGGAATCGGCGGCAATGTCCCGCAGTCGCTGGTCAACCAGGCCTGCCTGGACATCCAGGCCGGCCGAACCGACGTCGTGTTGATAGCAGGCGCCGAAACCTGGCGCACCCGAACACGGTTGCGCGCGATTGGCGCCAAACCGGACTGGACGAAAGAGGACGACTCGGTGCCGATGGCCGATAGCGCCGACGACGGCGTGCCGATGGCGGGGCCCGCCGAAATCCGAATTCATCTGGACCGCCCGGCCTACGTGTATCCGATGTTCGAGCAGGCGTTGCGCATCGCAGCCGGCGAGTCGCCGGATGAGCACCGTCGCCGCATCGGCCAGCTGTGGTCGCAGTTCAGCACGGTGGCCGCGACGAACCCACACGCGTGGAGTCGAGAACCGTTGTCGGCCGAGAACATCTGGCAGCCCGGGCCTGGCAACCGGATGATCAGCTGGCCCTACACCAAGCTGATGAACTCCAACAACGTGGTCGATCAGGGTGCGGCGCTTGTCCTCACGTCCGCGGATAAGGCGATATATCTCCAAATCCCCTCGGAGCGCTGGGTTTTCCCTTTTGCAGGAACCAATTCCCACGACACCTACGCCATCGGCGAACGAGCCGAGTTCTACCGTTCGCCGGCGATCAAGATAGCGGGCAAGCGTGCGCTTGAACTGGCAGGAGCCGGCATCGACGACGTTGACCTGGTCGACATCTACTCATGCTTCCCATCGGCGGTGCAGGTAGCCGCCAACGAGCTCGGACTGGCGGTGAGCGATCCGGGCCGCCCGCTCACCGTCACCGGGGGGCTGACCTTCGCAGGCGGCCCGTGGAGCAACTACGTCACCCACTCCATCGCCACCATGGCAGAACGGCTGATCGCCAATCCCGGCCAGCGTGGGCTCATCACCGCCAACGGCGGATACCTCACCAAGCACAGCTTCGGGGTCTACGGCACCGAGCCGCCCACGCATGAATTTCGTTGGGAGGACGTCCAATCCACCGTCGACCGCGAACCAATCCGCACAGCGGTGGTGGAATGGAGCGGGGTGGGCACAGTCGAGGCGTGGACGACACCGTTCAGCAGAACCGCAACGCCCGACAAGGCGTTTCTCGCCGTGCGGACTCCCGACGACTCACGCGCGCTCGCGCTGATCGCCGATCCGTCGGAAGCCGAAGCCACCGTGCGCGAAGACATCGCGGGAGCCAAGGTGCAGGTCAACGCCGACGGCACCGCCACCCTGCAGTAAGCCTGGCTAGGGGTCGGCCAGCGGCCCATCTGCGCACTGCTTCACCACCGGTCGGATGCGGAAGGTGTTGCGCGGCGAGGACGTTGTGGCCCAGACGCCGGTTCGGTCCTGCGGCTGCGCCGCCGCCACCGGCGCAAACGGTCCGCTGCTCAGTGGTACAGCAGCTGGTCTCGGAAGTGGGTGAGTGTCTGCCCGAGCAGTCGCGATACTTGCATCTGGGAGACCCCGATGCGGGCGGCGATCTGCGACTGTGTCAAACCCTCGAAGAACCTAAGCGCCAGGATGGTGCGCTCCCGGTCGGGTAGCGCCATGATGAGCGGTCGAAGGGACTCTCGATCATCGACGTGCGCAAGCTGGTGATCGAGCGTGCCCAGGGTACTGACGATCGTCACTGCGCCCGGCTCGTCGTCTGCGTACGACGGCCCGTCCGTCGATCGCGTCGCGTAGCCACCACCCGCGATGAGGGCCTCGACTATTTCCTGCCTGTCGATCCCGAGTTCTTCCGCGAGTTCTGTGGCCGTCGGCGCTCGGTGCAGTCGCTGCGACAGATCCGAGGTGGCTGCGTTGATCTGTGTCTGGAGCTCTTTGAGCCGGCGCGGCACACGCACCGACCAGCCGTGGTCGCGGAAGTGTCGGCGAATTTCGCCCATGATGGTGGGAACCGCATACGACAGGAACTCGGCGCCGACCGCCACGTCGAAGCGAGTCACGGCGTTGATCAGGCCGAGGCGCGCGACCTGCTGGAGATCGTCAAGAGACTCACCTCGGCCGCGGTAGCGATAGGCAATGTTGTCGGCCACAGGAAGGCAGCGTTGAACAATGCGGTCTCGGAGACGCCGGTATGCCGCCGAGTTGGAATCCGACTCTTTGAGCTCTCGCAACATCTGGCCGACTTCGGCGAACTCAGACGTTGGCCGTTCTGTTGACGGTGACGCGGTCCGGACGCTCACGAAAATGCTTCTCCTGCTGACGTAACCGAGAGGAACGGTCCGGGGCCGCGAACAGTTCCGGGAAGCCCCAGGATCAACATGCTCTTGCCGTGGATGCGGATCCAGCCTCGGCGAGAGAACTCGCTCAGCACCTTGTTCACGTGCTCCCGAGACGCGCCGACCAATTGACCGATCTCTTCTTGTGCCAGGTCGTGCTTCAGCCGTATTGCCCCGTCTTCATGCACGCCGAACTGCTGCGCCAACCCGAGTAGTAGCTTGGCGACACGATCCGATACATCGGCCGTGACCATGTCCGCCAGTCTCGTGTCATTGCGCCGCAACTGCCGCGACACCAGGCGCATGAACTGCTCGGCCATCTGCGGATGGCGGTGCAACCACCTCGTCAGCGTGTCGCGATCGACCGTCACCGCCACTACGTTCGTGACGGCCGTGGCGGTCGACTCGCGCGGAGCGGGGTCCAGGACCGATATCGCTCCGAACATCTCGGTCGGTCCGACGATCAGCAACAGTCCCTCCCGGCCGTCACAAGCTCGGCGGCCGATCTTCACCTTTCCCTCTAGCACCAGATAAAGCCGATCCCCGGGCTCACCCGTGGCGAAAATCAGCTGTCCCGCCCGGAAGTACACCCGCGGCAGCTGATCGGTCAGATCAGCAATGACAGGCGTATCCAGGCCCCGGAAAACCGCGGCATCCCTGAGCGTCGGGTGTCTCCTCATCGGAGGTCGATGAGGCGAGAGCCGTCCGCTCGGTCGAGCGTCATCGCGAGGGCGGGCTTCAGCCCTGGTCACGGAGATGGGTCCGAAACCGTGCGGCCGGGAAAGTTCACGACTCTCCTAAATTGAGCAGGAGTGGTTCCAGTTGCGCTCTCTGTTTGCTTCGGAAACGCTGGGCGCCAACAGAGCAAGCAGGCGACAGCTTCTGGCCGGTGATGGCAATAGGGGCCGACCCGATGACCGGTGTGATGGACCAAAGCACAGCCCGATTCCAGATGGAAACCCGTTCAGGTGTCTGGCGGCAACACCATCGCAGTGCCGCGGGCCAGAAGGCAGCGGCACCGGCCCCAGGCCGGCTGTGTACTCAGCGTCTTCCATGAAACCGGTGGTTTGCTGGCTTGTCAACCGGAAAATGCATCGATTGCGCATTGCTTCCTGACGTCTCAATGACCGTCTTGACCCGCCGCGCGAACCCACCGGCGTGCACAGCTCGGCGTTCGCCGCCATCCAAGCGTCGTGTCTGGATACGAGCCGCCGCCACCGTCGGACTCCATCACCGACCAGCTGCAGCGGCTTGCCGAGATGCGCCGCCGCGGAGTTCGCCACGGCCCAGCGCCGCATCCGCGACGGCTAGGGCACGTCCTTGTACTTCAGCGTGAACCCCTCGGTGGAGAAGGTGAAGCCCTTGCCGCTCAACTCGGACAGACAGGACACTAGCCGGCTGCGTCGTTCACGTGCGCCACGTAGTCGAACGCGTCGACGAGGTGGGCGTTGCTGGGCGGTGTTGACGGCGCCGACGTCGAGGCAGGTGTTTCGGTCCGCGTCGGCGCCTCACCGCTATTGACCACCCGTTCTGCCGAGCGGCCCGCGATCAGCGCGACGGCCGCCGCTGCAATCACGCATGACACGCATTTCGCGTCATAGCGTGCCAGGAACCTCGCCAAGTGCGTGCTGCGGGTCGGCCAGCCGGTCCGGGTCGACCGGAGTACGGGAGCGGATCAGCTCCTTGACGTCGTCGAGCACGTCCCAGATGTTGACGTTCATCCCGGCCAGGACCCGGTTGTCGCCGTCCAACCAGAACGCGACGAATTCGCGGCCGTCCACGTCGCCGCGGAAGACCACCCGGTCGTAGTTGGGCGCGTGTCCGGCGTACTCCATGCCTAGGTCGTACTGGTCGGTGAAGAAGTAGGGGAGTTCGGCGTATTCGCCCGGCCTTCCGAGCATGCCGGCGGCCGCGATCGCGGGCTGCTTGAGCGCGTTGGCCCAATGTTCGGTGCGGATGCGCGTGCCGAACAGCGGGTGCTCGGCGGCGGCGATGTCACCGACCGCGAAGATGTCGGGGTCGCTGGTGCGCAGCGACGAGTCGACCAGCACGCCGCCGTCGCCGAGGGCCAGGCCGGCATTTTCGGCGAGCGCGAGGTTGGGCGCCGCGCCGACGGCGACCAGGACCGCGTCGGCGTCGACAGTCGATCCGTCCCCGAGTTTCAGCCCGGTTGCTGTGCCGCCGGAAGTAATGATCTCTTGCACCGTCGCACCAAGCCGAAGGTCCACATCGTGGTCGCGGTGCAGGCTGGCGAACACCTCACCGACCTCCCGGCCGAGCGCCCCCATCAGCGGCACTTCGGCCGTCTCCACGACGGTGACGTTGACGCCACGGTTACGGGCGCCGGCCGCGACCTCCAGTCCGATCCATCCGGCGCCGACGATCGCCAGCGAAGCACCTTCGGTCAGCAGCGAATTCAGCGCCGCTGCGTCGTCGATGGTACGCAGGTAATGCACTCCGTCTGCGTCGGCGCCCGGGATAGACGGCCGGCGTGGCTGCGATCCGGTGGCCAGCAGTAACTTGTCGTAATGCACGGTGCTGCCGTCGGGCAACGACGCGGTGTGGGCGCTGGGTTCGATCGCCTTTACCTCGGTGCCCAGCTGCAACTCGATGTGGTGATCGCGGTACCAGGCGGAGGGGTCGACGGTGAAGTCATCAAGCGTCTTTTTGCCGGCCAGGTACTCCTTGGACAGCGGCGGACGCTCGTAGGGTAGGTGCTCCTCGGCGGCGAACAACACGATGTGGCCGTCGAAATCCTTGTCGCGCAATGCTTCTGCAGCCTTCGCGCCGGCGAGGCCGCCGCCGACGATGGCGAATGTAGACGACGTTGTCATTCACCCGAGCGTACTCGCGGCGGGTTGTCCCAGGGTCGATACATACTTCGGCGGAAACCGTCATCAAATGTTGACGACCACAAAGGGCGGTGCTCTGGTGGAGGACGATGGCAAACCCTGGTGGGAAGACGACCCGAGGGCAAGATCCCACCCCATCACGCGGTTGACCAACGTACCTCGGCAGTATAGCTAGTCGGGAGTCGCCAAGAGCTCCTTGAGCTTTCGCGCATTGTGGATGGCGTGGCCGCCCAGATCGTTGTTGAAGTACACCAGCACGCGTCTACCCTCGGCTTCCCACTTCTGAACGCTGTCGGCCCAGGTCTGCAACTCGTCATCGGGATAGGACCCGTGATACATCGAGTCCTGGGAGGGTCCGTGCATCCGCACATACACCAGATCCGCGGTGGCGCGGGTAATCGTTGCCACGTTTGCGCCGCTCATCACGACGTAAGCCGCGCCGTGCCGCTCGAGGATCGCGTAGACCGCCGGGTCATCCCAGGACGGATGCCGCAGCTCCATTGCCACCGGAATCCATTCCGGCATCACCGAGAGGAAATGCTCGAGCCGGGCGTCGTCGCGCTCCAGCTCGGGATGCACCTGGACCAGCAACGCTTCGCGCCGGTCGCCGAGCGCCGTCCAACACCGCTCGAAGCGCTCAACCCACGGCTCGGGTGAGCGCAGCCGGCGATAGTGGGTCAGCCCGCGGTGCGCCTTTACTGACATGGTGAAGCCCTCGGGCAACCGCTGCCGCCATCCGGCGAAGGTGGCGTCCTTAGGCCAGCGGTAGAAGCTCGCGTTCAGCTCGACGGTGTCGAACTCCTCGACGTAACGAGCCAGCCGTTTCGACACCGGCAGCCCGGGCGGGTACAGCACGTTGGTCCAGTGGTCATATGACCACCCCGAAGTCCCGATCCGAATCACTGATACTGGCTAACCTCTGCGGGCCACGCGAAAACCTACTTGGGTGGCAGGCTCTTGGCGTAGTCGACCCCGCAGCTTATCCACTGCTGCAGCTGACGCTTGGTCTTCACACCGTCCACCGAGACCCGTAGCCAGCCGCGGGTCTCACGGCCCGCCATCACCATCGGCTCGACGTGGTCGCGGGCCAGCAGCTTCTCGGTCTCGTCTGGCGGCACCCGGACCATCAGTCCGCCGCGGCCACTGGCGGCCACCGACATGTTGCCGTTGATGAGGAACGCCAGCCCTCCGAACATCCGCTTCTCCTCGACTCCGCGTTCGGATGCGATGAGCTCGCGGATGCGGTCGGCGAGGTCTTCGTCGTAAGCCATAGGCCGACGGTAACGCTGGCCGCCGACAACCCGCTCGGCCAGGCCGGGAGAGTGTGGCCGCACCTGTCAGTGTTTGCGCAACGGCTTTCCGCGCTCAGGCTGCGGCAGTGGTCTCAGCGTCGGCCGGCACGAGCGCCTGCGCGATGATGTCGGCGACGTCCGTCATCGGCTTCACGTCCAGCGCTTCGAGCACGTCGGCCGGGACATCGTCCAGGTCAGGCTCATTGCGCTGCGGGATGAAAACCGTTGACAGACCAGCCCGTTGCGCGGCCAGCAGCTTCTGCTTGACTCCGCCGATGGGCAGCACCCGACCGTTCAGCGTCACCTCACCGGTCATGCCGACGTCCGAGCGCACCTGGCGGCCGGTGGCCATCGACACCAGCGCGGTCACCATCGTCACACCGGCCGACGGGCCGTCCTTGGGCACCGCACCCGCGGGCACGTGCACGTGGATCCGACGATCCAGCGCCTTCGGGTCGACACCCAGCTGCTCGGCGTGCGAGCGCACGTAGGACAGCGCGATCTGCGCCGACTCCTTCATCACGTCGCCCAGTTGACCGGTCAGCTGCAGGCCCGACTCGCCGTCAGTCGCGCCGGCTTCGATGTAGAGCACATCTCCACCGAGGCCCGTTACCGCGAGACCGGTCGCCACACCCGGAACCGCCGTGCGCTCCGCAGATTCCGGCATGAAGCGTGGACGGCCGAGGTAGCCAACGAGATCCGGCTCATCGATGGTCAGCGCCTCCGGATTTTCGGCCAGTTTCGTGGTCGCCTTGCGCAACGCCTTGGCCAGCAGCCGCTCGAACTGCCGCACACCCGGCTCACGGGTGTAGTCGGCGGCGATCTTTCGCAGCGCGTCCTCGGTGATGGTCACCTCGTCCTCGGTCAGCGCAGCCCGGTCCCGCTGACGCGGCAGCAGGAAGTCGCGGGCGATGGCGACCTTGTCGTCTTCGGTGTAGCCGTCGATAGCCACCAGCTCCATCCGGTCCAGCAGTGCCGACGGGATGTTCTCGATGACGTTGGCGGTGGCCAGGAACACCACGTCCGACAGGTCCAAATCCAGATCGAGGTAGTGGTCGCGGAACGTGTGGTTCTGCGCCGGGTCGAGCACCTCCAGCAGGGCCGCCGATGGGTCGCCCCGGTAGTCGGATCCAACCTTGTCGATCTCGTCGAGCAGCACGACGGGGTTCATCGACCCCGCTTCGCCGATGGCGCGCACGATGCGGCCCGGCAGCGCGCCGACGTAGGTCCGCCGGTGACCACGGATCTCGGCCTCGTCGCGCACGCCACCCAGCGCGACGCGAACGAACTTGCGGCCCAACGCACGAGCCACGCTCTCACCCAGTGACGTCTTGCCCACCCCGGGCGGACCGGCCAGCACCATCACCGCGCCCGAACCACGGCCCCCGACCACCTGCAGGCCCCGCTGCGCGCGACGCGCCCGCACCGCCAGGTATTCGACAATGCGGTCCTTTACGTCGTCGAGCCCGTGGTGGTCCGCGTCGAGAACCTCGCGCGCCGCCTTCAGGTCCGTGGAGTCTTCGGTCGTGCTGTTCCACGGCAGGTCCAGCACGGTGTCCAGCCAGGTGCGGATCCAGCCGCCCTCCGGGCTCTGCTCGCTGGACCGCTCGAGCTTGCCGACCTCGCGCAGCGCGGCTTCACGCACCTTCTCGGGCAGATCTGCGGCCTCGATGCGGCTCCGGTAGTCATCAGAAGACCCTGTGCCGTCGTCCGATTCGCCGAGTTCCTTGCGGATCGCCGCCAGCTGCTGGCGCAGCAGGAACTCCTTCTGAGTCTTCTCCATGCCCTCGCGGACGTCTTCGGCGATCTTGTCGTTGACCTCCACCTCGGCGAGGTGGTCGTTGGTCCAGTCGATCAGGGCACGCAGCCGCTCGGCCACATCGGGCGTCTCCAGCAGCTGCCGCTTCTGCACCTGCGTCAGGTAGGACGCGTAACCGGCCGTGTCGGCCAGCGCCGACGGGTCGGTCAGCTGATTGACGAAGTCGACGATCTGCCAGGCCTCCCGCCGCTGCAGGTACGCCAGCAGCAGCTTCTTGTACTCGGCGGCCAAGGCACGCGTCTCGTCGGTCGCGGTGGATTCCTCAACCTCGGTCACCTCGACCCACAGCGCGGGTCCGGTGCCGTTGGCGCCTGCACCGATCTGCGCGCGGCTCTTGCCGCGCACCACCGCCGCAGTGCCACTGCCGCCGGCGACGCGGCCGACCTGCACGATCGAGGCCAGCACGCCGTAGGACGGGTATCGGTCCTCCAGACGCGGCGCGATCAGCAGCTCTCCGGACTCGCTGGCCCGGGCGGCGTCGACAGCGGCACGTGCGGCGTCGTCAAGTTCGATCGGCACCACCATTCCGGGCAACACGATCGAATCGCTAGTGAAAAGGACGGGCACAACACGCGATGCCTCATTGGCTTCAGCCATCAATCCTCCAAAGTTCAGTCAGATCGACTCAACCCTGGGGGAGGCGGGTTTGTTCCCCACCCTCGACTGTCGCGTTTGTTGCGGCCGTCACTGGCGATCGGCCGCAATAAACGCCACACAAAGCAGGGAGCCTGCCGTTCGGGGGATACGGCAGGCTCCCTGGTTGTGGGTGGTCGTTAGGCGGCGGCCTGAGCCCCCAGCACCCGCTGGATATCCGGCAACATCTGCTGCAGCTGCTGACCCCAGTAACCCCAGCTGTGCGTGCCGTTCGGCGGGAAGTTGAACACCCCGTTGGTGCCGCCCGCCGCGATGTAGTTGTCGCGGAACGTGACGTTGGTCCGCAACGTGAACCCTTCGAGGAACTGCGCGGCCATCAGGTTGCCACCGGAGGTCCCGGTATCGAGCTCCGACGGCGTGCCGGTGCCGCAGTAGACCCAGATCCGGGTGTTGTTGGCCACCAACTGCCCCACGTTGACCATCGGGTCGTTGCGCTTCCAGGCCGGATCAGACGACGGACCCCACATGCTCTCGGCGTTGTAGCCGCCGGAGTCGTTCATCGCCAGCCCGATGAGCATCGGCCACCACCCCTCCGACGGGTTCAGGAAGCCCGACAGGGATGCCGCGTAGATGAACTTCTGCGGGTAGTAGATCGAGTACGTCATCGCGGTGCTGCCGGCCATCGAGAGGCCGACCACTGCGTTACCGTTCTGCGACACGCCCTTGTTGGCCTCGAGCCACGCGGGAAGTTCCTGTGTCAGGAAGGTTTCCCACTTGTAGGTGTAGTCCTGGCCATTGCCGCGTGACGGCTGATACCAGTCGGTGTAGAAGCTGGACATCCCGCCGACAGGCATCACGACCGACAGGCCGGAGCCGTAGTACCACTCGAACGCTGGGGTGTTGACGTCCCAGCCGTTGTAGTCGTCCTGGGCACGCAGACCGTCGAGCATATAGACGGCGTGCGGGCCTCCACCCTGGAACTGGATCCGGATGTTGCGGTTCATCGCCGCGGAGAACACATCCAGATACTCGACGGGCAGACCCGGCCGGGAGAACGCACCAGCAGTCGCCGAACCCCCGACGAAGCCGATCAGCCCGGGCAGTGTCGCCGCCGTAACGGCGCCCACGGCCAGCCGGCGCAACCACTTGCCTCGAAACCTCTCACTGAACTTCATAACGGCAACCAACCCACCTTTCATCGCATGCCACAAAGCAATTGCCGTCTCTGTGCGTGCGTCAGTGAAACACGCACCGAGGGCCCGTTCAGGTGGGTAACACGGTGTTGTGACGTCGCGGTTGGCTAACGATTCTGACTCGGCGCGGACTCAGGAACCCGATATTGGTGCTGTGACCTGTGGGATTAGAGTTACCAATGTGGTCAATCGCCAGGGGCCGACACGCCGCGCCCGAAGCGGTGCAGCTGCGTCACGTGTTGCGGCGTGAGCTCCTCGAGCGACGTGACGCCGAGCAGCCGCATTGTGCGGCTGACCTGCTCGGACAGGATCTCGACAGCGCGGTCGACGCCGGCCTCGCCGCCGGCCATCAGCCCGTAGAGGTAGGCCCGGCCGACGAGCGTGAACCGCGCGCCGAGCGCGATGGCGGCTACGACGTCGGCGCCAGACATGATGCCGGTGTCCAGCAAAACCTCGGTCGCATCTTTCAGCTCGCGCGCGACCAGCGGCAATAGGTGGAAGGGGACCGGCGCCCGGTCTAGTTGGCGACCGCCGTGGTTGGACAGCACAATGCCGTCGACGCCGAGGTCGGCCACCACCTTCGCGTCGTCCAGGGTCTGAATTCCCTTGACCACCAACTTGTTCGGCCATTGTGTCTTGATCCAGGCCAGGTCGTCGAACGTCACGGTGGGATCGAACATGGTGTCGAGGTATTCGGCGACCGTTCCGGGCCAGCGGTCCAGCGACGCGAACGACAGCGGTTCGGTGGTCAGCAGGTCGAACCACCAGCGCGGGTGCGGCACCGCGTCTAGGACGGTCCGCAGGGTCAGCGCCGGCGGTATCGACAGGCCGTTGCGGGTGTCCCGCAGCCGCGCGCCCGCGACCGGAACGTCCACGGTGACCAGCAGCGTGTCGTAGCCTGCTGCGGCGGCGCGTTCAACCAGGGCCATCGACCGATCCCGGTCCTTCCACATGTACAGCTGAAACCAGTTGCGCCCGTGTGGGTTTGCCGCCTTCACGTCTTCGATCGAGGTGGTCCCCAGTGTCGATAGGCAGAACGGGATTCCCGCGCGTGCGGCGGCGTGGGCGCCCGCGACCTCACCCTCGGTGTGCATAAGCCGGGTAAAGCCCGTCGGCGCTATGCCAAATGGCAGCGCAACCCGTTCGCCAAGCACAGTGGCACCCGTGTCGACCTTCGCGACATCGCGCAGGATCGTCGGGTGAAACTCGATGTCGCGGAACGACTGTCGGGCTCGCGCCAGTGACAGCTCTTCTTCGGCCGCGCCGTCGGTGTAGTCGAACGCCGCTTTCGGTGTGCGGCGCTTGGCGATTCGGCGCAGATCCTCGATGGTGAGCGCACCGTCAAGCCGCCGCGTTGTGGAGTTCAGCTGCGGCTTGCGCAACCGCAGCAACGGTGCCAGTTCGCGAGGACGGGGCACGCGTCGTTTCATCGCCCGCCGCCTAGTCGCCCGCCGCGGCCACTGCCCGCCGGACGTTGGCCCGCCGCTCCTCGATGGCGCGGCCGATCTCCTGCAACAGCACCGGCTTTTCGGCGACCAACTGCTCGATGTGCTCCCGCTCAATCTGCAGTACGGTCACCTCCTCGAGCGCGTAGGCCGCCGCGGAGACGGGTTCCCGGGTGAGCGCGGTCTGACCCATAAAGTCGCCTTCCTCGAGGATGCGCACCGGCACGATCGAGCCGTCGTCACCGGAAACCACAAGCCGGACCCGGCCGCTCACCACGAACGTCATCCGCCTCGGTACCTGCCCGGCGAATTGGATGTACTCGTCTGTCCCGTACCTCATAAGGCGGACATGGGGGAGTAGCTTTTGCTGTTCGGCGTGGGTCAACCGCAACGTGGGCGCAATGATCCGCAGCGAGTCCTCGGTTCGTTCGGGTGCGGCGAAGTCGTCCTCGGCCTCGTCGAGATGTAGTCCGTCGCGACGCGACGCGTACCAGACCCACCGGAGGAACATCGATTTGGTGGCGAAGTCGTCGGCCGGCGTTCGCAGTGGTATCGACGTCTTGTACGTGAGGCCGCCGGCCGGCACCGTTGACGGCACCGCGTCCGGTCGCAGCTGCGGCAGGGCGCCGGCCACCCGCGTCAACATCCCGCAGACGTCGTCCGGCGGGTCGTCGAGCGAAAACAACGTGGTGACGGTGAGGGAATGGGCTCCTGGCGGCCGACTGAGGTTGGTGAACGACGCTGCGGCGAGCACGGAGTTCGGCATGATCTGCAGACCACTACCGGTATCGATATGCGTTGCGCGCCAGTTGACTTCCACCACTCGGCCACGCGCCGACGGGGTATCGATCCAGTCGCCGAGCTGGAATGGCTGCTCGAACAGCACAAGCAGTCCGGAAATGATCTGTCCGACGGAGTTCTGCAATGCCAAGCCCAGTACGATCGACGAGATTCCCAGCGCGGTGAACAGCCCGCCGACATTCGCACCCCAGACGTAAGCGAAGACCAGGCCGACGCCGACGGCGATCAGCGCGAACCGCGCGACGTCGAGGAAGATCGACGGAATCCGCTTGCGCCACGTTCCTTCCGGCGCCCCCTGGAACAGGGTCGCGTTCAGCCCCGAGAGCAGCAGCACCAGCACGACGAAACCGAACACCGTCGCTACGACGCGCACCGGCGTTGCCTCGCCCGACACCTGCATCGCCTGAACCAGCAGGATGAGGAGGGCCCCCCGAGCGGAAGAATGTATGTGCGCAGCAGATGAACTGGCCGGGCCAGGAAGCTGCGCCGGCGGCGCAACGCGTTTTGAAGCTCCGTGAGCGCGACCAACGCGATGGGGAACCCGACGGCCACGCCGACAGCCCAGCAGAACCACGGCGCATCGAAGACGCTGGTCACGGCTGCCGCTCCGCGAGGCGCCAGATGGGCTCCGGCTTGCCGTCGTCGACGACTTCGCCTGCCGCAGTGAACTGCAGGGTGTCCTGCATCGCGTCGTAGACCCGTGACGTCACGTAGACGCCGGCCTGGGGTGCGCCGCTCTGCACCTGGTAGGCCAGGTTCACCGCGGACCCCCACATGTCGTAGGCCAGCGTGGAACGGCCGACGAGGCCGCTGGTCACCGTGCCCGTGTCGATGCCAGCCCGCAGCTTCAAATCGTTGCCGGTTTCACTGTTGAAGCGATCGATGATCCGCTGCATCTCAATGGCGAAGTCGACGGTGCGTCGGACATTGTCAAGTCTCGGCACGCTCATCCCGCAGCTCGCCAGGTAACCGTTGTGCAGAGTCCGCACCTGGTCGACACCGAGATTCTCTGCGGCGGCGTCGAATTGGCGGGTCAGTTTGTTCACGATTGCCAGCAGGTCGTCGGAGCTGAGTTCGGTGGACAGATCATCGAGTCCGGTGATGTCGGCGAAGATCACCGTGACGTCCTGATGATCCTGCGCGATCGTCTCCTCGCCCTCGCGGTAGCGCTGCACCACCGGTTCGGGCATCAGCGACAACATCAACCGGTCGTTCTCGCGGCGTTGCTCGGTGAGTAGTTCTTCCTTGATCGCGAGGTTTCGGCTCATGTCGTTGAATGCGACGGTCAGATCACCGAACTCGTCGCGGGACCGCACGGGCAGCGTGACGTTGTAATCGCCGGAGCTGATCTGCTGTGCGCCGGCTTCGAGCCGGCGAATCGGCCGCACGAACAATCGGGCCAACAGCATCGCGGCAATGCACACCACAAAAATGATGATCGCCGTAGACAATACGAGTGTCCGGGTAAAGGCAGCGACGGGTGCGAACGCCTCGGTGGTGTCGATCTTGGCGATGATCGACCAGTGCAGGCCTGGCAGATTGACGGGTGCATAGGCCTGCAGCGTCTCGTGGCCCAGGTAGTCGTCTTCGATGATCGTGCCACTCTGGCCACGCTGCGCCAGCCGGGTGGCCTCGGATGCCACCGGTTGCACGAGGGTGGTGCCCTGCTGGCGGACCGATTCCTCTGCAATGTCGGGCGGTGTCCCCGCGTCGATCACGTCGCGCCTGAACTCATCCGGATTTTCCAGGAGCATCCGCGAGTCCGATCGCATCAGGTCGTCCGGCCCGATCAGAAATGTCTCACCGGTGGTGCCCATTCCCGCGGACTTCCATTGCCTGTCCGCCGTCATCAGACGGTTGATCTTGGAGATCGGGAACTGCAGGGCCAGAACACCTTCCACCTGTTGAGTTCCAACCGGTGACACCATCCAGGCCGTGGGTTCGTCGGCCGGCTGGTAGTCGCCGAAGTCGGTGATGCCGACATAGTCGACAGTGTTCGAGGCCAGCGCCTTCTGGTATGCCTCGCTCAGCCCGCCCTCGCGATACGGGCCGGTGAGGACATTGCTGCCCAGATCGACGCCCTTATAGGCGCTGTAGACCACGTTGCCCCGCATGTCGAGCAGCAGGGCGTCCTCGAACTCGAAGCGCGTGACGATCTCGCGAAAGAAGCCGTTGAAGCGGGCGCACGCCGCCGACCACGCGCTGCCGTCGCGCGCGTCGTCGAATCGGATCGCCTTTCCCCAATCGGTGAACGGCGTCGTGTAATAGGCCTGCAGCTACCGCTGAGCGTTCGACGCCGGCAGCAACGCATCGATATCGAGGCGGTTGCCGGTCTGATCCGCCTCGGCCGTCCCGAATTGATTCTTGTAATAGTCGACGATTGACTGCCGTTGCGGCGGGGTGGTGGTGGCGTTGTTGAGTTGGTCGAATGCCGGCGTGAACGCCTCGATGGCCTCGGTAGCGGTGGATCCCCGCGTGTAGACGACCAGCGAATTCATCAGGTCGGAGAACTGCGCCTCCAATTGTCGCGATTGCGACCCGCGGATCTCGGTCAGCCGGTCGAACACCGATGCCCGCAGCGAGGATCGTCCCGACTGATAGCCGATGAAGCCCACAACCGCGGCCGACAAAATGCTTGTGACCAGCAGCATCACCAGCAGCTTGGATTGGATGCTGATCCGCGACAGCATCCGGCGCCGCAGACTTCTGGGCTTGGGCGCCGACTCCGGATGGCCGATGTTTCCGGCTCGCTGATAGTCGTCATTGAATCCCGAAGACTAGCTTGCGAAACTTACTAACGATATGGCTGTTGGAAAATCGTTGTCATCGGATGATGCAGATCCGCTCGACCTGCAGCGCTTTGTCGACGCGCAGGACCGTGTCTACGGGGCGGTGATCGAGGAACTTCGGAGCGGCAGGAAACGCAGCCATTGGATCTGGTTTGTCTTTCCACAGCTGCGGGGACTGGGACACAGCGCCACCGCGGTGCGGTACGGCATCTCGTCGCTCGAGGAGGCCAGGGCGTATCTGGCGCATACCGTGCTGGGGTCGCGGCTACGGGAATGCGCGCGGCTGGTCGCACAGATCGACGGCCTATCGGCTGACGACATCTTCGGCTGGCCCGACAATCTCAAGGTTCGCTCGTCGATGACGCTGTTCGCTCACGCGACCAACGACAACGCCGACTTCCGAGCGGTGCTGGACAAGTTCTACAACAGCGAGGAAGACCCGGTGACCGTCGAGCAGCTGACCTGACGATCACCGCGGTGCGATGATCAGCCAGCCGTGCGGCTCGATCTCGGCCTGGGTGACGACATCCTGCGGCGGCGCTCCCGACCCCGCGACGATCTGGCCCTCGCCGAAGCCCAAGTCGGGCAACGACAGTGGCAGCGCATCGTCGTCGATGTTGAGTGCGACCAGTAGCACATCCGACCCGTTGCAGGTCTGATAGACGTACTGGCGGTTGGCCAGTTGCAGCGGCGAGGTTCGCGCGGTGTGCAGCCAAGGATGTCGGCGGCGCAGCCCGATCAGATACTGGTGCAGCCGGAACACGTCATTGCCCTGATCGTCGACTCCCATTAGGGGAGAGGTGAATTCGGGCCGCACGGCGTCGTCCCCGCCGAACCGCTCCTCCTTGATGCCCAGGTAGGCGAATTCGTCGCCGGCGTACACGCTGGGCGTGCCGGCGGTGGTCAGCAGGATGACCAGCGCGTGCTCGAGGTGGCGGGTGTTCTCCAGGCGGCTGGCGATCCGGGTGACATCGTGATTGCCGACGAAAGTCATCGGGATGAACGTGTCCAGAAACTCGTTGTGCCTCACGTAGGCCCAGTCCAGTTCGTGGAAGTTGCCGTCGTTCAGGCTGCTCCAGATCGCCTTCCACAGTTCGTACTGCGTTACCGAGTCGAAGCCCGCGTCGCGAACGTGGGCCGGGTAGTCGCCGTGGATGACCTCTCCGACAAACCATGCCTCGGGAAATGCCTGTCGCACGCGGGGGAGCACCTGCGCCCAGAACCGGTCGGGAACCGCGTAGGCCGCGTCGAGTCGCCATCCGTCGGCGCCGCGGCGCAACCAATGCGTCATCACGTCCGCGGTGTAGGCAACGACGTCGGGATCGTCGTGGTTGAGCGCGATCAGCTCGCCGTGTCCTTCAAAGGTGTCAAATTCGTTGCCGCGCCTGCGGAACCACTCCGAGCGTGCAAAGTCCGTGCCCACATGGTTGAAGACCCCGTCAAGCAAGACGCGCAGGCCACGGCGGTGGGCTTCTTCGATCAGGTGGTCGAAGTCCGCGTCATCGCCCAGCCGCGGGTCTATGCGGTAGTGGTCGGTGGTGTCGTAGCCATGGGTGTGCGACGCGAAGATCGGCCCGAGCGCGATGCCGGATGTACCGAGTCCGACAACGGGGTCGAGCCATTCGACGATCCGGCGCAGCCGGTGCTCTTCGGCGGTGGGCGCCGGGTCGGCGGGATACGCACCGACGAAGCCGAGCGGGTAGACCTGCCACCAGATCACGTGCTGGACCCAGGCCGGTTCGGTCACGGCCGGAACTTCGCTTCGTAGAGGGCTTTCATGGTGTCCGCGAACTCCGGTGCGGGTCCGTCTACGACCAAGCCCGGAGCGATCGTGGTGATCGGCAGCGGCGCTACCGGCGGCGGCGGCGCGTTCCATTCCACAAGCCACTGGCTGAGCTGGGCTGACGAGGTCGCATAGACGATGCGACCCAATCCGACCCAGGCGTGACCGGCCGAGCACATCGGGCAGTGTTCGCCGGAGGTGTACACGGTCGCGCTGGTTCGTTCCGCCGGGGTCAGGTTGTCGACGGCCCACCGCGCGATCGCGAACTCCGGGTGCCGGGTGTGGTCGCCGTCCTTGACGTGGTTGCGGTCCTCGAACACGGTCCTGCCGTTTTCATCGACCAGGATCGAGCCGAACGGTTCGTCTCCTTCGTCGAGCGCCAAACGCGCAAGTTCGACGCAGCGGCCGAGACGTTCGAGGTCATCGTCGCTGATCGCCACAGGCCGGAGTCTACGCAGCGGGAACGCGTCATTGCGACGAGACTTGTCCGGCTGCGGCGAGTCGGTTCGGCTGAGACGGGCAGCGACGGCGGCACATCTCTCAGGGACCGTGGTGGGATTGTCCACCTCCGAGCGACAATGTCGCTCCAGCTAGCGGCATGAGCGACATTGTCGCTTTGAGGCGGACATTGAGGGAGGGTGTCTATCTAGCCGCTCGTGACGAACGACGCCACCGGCAAAGATAAGGCAACCGGGTTTCTGGCAAGTGGCGTACGGTTCCCGCTTACCGATCGAGGCCGCGGGATACGCGGAAACAAAGCGCTAATTGCATCAGCCGATATTCACAAGCAAGGTGATGCTGGCGTACGACGTACGTTGTTGATGAACCTGCTTAACGTCGGTAGTCAGCTGCCGCCGACGTCCAGTCGGCACGCGCACGATGCCGCGATCGGCACGTCAGCCCGAGCCCGCATCAGGTCGAGCTGCTGACCGATGATCGCAGCCTCCTCGGTGCGGCCGAGCCGTTGCAGGCATTCGTGATAGCCGTGCAGGCTCCATACGTTGTTGGGGTGTTGGCATGCTCGGCTCAGCGTGGGATCCAGGCCGAGATCGGCGGCATATACCGCGGCGGCCTCCTCGACGTGGCCCTGCTCGAGCAACAACGCGCCATAGGCGTGGCGAGTCGGGCTCATCCAGCCCCAAGGCTCGTCGTACGGCAGCGAATCGTCGAGTTCGATAGCGCGCCGCAGATGGGCGAACGCATCGTCGAATTGACCTTCGCGGTAGGCGATTTCACCGTCGAGCATCTCTGCCGCAATCGCCAGGATGTCGTGAACGGTGTTGTTGAACAGATAGCGGGTATCAGGTATGCGCGCGTAGACCTCCCTGAACGCCTCCCGCTCGGCGTGCGCCTGCGGTAGCTGGCCCTTCGCGGCGTGTGCGATGCCGCGGCCGTAATGGATCGTGGCAGCGGTGCTGCAGTACAGTTCGGTGTCCTCAGGCAGGGAATGGGCGATCAACTCGTCCCACCGGCCGAACCGGACAAAGACGTGGACCCGCAGCGGCACAAAGGCTTCCAGCCAGTCCGCCATCGGCGGGGACTCGATGGCCAGCAACTCCGGTGTCAGCTGTCCGGTGAGTTCATCCGCAGCAGCGAGTGCGGCGCGCGACTTACCTTCAAACATCGCCGAATAGACCACGAAATGAAGGTTGTGCGCGCGGTAGAGCGAGTAGAAGTTCAGCGGCCCCTCGCGATCGACGAACTGCTGATCTGCCTGCACCGCAGATAGATTCGCAACCACCGAGCCGCGGTAGTCGCCGCACAGCACATCGATGTGGCTGGGCATGTGCCGCAGATGGCCCGCATCGGGCACCAAGCCGCGAAGCAGATCCGCGGCGGGCAGCGCGTCCTGCGGCGTGGCCGACATCTCCATCGTGTGCAGGTACAAGTGCAAGACGCCGGGGTGCTCGCGGCCGGCAGGAGTGGCCAGCGCGTCGTCGAGAATTCGCTTGGCCTCCACCACACGCGAACCGGGCGCCGGCTCACCGGTCTTGATGTCCCACAGCGCCCACGCCGTGAGGTTGACAAGCGCGTCCGCGGCCAGGGCCTGAACGTCGATGTCGTCGGGATACGCCTCGGCCAGGCTTTCCATGGCGTCGGCGTAAGCGGCACCGCCGGCCGCCAGCGCGTCGGCGTCGTCCGGGTCCTCAGTGGTGAAGCGGGCCTGCAGCGCCTCAATCAGCCCGCTTTCGACGGCCGAGGCGCGGCCGTTTGTTGCCAGGCCCAGCTCCATGCGGGCACGGGCCAGCGATGCGGCGAGGTCGACCGGATCGAAGGCCTCCCACGCCTTGTTGTAGTTGGGTCCAATCGAATACGCGACGCCCCAGCGCGCGATTGCGAGGTCGGGATCGAGCTCGAGCGCGCGGTCGAAGCAGCGGACGGCCTCTTCGTGGTTGAACGCGTAGGCCCAGACCATGCCACGGTCGAACCACACTTGCGCCTGCGGCGACGGCGTCTCAATCGGCCGGTGATAGGCGCCCAGGTTGTAGTAGGGCTCGGTCTCTCCCAGCAAGACCGGGGAGGAAACGCTCATAGAGGGGACGATAATTCACCCGTGCGGCGGTGGCGAGCACCGCGAGCACACACCCGGCCGCGGCGTTGCCGATGACGACCAAGGAACAGCGTGAGCGCCGACGACGCGACTGTGCCGAACGCCGCGGCGACGCCGGAAAGTTTAGGTAATCTAAGGCACCCGTTTGTACAGGTGTGACCGCTTCTACCTCAGACGGTGTGCAGCACGGCAGTGGTGGCGGCAAGTGCGATCCCGATCACGGCCGGGACCATGTCGGCGACGCGGTCCGAGGCGCGAATGTGGAAGGTGAGGGCGCCGATCGACAGCAAGGCCAGGCCGATCGACGCGGCGATCCCGATCGGCGGCCACGCCAGACCGACGAGCACGCCGGCGACGCCCGCGAGTTCAAGCACGCCGATGATGCGCCACTGCAGCGGCTTCACTCCAAGGTGATCGCGGATGGCCAAGGACCGGGCGACGCCGAGCAGTTTGATGCTGGCTGAGAAGGTGAAGAGCCCCGCCAACAGCAGCGTCACGATTACGGTGGCGGTGTCCATTACCCAGCAGGCTAGAGGGCCGCGGTCGGTAGGGGATCGGAAATGACCCGATGCGTGCACCTGTGGACGGAAAGGACGATCCGTCACACATCGCGATCGGCCGACTCGACATGCACGCCGGCCGGCAGCGCCGAGGTCCCGTTCGTCCCGGAGATACGTTCCTTCGATTAGTGACCGGCCACGCCGTCGGGCACCTAACGTGCATGCGTGCTGCAGATGATTCTCAATTACGCCGGCATTGCAGTGTTCGCGGCCTCAGGTGCGACCGTCGGGGTCCGTAAAGGCTTTGACCTGTTCGGAATCGCGACGCTGGGAGTGCTTACAGGTGTGGGCGGCGGCGTGCTGCGTGACGTGCTGCTCGACATCATGCCCCCACAGTCGGTCGAGCACTGGCCCAATATCACGGTCGCACTGATCGCCGTCGCCATCGCCACCCCGTTCGCGCATGTTGTCATCCAGATGAAACGAGCCGTGCTGGTCCTCGACGCCATCGGGATGGGTTTCTTCGCCACGTCCGGCGCGGCGATCGCCGTCGACGCAGGTGCCAGCTGGTTCGCGGCGGGCCTGATCGGCACGCTCACGGCCATCGCCGGCGGCATTCTGCGTGACGTGCTCGCCCGGGAGATCCCACTGGTGATGGGCCCGGATGATTTGTACGCGATCCCGGCAATGTTGGGGGCGGCGACTTACGTCGCGATTGACTATTTCTGGCCGCAGTGGGTAGCAGTGGCGATCGGTAGTGCGCTGGCGACGCTGCTTCGGCTGGCTGCGCTGACGTTCCACTGGCGATTGCCGACCGGTCCACGGAGATTGATTACGCCCGACGAGTAGTCGGCCTCGCGGGGAATAGTGACCTGCGACGACGGGTACTCGTCCACCTCCACCGGAACCTTGGCGTCCGGTAGGAACGAGTAAGCGGCACAGACGATGCCGACGCGGCTGCGGCGTTAGAGGAAGGAACTATCGAGGCGGCTCGCGTCGTTAAGGCCGCGTGCCCACTGCCGTGACAGCATTGCCGAGCCTCCCCGAACAAGCCGAGCGACTGATCGACCTCGGTGTCCGCCACCTGGCCGGACTACGGGCCGAGCGGTTGGGGCATGTGCCGGAACAGCCGGACTCACTCCTGGTCATCCACCCCAGTCTGGTGCCCGCCTCCGCGCTGGCGCCGCTGTTGCGGGTCAACGGCAAACCGGGGTTCGTGGTGACGGACATGGCCGATGTCGATGAGTTCGTCGCGATTCCGTCGGTCACGGTGCCCGATGCGCCGCTCTATGTTGTGAACGACCTCGATCGCGGCGACGCGATGGCCAACTGGAGTCCGGATGAGGCCTTGCCCGCGATCACCGACGCGGGCCGCACCCCGCTGACACTCACCGAGGGCCTGCACTGGCTGCTGCAACGGCCAGACCTCCTGCAGCGTGGCCGCTGCTTCATGACGATCGGATGCCGTCGCCACAATCCCGACAACTCGCTCGACGCCAGGACGCCGGCGGTGTGGATCAGCAACGGGACCGGGCGCGACGGCGCGGCCAACCGCAACGCGCCGAAGGTCGGCTGGTGCTGGGCGGGCAACCGGCATACCTGGCTCGGGTTCGCGTCGGCCGGCGGGCGATTCACCGTCGACGGATGACGCCATCAACCGTGGCGCTGGACACCGGGCCGTACGCCGTGGGCGGCATGGACGAACGGCAGAACCGTGTTCAGCCACGCCCCGGGCTCGGAGGAGAAGACGACGTGACCGGTCGGCAGAGCTTCGAACCGCGACCCGGGAATCGCAGCTTGTACCGTCCTGCCCCAGCGTTCCGGGGCGGTAAGATCCTTGGCGCCCCAGGTGATGAGCACGGGTGCCGTGATCTGCGCGGCTCGCGCCCGCAGGTCATGGCCCGGCTCGGTGAAGCTCTTCCATAGCGCGGCGGCGGTGCGCGCACCTTCGGCCGTCTTGACCCGCGCCACCACCCGGACAACGACGGCGTTGTCGGTGGCGTTCTTCTTCGCCCGCATGTAGGCGCGGACTAACACCGGGAACACCGCCTTCAAGACGGTGGGCTTTCCCATGACGGCGCAGACCAACCGGAGTGAACGCACTGTGCGGGGTGAAGCCGCCGGTGTTGACGAGGACCAGGCCTGCGACCCGCTCCGGGCGCTCGAGCGCCAATCTGCAGGCCGCGTAACCGCCGACCGAATTGCCGCCGACGACAACGACGTTGCGCAGATCCAGCAGGTCTGCAAATTCCACCAGCAGATCGCCGAACTGGGCCGCGCGCAGCGGGACGGCAGGCAGGGGA
Source organism: uncultured Actinomycetota bacterium (assembly GCA_963715885.1). Classification (GTDB taxonomy): domain Bacteria; phylum Actinomycetota; class Actinomycetes; order Mycobacteriales; family Mycobacteriaceae; genus Mycobacterium. The sequence continues at coordinate 169,988 of CAVQSK010000018.1, forward strand.
GAGTCGCCATGACCTGGCCAGTCCAGGGCCAGCGCTCGGCGGCCGTTCGCCAGCGCGTCAAGCACGGGCGCGAAATCGGTGCGGTCGTGCAGCGTGGCGTGCAGCAGCAGGATCGGTGGGCCAGAGCCCTCGTCGGTGTAGGAAACGGTCCCGAGTGAGGTATCGATGGTCGGCATCGGAGCGCAGCAGACCCGTGCCAATCTGATCGAGACCGGCCTGGTGCTGGCCGAGCGGCTGGGCCTCGAGGGGCTGAGTGTCAACGCCCTCGTTGCGGCAGCCGGAGTGTCCAAGGGAACGTTCTTCCATCACTTCCCGGATCGGGTGTCCTACCTGGTGGCACTCCATCGACGCTTCCACGATGTGCTGTTCGACGAGGTGATGTCGGTGATCGGCGAGATGACGCCGGGCCAGGCCCGGCTCACCGCGGCGGCCACCACCTACCTCGACGGATGCCTGCGCGACCGCGGCGTCAAGGCGCTGCTGCTGGAGGCGCGGGGACATCTGCCGATCGCCGAGGAGGTCACCCGCCGCAACCGGATGAATGTGGACGTCGTGACGGCCGACTTCGAAGCACTCGGCTCGAGTCATCCCCGTGCTGCCGCGCGGCTGTGGATCGCGGCTACCGCGGAATGCGCGTTGATGGAACTCGAGCTTCGGCGACGTGACTCCGAGGCCCGCGCCGCACTCAGCGAGCTGGTCGAATGAGCCAACGATCCAGCCAGTCGACGAGCCGCTGCGCGTCGTTGGGTCCGCCGGCAACCGCGAGGTAGCCATCCGGCCGCACCAGCAGCCACCCCGCACCGTCGGCCAGCTCGCCGGGAATCGACACCGGACGCAGAGCCAGGACGTTCTCCCACGGGCGAAATGCGTCGGCGATTCGCCCGGCATCCGGCGAGACGAACAAGGTCAGGGTGGGGCCAGGTCCAGCATTTCGTAGAGTCGCACCCCGCCCAGACGCACGTCGGGCACTCGCTCGCCCGCGTGCAGCGACCCGATTCGCCCGCCGCCCTTGGCAATTGGGCAGCGTCGGTAGCCGGCCGACAGCTGGCCCAGCCTCCGCGCCGCCCTGTACTGGACGGCCGATCGACTAAGCAAGACGGGGGCGAGGCGGGTGAGGGCCGCGTGCACGAGGGGAGTGGTGGAGTTGAACAACTTGGTGGCCCGCTCGGTCATCCGCACCAGCTGGCGAATCACCGGCAACCGGTCGGACTCGTAGGTGTCGAGAAGTTCCGGCCGCGCCTGGCCCTTGAGTACCATCGCGAGCTTCCACGACAGGCTGATCATGTCCACAGCACTGCCGGTCAGCGCACGAAACAGCCGCCTAGCTGCAAAGACAGCGGACAGCAGCACACACGAGCTAACGGTGACCAACGCCAAAATGTGGCCACGGTGTGGCCACGGCGATCGCCGAGCCGCTGAGCAAGCTCGCTGGCGACGAGCCAAATTGGCATTTGTTGATAGATGACTACACCTGTGCCACAGGATATTTGGGTGACGCCGCAGTGAAGGCGCAGGTCGCACCGTCGCCACACCCGGTGTTGCGCTCGCGCGTGGTCTTCACGCTGCCAGACAAGCGCTTCGGGCAGCCGCACTCTCTCTTTGACATCGCGCGTTCGAAGGCGGCCATGATGGTGAGAGGTGTCAGGACCAAGTACCGGGAAGTGCCGGAGAAGCCCAGAAACTACAGGTGCTTTCCCGCTCCGCAACAGGTCTTCGTCCTGGGAGACTAAGACGAAGCATCGACCACGGTGGCCAGTGCCGGATCGAGGAGAACCAAGCCGTGTCTGTTTCCGAGGCGGTCCGCGACGTTGTCGACGACACCGTGGAGTCGACGGAGCTGGTCCCGCGCAATGGGTTTCATCTGGAACCACGATGCCGAGTGTGCCGAAACGACAGGATGCGGAAGAAGGTCAACGATCTGTTGGCCACCGGGGCCAGCTACGCCTGCATCCTGCGCACCCTCGGGGAAGACAATGCCCAGCTCGACAAGCGCGATCAGGTGACCGTCGATAGTGTCAGAAACCACTGCGGGCGCCACTTTCCAGTCCAGAACGTCGCGAGGGCCGCGTACAGGGAGATCCTCGAACACCGAGCGAAGGCGAACGGCATCGACTTCGTCGAAGGCGTCGCCACTGCGCTCACACCAATGGCGTTCTACGAGGTTGTGATGAACAAGGCGTTCCGCACCCTGGTGGACGATCACACCGAGGTCAGCGTGGAGACCGGCCTGCGAGCCGCCGAGAAGCTGCAGTCCGTCCTCGACGGGCGTGAGCGGGGCACTGACGTCCTGGAGCTGAAGGTAGCGCTGGACCAGATCGGTGAGGCGGTGCGTGCTGTTGTCCCGCAGTCGATGTGGGCGGCGATCATCGAAAAGCTGGATGAGGCGGAGCAGCACTCGGAGGCGCTCGACGTCGGGGAGGACTCCTTCGATAACTCATACGACGAGCCCTACGACCCGACCGAGTTCATCGACGAGGACGACGAGTTTTGACGTCGGTCTCGACTGGCGCTACCGAGGTCGATTTGCGGAGACTCTTCCGGCCGGTGGGGTGGTGGTCGCGTCTTACGCTATCGGCGGATCCGCCATCCACACGCTTACTCAAATGGCGAACGGTCTCTGCTGCAACCGGTACCCGGGGCGGGCAGGATGCCGGAGAACAAGTAGTCCCGTTTGACACGCTCGGCGCACGTGCTCGCGACATACATGCTGGTGTGCCCCGCGCCCTCGATGACCACCACGATGGCCTGAGACAACTGGGATGCGCCCGCGTATGCGCCTTGGAGCGGCGTGGCGGGATCACTGCTGGTGTTCAACACCAGAATCGGTGCGGACGTGCGCCGGTTCCAGGGGCCGGTGTAGCGGTCGGCGTCGTGGCCGTGCCAGAACCCGCACGGGATGGTGCTGAAGACGGCGATCCGGCCGAAATCCGGCTCTGACCGGTCGGCGTCTTGTGCAGCTCGGCTGTACACGGCGGGATCGGTTGGCACAGTGCTGTCACTGCATTGGATTGCGGTATAGGCGTCTGCGCGGTTGGTCAGATACGGCTCGTCGCCCGTATCTGGAGGGAGCGGTTCGCTGCCGGTCACGGCGTTGAGCAGCTCTGGCGTCGCGGTACCTGTGTCGTATGACTGTTGGAGCAATTCAGCCAATTGCGGATACGACGTCGGCCGAGCCAGAGTGTCGGAGATGATCTCGGGGTAGGTCCACCTGCGGCCGTCGACCGTGGTGACAGGTGCCCCGCGAGACCGCGCCGCGAGCACGGCCCACTTGGCCTCGGGATCGCCCGGGGAGAACGCGCACCCTGGACCTGCCGCCGAACAGTCGCTCAAGAACTGCTCGAACGTCGCGGCCAGCGCGGTGGCGACCCCCTGCCTGGTGTCCAGCGGGACCGTGGTGCCTTGCGAGCCGTGCCCGTTGACATTGCCGTCGAAGTCCACCAAGCCGTCCAACACCATCGCACGCACGCGACCGGGAAACAGGTTGGCATAGATCGCTCCCAGTTGAGTGCCGTAGGAGATGCCGTGGTAGGTCAACGCCGGGTCACCGACCGCGCGGCGCAACAGCTCGAGGTCGCGCGCCGTGTTGGTGGACGAGACGTGCTCGAGGAGGTGCCCGACGCGCTGCTCGCAGCGCTCGCCGTATTCCTCGGACCAGGCGAACATGTCCTGTTCGCGTTCGGCGTCAACGGGCAGCCCCGGAGCCGAGGCGAAGAATCGTGATTCTTTGGCCAAGCTGGAAAAACAATTCACGGTTGCGCTGCGCGCAACCCCGCGCGGATCCCACGACACGACATCGAATCGGGATCGCAGCTCGTCGGAGAACAACCATGGCCACCTCGCCCGGTCACGCAGCCGATTGACGCCGGATTGGCCGGGACCTCCGAAGTTGACGAACAGCGTTCCGATTCGCCCGCCCGGGTCGGTCGCGGGCAGTTTGATCACCGCGAGGTCGATCTGCTCGTCGCTTGGCCGGTTGTAGTTCAAGGGGACCACCGCTGTGGCGCAAAGGAATCCGTCGCCGCAGTCGGCCCAGCTCAACGTAGGCGTATCGGCCGCCTCGGCGAGGTGATCGATGTAGGGATCCGCTAACGCGGTGTCGGCGATCACCGGCGACGTTTCGCTCACCGCACCGGCGACGACCATAATCGCCAGTAACGCGGCGAACGAGCGATGAGACCACGACGAGTGCACCATTCCCCCCTTGGTACGTCCCTGATATCGTTCTGGATCCGCTGCTTCTAGTCTCCACTGCTTGTATCGGAGATGGCGTCGATGACTTCACGTGTCATCGACACCAACGAAGTGATCATGGCCGAGCCGGAAATGTCCTCGTGCAACGCCGCTCGACGACCTGGCCGCCCTGGACCCGCTCACCCGGCGTGAGGTGGCCTCGGCTCTGCGGCATTGCAGCCAATGGTTGGGCCAGGGCGGATTGTCAATCCATCACGAGCCGTTCATGATCCATTGTCGTGCTGCCTCGATCTGCCCGGCGGGGAAATGCTTGATCTCCGCTTTCACAAAGTGTGACGTTAAATGCTCGGCGACATCTCCCATGTGGGAGTCCGTTACGACTCCGATTCTCTTTATGCGCTTGTGATGATCTCGAACGAAGCGAAACTGGTTGACCATTGCCCCAAGACTTCGCCATCCCGGGAACCCCGGAGTTTCGATGATGAGGCCAGAAAGGCCGCCGGTTGCCTCGATGTGCGGGTCGACCGCCTTCGCGAGTTTCACAAAGTCGTCGTTCTCGATCGCGGATTTTGGTTGCACGTGCAGGATGGAATGCTCGGTATCGAGGTTGTATTCGATCATGTGTCGCTCCTTTACGATCGTTGCGGTCCAAGGGACGAACTCGCCGACGGTGTCGGCATCGACGGTTTCGCGGTCACACATCACCGCCGGACACGGTTGTGGGCGGTTAGCAGTAGTTGGTCGAACACTGGGCGTGGGGGCAGGGTGTCGTCGTAGTTGAGTTCCCGAAAATCGGCCAGCAGCTGTTCGGCCAGGACGCGCAGCTTGATGTTGGCTGCCTGCGATCGCCATTTGAGGAGGTCGAACGCCGCGTCGGCGTCGATGCGATACACGATCATCAAGATGCCCTTGACTTGTTCAATGACGGCCCGGTTCGCCGCGATTTCGGCGACGGCATCGCTGATGAACGATTCGCGCTCCTCGGGTGGGAAGGTCACGTCGACATAGAAACCGTCTGTGCCGATCACTTCGCCGCCAGCATCGCGTAAGAGTTCGGCGACCACGATGACCTCATGGATGCGCCCCTGAACATCAATGATGCGGTGGCGGGTGCTGAACGGCTGATGCGTTCGACGGATGTCGTCCAGTGTGGCGGCTACCTGCTCGTAGTCCTCGGGATGTTTATGGGATAGCACCATGCTGGTTGTTGGTTTTGCGGTGCCCGGTTCATAGCCGTGCAGTCGTTCGACTTCTGGTGACCATTCCCAACGCTCGTCCTCGAAGTACAGCCGGAACCATCCGGTGGGATGAGGCTTGCCGCCGGCCAGTGCCCGCGCGAGTTGAGAGTCCTCGTCATGCCCGCTGACCATGATCAGAAACCTATCCGACCATTGCCACCGATGGCCGATAACCGACCGCTGCCTTCGTCATCGCAAGCAGGGTTGATAGGCGGCGAACCCTGGGCTGTGCTGTGTTCTCAACGCCAGGAGCTGCCCCCTGGGGTTCGCCTCGTAAGGGGAGCGGACGCAGCCAACCTCTGTCCCCCACATGAGCGCTGAGTAACCCATCCATGCAGCCTGAAACGCCACCACGAGGCTGCGACGCGAAGCGGTTGTCGCCCTGATGCGGCCTGGGCCTTCTACAGCGAGCAGGGATTCCGCATGGAGTCCATCGCTTCGTTCCCCGAGTATGACCAAGAGATGTCGTCGTATCTGAACCTCGCCGACAGCTACCTCTGTCAGAACAACGCCGCCACCTCACCACCTGTGGTTCAGGCAGCACCTCCACCGCCACCCCCGCCAGCCACGACTGTCGAGCCGTCCCCGGTACAGGCCGGATGTGTCGAAAGATCGACCAAATACAGTCCGGCCTCGGAGATTACATACACCTGTGAGAACGGACAGTGGCATGAAGGCCCATATGGCTACCTCCAGGGAGGTGGGGGATGAGCTGGATGGAGTTCATGATGAAACGTCTGATCGTCGCGTTCGTGGTGGTACTGGCCGGCTCGTCCTGGCCAGCCCTGCCCAAGCGTATCCGGCTATGCCGCAAGGGGTTCAGGGACCGTATACGGTGCTCAAGGTTGTCGACGGCGACACCATCCACGTGAACGCCAACGGCCAGAAGCTCAAGATCCGGATGATCGGGCTGGATACGCCGGAGACGGTCGATCCGCGCAAGCCGGTGCAGTGTTTTGGCCGGGAGGCATCGGCACAGGCCAAGACCATCCTGGGCGGCCAGCAGGTGTACCTGGAGACCGACCCCAGCCAGGACAGCATCGACAAATATGGCCGCACGCTGGCCTACGTCTGGACCACCTCCGGGCGTCTGTTCAACCTCGACATGATCGCCGACGGGTTCGCCCACGAGTACACCTACGACCTGCCCTATCGCTACCAGGCAGATTTCAAGGCCGCCGAGCGCGATGACCGCGCTCAGGAGCGTGGGTTGTGATCACCGACCGCCTGCCCGGCCTAACAGACCTCGGGGCAAGGTGCCCCAGGAGAAAGAAGGACATAGTGAAGAAGATGATCACCGCCGCCATCGGCGGCGCGCTGTTTACCGGCGCGATGTTGGGGTGCGGGGCGGCCAGTGCCGATGCGTACTACAAAAACTGCACCGCAGCATGGAATGCAGGAGTGGCACCGCTCCACGAGGGCGATGACGGCTATGAGGCCCCCCGCCTCGATCGCGACCAGGACGGTATCGCCTGCGAAATAGATCCCCGGTAGAACCCCGGTCGACTAACCGCCTCGGCGGGCGGTAACGGCCACGCTCCACGTGGAGCACCAACGACAAGCCCCCAGGATTTAACCCTGGGGCTTTTTGTTTCTACAGCAATGTGATGAGAGGGTAGCGGTCTCATGGTGTGCCGCCACTGCAATCATCCCCGTCACGAACACAACGAAACGGGCCACTGCCAGCGTCAGCTGTTCCAGGACGGGCGCTGCGACTGCCATAACCCCGAGCCGTCTCAGCGAAGATAGGTCGGCGTGATACGGGTCGAACACCGGTGTCTTGAAACAGACGAGATACGAGAGTCTCAGAAGTCGGTCTCAGCTCCGTGCGTCGCGAACAACGGCGGTGTTACGAGGAAGAGAACGAGGATGCCCGATGATCGTCGGTCTAGCCGTTGGACTCCGGTAGCAAGGTCCGGCCTCGATCTAGGTGCAGCAGTTGGGGTCCAGCACCGCGCACAAGGCACCGACCGCATCGCGGTGCGGCCGATGGTAGACGTTCATTCCTCGCCGGTCGGACGCGACGAGTCCGGCCCGCCGGAGCTGGGTCAGGTGGTGGCTGACGGTGGACTCGGTCAAACCCAGCGCCGTCGCCAGATCGCCACTGTTCTCCTCACCTGATGAGGAGCTGAACAGATACGACATGATCTTGACGCGGGCCGGATCGGCGAGTGCCTTGAGCCGCAGCGCGACGTGCAGCGCGTCATCATCGCTCATCGGCCCGGCCGCCACGGGCGCGCAGCACACGGGCGCAGACATGTCGATCATCGGCAGCGTCTTGGGCATGATCCGATACTGCCACGGGTCTTGACATATATCAAAAAGGTGGCATCGTGGGCGTAGCGCGCTACTTCGATATATGTCTCACAGGTAGGGAGGAATCATCATGTCCCGTGTTCAACTCGCCCTCAACGTCGATGACCTCGACGAGGCGATCACCTTCTATTCCAAACTGTTCAACACCGCACCGGCCAAGGTGAAGGAGGGCTACGCCAACTTCGCCGTTGCCGAGCCGCCGCTCAAGTTGGTGCTGATACAGAACCCCGGCAAGGGCGGCACTATTAACCACCTCGGCGTCGAGGTCGAGTCCAGCGACACCGTGCATGCCGAAATCGCCAGGCTCACCGGAGAGGGCCTGTTCACCGAGGAAGAGATCGGCACCACCTGTTGTTTCGCCCTCCAGGACAAGGTCTGGGTCACCGGCCCGGCAGGGGAGAAATGGGAGGTGTACACCGTGCTGGCCGACTCCGACACCTTCGGCACCAGCCCTCAGCACGCAGACCCTGACACCAAGGATGCTTTGTGCTGCGGCGGCTCTGCTGCCCACGACACGCAGATGGCAACGCCGGTAACGTCCTGCTGCTAGGCAATTCGCGCCCTGCCGCGCGGTCAGGTGTCTGTATGGATCGCGCGGCAGGTGCATCATCGAGGAATGGACGTTGAAGTCCGTTACATACGCGGCTGCGCGAGCCTGGAGACACTACAAGAACGACTGAAACAAGCCCTCGAATCCCTCGGTCGTACCGACACCAACGTTGGATACCGGCTCGTTGAGACTGCAGCCGAGGCCCAGCATCTTCGGTTCATCGGGTCGCCGACAATCCTGATCGACGGCTCAGATTTCTTTCTGGAAGGCGATGCGCCAGTTGCGATGTCGTGTCGGCTCTACCGAACCACCGACGGGGTGTCCGGCTCGCCAAGCACAAGCCAGCTTGTCGCCGCCCTCACCAAACACGAACTGAGCCGAAATGGCCGATGAGTCCGGCAAAACCAACCGCGATGGCATAGCCACCGACTTAGAGCGGGCACGCACCAAGTTCCACCGACTACTAGACGCAACCGGACCCGACGATTGGGACAAGCCGACGCGCGGAACGCGATGGACCAATGAGCAACTGCTGTTCCACATGGTATTCGGCTACATGGTCGTACAGCGGCTACTTGTGCTGGTAAGGATTTTCAGCCGTCTGCCCGATCCAGTTAGCCGCGTCTACGCCAACATTCTCGACGCCGCAACCAAGCCGTTCCACATCATCAACTACTACGGCTCCTGTGCTGCCGCCCTCGTCTACAACCGCCGCAGGATGGGCGCAAAACTCGACCGTGTGATCGCCTCGTTGCAACGAAAGCTCGCCCGAGAGAATGACGCCGACTTCGCTCGCGGTATGCATTACCCGACCCACTGGGACCCGTTCTTCGAGGACTACATGACGTTGGAAGACGTGTTCCGCTATCCCGGTCGGCACTTCGACTTCCACGCACGCCAACTCACTCTCAACGGCGCCGAGTAACCGGACGGTCGGTTGAAGAAGTTCATCCACGGTTCATTTGCCAATGATATCGATAACCTTCAATATCGACCTATGTCGAAGTCGGAGTTGCAGCTCACCGATGCGTCCGGCTGCGTGATCGCCCCGCTGGCGCGGCTGCCGCTGTCAGCGGAGGCCGCCGCCGAGCTAGCGATCAAGCTCAAGGCGCTGTCCAACCCAGTCAGGCTTCGACTGCTCAGCGTGGTCGCCAGCCATGCCGGTGGCGAGGCGTGCGTCTGCGACCTGTCGGTCGGGATCGAACTGACCCAGCCGACCATCTCCCATCACCTGAAGATCCTGCGCACCGCCGGGTTGCTCGACAGCGAACGTCGCGGCTCGTGGGTCTACTACCGGGTCGTCGCGGACGCGCTACAACAGCTCTCGCTACTGCTCGACACCGACGCCGTCCTGACGAGCAGCTCGTGAATCATCCCGTCGCGTTGCCCCGACGACTGCTCGCCGAGTTCACTGGCACCGCCCTGCTGGTCACGGTGGTCGTCGGGTCCGGTATTGCGGCACAGCAGCTCTCCCCGAATGACGTCGGATTGCAGCTGCTGGAGAACTCCACCGCCACGGTGTTTGGCCTGGCTGTGCTGATCCTGTTGTTCGGGCCGGTCTCCGGCGCGCACTTCAACCCTGTTGTCTCGGCAGCGGATTGGCTCTTGGGACGTCGCGCCGGGACCGGCATCAGTGCCAGCCACGTCGCCTTCTACACGGTCGCCCAGATCACCGGCGGCATCCTCGGCGCGGTCCTGGCCAACATCATGTTCGACCGCCAAGTGTTCGAGATCGCCACCAAAGACCGCATCACCACCGGCCATGTGATCGGCGAGGTAGTCGCCACGGCAGGGCTGATCGCGTTGATCTTCGCCCTGGCCCGCACCGGGCGAGCGGCACTATCCGCCGCAGCCGTCGGCGCATACATCGGAGCGGCCTACTGGTTCACCAGCAGCACGTCATTCGTCAACCCCGCCGTCACCATCGGTCGCATGTTCTCCGACACCTTCGCCGGTATCGCACCCGGCTCCGCGCCCGGCTTCATCGCCGCCCAGATCGTCGGAGCCCTCCTCGGACTAGCTCTGATCGCGGCCCTCTACCCCGACGCCGCCGCCACCGCCAACGACGTCGTCATCCCGCACCACACCGAAACCCATCACGCCGATCAACGGAGTTCGACATGACCGACAGCCCCGTCCCCCTGGCCACCCACCACCACCCCGATCTGTCCATCGACCAGCGGCTCGCTCTACGGACCGCATCCACACGACTGCACGACGACTTCAGCGAGCACTTCGGTATCGAGACCATCGAACGGTTCCTGCACTCCTCCTACGACCAGTTCGCAGGCAGAGCCACCATTCCCAACTTCCTTCCGCTGCTGGCCGAACGCTGGGCACGCCAACGCCTCACCGCCCTGGCACGCGTCGAGGGCAAGATCACCGACACCAAGCCCACCGTGCTGTTCCTGTGCACTCACAACGCTGGCCGGTCTCAGATGGCGCTCGGGTTCTTCAACCACCTTGCCGGTGATGAAGGCGTCGCCTGGTCCGGCGGCTCAGAACCCGGCAACGCGATCAACCCGTCCGCAGTCCAGGCGATGGCCGAGGTTGACATCGACATCACCCGCGAGTTCCCTAAACCGTGGACCGACGAGATCGTGCAGGCAGCCGACGTCGTAGTGACCATGGGCTGCGGCGATGCCTGCCCGTTTTTCCCCGGAAAGCGGTACGAGAACTGGGAACTGCCAGACCCCGCTGGCCAGTCCCTCGACGCCGTCCGCCCGATCCGCGATGACATCGAGGAGCGCGTCCGCCGCCTCCTCGACGAACTCGGCATCACCCCCGTCGCCTGACCGGAATTATCGATGAGCCACACCGCCGGTAAGCCGTCCGTGCTGTTCGTTTGCGTCAAGAACGGCGGCAAGTCACAGATGGCCGCAGGACTGATGCGCAAGATCGCAGGCGACGCCGTGCAGGTGCACTCGGCTGGTACCAGGCCGGACATCGCCGTCAACGACCTGTCCGCGCAGGCGCTGGCCGAGGTTGGTGTCGACATCACAGGAAACACACCCACACTCATTGATCCGCAGCTCGTTCGTAACGTCGACGTCGTAGTCACGCTCGGACGTGAAGCCCGAGTCGACCCAGTGCCCGGCACACTCTTCGAGAATTGGGATACCGACGAACCGTCCGAGCGGGGCATCGGCGGCATCGAGCGGATGCGGCTGGTCCGCGACGACATCGCAGACCGCGTCGCCGATCTCCTTACCCGCATGGTGGTTGATCAGCGCGGGTGAGGTCCCATCATTCCGCCGGGTCCCATCATCGGCCCCATCATCGCTGGCATGCCTTCGTTGACGAAGCCGGTCACTTCTACCGCGTGCGCCCGTATGACACGGGTCAGGTCCGGATCACCTGAGGTTTCCACTGCGACCACGCCCTTGGGAGTGAACGTTAGCTGGCGCTGATAGTCGACGGCGCGGCGGAACAGAGTCGGCAGGGTCCCGCTCATGCACATCACCTCGGCACCTTGGTCGACGTTCGAATACATCGCGGATACGTGCGCCTGCAGCTGGCCGACAAGGTCGGGTGAATCCGACTCTGTCGTGGTGCGCATACCACCGGGAATCTCCTCGACGCGGCGTGTGAGCTCGCTATGTCGCCTAAACATCTCCATATACAGGCCCATATCCATGTTCGGTGGCCCGGTGCTCATCAGCCGGGGGTCCATCATCCTCATGCACGGCGCATCGCTCGCCCGGCGTTCTGACACGGCCATGCCGACGATCCCGCGCACGGCGTACCCCACGGCAACGAGACCGCCGCCCGCGCCGAGCATCGCCAGCACTCGTCGCCTAGTGAATGGGGCCATGTCTGAATGATCCCCCCGCATGGCTCGGCCACATAAGACGGGCCGAAGCGCTGACCTAAGTCCCCATCCGCATGCATCAGCCGGGTGACGGTGATTGCGTGGCCACCTGTGCGTCGTGCGTTTACTCGGTTTCCTAGTTCAGGGTGAGTTGACGTTGGTGGAAGTCGAAGTGCTGGCCGGGATAACGGTAAACGTCCTCCAGCGTCATGTAGTCCTGGAAGAACGGGTCCCACCATGTCGGGAAATGCATGCCCCGGCGTAGGGCCTCGTCAGTTGACCGCGCAAGGCGGCGTTGCAATGAGGCGATCACACGATTCATCTTCGTGCCCATCCGGTGACGGTTGTAGCGAAGGGCGGCGGCGCGAGAGCCGTAATAGTTGATGAGGTCGAACGGACGGGTTGCGGCGTCGAGAAGGCGGGCGTAGATGCGGCTGACCCCATCAGGAAATCGCCCCGTTACACGAACGAGTAGGAGCAGGCGTTGCACGACCATGTAGCCGAACACCATGTGGAACAACAACTGTTCGTTGGTCCAGCGCGTACCCCGCGTCGGCTTCGTCCAGGCGTCTTTACGCTCCGCGTCCGCGAGCAGTCGGTGGAGTTCCCCGTGCGCCCGCTCTAAGCCTGAATCCGTGGATCAGTGATGTCGTGCCGTTGCGGGGCTGATTTCTGCACGATTGGGGCGGTTGGGAATGGTGTGGGCGTGAGTGATCCGCTGTCCTGCACCAGCTTTCCATGTGTCTCCGGGTCGGGCCTGGGATGGCGGGTGGGCGGGGAGCGTGGCGTTCATCCTGCTCGTGGGGTTGCGGGACTGTAACCGGTGATGTTGTCCCACAGGGTTTTCCATCCTGTCTGCCATGGCCAGTGCGCGGGCAGGTGCCGCGTCGCTTGCGGGCGGGCGCGGCGAAGCGGGCGGGCACGGTGACCAGGTCCCGGCGCAGGGTGGCGCCGCGCGCGACGGCATGGTCGCCGCCGGCGACGGTCCCGGCGGCGCGCAGCAGATTGTGCGCGATCACCGCGCAGGCCAGCCAGGCGCAGTTGGCGGCGAACAGCCCGGACGGGATATGCGCGAGCGGCCCGTCGATGAGGTCGGCGAAGGTGGTCTCGATGATGGCGTGCCGGCGGTGGGTGAGGTCGGCTTCGGCGGTGGGCAACTCGGAGTTGGTGACAAACGGGTGATACCGCCACACCGGGAACAGGGCGGCGGGGTAGCGGGCGTCTTTCACGCGGCGCACCACCAGCCGGGCGGTGACGCGGCCATGGCCTCGGATGCTCAGGGTGTAGCCGGTTTCGGCGGCCTCGGCGTCGGAGATCAGTGCGCCGGTGTCGGGGTCGAGCACCGCGCCCGGGTAGTGCACCGGGGTGCACGCGGTCTCGTCGATGGAATCGATCGCCGTGGTGACCCGGCGGTTGCGGCTCAGGGTCAGCGAGAACTCGATCTGTTCATCAAGGCAGGCGGCGATGATTTTCTTGGTACCGAATGCCGAGTCGCCGCGCAGCATGATCTTTCCGCTCCCCCGCACCCGCGGGTGGTGCCGATGGCCTGCGTGACCTGCCGGGCGGCGCCGCGTCCGGAGCCGGTCTTGCCGCTGCGCAGCCACGCCTCGGCGATCACCGGCGCCGCCTGCGGCACCGACAGCGTGGTGACCAACGGGGACAGGCCCTTGCGCAGCAGCGCCCGTCCGGCGATCTTGGCGTGCCCGAACGTAGCCCCCTGTTTGTGGTGTCCGTAGACCGGGCGCAGCAGCGAGTCGATGTCCAAAAACGCCCGCTGCTCGATGCCGGGCAGCAGCGGGGTGCGCTGCGCGAGCGCCGCCAGATGCTCGCGGGCCACCGCGGCGAGCTGGTTGGCATGCCCGAAGGTGAACTCGCGCAGCAAGATCCCCAACGTCGAGGGCGCATACACCTCGTCGAACACCCGGGGCGTGCCGCCGGCGCGCAACACGTTCACATCGTCGATGCTGTCCGCGCCGCACATCATGCCCGCGATGATCGTGGTCAGCTTCCCGGCCGCATTGACCGCGCCCGGGGCCACCCGTGTGCTGGGCAGGCCGATGTGCTCGCTGATCAAACACGAAAGACCGGTCTGCTCAGCCAGTTCCATGATCGGCACCAAGCCAGCCGCCGACACCAGATTCGGCTCGTCGAACGCCGCCGACCCGACCGCGAAGGTATGCGATGATTGCACCGGAAATACCTTCCGAACCAGGGACGTTTTCGACTTCAGCAATCGATATTGTCCCAGTTCAGGAGGCATTTTCGCTGTTCACACGCCGATCACCAAAGACCGACCCTCCACGGATTCAGGCTAAGTCGTCCGCGAGCGCGGCGCGATTGATAGTGCCGTTGCCAGCCACACCACCACGCTAAGGGAAGTTGGACGATAGCCCTCGGCTGTCGCACACCACCTGCGTGTTGGGTGTCGCGGTGTCCCCTCGGCGTGGGCGCTGGCGTGAACCCGTCAGTTCGCCCACTGTCGACTCATTGGCTGTCCACGAACACGGCGGCGGTGAACCCTGCAGTAGCGAAGGAAATGGCCTGGCGCGAGGTTGGCCGAACTGGTGATCGCTATGCGCCTTGTGAACATGTCCTGACCCCTGTTTCTACTCGAACGCTCGCTCCACGATTCGGGTAGGCCGTCACTTCGACTCGCTGCGCGGGGTCGGTGGTCGTCCAAAAGCCTTTTGGCTGTATCAAAACAGACGAGATATGAGCGTTTCGAAACCCGATATCGAAACCCGGCTGAATTTGCGTGCAGCAGTTGGAATCGCGCACCGCGCAGAACGCGCTGACGGCGTCGGGGCTGGTCGGTGGAAGACGTGCATCCCCCGGCGGTCGAATTCGACGAACCCAGCACGACGAAGTTGAGCCAAATGGTGGCTGGCGGTGGACTCGCTCACCCGAGCACCGCCGCGAGTTCGCCCCTATTCTCCGCGCCTGCCGACGAACTGAAGAGCAACGACATGATCTTCATCCTCACCGGGTCCGCGAGCGCCTTCAGGCGCAGGTCATTCGGGACGCGGAGCGGGCACCTCAGGTGGGTTCGTACCCCCGCAACACGGGTGAACCGTTGTGATCCTTGGGGATTGGAAAGTTAGGTGTGGGTGCATCGTGGGGTCGGGAGCCAGTGAGTGTGCACCATCGGCCAGATGCGCCGAACCCCGCAGCGTCAGATGCCCGTGGTCATGATCGAAGATGCTGACCCAGCCGCTTTCGGCGGCGACATAGACACGGTTAGCGCCAGGGTCGTAGGCCAACACGTCGGGGTTTCGCCGACCTCGTGGTGGTCAATCACGTTTCGGTTCACCAGGTCAGCCGTCACCATGGTGGCGTCGGCTTCGCAGCCGACGAACATCACCTGGTCGGTGACGTCGAGAGCCTGGCCGTGCGGGTGGTCGCAGCCGGGTGTGGGAATGCGTTCCGTCACAGTAAGACTGACGGGTCGATGACGGCCAGGTCGTTACGGCCTTGTACCGCCACCACCATCTGGTCGAGGAACGTGTCGTACACGACGTTTCCAACCTCACCGCCCAACTGAACGGTCGCGCGAACTGCCCCGGTGTCGGCGTCGATCACCGTCTCGGTGCCCGCACTCTCGTTGGTCGTCCATACAGTGCGCCTGATCGGGTCGTAAGCCAGTCCATCGGGATAGGTGTCTATCGGAGCGCGGAACACAACCTGGCCTGAGTCTTCGTCGATGGCGACGAGCTGGTTGTTGCCGGTCGCGGTGGCGTATACGCGATGCTTGCCGGGGACGACGATCACACCGTGAATGTCCGGCAGATCAGGCAGGGTGCGCACGACCGCATGCGCATGCACGTCAACGTCGATGAGTTCACTCGCGCCCATGTGGGCGATGAACAGCCCCCCGCCCGAGGTCCAGCGCGGTGTAATCAAACCGAACCGGGCCGCCAGTCAGTGCCGCCTCAGACACCTGCCGCAGCGGTAGATCACTCGCATCGGGTGAGGTCGAGCATCCAGCCAGGGTGGCGGTAACAGCCGCACCGGCACCAGCCACACGCGCCATCGCACCGTGTCCACCCTCCGGAGGGACAAACTGTCGTTTCAAAACTACGCCGCTAAAGCTTAAGAAAGGGGTGGGGAGACACCCCTTGCCGCAGCCGGTCACCGCCTCACACGGCCAGCGCCCACGTTCTCTGACGAACGGCGCACCAGCGGTCGTGTTGCCGCTGCCTGTCCGACAGCTCTACTATTTGCGTATGAATGCAGATAGGGCTGCTTGTAGTCGTCGGCTCCCCGATGATCAGGTGGACCTGGTGGTCGAAGTGTTCCGGATGCTCGCCGATGCCACCCGTGTCCAGGTGTTGTGGGCGCTGGTGAGCCGGGAGATGTCGGTTAATGATCTGGCAACACATATCGGGAAGCCTGCCCCGTCGGTGTCTCAGCACCTGGCGAAGCTGCGGATGGCGCGGCTTGTCCGCACCCGCCGCGAGGGCACCACCATCTTCTACAGCCTCGACAACGACCACGTCGGGCAGCTGGTCACCGACGCAGTCTTCAACGCCGAACACGCGGGGCCGGGCGTGCCCAGCCATCACCGCGACGCTGCCGAACTCGCGAAGCTGCATCCCGGAACCATCATCAACGCCGAGTCGAACCGGGTCCGACCGAAGGGACGCGGAGCGTGACCCACGATGCGCACCCGAACACCGCAGACCACGGACATCACCAAGGCGGAGGCCACAGTCATGGTCACGGACACAGCCACGGCGGGCGTGGCGGCAAGGTCGGTGCTGCGCTGCGGGAAGTGTTTGCGCCGCATAGCCATGACGCCTCCGACAGCATCGATGGTGCCCTGGAATCCAGCGCCGCCGGTATCCGGGCGGTGAAGATCAGTCTGCTCGCACTAGGTGCCACCTCTATTGCCCAGTTGGTGATCGTGCTGGTCTCGGGGTCGGTCGCGCTGCTGGCCGATACCATCCACAACTTCTCCGACGCGCTGACCGCCATTCCGTTGTGGGTCGCGTTCGCGCTCGGCACGAAGGCCGCCACGCGGCGCTACACCTACGGTTTCGGTCGTGCCGAAGACATCGCGGGATTGTTCGTTGTCGCGATGATCACCCTGTCGGCCATCATCGCCGGGATCGAATCAATCCGACGTCTGATCAACCCGGTCCCGATAGAGCATGTCGGCTGGGTCGCCGCAGCCGGTCTGGTCGGGTTCATCGGCAACGAACTCGTCGCTGTCTACCGCATCCGCGTCGGGCGTCGTATCGGCTCGGCCACCCTGGTCGCCGACGGATTACACGCCCGCACTGACGGATTCACCTCGCTGGCCGTTCTCTTCGGAGCGGGTGGCGTCGCCTTGGGCTTCCCCCTGGCCGACCCCATCATCGGCCTGCTGATTACCGTGGCTATTCTGGCCGTCCTACGCACCGCCGTGCGCGACATCTTCTGCCGCCTCATGGACGGCGTGGACCCCGCCCTCGTCGACACCGCCGAAGCTGCGCTGGCCGCCGAACCCGGCGTCACCGGCGTAAGGAGCGTGAAGATGCGCTGGATCGGACACCGGATGCACGCCGACGCTGAACTCGACATCGACCCCGCCACCAGCCTTGCCGATGCCCACCGCATCGCGCATGAGGCCGAGCACACCCTCACCCACGCAGTTCCCAAACTCTCGTCGGCACTTGTTCATGCCTATCCCGCGAGCACCTGCGCCCACTGACTGTCGAAGCAGTTTCGCGCGTGCACTGACGTGTCTCAGAAACGACCCGAACGAGACACCCGTTGGCACTATAGGCGGCCACGTCCGAAACCTTCGCAGCCCAAGTGGTGTAACACCCTAGCGACGAGCAAGGGTAGTATCAAAACCTAGAATACGACGGGATTATGAGACAGGAGCAGCGGTTGGCCATCATCGGATACGCAAGGGTCAGCACCACTGACCAGAACCCCCGGCTTCAGCTCGACGCGCTCCAAGAAGCCGGGGCGACGCGCATCTACTCCGACCATGGCGTGAGCGGCGCGACCGCGTCCCGACCCCATCTCGATGCCTGCCTCGACCATCTCCGCGAAGGCGATGTGCTCACCGTCTGGAAACTGGACCGCCTCGGACGCAACACCCAACACGTTCTCGCGGTGGTCGACCAGTTGACGTCCCGAGGGATCGGATTCTGCAGCCTCACCGAGGGCCTGCACACCGAGGGGCCGATGGGCAAGGCGATGCTGACCATCATGGCCGCCTTCGCCCAACTCGAACGCGACACCATGATCGAGCGCACCCGCGCCGGGCTGGCCGCTGCCGCAGCCAACGGACGCAAGGGCGGGCGTCCACGCAAGGTCGACGATGCCGACGCCGCCAAAGCCCGTCATCTCCGGGAGAAGGGCATCACGGCCACCGACATCGCAAAGATGCTGGGGGTCTCCCGCGCCACCGTGTACCGCTACCTTTCCGATGGTGTGCCGCTCTCTCCTGAATCGTTCTGTCCCCACATCGGCGACCATCCAGCGCGTCGACAACAACGGGCAGCCGCAGGCCGCACTCTCGCCGGATGAAGGCCGATGGTCATACCGGCAAGGACATCGCCAAGTACCTCGGCATCAGACGCGCAACGCTTTATCGGTACATCACCGAGGACACCGCAGCCTGATCGGGATCGCGTATGGCTCAAGCGTGCACTTGGTGGGCGTGCGAGCCGGTAATCAACAGGGGTGCGGGCTCATCACATTTCGCGCAGGAATGCGCGCAGCCGGTCGAGTACTAATTCCGGTCTTTCCTCGACGATCCAGTGACCGACCCCGTCGACCGTTACAAGTTGAAAATCGCTAAACCGATCTCGGTAAACGCGCAGCAGGGTCGGAGTGATCACGGGCTCATCCATCTGCAACGACTGTGATCGGCCGCCCAAAACAGGCACTCAGATCGACGGAGATCGACAAATAGGCCCGCCCCGGTATGGAGGGGAGGCTGAGGCTAGAGCGCCCGGCGGGCGGTCTTGGACAGACCGGTCGGCCCGATTCCGAACATCGCGAAAGCCCCAGTCGGTAACATTGCTTGCTGCAAACAGCACAGCGAGCCCATCTCCAGAGGCAAACATGACGACGAAACGCAAGATCGTCGCGGTCTCCTCGATTTGCACTGCCTCCATCACTGTTCTCGGCACCGTTGCTGGTTTCCCTGCGCGCGCAGACGATTTGGGGACTGCGGTGTACAACGGCGTCAACCGGCTTCGCCAGACATGCGCGGCGATCGGCGACGACCCGCGTTTGACAGTAGCGGCGCAACGGCACGCCAACGACATGCTGAAGACTGGCGTGGACGGCCATACCGGTTCGGACGGCTCTTCACCGCAAGCCCGTATCGCGGATGCGGGCTACACCCAGACCGGGTACACGGGTGAGATCGTCTACTGGGGCACCGGATCGGCTGCGACTCCGACCGCAGCGCTCGACTTGTGGATGAAAAGTCCTTCGCACCGCGCGATCATCTTGAATTGCGCCTTCACCGCAGGCGGCTTCGCCACCGCCTGGGACGGCAACAAGATGACCGCCGTTGGCGACTTCGCGGGCCCTTAAAACCCAAGCCCGGCCAAGCTATTTTGGATCGATGTCTCCGGAGCTTCGAGTAGCGACTTGGTGGACAAGCGTGCGGCGATCAAGTCGGTGATGAACTGGGTCAAGCTGCACCCCACCAACATCTCCCAGAAGGTGCAGATCATCACCGAGCACTTCCGTGAGAATGTCGGCTGGCGGCTGGACGGCAAGGCCAAGGCCATGGTCGTGACGTCGTCGCGGAAGGCGGCGGTGCGCTACAAGCTGGCTTTCGCTAAGTACGTCGCCGAAAAGGGCTACACCGACGTCGCCGCCCTGGTGGCGTTCTCCGGCGAGGTCACCGACGACGAATCCGCCTTGGAGAAGGTCACCGAGACCTCGATGAACCCTGGCTTGAAGGGCCGCGACCTGCGCGATGCGTTCGCCACCGACGAATACCAAGTGATCTTGGTAGCCAACAAGTTTCAGACCGGCTTCGACCAACCACTGCTGGTGGCGATGTACGTCGACAAGCGCCTGTCCGGGGTGGCGGCAGTGCAGACCCTGTCCCGGCTCAACCGGGTCGCTCCCGGCAAGGATCAGACCTTCGTGCTGGATTTCGCCAACACCGCCGAGGACATCGTCGAGGCGTTCGAGCCGTACTACGAGGCCACCACGCTGGCGGATGTGACTGACCCGAACATCGTGCACGGGACCATGGCCAAGCTCGACGCCGCCGGGATCTACCAGGAGTCCGAGGTCAACGGACTGGTCGCCGATTACCTCACTAACAAGGGCAACAACGCCCTAACCAAATGGGTCACCCCCGCCAGGGACCGCTTCCGCGACCGAGAGCGAGACGCCATCGACCACGGCATCAAGCTCGCCCTCGACGAACTACAGCTCTTCCGCAAGGACGTCGGCACCTTCATCCGCCAGTACGATTTCCTATCCCAGATCGTCAACTACGAGGACCCGTCGCTGGAGAAGCTGTCCATCTACCTGCGGCACCTGGCTCCGGTGATCAGCAGCGAGCAGCCCAACCACGAGATCGACCTGTCCACCGTCGATTTCGACTTCCTCACCCAACAGAAGCGCGAGACCACCTCGGGTAAGCTCACCGGCGATGTGCCGCTGCAACCGGCGAAGGAGTCCGGTACCGGCTCCTTGAGTGTGATGGGGTGGTTGTGGTCGTGCTCCGATATCGATTTGCACCCAGTCGATTTCACCGGTAAACCGGTTGCCAGTCGGGCCATAGTCTAATGAAGCCGGCGATCCGGTGTCGCAGCCGACATCGCAGGCTTCATCGGCGGAACGCCATCGGTTAGGTCTTCTCGACGCGACCGTTGCCCACCGCTTTGCCGTCGTAGTACAGCGTCACGGCGCCGCCCAGCCCCAATCCACCACCGTCATAAATGAATTCCACGCGAACGTGGTGCTGGCCGGCCGGAATGCGTTTCGTCGACGATTTCGCCATGGTCAACCTCTCTGCTAAAGCGACCATGGGAGCCTAAAGCGCCCACGGCTTACGCCGGCGTCAACCGTTCCGAGGCGGTCATGAGGCACGAAGTGAGCGGGGAGCGCTGATTCCGGAGAGGCTGCGAGTGATCGTCGCGAGTTCCGACACGAGCACGCGTCCGGCACCGTTGTCCGCGGCGAGTTTTGCACCCTGCTCTCGCACTTGTTGATTGGCGGCCGTCAGTTCGGTGACGTCGACCGTCCACGGCGTGGCCGGGCTGGGCGGAGCGCCCCGCAGCGCATCGACATAATCGTCGACCGCCGCGACGAATTCGCGGCTGAGTGCCGTCGACGGCTGCGTCGGAAGACTGCTCTCCATGGAGGTGCAACTGCTCGTTACGACGTTCAGAGCCGCCCGGTAGGACCGCAGCCATCGACGGAGTTCCAGTGAATCCAGCCGTGTGGCGCCGCAGGCCGCTTCGAACGCCGCGCGCGCCCGGTAGGCCCGCTGCCACGCCGCCGACAGCGTGTCGGCGGGATGGTCGATTTCGTGCACAAAGGCTTTGACTACCGTTGCTGCGTAATCAATTTCGGTCTTCAACAGTTCCCCCGCGCGCTGACGGAGCCGGATCAGCGCGTGATCGGGCAGTACCACGTGGGCCACCAGCGCCAACCCGCCGCCGATGACCACCGCGAACAGGCGGTCCTCGATGGTCGCCCCCGCCGCAGCGGCGTCGATGTCGAGTAGGAACACGATCGACGCGGCCAACGCCGCGCTGACAGCCAGATAACCGAATCCGGTCACCGCATACGTCACCGCAACAAACACCGCCGCCACGACCGCCGCCGAAGAACCCGTCGGCTGCCACATCATCGTCAGCACCGACGCAAAGGCGATACCCGCACCGATACCTGCAATGCGTCCAATGCAGCGGGTGTAGGTGTGCGCGGTTTCGGGTCGCAGCACGATCAATACAGTCAGCGCAATCCAATAGCCATGCGACACGTCGCCGAACCGCGCGGCGGCGGTCCCCAGGGCGGCGGCCCCCGAGAGCCTTACCGCGTGCCGAACGACCGGCGACGTCCAGGTCAGGTGACCGCGCACCACCGTCGCAGCCGCACCAAGTGAGGCGATCAGATCGGGCCGGCCGCCCACCTCGCCGAACCGGACTGTGGCCGCTTCGTGCAGTTGTTGCGAGAACCGTTGCGCGATCGCCGCTTCCGGCCCGGTCACCGCGGCGATCTCGGTATCGACGCGATCCAGGGCATGTTCGGCGTCTCGTCGCGCGGTGTGACTGTGGTCCGCGATTGCATCCAGGAATACAGCTGCAGCCGTCAGCATCTGCGAAACGGCGTCGCCTCTGCCTCGTAATGCGCTCAATGTCGCGGTGATCCGCTCGGGTAGCCGATACCCGCCGTGGTACGCCTTCGGGCGCCGGGTGGCCTGGCTATCGACGAAGACCTCTCGCAGCGATGTAAGTGGGGCGACGTCCACCGGAGCATCACAGTCGGCGGCGACACTCCGAGCGTCCGCGGCCAGCGCGCGGTAGGCCTTCGTCAACGCGTCGCGCTGAGACCGCCAGCGCTGCGGCGGCCACACCGCCACCAGCGCGGCCTGAACGCAACCGGCCGCGATGGTCAACGCCGTTGGTACGACCACCCCCCATAGCGAAGGCTCCTCGGGAGACGCGATCACCAACAATGCACTGGCGGCGGCGGCGACGAGCCCCGGGTTGCCGCCGAGCGCCCACTGCATGCCCGCGGCGAAACACCACAGTGCAACCACGACGACAAACGCGACGTCGTTGGACGCCGTCAACGCGCCGAGGAACACTGCGGCGCCCATCTGCAACGACACGATAATGATCACCGGCACGCGTCCGCCAGGACTGTCCTGCAGTGCGATGGCACCGGCGATCGCCGCGGCACTGGCCGCCCACACCGCCGCCGTCGGGGAATTCCAATACAGCGCGACCGCAGCCATCGCCAGGACTCCGAGCAGGCTGCGAGCCACTGCGCCGGCGTCAGGCGTGTTCAGCCTCAGGGCATCGACTGCCCGGCTGCCGTCGATCACCTGCCCATTGTGACTCCACCACGGTCACCGCACGGTGGAGTACACGCGTCGAGTTGCGCAGCGGTCATGATCCGCCTGACTCGACGGCGCTAGGCGGCTACTACCGGGTTAGTGGCAGGGGTGGCCCAGCAGTCGCCGGGCGGCGTGCATGAATTCGGGATATGGCTGTCGGCACCGAAACCGGGCTGGCGCCATGATCGGCTCTTTCGCCTCGGCATGGAAATCAGAAACCGCTCAGCGAACACAAGCTAGACACTGCGAATGCGGTGTGCGCTCGCGTTGTCGTTTATCGGATAATTGCGCTCAAAGGCTGGGTGGTCTTCAAATCCCTTGCGGCGCAGCGCATACCCGCGATTGCATTCGCAGGCGATGACTCCACCGCGGCAATCGGTGTGCGATTCCGCTGTATTGATGGGGCTTCGGCGATAGAGTCAGCAACCGGAACCGGTCAGCAGCCTTGGAGGTGCCGATGGCCAGCAAAGCTGTAGTGCTCTGCCCCACGCCCCCGCCGTAGCGAGGGCCGACAAAGCCTCACCTGCGCAACATGTCCGAATACGAAGGGAGCTTTCATGAGCACAGCGGCCGAACGCGCTGCTCAACTAGATCTGGTGGCCCGACTGAAGTCGGCATATCCCGAACTTCCGGACGCACCGACTCCCGATCTCCTGGACCACGACCGCATCACCGCGTACCTCAAGCCCGTCCATGACGTGGGCGGTGAGCCGGATGCACCGATGAAGTACGAGAACAAGCAGTATGAGCTGTGGGAGCACATGACGTATGTGATCTGCGAGGTACTCGGGTGGCGCGGAATCTGGCTATCGGAGGAGCGCCGCCGCATGGGCAACGTCGACGTCGGTCGGGCCGAATATCTGGGGCTGCCTTATTACGGTCGCTGGCTGCTTGCCGTCGCGCGCATCCTGGTGGAGAAGCACCACATCGGCCTGACTGAGTTGAGCGAGCGGATGGCCGAGGTCAAGTCGCGTTACGAAGGCGGACTCGACGGAAAGAAGTTGGAGGCCAAACCGAAGTCCGAAGGCGACGGGTCGCAGGTCAAACGCAACGAGCACCACAAGCACGCGATCGGAAAGGGCGATCCGCAGGTGTATGCCGGCCAGGCCGGGCAGCCGAAGTTCAAGGTCGGCGACGCGGTGGTGGTGCGCGAACTGCCGGTGATCTTCTACACCAGGACCCCGGAGTATGTGCGCGGCGCGAGAGGGGAAATCGCGGCGGTCGCTTACGAAAGCCCGGCCGCCGAGGACGAGACCTGGGACCGTCCCGCGACACCGGAATGGTTCTACGTCGTTCGTTTCAACATGTCCGCGTTGTGGTTCGGCTACACCGGGACCACCGACGACGTCGTCCAAACCGAGATTCCCGAACACTGGCTGCAAGCCGCCAAATAAGCTGTCCAGAAAGGAATTTGTATGACTGATCACAGTCACGATCACGACCATGAACGCACGGTCGCGCCGATGGTCGACGAGATCACCGACTTCGAAGTCTTAGAGATTGCTTTGCGCGAACTGTGCATCGAGAAGGGAATCTTCACCGCCGAGGAGCACCGCCGGTTCACCGAATTCGCCGAGCAGATCGGCCCAACACCCGCGGCACGCCTCGTGGCCAAAGCGTGGCTCGATCCCGAGTTCAAGAAGCTCGCTCTCGCCGAGCCGATGACGGCCAGCAAAGAGGTCGGTGTCGACTGGATGGAACCCACAGGTTTCGGCACACCTAGCGACTTCACCGCCTTCCAAATACTCGCGGACACACCCACATTGCACAACGTGATCGTCTGCGCGCTGTGCTCGTGCTATCCGCGGCCGATCCTCGGCAATTCGCCCGAGTGGTATCGCACCCCGAACTACCGCCGACGCATGGTCCGTTGGCCACGCCAGGTACTCGCAGAGTTCGGGCTGTATCTGCCCGACGAAATCTCCATCCGCGTGCAGGATTCCAACCAGAAGCATCGCTTCATGGTGATGCCGTTGCAGCCCGAGGGGACAGAAGGTTGGACCGAAGACCAGCTGGCAGAAATCGTCACGCGTGATTGCCTGATCGGTGTCGCGCTGCCGAAGGCCGGCGTCACCACCAACGTGATCACCGACACCCGTCCGGCCGTCCACCCGGGGCCCGCCGGATGAGCTCAGCGGAAGCTTTCAGCCCGATCGAGCGGGTCAACATCGCGCCCTTGGAGGAAATCGTGGAACGCGACCAGGTGTGGCCGCGAATGGCGGCCAAGTACGGCGTCGAGAATCCCGTACCGCCGTGGAAGACCAGCCTGGACGGCCTGTGCGACGCACTCGACCACGCGGCCTGCGCCGCGGACATCCCCAACTTCAAAGAGCGCCGCGATGAGGAAGACAAGCTGTCCGCGACCGTGTACTCGAGCCTGCCTTACCCTGAGAACCAGCTGATTTCGCTCGCGCATTCCCTGGTAGCTCGCGGCATCATCGACGTGGCGGAACTCAGACAACGGCTCGCCAGTGTCCGCGAAAGGTTGGAAGCCTAACCACCACGTTGCACAGTTGTAGGTTCGCATCGTGGAGAAAGTCATCATCACGCTCAGGGCAGTTGACGCGGATGCAGGATGGTGCGCACGGATGCGCGCCCAAGTCGCCGCCGACCTACTCGATCTGGATGTCCCGGGTTTGGCGGTCAACCTGCGTGACGACGTGGTCCGCGACTCGCTGATGACTTTGACGACGCTGGACCCGCCGGTGGTTGCATTTGTCAGCCTGTGGACCCAACAGTCGTACGGCGATCAGGTCCGGGCGGCAATCACACTGCTGGAAAAGGAATGTGACGACGTCGCCGCGTACCTGGTCACCGAATCCGTGCCGCTTCCGCCGCCGGACACGGTGCCGGGGCAGCGCACCGCGGGCCTGGCCAACGTGGCACTGCTGCGTCGGCCCAACGACTTAGACGAGGCGACGTGGCTGACGCGTTGGCACATCGACCACACACCGGTGGCCATCGCAACCCAGTCCACGTTCGGCTACACCCAGAACGCTGTGGTTCGCCCGTTAACGCCGGAAGCGCCGCTCATCGCCGCGATCGTCGAAGAGCTCTTCCCGGAAGAGGCGATTTCCGATCTGCATGCATTCTTCGGCGCCGCCGATGACAACGACCTGCGCGACCGCATGGAGCGCATGGTGGCCAGCATCGCCGCGTTCGGTGCGAACCGCGATGTCGACACGGTGCCGACAAGTAGATATGTCTTTCGAACCCCGTTCGCCGTCAACCACCCTCGCCGTACGGTGATCCCATGACCACTCTTGACGATGCGGTTGCGCTCGCCTCAGCCGAAAGCGGCCTCGCCGTGGTGTCGACGCTGCGCGCCGATGGCACCATCCAGGCGTCGCTGGTCAATGCAGGCGTGTTGCCGCATCCGAGCACCGGTGAGCCCACGTTGGGCTTCGTCACGTACGGCAAGGTCAAACTGGCGAACCTGCGGGCGCGTCCGCAGCTGGCCGTGACGTTCCGCAACGGTTGGCAGTGGGGGACAGTGGAGGGCACAGCCGAGCTTGCCGGGCCGGACGATGCGCGGCCCTGGCTCGCTGGCGCAGAACAGCTGCGGCTGCTGCTGCGTGAGGTGTTCACCGCCGCCGGCGGAACCCACGACGACTGGGACGAATACGACCGGGTGATGGCCGAACAGCGTCGCACCGTGGTGCTGGTCGCACCCTCCCGGGTCTACAGCAACGGCTAGCGCATACGCTGCTGCCGTGGTACTGCAGATCAGCGACGACAACCGCGTGCGCACACTCACGCTCAACCGGCCCGAAGTCCTCAACGCGTTCAACGAGCAGCTCTACAACGCGACGGCGATCGCGCTGCGTGAGGCGGCCGCCGATCCCGACGTCGCCGTCGTGCTGCTGACGGGCGCGGGACGGGCGTTCAGCGCGGGCAACGACCTCAGCGAGATGCAGAGGCGCATCACCGATCCCACATTCAACGGGCAGGGCAGCTACTTCTCCACGATGATCGATGCCCTCACGGAATTGCCCAAGCCGCTGATCTGCGCGGTCAACGGTGTTGGAGTTGGCATCGGCGCAACGATTCTCGGCTACGCGGATCTGGTGTTCATGTCGTCGACGGCACGGTTGAAGACGCCATTCACCAGCCTCGGCGTGGCGCCGGAGGCGGCCTCGTCGTATCTGTTGCCACGGTTGATGGGCCGGCAGAACGCGGCGTGGTTGTTGATGTCATCGGAGTGGGTTGACGCAGCCGAGGCCCACCGCATGGGGTTGGCGTGGAAGGTGTGCGCTCCCGACGACCTTCTGCCAGAGGCTCGCCGACACGCTGAAATCCTTGCCTCCCGGCCGATTCCGAGCCTGATGGCGGTGAAACAGACGATCGTCGAGCCGACCCGCACTGAGATCGCCGCGGCGAGCGCCAGGGAAATCGAGCACTTCGCCGTACTGCTCGGAGCCGCGGCCAATGCCGATGCCCTGGCCGCATTCGCCGACAGGCGCGAAGCTAACTGACGGCTCGAGTGTGGACATGTGCCACTGGTCGGGCGCCTGAAGCGTGACACGAGTTCACATTCGAGCGCGACCCGGTCTCGCGGCCGGCGTAGAACGGATCCGCCAGCTCCTCGGCTAGCGCCTCATGGTGCTCGACGGGCAGCCGTTGACCTTGAAATGATCCTCGATCATCGCCCGAATCGTCCGTCGGCACCGCCCGCACTCGCCGCCAGCGCCGCACGCCTCGGCGATCTGCTTGGACGTCGTGGCCCCGTTGGCCACGACCGCGTCGACGTCGTGACTTGTGACTCCGGTGCACAGGCAGACAAACATCGCGACCCCGTCAGCTCGGCTCGGCGACGGACATGAGATGGGCGAACGTACCAACGAACTGCGTCGGATACGCACCGAGGCCAGCGTTGGACATCCACTCCGCGGCTGCGTCGGGATGCTCGATCCACTGGCGGGCGGCAACCTCGTCCTCTATCTCCTGAAGGATCATCACTTCCCGTCCGTCATCGAGCGCCCGGTAGACCCAGAGCTTTCGCACCCCACCGCGCTTGAATCGCTCGATGCCGTCGTGCACCTTGGCCATCAGCGCGGACACGTCGTCGACCGACGACATAACGCCGACCACGACTCGGCCCACATGGTCCTCGGGCGACGGTTCGTAGAGATCGATTTTTTCGACCACTTCGCCGCCGAAGATGGGCGGAATATCATCGGCTCCCGATATGTCGAACCATTCGAATATTGCGGGTGAGCGCAAAACGTCACGCATTGATCTGGCGTGACGAATACCGATTGTCACCAATACCCGCCGAGGTTCCCAAAGGGATGTGTAGAGGACAACATGATGCGCACCGATCGAGGCAAGACCGTCGCGGTGTTTCTTGAGCCATCTCCACATTCGATCGACATCATCGACGCGAAAATCGCAGGCAAGAATAAGCGAGTGTAAGTCGTACTCACCCATCGCTATTCCTGCCCGTCAGGTTCCGTCGCCCACTGTTAGCGCAGTCTAACCTTACTTAGCGTAGGCAGTCCAGGCAACCTGCCTGATCTGCGCGCCTTCGCCCGTCGCCGATCGAACGAGCGACCGAAAACACGCCTCTCCCAAGCCTAAAAGGTGCGCTCTCGCGCATCTTCTGGACTAGATTGAAGGCGCACGGCTAACAGCGATACTTGACCAGCCCTCAAGGTGCTTAGGAGCGACCATGCAAGGCGATCCGGACGTTCTGAAATTGCTCAATGAGCAGTTGACAAGCGAACTCACGGCAATCAACCAGTATTTCCTGCATTCAAAGATGCAAGCGAATTGGGGCTTCACGGAGCTGGCCGAGCACACTCGCAAAGAATCGTTCGAAGAAATGCAGCATGCGGAAGCGATCACTGACCGCATTCTCATTCTGGATGGCCTGCCGAATTATCAGCGGCTGTTCTCCCTGAGGGTCGGCCAGAACATCCGCGAACAATTCGAAGCCGACCTCGCAATCGAGTACGAAGTCATGGCCCGGCTGAAGCCTGGAATCATCATGTGCCGTGAGAAGGAAGACGCCACCACGGCCAACCTCTTCGAGAAGATCCTGGCCGACGAGGAGGATCACATCGACTACCTCGAGACCCAGCTCCAACTGATGGACAAGCTGGGCGAGGCCCTCTACGCCGCGCAATGCGTGTCCCGCCCGCCCGATAGCTTGTAGCCGTTCTCGTCGGCGTTGGTCAACCGGATCGTCGAGAAGCTGGCCTCCTCGCCCACCTTCGAGTGGCGCCCAGACCGGGTACGGGTGGAGGCGGCGTTGGAGCGCATCGCGCACCGGGTGCTGATCCAGCGCGACTGGGACGACGACAGGCTGGAGCTAACCGCCTCGGCCAGGTAATCTAGCTGCGGTTTTCGCTCGCTTTCTAGAACGCGTTCCATTTTTTCGTGCCGTCCGCGTACGATTCCGCCATGAGCCGAATCGGGCCTTTCGCTGACGACGACGCCGCTGCCTGGGTGGTGAAGTCGCCCGACATCGGAGTCGCGATGGCCGGTTTCACCAACGCGGTTTACAACAAGAACCGACTGCCGATGCGGGTCCGCGAACTGGCCCGAATGGTCATCGCGCTCGAAAACGAATGCGTGGTGTGCCAGAACACCCGCGATTCGGGGGGCATCGCGGCGGGCGTCGACGAGGACCTGTACGACCACGCTGCCGAATGGCGGACGTGGCCCGGGTACAGCGCGCAAGAACGCATCGCCGCCGAGTTCGCGAAACGCTTCGCCAGCGACCACACCGGCCTGCGGGACGACGAGGACTTCTGGGCCCGCTGTAGCGAGCAGTTCAACGACGAACTACTGACGGACCTGGCACTGTCGTGCGCGATGTGGTTGGGCATGGGCCGGATGCTTCGCACGCTGGACATCGGTCAAACCTGCAAGATCACCCTGTAGTTCGCGGCGCTGCAGCGCAGAATGGCTGCATGGCAGCCAAACCCGTGGCCGCAGCGGCCATCGCCCAACTCGAGGCCGACGGGGTCGCCACTCTGATCGGCACGGTCGTCAACCCCGCCGGGCTGACGCACGCCAAAACTGTGCCGCTGCGCCGGATGGGCACCTTCGCCGATCCCGGACTCGGTGCGAGTCCGGTCTGGCACGTCTTTGCCATCGATCAGGCTGGCATCGTCTTCGGCGATGCCGTCGGCGTGGTGGGGGACCAGCGGATTCGCATCGACCTGAGCGCTCTGCGGATCCTCGGCGACGGATTGGCTTGGGCCCCTGGCGCTTTCTTCAATCAAGACGGTTCGGCTGACCCGTATTGCAGTCGCGGCGTGCTGCAGCGAGTCGAGGAGCGGTTATCGAAAGCCGGTATCGACACGGTGGTCGGCCATGAGATGGAGTTCGTCCTCGTCGGCCCCGATGGCGGCGCACTCCCGTCACACATGTGGGCGCAGTACGGCCTGGCCGGCGTGCTCGAGTTCGAGGGGTTCGTGCGGGATGTCATCAATGCAGCGGCCGGTTCCGGTGTCGCGGTCGAACAGCTCCACCCGGAGTACGGCGTCAACCAGTTCGAGATCTCGCTTTCCCCGCAGTCACCCGTAATTGCAGCCGACCAACTGGTGCTGATGCGCATCATCATCGGCAGGGTGGCGCGGCGGTACGGGCTGCGAGTCAGCCTGTCGCCCGTACCGTTCGCGGGCAGCGTCGGATCCGGTTCTCACCAACACTTTTCGATGAAACGCGCTAACACTCCACTGTTCTCGGACGGAACGGGGGTGGCAGGGATGACTCCGGATGGAGAGTCCGCCGTCGCGGGACTGCTCGCGGGCCTGTCCGACGCGCAGGGCGTCCTGTGCGGCTCCGTCCTGTCGGGGCTGCGGATGCAGCCCGGCCATTGGTCGGGGGCATATGTGTGCTGGGGCACGGAGAATCGGGAAGCCGCGGTGCGATTCCTGATCGGCGGGCCGAGCAATCCGCTCGGCGCGAACGTCGAGGTGAAGGTCATCGACCCATCGGCCAATCCGTACTACGCGACCGCGGCAATACTCGGGCTTGCGCTCGACGGCATCGAACGCAAGTTGCCGCTGCCACCCGAGACGACCGTCGACCCGGCCAAGTTGGCCGACGAACAGCGCCGGCAGGCCGGGATGGTGCTGTTGCCGTCGAGCCAGTCGGCGGCGCTTGACGCGCTTGACCAATCCACGCTGCTGCGTGGAATTCTCGGGGACGAGGTCGTTGACGCCGTCTTGGCAGTGCGCCGATACGAGCACGAGAACTACGGCGACCTGCCGCCCGACCAACTCGCAGAGAAATTCCGGCTTGCCTGGAGCGTGTAGTGAGCGGAGCCCGCTCGGATCTAGGCGAGCACCTTGCCGCCGTGCCCCTGGTCGACCACCACGTGCACGGCTGTTGGGTTCAGCCGGGGGATCGCCTGCGGTTTGAGAACGGGCTCAACGAGGCCAATACCGAGCCGCTCGCCGAATGGGAGTCGGCATTCGACACGCAACTGGGGTTCGCGGTGCGGGCGCATTGCGCGCCGCTGCTGGGACTGCCCCTCCATGCCGATGCGGACGCGTACTGGAAGCGCCGCAGCGAGTATCACGAGGCCGACCTGGCGCGGCTGTTCCTGTCGTCGGCGAAGGTCTCCGACTGGCTGGTGGACACCGGATTCGCTTGCGGGGTAGCCGATCTCGGCACCATGAGCGATCTCATGGCCGGACGCATCCACGAGATCGTCCGCTTGGAGTCGGTGGCTGAAGAGGCAGCGCGCGCTCCGGGTGAGTATGCGGCGGCGTTCGAGCAGCTTCTCGCCGAGCGGGCGACGACCGCGATAGCAACCAAATCGATTCTGGCCTACCGCGGCGGCTTCAAGGGCGATCTGTCCGAGCCCTCGCTGTCCGAGGTGGCTCAGGCGGCCAGCGGGTGGCGGGCCAGTGGGGGAGTCCGCTTGACAGACCGGGTGTTGCTGCGGTTCGGCCTGTATCAGGCGCTGCGGCTGGGCAAGCCGCTGCAGTTTCACGTCGGGTTCGGTGATCGTGATTGCGATCTGCATACCACGAATCCGCTTTATCTACTGGACTTCTTGCGGCGCTCCGGTGACACGCCGATCATGCTGCTGCACTGCTATCCGTACGAGCGAGAGGCCGGCTATCTGGCGCAGGCGTTCAGCAACGTCTATCTCGACGGGGGGTTGGCCATCAACTATCTGGGGGCGAGGTCGGTTGCGTTCGTCGGCCGCCTGCTCGAGATGGCGCCGTTCCGCAAGATCCTGTATTCCTCGGATGGGTTCGGCCCAGCCGAACTGCACTTCCTTGGAGCACAGTTGTGGCGCAACGGCGTTCGCAATGTGCTGCAGTGCTTGGTCGACGCCGACGAGTGGAGTGAGCCCGACGCGATCCGGGTCGCCGATCTGATCGCGCGTCGCAACGCGCAACGCGTCTACGGGCTGCACTGATCCAGCGCCAATCATCTTGATATCAAGGTGGTCACGGCGCGCGTGGCCAAACCCGGCGGCGCGCGCGCGGCTGATAGCTTGCCGGTGACACGACCCCGGAGAAAGGCATCACCTGTGTTGGCGACGCTTGTTGGCAGGACACCTCGCGAATGGCGGCGATGGGTGGTCGCCGCGCTCACGGCAGTGCTCCTGCCCGGCCTGATGGGCGTCGCCGGACTGTCCACCACCGCGGCCGCGTATTCGCGCGACGGCCTACCGATCGAGCAAGTGGACGTGCCGTCGCCGTCGATGGGCCGCAACATTCGCGTCGAATTCCAGGGCGGTGGCCCGCATGCGGTGTACCTCCTCGACGGTCTGCGGGCTCAGGAAGACGCCAACGGCTGGGACATCAACACCCAGGCGTTCGAGTGGTTCTACCAGTCCGGCCTGTCTCTGGTCATGCCCGTGGGAGGACAGTCCAGCTTCTACACCGACTGGTATCAGCCGGCGGCCGGTAGCGCAGGCACCACGACTTACAAGTGGGAGACGTTCCTGACCCAGGAGTTGCCGGCCTGGCTGGCCGCGAACAAGGGCATCGCCCCGACCGGCAACGCGGTTGTCGGCCTGTCGATGTCCGGCGGCGCGGCCCTGACACTGGCGACCTGGCATCCGACTCAGTTCATCTTCGCGGGCTCGCTGTCGGGTTACCTGAACCCGTCACACGGGTTGTGGCCCACGATGATCGGCCTCGCCATAAAGGACGCAGGCGGCTACAGCGCGACCAACATGTGGGGACCGACGAGCGATCCGGCCTGGCGGCGCAATGACCCGACGGTCAACATTCCCACCCTGGTGGCCAACAACACCGCCATTTGGGTCTACTGCGGCAACGGGAGATCGTCCGACCTCGACGCGCCCGGGGGCGACTTCGGTGTCTTGTACAGCGCGCAGTTCCTGGAGAACATCACGATCAGCAGCAATAAGGAGTTCCAGCAGAAGTATCTCGCTTCGGGCGGGCACAACGCGGTTTTCAACTTCCCGACCAACGGCACCCACAGCTGGGGTTACTGGGGTTCGCAGCTACAGGCGATGAAGCCCGATCTCCAACGCGTGCTGGGCGCCACGCCCGCGGCGTAGAGGCTTCTCAGACCACACCGGTGGCGTCGAATACCCACGACGTGTCGGCATTCGCGAAATCGGCCATCCAGCCAGGTGGGGCGTGGTTGGCCAGCGCTCCCATATCCCAGTAGTCC
This sequence comes from uncultured Actinomycetota bacterium, assembly GCA_963715885.1. Lineage (GTDB taxonomy): Bacteria > Actinomycetota > Actinomycetes > Mycobacteriales > Mycobacteriaceae > Mycobacterium. Next base: position 203,755 of record CAVQSK010000018.1, read on the forward strand.
TTCCACAGCGTGATTCTGCCGTTCTCCACGCGGTGAACGGTGACGAACTGCAAGATCGCGGACTCGCCTGTGGCCCAATGCCATTCCTCGTGGTGCTCGTACATTACGTCGGCGCCGTTGTCGAGCATCAGTCCGGTGGAGTGCTCGTATGACGCCAACGGCTCGAGTCCTATCTTGAGCCGCTTGACGATGTCTTCTGGCCCTCGTGCCGCCGCCGTGGGACCGACCGGCATGTCGAGGTAGATGCAATCGTCGGACAGGAAAGTCTTCAATGAGTCCCAGTCGCGGTCGGCCAATGCCTTCCACATGCCAAGGACCGTTACCTCAGCTGACACTTGCCAACTCGGATTCAGGAGCGGAAAGCGCCGGGGTCTTGTGGGCGGCGCGCAGGAACCGCCCGGTGCGCTGCTTGCCGACGAGGTCGGTCGCCTCGCCGTCGAGGAACACCGCGCGGCCGCCGACGAACACCGCGTTGACGGTCTCGTCGTTGCGGTTGACCATGCGCGACAGGCCGCCGTAGTGGTCGACGGATGCCTCGGCGTAGGCGTCCAACGATGAATCGAGCCGGGCGGGATCGACGACCACGAGGTCGGCGCGGTCACCGATCCGAAGGTGGCCGGCATCGATGCGATACCAGTCGGCCAGTTCACCGGTGAGCCGGTGCACCGCCTCCTCAACGGTCATGAACGGTTTCCCCGCCTTCTCGGCATCCCGGACGTGCCGCAGCAGCCGCAGACCCATGTTGTAGAACGCCATGTTGCGAAGGTGCGCGCCCGCATCGGAGAAGCCCATCTGGGTGCCGGGCTCGCGCGCCAACTTCTTGAGCACATCAGGCCTGTGATTGGAAATCGTTGTGCGCCAACGCAATGCCCTGCCATGCTCAAGCACGAGATCCAGGAATGCGTCAACGGGGTGCAGGCCGCCACGGTCCTCACCCACCTGACCGAACGACTTGCCGATCACCGTAGCGTCAGGGCAGGCCACGATGTCGGCGTCGAAGAAGTTGCGATGCCACACCCGTACACCGAACTTGCTCTCATACTGCTTGCGGAACTGGCGGCGGTACGCCTCGTCCCGCAGCATCTCGTTGCGCTCCACCTCGTCGCGCAGATGCAGTGCTGCGGCGCCTGCGCCGAACTCCTCGAAGATGACCAGGTCGATGCCGTCGGCGTAGACCTCGAATGGCACCGGCAGGTGCTGCCACCGGAAGTTGCCGCCGAGGCGGTTGATGAGCCTCGCGACGGGGCCCATCATCTTGATGGCGTACGGATTCGACTCGACGTCGGCCGCCGACAGCAGGCTGGTCTTCAGCGGATTGCGGAAGAACCCCAGCGACTGCGCCACCTGAGACCCGAGGTTGAACGGGTTGCCGATGTCCGGTCCGGACTGCAGGATCCGGCCGGCACGGCGGAGCGTGGACTTCAGTCGGCGCAACTCGCGGGGCTTGGCGTACGTCGATGGCAGCGTTCGGGAGCGGCACACGTCACCGTCGAGCTTGTCGAAAAGCAGTTGTTGAGAGGACATTCCGACGAAGCCCGCCTTCAATGCCTCGGCCAGCCGCTGTTTCATGTGGGCCTGCTCGCTCTTGGTCGGCCGCTGCTTCTTCTGGGTCGCGCGGTCAAGGCCCATCGTCGCGGCCCGCATGTCGGAGTGCCCGATGAAGGCCGCCACATTCGGGCCGAGCGGTCGCGCCTCCAGCGCCTGGATGTACTCCTCGCAGTTGGTCCAGGTTTTGTGCTGATCGACGGCGCTGATGACGTGCTCACGGGGGATCGCCTCGACTCGTCCGAACAAGTCGCCTGCGTTCACACCGTCGACGTGGATGGTTGACAGTGAGCAGGATCCGAGCATCACGCTGGTCACGCCGTGCCGCAGCGATTCCGACAGCGACGGCCCGTTTAGAACCTCCACGTCGTAGTGCGTATGGATGTCGAGCATGCCGGGAAGCACCCACTTGCCTGTCGCGTCGATCACCTGCGGGCAGCCTGTCTCGTCGAGGTCGTGCGGCGTGATCGTCACGACGTGGCCGTCGCGGATGCCGAGATTGCGCAGCGCCGATGGGGAGCCGGTGCCATCGAACCAGCGGCCGTTGCGGATGATCGTGTCGTAGCTCACCAAGTCATAGAACAGTCCGCCATGGCGGGGTGTCAACGAAATCGGTGAACAGGTTTAGGAAAATGTCTACTCGATGGCCGGCGCGCGTTATGAGGTGCGGTTTTCATGAAGCCCATGCGTCGGGTTGACGTCCGTCGATGTCGGTGAAGCCGTACTGACGGGCCAGCACCGCCGAGCTGACCGAGCGCTGATTCCACCGGGCGCGGGCGTCGTCGGCGGCGATCGCGGCAATGCCACGCCCGACGTATCGCGGAGTCTCGGATGCGGCGAAGGCCGGCGGCGCGGTGAAGTGACCGTCGGTCCGGCTCGAGTCGAGCGCGGTGCGCCAGTTGTCTTCCGTAACGCCGTAGTTGTCGAGCATCATCTCCGAGCGCAGCCACCCGGGTGTGACGCAGACTGCGGTGGCTCCGTATGCCTCGAGTTCGTGGCCGTGACTGTAGGCGAGCCGGTTCACCGCGACCTTGGCCAGGTCATAGAAGACCGACAGCCGGTAGTTCTCGGCGTTGTATTCGGTCGTCCCGTCGGTGATTTCAACCAACAGACCGCCCGGGCGCGCGACGACTAGCGGCAGCAGGCAGTGCGAGGTGATCAGATGGGTGTCGATGCCGAGTCGCAGTATGCGTAGCCCGTCGTCGAGATCGTGTTCCCACATCGGTCGGTTCCACGTCGGGGGCGGACCCTTGAGGGTCTCGGCGCCCCAGATGTCATTGACCAGAATGTCGATGCCGCCGAGCTCGGTGAGGAGACGGTCAGCCAGCGCATCAACCTGTTCGACGTCGAGATGGTCGACCTGGATGGAGATGCCGGTACCGCCGAGTTGGGTGACCAATTCGGCTGACTCTTCGATGGTTTCCGGGCGGTCATAGTCGGACCGCGCGTTGCCGCAGACGCTGCTGCGGCCGGTACAGACAACCGTCGCACCAGCCTCGCCTAGCGCCGCGGCAATGCCCCGTCCGGCGCCGCGGGTCGCGCCGGCCACCACGGCGACGCGGCCGCGCAGAGCATCTGGGTTGGGAGTCCAGTCCATCCGGCGAGTATTGCGCGCCATCGCGATTCCCAACGCCGATTCTCCCATGCAGGCGCATACTCACGAGGGTGACACCGCTACAGCGCTACATCGCCGAAGAAATTGCAACCGATCACGTCGACGGCCTGCTGTCCAGACGCGAAGCCCTGCGCCGCCTGGCACTGCTCGGCATAGGTACCGCGGCGGCCACCGCTCTGATCGCCGCGTGCAGCGAGGACAAGCCGGCCGCAGAGGCACCGGTGACGTCCAGTGAGCCGGCGAGTGAGCCGGCCACCGCCAGCGCACCGCCGCCCGGGTCGGAGGGTGCACTGCCAACGTCGCCGATCACCTGGGCCGGGCCGCAGGGGGAGCTGCAGGCGGCCTGGGCCGAGGCACCGAACGCGCGCGGCGGCGTGCTGGTCATCCACGAGAACAAGGGCCTCAACGACTGGACCCGGTCGGTGGCGGGCCGATTCGCAGGCATCGGCTACTCGGCGCTGGCCATCGACCTGCTGTCCAGCGAGGGTGGGACGGCGAAGTTCACCGATCCCGCGGAGGCCACCGCCGCCCTGGGAAAGATTCCGCAGGAGCAATCCGTGGCCAACCTCAAATCAGGCATCGCTGAGTTGCAGCGACGCGTCCCGGAGAAGAAGGTCGCGGTCGTCGGGTTCTGCATGGGTGGGGGCTTTGTCTGGCAACTGCTCGCGTCGGGGAGCCCCGAGCTGGCCGCCGCCGCCCCGTTCTATGGGCCGACACCGGACAACCCCGACTTTGCCGGCTCCAAAGACGTTGCGGTGCTCGGTTTTTACGGTGCCCTGGACCAGCGTGTCAATGCGACGGAGCCGGTCGCCAGGGCGGCGCTCGAGAAGGCCGGACTGGTTCACGAGCTGGTCACCGAACCCGACGCCAACCACGCGTTCTTCAACGACACCAACGCGGAGCGTTACAACGCCACCGCCGCGGACGATGCCTGGCGACGGGTGCAGGACTGGTTCACCCGCTACATCGGCTGACTCACCCGCGAGCGACCGCTTTTGTACGGCGTGCAGCGGCGTGTCGGGGCGCAAACACGGTCGCTCGCGGCTGTTCACGGGTTGTTCAAGTACCGGTTGGTGTCACGTTGTTGACCGCACATGCGTCCAGGTCAAATTCACCTCATGCGGGTTGTTCAAGTCGCAAACTTCTACGGCCCGCGTTCGGGGGGATTGCGAACTGCGGTGGATCGTCTCGGCGCGGAGTACTGCGCCCGAGGACACGAAGTCTTTCTCGTGGTTCCGGGCCCATACTCCGAATGGCACCAGCTGTCATCGGGAGTGGTTCGTGTCTCTCTGTCGGCCAGGCTGATTCCCTTCACCGGCGGCTATCGCGCAGTGCTGCCAGGCCCAGTAACGTCGCTGCTTGAAGAGCTCGCGCCGGATGCACTCGAGGTGTCGGATCGGTTGACGCTCCGCTCCCTGGGAAGCTGGGGCCGGCGGCACGACGTTGCGACCGTGATGATCTCCCACGAACGACTCGATCGCCTTGTCGGACAGGTTTTTCCGGCTCGCGCAGCACGGTCGATCGCCGACGTGGCCAACCGTCGAACAGCGGCCAGTTACGACGCGGTGGTCTGCACGACGACGTTCGCCCGCGAGGAATTCGATCGGATACACGCCCCCAACGTGGTGACGGTGCCGCTGGGTGTCGACCTCGACCAGTTCCATCCCCGCTGCCATTCGGCGTTGGTGCGTCAGCGGTGGGCCCGGCCTGACCAAACCCTGCTGGTGCACTGCGGCCGCTTGTCTGTGGAGAAGCACGCGCATCGCAGTATCGATACGGTTGCCGCGCTGCAGGATTCGGGTGTTGATGCACGACTCGTCGTGGTAGGGGAGGGACCGCTGCGGTCACGGCTCGAACGACAGGCCGCCTGTCTGCCCGTCGACTTCACCGGCTACATCGGCTGCCGCAACACGGTCGCCACCATCCTGGCGACCGCGGACGTCGCACTCGCCCCCGGTCCGCATGAAACTTTCGGGCTGGCGGCCCTCGAGGCGTTGGCCTGCGGCACACCGGTGGTGGTGTCGCGCACGTCGGCCCTCGCGGAGATCCTCACCACCGAGAGCGGGGCTGCGGCCGATAACGACCCGGACGCGATCGCCCGCGCGGTGACCTCGTCATCAGCAGACCGGAACACCTGCGGCGCAACAGCGCACGGCGCCGTGCCGAACAGTTCACCTGGCCCCGCGCGGTATCGGGCATGCTCGACGCGCTTGGCGCGGGCTAGGCACAACCCACGGCACCGGGCTACGTTGTCCCGATGGGTGGCACCACGTCAGGTCCAGCCGATACAGAGCGAGTGAGAAGCCTGTGGTTCGCCCTCCTCCTGACTCTCACAAACGGATTCCTCGACGCCCACACGTATCTGGCGCGCGGTGGAGTGTTCGCCAACGTTCAGACAGCCAACGTGATCTTCTTCGCCATCGACGGATCGGAGCGCAAGTGGACGGCGGCACTGGCCCACCTGTGGCCACTGCTTGCCTTCATCGCCGGGGTCGCGTTGTCCTCGCACATCAAGTCCGGTCGCATCGAGCGCATCGTGAAGCACCCGTTGCGTTGGACCATGGCAATCCAGGCCGTTGCACTGGCGATCATCGGCTTCGTCCCGGCGTCGGTGCCGCACAGCTACGTCACGGTGCCCATCAGCTTTCTGGCGGCCATGCAGATCGGCCTGTTTCGCAACATCGGCGAGCTGGTCTATCTGCCGGTCGCCACCACCGGCAATCTCATGCGGTTCGTCGAAGCGGGATATGACGGCTTCGTCGCGAAGACGGCGTCGGCGCGGCGGGCGTTCGGGGTGTACAGCTCACTGACTCTCGCGTTCGCGTGTGGCGCCTTCATCGGCGCCATGGCCAGCCTCGCCTGGGGTGTGCACGCGATCTGGCTGCCCGCCGGATTCCTCGCGGTCACACTGGTTCTGTTTATTATCGATGAGCGCCACCTGCGGTGAACTAGCATCCAGGAATGATCAGGCCGCTGACGATTCTCGCCGCGTCTGTGGCCCTGACCGTCGCCGGAACTGCGAGCGTGGCCAGCGCCGAGCCCGGCCCTGCGGCCTGCTCGTACACGCTGTCACCACCACAGGTGGTGCAGCTTTCCGGCGCGAATATGGTGACCGCGACGCTGGTGCCGGCTGCCTGCAACCGGTCTCAGCCGTACCTCTTGGTGGCTTGCATCCAGCTGCAGGGCAGCGACGGCCCAGGACAATGCGCACAGGGAACAGGGACCCTCCCGGCACAGGTGTACTACCAGCCCTACCGGCCCGGCGCGACATATACCTCCTCGGGCAGAGGGTGCGCCTCCACCGGGAATCCGCCGAGGTCGATCTGCCAGCCCGCCGGGCCGTACACGGCCACGCTGTAGGCGCTCAGGCCGGACACGCGCCTGCCGTGTAATGCACGTCCGGACCGGGATCGAATCGGTAGCCGCGGCCCCGGATCGTGGTGAGCACCCTGGCGTACGGGCCCAACTTGGCGCGAAGCCTTCGCACATGGGTGTCCACGGTGCGGTACGACCCGTCCACACGCGGGGGGCGGTCGTGCCACACCTCGCGGATGAGCTCCGCACGCGACACCGGCCGCCGAGGTAGCGCCGCCAGGTAGCACAGCAGCTCGAACTCGCGATACGCGAGCCGCACGGGGTGCCCGTCGATTCGCACCTCACGATTGACCCGGTCGATCGTCAAGCCGTGGGGCGAGCGCACGGGGCCGGTGGTCAACGCACCAGTCGAGACCACCGCCTTGCGGGCCCGCACCCCCGGAACCGAATGCGCGATCAGCCGGCCGAACTCGTTTGCGAGTTGGGCGGTGCGACTTCGCAATTCCGCCGACGCGGCCGGGACGTCGAGTACCAGCACCACCCGGACGGTGTCGACGGGTGGCCTCGCGGACCGCGTCGCGGCTTGGTACACCCGACCACCGTCGCCAGTCCACGGCGAACCGGACAGGGTTTGGGTCGACGTGAGCGCAACTCAGAACGCCGCCAGCACCTGCCCGGCGTAGGTGGTGGTGATGAAATCACGCGTGGACTCGCAGTTCAGTGCATCGGCGAGCGCTCGAACACCGAGGCTGTCGCAGTTCTCCGGCCGGGCGACGAGGTACTCGGCGTATGCGGAATTGCCGCGGTCGCAGTACAGGGCGCTGCCGGTGTCGACACCCCACTCCATGGCCTGGTTGCCGAACAGGAAAACGACGTCGAAGTCCTCGCGCACCCCGCCCAGCAGCCAGCTGGTCAGCTCCTTGAAGACGAGGCGGCGCGGATTGGACCGCACGTCGGCGACGGTGGCCAGCGACCGTCGCACGGGTGCGCAGTCGATCAGGCCCAGCCGGTCGAGCATCATCAGCGAGCGGTCCACGTTCACCGGGTCCGAGGGCAGCGCCACCTCGGCGAATTCGGGTATCGCGTCGATGTCGGGTATCGACGCCGAGTACAGACCGAATGGTTCGATATGCACCGGCACGACAGGCACCAGCCGGTTACCGGAGCGGCGGTTGAAGTCGTCGAGGAAGGGCAGGTACTGGAAGAAGTTCGCGTGCAGCCGGCCGGCGACGAGCAGGTCGTTGGGTTCGTCGAAGCTCTCGAAGATCTCGATCTGCAGGTCGATATCACGCCCTGCCAACGGCTCGCGGACGAAGTCGAGGATCTCCGCGTGCGGCACAGGCGTTGCGCCGACCCGCAACGGCCGCTTGCCCTTGGTGGCCACCGCGCGGACCGAGCTGCTCACCGCCCGAAGACTACCGACGCTGTTGGCCACCGCAAGCGCAGCCGATCTCCGATTGTGTCCAATTGTTACAACGTATGACTCACGGTGACTCCAGATGTGGTGTCGCACAGCACGTTACTTCTATGGTTCGTGGTATCCACCAGCACGCTGTCATTCGAAGGACGGTAACGATGTCCGAAATCACGACCACCCCAGAGACTTTGGGGCAGAAACCACCGACTCCGGTACGCCACCTTCGCGGGAATCTCGGCGTTGCATCGATCGTCTTCATGGTCGTCGCCGCGGCGGCGCCACTGGGCGTCATCGGCGGCGTGGTGCCACTGGGTCTCGCATCGGGCAACGGGGCAGGATTTCCCGCGACATTCGTGGTGTCCACGGTGATCCTGCTGTTGTTCGCCGTCGGATTCACCGCACTCACGCCCTACGTCGAGGAGGCGGGCGCGTTCTTCTCGTATGTCCGCAAATCGCTGGGCTTTCCGACCGGCATCGGGATCGCATTCGTCGCCCTGGTGAGCTATGTGGCGATCGAAGCGGGTGTATACGGCCTGCTGGGCCCGGCAGGCGCAACCGTCGTCGAACTGTTCGGCGGCCCCGCCCTGCCGTGGTGGCTCTTCGCAGCGGTGGCCTTCGTGGTCACGACGTATCTCGGATACCGCAACATCCAGCTGTCCAGCCGGGTGCTCGCAGTGCTGCTGACCGCCGAGATCGCGATTGTGGCGGTGCTGGACCTCGTCATCGTCGTCCAGGGCGGTGACCACGGCCTGTCGAACGGCATCGTCAACCCGAACGCGATCTTCTCCGGCTCGCTGGGCATCGGGCTGCTGTTCGCGCTGATCAGCTATGTCGGTTTCGAGGCCACAGCGATCTTCCGCGACGAGGCACGTACCCCCGAGCGCACCATCCCGCGTGCCACTTACGCCGCGCTGATCCTCATCGGCGCGTTCTACGCCATCACCAGCTGGGCGCTGGTCTCGGGATGGGGTGACGAGGAGGCCGTCACCAGGGCGACCGAGTCGGGCGGCACCTTCCTGGCCGACACGGCAACGCGCTACATCGGCGTCGTCGGCACCGACATCATCACGGTGCTCTACTTCACCAGCCTGTTCGCCTGCATCCTCGCGTTCCACAACGTCGCATCCCGGTACGTGTTCGCGCTGTCACAGCGTGATGTGTTGCCCGAGTCGCTCAGCTATGCACATGTCCGGCACGGCTCACCGCATCAGGCGTCGCTGTGGATCTCCGGGGTGGTCGCCGCGAGCATCGTGTTCGCCGTGGTGTTCAATCTCGACCCCGCCGCGCAGTTCTACACCTGGTTCGCCGGCGCCACCACGGTCGGATTCGTCGTGCTGTTGATCGCCACCTCGCTAGCCGTGCTGGTCTTCTTCGCCCGCGACCGCCGCGGCTACTCGCAGTGGCGGGTCCGCATAGCGCCCGCCCTCGGGTTGATCGGGCTGCTCGGTTCGCTGATCCTCATCCTGGCCAACCTGAGCGATTTGGTCGGTGGTTCAGCCGTCCTCGCGTGGGTGATCATCGGGCTCCTGGTGGCCGCGTTCGCGCTCGGCGCCGCGGTCGGGACCCGGGTCGCCGACAAAACGGTCGCAACCTCATGACGCAGACGGTCGATGCCATCTCGGCGGCGGAGCAGGAACTGCTGCGACGACTCGACGACAGCTCCCTTGCCGAAATCGAGGTCGCATGGAGCGACCCGTTCGGCCACGCCCAGGGCAAGCGGATCCCGGCCGCGCAGTTCCTGAGTCGAGCCGGTGGCACCGGGTTCGCCTTCTGTGAGGCGTCCCTCGGCTGGAACACCGACGGCACGGTCATCGATTCACTGCGGCTGACCAACTGGGAGGGCGGTTACCCCGACGTCTATGCAGTGCCGGATCTTTCGACCTTCCAGCTGGTGCCGTGGCGAGCGCGTGTCGGCCACGTCATCGCGGATATCGTTGCCCACGACCGCAGTCCGTCATTGCTCGATCCGCGGGCGGTGCTAAAGCGGGTGCTGGCCCGGCTCGCCGGCCTCGGGTACACCGCCAAGGTCGGCGTCGAGCTGGAGTTCTATTTGCTCAACCCCGACGGGTCGCCGTTCCAGCACGACATCCACGCGTATTCGCTGGAGAACGCCAACGCACTCGACCCGTTGATCACCGACCTCTACGAAACCCTCGGCGCCTTCACCAGATTGGAGGGTATCCAGACCGAGTACGGGCCCGGCCAGGTCGAGACCAACCTGGTCTTTACCGATGCGCTGGAGGCCGCCGACGACGCCGCCCGGCTGAAGTACGCGGCGAAGGAGGTCGCCCGCAAGCACGGCAAGATCGCCAGCTTCATGGCCAAGCCGTTCTCCGAGCATTCCGGTAGCTCCGCGCACCTGCATATCTCGTTGTGGCGCGACGGCGCACCGGCATTCGCGGCCGTCGACGGCGGGGAGAACCAACTGGCGCTGCATGCCATCGCGGGCCTGCTCGAACATCTGCCGTCGATCACCTTGTTTGGCGCGCACTCGGTCAACGCCTACCGTCGCTTTGCGCCGGATTCGTTCGCACCGGCCACCGTCACATGGAGCCGTGACAATCGCAGCGCCGCCGTGCGCTCGCTGATCGGGGCGGACCCGACGGCCACCCGCATCGAACTACGCAGCGGCGCATCGGATTCCAATCCGTACTGGCTGGCGGCGTCGGCGCTGGCCGCGGTGGTCGCGGGGATCGAAGCTGGTCGCCGACCACCCGAGCATGGCAATGGCAACCTTTACACCAAGGGCACGCAACTGCCCGAATCGCTGGGGGTGGCACTGGAACTCGCCGTCCAGGACGACACGATCGCCGAGATTCTCGGTGCCGATTCCGTCCACGACTTCGCGGCGATCGCGCGCAGTGAATGGCAGCAGTATTCCAACCACGTCAGCGACTGGGAACGCCAGCGCTACCTGGCCAGTTCATGACCGCGCCACGGTTCGGCGTCTGGGCGCCGGCCTACGGAAATCACGGTGCGCGCAACCATCCCGGTGACGCACCGGACGCGGGATACCGACGCAACCGTGACCTTTTGGTCCGCGCCGAACGGGCCGGATACGACTCGACGCTGCTGGCCCAGCACGTCATTCACCCCAGCAACATCGAAGACGCCGTCCTGGAAACCTGGTCCACACTGGCGGCGCTGGCCGAGGCGACCACCCGCATCGAGCTCATCGGAGCGATCAAGCCGCTGCTGATCAATCCGCTGGTGTTCGCCAAGATCGCAGGCAACATCGCGGAGATCTCCGGCGGCCGGTTGTCGGTCAACGTGGTCAGCGGCTGGTTTCTGCCTGAGCTGGAGGCACTGGGCCTCGACGCGGTCGACCACGACGACCGCTACGCGTACACGCGCGAGTGGCTCGAAGCCGTACTCGACCTGTGGACGGGTAAGGAGGTCGACATCGGCGCCCGGGGCGGTCAGCCCGCGCTCGTCCGGCCAGTGCCCGAGGAGCTGCCCCCGGTTTACTTCGGCGGCGAATCCGAACCGGCCCGGGCGCTGGCCGCGCACCACGCCGATGTGTTCTTCATCAACGGCCGGCCGCTGCCCGACACGGTCGACGTGATCGAGGATCTACGGGCCCGGTCACGCGACCGCGGACCGCTGCGGTTCGGCTTGTCGGCCTTCGTCATTGCGCGGGAAACAGAGACGAAGGCGACCGCCGAACTGGCCCATCTGCAGTCGTTGGTTGATGCCGAGCAACGGCCCGAGATCTCGTCGGGCACCGACCCCAAGACCCAGATGTACAAGGTGCTGGCCGGCACCAGCCGTGTTGGGTCCAACGGCGGCACCCTCGCGGGCCTGGTCGGCAGCTACGACCAGGTGATCGAGCGCATCGAAGCGTTCCATGACGCCGGTATCGAACTGTTCATGCTCCAATTTCAGCCGCTCGATGAGGAGCTGGATCGATTCGCCGACAAGATCATTCCGCACTTCCGCTGACTGGAGACAACTGTGACAATTGAAGTGGTGGCGGCTCGTCCCGCCTTCTCGGATGAACCGCTGGGCGGTTCGACCGCCCAGCGGCTGGCCCGGCTACCAGCAATCGTCGACGAACTGCGCCGCGACGACGCCGCGGCTGAGCGTGACCGGGTGCTGCAATACGGCGCGGTCGAGCGGTTGCGTCACGCCGGACTGCTCGGCCTACGGGTGCCGACGCGATACGGCGGTCCGGGCGCTAGCGCACGCGACGTGCTCAGCATGGTCATCCAGATCGCCCGCGGCAGTTCCAATGTGGCCCAGGCACTTCGCGCCCACTTCGGCTTCGCCGAACGCCTGCTGAGCAACCGGGCCACCGAAGCTGAACGGGTGCAGTGGTTCCCGTGGATCAATTCGGGGCTGGTGTTCGGCAACGCGATCACCGACGCCAACGGCAAGGCGCCGTCGAGCTCGGAGACCACGGTGCTTGCCGACGCCGAGGGCGTGCTGCGGCTCGATGGCTACAAGTTCTACTCCACCGGAACACTTTTCGCCGATCTCATCGCCGTATCCGCAATCGACGCCGAGGGCAGAGACATCCAGGCGATCATCCCGACCGATCGGGCGGGCGTGGAGCTGTACGACGACTGGGACGGCTTCGGTCAACGGCTCACCGCCAGCGGCGGCACCCGGTTCAGCGACGTCGTCGTCCACCCCGTTGAGGTCGTCACGGTCTCTGACGGCAAACATCTGGGCCACGGAAGCGGTTTCCTGCAGCTGTACCTGGCCGCGGTGGCGGCGGGCATCGCGCACGGCGTGTTCGACGACGCGGTGTCGTATGTGCGGGATAAGGCGCGTCCAGCATCGCATTCACTGTCCGACACCGCGTCGGGTGATCCGTTTGTGCTTCAGGCGGTGGGCGACATCGCGGCGGACGCCACCGCGGCCGAAGCGGTGGTGCTCCGCGCGGCCGACGCGATCGACGCCGTGGTTGACGACGCGCGGCAAACTGACCCCGATGCGCTGGCCGAGCTGGCGGTCACGATCGCCAAGGCCCAGCTGGTGGCCGAGCGACTCACGCTCGCAGCAGCCGAGCGGTTGTTCGACACAGGGGGAGCGTCGGCCACCGCCCGCAAACTGAATCTTGACCGGCATTGGCGCAACAGCCGGACTCTGGCCAGTCACAGTCCGTTGGCCTACAAGGCCTATGCCGCGGGCAACTATGCGGTCAATGGCACGTGGCCGCCCGCCAACGGCTACTTCTGAGTCGCGCACATCGGTGCGCATGCTGCGGAAGTGCTCTTGCTTGAACCAACTCGGATCGATAATCGTGTTCCTTGGGAGGCGCAATTGTTAGGGGAACGCGATGAAGAAGTTCTGTTTGTTCTGGGCGGCCCTGTGCCTGGTAGCCGCCGTCACGACGGCGTGCGGTGAATCGAGTACCACCACCGAGGAACCGGATACCGGGACCGCGACGATGACCGGCAGTCCGACGACGACTGCGCAGGCGACCGGTACCACAGAAGCGACCGCACCCGCGCCCGTCGGTGCCGCGACGATCACCATCGCGGACATGAGCTTCGGCGAGCCCATCACAGTGCCGCCCGGGGCACAGATCACGATCAAGAACGACGATTCGGTCGAGCACTCGGTGACGTCGCAGACGGCGGGGCAGTTCGACGTCCACGTCGATGGCAAGCAGCAAGGAACATTGACGGCGCCGATGGAACCCGGCGAGTACGCGTTTTACTGCGTCTATCACCCGTCGATGAAGGGCACACTGATCGTCACGTAACGGAGAACCGCTCCCACGCCGACTGACGCGTCATACCCAATTCCGCGCCGATGCGCGCCCAGGAAATGCCGCGGTCGTGCAGTTCGTGAATGCGTTCGCGCAATCCCGCTTCGATGTTGGCCGCCGACGCCGCGATGAACGGAATACGTTGCAACAGTTCATCATCCGTCAGCAAGCCCCATTCAGGAAGTGATGACGGCGTGGCGGGGGTGTCCTCGGCGAGAATGCCCACGCACAGGTCGACACACCGGTCGCAGATGTAGATACCCGGCCCGGCGATGAGTTTGGCGACCTCGGTGTGCTGCTTGGCACAGAAAGTGCATCGCAATTCCGACGTCGTGGTGGTCATCAACAGCCTCCGCTCGACTGTCAGGACCTTCCTGACACAAGACGTCAGGGTACGCCTGACGCCCTTCTCCATGCAGGCATTTCCGGTTTAGACATCACCGGCCACGGGCATCCCGCCTAATTAGCGGGTTCGTCAATCAACGTGGCCTTTCCGACAGACACCAAGGAGCCGACATGGACAACACCATGATCTGGATCATCGTCGCCGTCGCGGCGATTGTCGTCATCGCCGTCATCGCATTTCTGGCGCGCAACACGCGCAACCGGCGGCGCCATGTGCAGGCCGAGCGCATACGCGAGGAGGTCGGCCAGGAGACGCACCGCGTCGAGAAGCGCGAAGCGTACGCCGAAGAAACAGCGGCCAAGGCGCGCGCGGCCCAAGCCGAAGCCGAAGCCAAGGCTGCGGAGGCAGCCAGGCTTCAGCAGACTGCTGCGACCCATCGCGAGGCGGTCACCACCTCACGCGAGGAGCTCGATGCCCGGCGCGAGCACGCCGACTCCCTGGATCCGAAGACCGACACGGCCGAGCAGATGCAGCCCGACGCTCCCGAACCGAGGCAACAGCGTTCGTGACATCTGACGGCATCGCGCCGGCAGTGCTGTTCGACGTCGACGGCGCCTAGTCGACTCGAACTATCTGCACGTCCACGCCTGGTACCGGGCGTTCACCGATGAAGGATTGAGCGTCGAGACGTGGCGTATTCATCGGTCGATCGGCGTGGACGGCTCGACACTCCTCGCGTCGCTGGCCGAACACGCCGACGACGACACCCGAGCGCGGGTCAAAGACCTCCATTCGCGCTATTACAGCGAAACGGCGTCGCTGCTGCGCCGGTTACCCGGTGCACGCGAACTACTGGAACGCGTCGAAGCGCTTGGCCTGCAAGTTGTTTTGGCGACATCGGCACCCGTGACGTCCTCGGCGGATGTGGACATCGCCAAGCCGCAACCGGACATCATCCAGGTGGCGCTGGACCACGCGGGCGTGGACGGCTCCCGTGCGGTCTTTGTCGGCCGACCTGTGCGAGCACATCGACAGCACATCGATCGCAGCGTTGACCAAGGCATTACAGGCCCGCTGAGGCATGTAAGAAAACTGCACTATGTGCTGATCAATTGCCCGATCAGATACTGCGACAGCCACTTCTCGAATCGCCCACGGGACCACCCACGCACCCGGACCAGACGGTCGAAAAGCACGGGGTCGGTGGCCAGCCAGACCAGATCCACCGCCTCGTCGTAGGTGAGGTCGCTGGTCAGGGCTCCGAGGGCACGCAGGCGGCCGACGACCATCCGTGCGTCGTCCAGACGGTGCCGACGCGCCCGCTCCACGAGGTCGCATGCCGCGGGGTCCATACCCCCGGCCACCTCGAGCGCCTGGGCCAGGCCGGCCGCACGGCCGGTGATCGCCACGATCACGCGTGCACATCCTCGCAGCAACACGACCGCGTCGTCCTCCGCCATGATCTGCCGCATCTCGCCGCGGTCGGCCACCGCGACCGGTCGATCGTCGCCGGCGACTGCCCAGTCCAGCGCCACCTTGAGCAGATCGAGCTTGCCGCCGACCGCCGTGAACACCGTCTTGCGGCTGACACCGGCGGCTACTGCTACTGCATCGATGGTCGTCGCCACGTAACCATCCTCGACGAAAAGCTTGGACGCCGCTGCGACGATGGACCGCCGCGTCTCCAGCGCCTGTGCAGCTCGCAACTCGGAGCGGTAGTCGCGCTTGACAGAAGCAGTCATTCTAGGTAACTCTCAGTGTATTCATTACACTTAAGACTACCTCAAAGTGAGGAGCACACGTGCGAACCGTCATTGTCGGAGCGGGCCCGTCCGGTCTTTTCGCCGCGATCGCACTGGCTAGGCGCGGGCACCAGGTGTTCGTGGTCGACCGCGATGCGGGACCGCCGCGGACGGGCGTCGATGCGGCGTGGCGGCGCAGGGGAGTCATGCAGTTCCACCACGCCCACACCTTCCGCAGGCAGGTCGTCGACGTGCTGCAGGACGAAATGCCAGACGTCCTAGACGAACTGACCGCAGCAGGAGCGACGGTCGCGACATCGGCCCACGACAGGCCCGTCGCCCTTTTGTGCCGGCGAATGGTCTTCGAGCGGGTGCTCCGCGGTACGGCTAAGGCGCAGCACGGCATCACGCTCATCACGGGTCACGTCGACAGGCTGTTGCAGGAACACGGCCGCGCCACCGGCGTCGCCATTGACGGCAGCACCTTGGCATGCGACGTCGTCGTCGACGCGTCCGGCCGGTCCAGCAGGTTCACCGGTGGCTTCCGTCCACCCGCCGAAGGCGGTGACTGCGGAGCCGTGTACGTCACGCGTCAGTATCGGTTGCGCCCCGGCGCAACGGCCGGGCCGGTGAACTCACCGATCGGCCTGTCGTTCGGATTTCCGGGTTATTTCGCCATCGCGTTCCTCCATGACAGCGGCGCGTTTTCGATCACATTCACCCACGACGGAAGCGACAAGCGGCTGCGCAGGCTGCGGCATGACGACGTGTTCGACCACGCCGTACGCGAAATCCCTGGGCTGGCTGAGTGGATCGCACCGTCACGGTCGCAACCGATCTCGGCGGCGCTGCCCGGCGGGCGGCTGTACAACACCTACCGAGGACAGCTCGACGACGTCGGCCGGCCGGTTCTGCCTGGTTTAGTCTCAGTCGGCGACGCGGTGTGCACCACCACGCCACTGGCCGGACGCGGGGTGGCGCTGGCGCTGATGCAGGCACGCGAACTCGTTCGGACGCTCCACCAGCATCCAGCAGATATCGCCTGCGCGACAATGCAATTCGACAGCTGGTGTGAACACAACATTCGGCCGTGGTTCGACGACCATCACTACACCGATGGGGATCGCATGCGTCGATGGGCCGGAGAGGACATCGACCTGCACCGTCGGCTGCCATCAGACCTCATCGTCGCGGCGGCCGAGGCCGACCCGGCGCTGACCGATATCGTCGGCCCCTACGCCACGATGGACGCGTTGCCCGCGACCCTTGCGCCAGCCGAGTCCCGCGCCCGTGCACTGTTCGCCGGAGGCTGGCGGCCTTCCGTTCCGGACGGGCCGACGCGAGACGAGCTCAGTGCGGCGGTGTCCAGGACACAGGTAGCCGCTTGATGCCGTGAATGAATGCCGACAACAGTCGCGACGGTTCTTCGGTCGCCTCAATGTCGGGTATCTGACGGTGCAGTTCCTCGAAGGCGACGCTGATCTCGCGACGGGCCAGGTTGGCGCCGAGGCAGAAATGAGCCCCACCGCCGCCGAATCCCACGTGCGGATTCGGTGTGCGCCCCAGGTCGAACGTCCACGGATTGACAAACTTTTCCTCGTCACGATTGGCCGAGACGTACCACATCGTGGCCTTGTCGCCGGCGGCCATCTTCGTTCCGTTCAGTTCGATGTCCTCGGTCACCCTGCGCCTCATGTAGATCACCGGCGACGCCCATCGCACGATCTCTTCCACCGCTGTGTGAGCCATCTCGTCGTAGTTGGCCCACCATTTCGCGCGCTCGTCGGGATACCGCGTGAGGGCAAGCACGCCGTGACTGATCGCATTGCGGGTGGTCTCGTTGCCTGCAACCACCAACAGGATGAAGAACGACGCGATTTCGGCCGACGTGAGCTGCTCGCCGTCGACCTCGGCCTGGACCAGCGCGGTGGTCAGGTCGTCACTCGGATTGACGCGGCGATCCTCGGCGAGCGTGCTGGCGTATGCACCGATGTCCAGCGCCACCTTCACGAACTCCTCGTAGTCCGCAGCGATGTCGGGGTCGCCGAAGCCGAGAATCACGTTGGTCCACTGAAAGATGCGCTGATGGTCATCCTCGGGGATGCCCATCATGTCGCAGATCACCTGCAGCGGCAGGAGGCCCGCCAGCTCCGTGACCACCTCGCCCTTGCCGTCCGGATGCTTGGCGATCATCTCCTCGATGTTGCGACGGGCGCGCTCTCGGACGGACGACTCAGCGCGGGCCACCACCTTGGGGGTGAACGCCCTGCTGACGATGTTGCGCAACCGCAAGTGTCCTGGGTCGTCCATGACGATCATCGACCCGAAATACTCGGACAACTCGGGGTTGGCGTCGCTTATCACGATGCTGGGATTCGAACTGAAGAGATGCGGATGGCGGCTGGCGTACCAGACGTCTTCATGCCTCGTCAGTGCCCAGTGCCCGACGTGGTCGTCGGTGGCCGGCGACTCCAGCGGCGGGTGAAAGGAGATCGGTGCCTCGCGGCGCAGCGTGGCGAAGGCCCCGTCGCGCAGCTCGTCGTCCAGATCCCAGAACTTCCAGGAGCCGAGGTCAACCTCGGCCAACGGCACGTCCGGGGGAACCGCTCCGTTCACCCGCGTTGCAATACCCACCTTGCCGAGACTAGGCCGCCATTCCGCCGAGCAGACGCAAAAGTCCCCAAAAGTGCGGCGTTTCGGGTGTTCTTACGACTGCTGACGAGGGTTCGTGATAGCACCGTCGGGTGACGCAACCCACATGCCGGACAACCCTTTACGACGCCGGACCACGAGATCGCTGAGCCCCCCGCAGTGGGGCTGGGGTCCACCGCCGCCGTATCAGTGGGCGGGTGGGCCCGCCATGGCCGTTCAACCACTGGGGGTTACGACGTGAAACCGGTGTGGGATAACCGTTTTGGCCAGTGGGGCATCTGGCCGTTAGGAGCTTTGGGAGCCTTCCACCTCGACGACGGCCTTGATCCGCTCGAGCGTCTTGCGCATGTCGCGGATATTCCGCCGCCGTCGAAGTTGGCCGCCCAGCACCGAGAACATCCGCATCGCAAATGAGTCACTGAGCCGAAACGACTCGGTGACCTCGGTGCCGCCGTCGGTTGGCGTCAGCCTGTAGTGCCAGTTGTTGACGGGCTTGTCGCCCAGCAGCACTGCGAAGCCGAATTCGCGTCCGGGCTCGCAGGCGGTGACCTTGCACGTCGTCCAGTACACCGGCCCGATCTCGTTGCGCTTCACGTGGCCGCGGAACCGCGCACCCAGCGCCGGTCCCGTAGCACCGTCCAGCCACTCGGCCTCCATCACTTCCGGAGAGAACCTTCCGGTGTTTCTGACGTCGGCGATCAGGTCCCAGATCTGGTCCGCCGGGGCTGCCATCGACACTGTCGCAGAACCGTCCATGGCTACACCTGCTTGTGCAGTCGGGCACACGTGGTAGAACTGAGCACGCACAGCGACACCATTGCCGCTGCGAGGGTCAGCAACCGTGTGAAGCCTTTTCTAACAACCACTTTCGAATACCTCCGTTGGGTGAGCAGCGCGTCAACGCGGCGCCTCTACGACATCGGGCGCCTGGATCTCCGGGCTGAGCGTGTAGATGTGGTCCGGCGTCAGCTCCGTGGTGATGGCGGTGGCAAGGGCGGTACCCGGTTCGCCACCCTGGGACTCGATGTCGGTGTTGATCAGGATGACCATCGTGGTCTGCTTCTTCTCCGGTAGGTACACCGCCACGGTTTGATACCCGGGCAAGCTGCCATTGTGGCCAATCCAGCCACCGAGACTGAAGATTCCCAGCCCGTAGCCGTCCTGCGGCGGCAGGCCGGGAGCTCCGACAGTCTGCAGCCGCTGCGCTTGGGTCTGCGGCGTGAGCAGCTTGCCGGTTGCCAGCGCGGGCGCCCAGATATGCATGTCGTCAAGGGTGGAGATCATCGCGCCCGCCGCCCAGCCCCAGGACGGATTCCAGTCGGTGGCGTTCGCTTCCTTACCGTCGGCGGTCTGTACCGTATAGCCCTGCGCGTGGGGCTCCGGGAACGCGTTAGTCGTCGGAAAACTGGTGTGGCTCATACCCAATGGCGTCAGGATGTGGTCGCGAACATAGTCATGCAGAGGTTGCCCGCTGACCTTCTCAACGACAACGCCCAGCAAGACCGTGTTGGTGTTGCAGTACTCAAAGCCTTCGCCCGGTGGGAACGCGTTCGGCTGGGCAAAGGCGAAATTCAGCAGTTCCTGCGGCGTGAACGGGCGACGCGGGTCGGCCAGCATCGCCTGCTGAAATTCCGGTGATTCCGAGTAGTTGAAGAGCCCGCTCTGCATCTGTGCCAGCTGCCGCAACGTGATCTTGTCTCCCTCAGGCACGCCGTCGACGAACTTGGCAATCGGATCGTCGAGCCCCAGCTTGCCTTGGTCAGCCAGTTGGAGCACACCGGTAACCGTGAATGTCTTCGTCTCGCTGCCTATTCGGCTGTAGAAGTCGGTCTTCATCGGCTCGCGAGTCGCCTTGTCGGCCACACCGAAGGCGCGGATGTAACTGCCGTCGGGGCCCCAGACACCGATGATCGCACCGGGCACGTTGGCAGCGACCATGGCCTGATTAACCGCGCCATCCAGCCGCTGTGCGACCGCATCGCTCACGGGTTTGGCGGGCTCGGCACTCGACGAGGTCGGGGGAGCACTGGCCGAGGGCTGCTCAGTAGCCGGCTCGCCGCTAGTGCAGCCCGAAACCGTCAGCAGCGCCGTCAGGACAACAGCGATCGCCCGTGTACTCATCGGGTGCACATTATTCGCAACGGCGCTGCTGTTGAATGCCATTTCGCGTTAACTGTGTTGGATGACCGACTGGAGCGGCCAGGACTACGCCCAAGTCAGCAATCTGCAGCGGGTGATGGCGACGGAGGCCTTGGCCTCGCTTCGATTCCGACGCGACGGCCGTGTACTCGACATCGGCTGCGGTGACGGCTATCTCACCCGTGCGGTGGTAGGACTGGTGCCGGACGGATTTGCTGTCGGCGTCGACGCCTCGCCTCGGATGATCGCCACCGCGCGTGCCGGCGCGCGAGCGGGCCCGTCGGGTCCCTGGTTCGTGGTGGGCGACGCCCGCCGGCTGCCGTTTGCCGAATACTTCGACGCGGTGGTGTCCTTCAACGCCTTGCACTGGGTACCCGAGCAGCAACGGGCCCTGTCGGAGATCGCTTCCGTGTTGCATGAGGGCGGCCGTGCCCTTGTTCAGGTGGTGTGCGCCGGACCGCGGACGAGTTTGGAGTCCACTGCTATGGCCGTCTGTCAACGACCTCGGTGGGCGTCGCGGTTCGACGGATTCACCGCGCCTTTCGTGCACGTCGATCCGCAAGGCTACGACGAGCTGGCCGCCTCGGCGGGCCTGGCGCTGGAAGACCTGACCGTGACCGACCGCGAATGGGATTTCGGCTCGCGCGAACAGTTCGAGCGGTGGTGCGCGGTCGGTTCGGGCGCCTGGACCGATCGGCTGCCCCCACAGGACCGCGCCCAGTTCATCACCGACCTGGTGCTGGCGTACGAACCCGTTGCCGGGCGTCCGGGCCTCTTCCGGTTCACCCAGATGCGAGCGCTGTTACGGAAGAGTCATTAGGGCTCGGCCGACTCATCTTCCGGCAGGTCATGCCGGACGACGCGGACTCGGCCATGCGCCAAACAGGTCGCGTAGCCGTGCTGCTTGCCGTACAGCTCCCATGCCGTCCCCTGATCGTCGCTGTGGGCGTGTATCTCATGCCCGTCCGAAAACCGCAGGTGCAGGCTGCCATCCTCATCCCAACTCGCGTGGGTGCACGTCGATCCCGCGAAGTCGAAGAGCGGTCGCTCTTCGTCTCTGACCGCCTTGGGGTCGATGAGCACCGCCTCTTCGACGTCTTTCTTGGTCGCCGGCAGCGTCAAGTAGAACGGCACGGAGATGACCAGTTCGTTGTCGTCCAGGCTCAGCACCAGACCGTCGCGAAACATGATCCGCGCGACCTTGCAGCCCCGGATCCACGGTTCGGTCATTTTTTCACTTTGGCCGCTGCCGCAACCGTGCACAAGGGCCAACCGGCGGTTTCCGTGGCAGTGACGGCGGGCCAGGCGCGGCCCATCGGCCAGCGCCGCATGGACGACTTCATCGACCGGTTCGTGGCGAAGCTTCTTCGGCGGCAGGACTGACGTCGTCGTACAGCAGCGCCATCCGGTCGATGAACCACAGCTTGCCAGTCGTCTGGACTGCGAGACCGAACACAGTGATCCACGGGTCGAGAACGATGAGCCCCCACACCAGGAAGGGCACGCCAGCCGCGCTGACCACGCCGAGCACCAGCGGCGCGACGCGGTGACGTGCTGGCACCGGGGATTCTTTTCGCCGGGCCCACACGTCCTCGCCGAGGACGGCCCGCGACGCCCAGCTGTCCAGCGACCGGGGGGCGGGAAACACTCGTGGGTTCACCAGCGTCCAGATGAGAACCAGACCGACCGGAACCAACGACAACCAGCCAATCCATGCCCGGCTCCAGATAGCAGCAACGAGCAGCACTGGGATCGGGATCCGCGTGTAGACACTCCACGGGTTGGCGTGCCGTCGCCATGCGTCTTCGCCTCGCAGCCCGAACACGCTCGCCAGCTTGGTTTCGAGCGACATCTTCACCTCTTTCGGGACGTGAACCCCGGCGGTCTAAGCAGCGTGTTTAAAAGTGTGAGGCCACGGCCACTCACCCGGTGCAGCTTGAACGGGAGGAGATGCGGGATGGACACTCGATTCTTGCGCACGATCAGGTCTTTCCTGCTCGGCTTGGTGGCTGCCGCCTTCGCGTTGACCCTGGTGAGTCCACCTTCGGCGGTCGCCGACGACCGTCTGCAGTTCACCGGAACAACGCTGTCTGGGGCGCCGTTCAACGGCTCGAGCCTGGTCGGCAAGCCGGCGGTGTTGTGGTTCTGGACGCCGTGGTGCCCGTTCTGCAACGCCGAGGCGCCAAGCGTCAGCCAGGTCGCGGCCGCCAATCCGAAGGTGACCTTCGTCGGCGTGGCGGCCCGTTCCGACGTCGCCGCCACAAAGAGCTTCGTGTCCAAGTACAACCTCAACTTCACGAACCTCAACGACGCCGACGGGTCGATCTGGGCGCGATACAACGTTCCGTGGCAGCCGGCCTACGTGTTCTATCGTGCCGACGGTTCGTCGACGTTCGTGAACAATCCGACGGCGGCAATGCCGCAGGAGGAGCTGTCCGATCGGGTAGCGGCCCTGACCGCCTAGATCGCCGCGCACGGTGGACCAGGACCTGATTGGCTTGGCCTTCGGCGCCGGATTGGTGGCGGCGCTCAATCCGTGCGGCTTCGCGATGCTGCCTGGGTACCTCGCGCTGGTAGTGCGCGGTAAGGGGACCAGTGCGATTACCGCGGTGGGTCGAGCGGTGGCGGCCACCGCAGCAATGTCGGTCGGATTCATAACGGTGTTCGGCGCCTTCGGGCTGCTGACGGCTTCCGCGGCCGCGACGGTGCAACGCTATCTGCCATACATCACAATACTGATCGGCATAACCCTTGTCGCCCTGGGCA
Source organism: uncultured Actinomycetota bacterium (assembly GCA_963715885.1). GTDB lineage: Bacteria > Actinomycetota > Actinomycetes > Mycobacteriales > Mycobacteriaceae > Mycobacterium. The sequence goes on from CAVQSK010000018.1 coordinate 227,011, forward strand.
TTTGGCTGTTACTGGGGCGTGAGCTGACCGCATTGACACCGGATCGGGTGATCCCCAACCGTCAGTGGGCGCCAACCGCGCGGCTGGGCTCGATGTTCGGCTATGGATTGAGTTACGCCGTCGCGTCGCTGTCCTGCACCATCGCGCCGTTCCTGGCGGTCACCGGGGTCGGCCTTCGCGGCGATTCGGTGCTTGGCGCGCTGTCCGTCTACCTCGCCTATGCCGCCGGTTTCACGCTCGTGGTCGGCGTACTGGCGGTTGCCGCGGCATTGTCCAGTGCGGCGGTCGCGGACCGGATGCGCCGAATCATGCCGTACGTCAACCGAATCAGCGGAGTCCTGCTGTTGATGGTCGGCCTATACGTCGCCTACTACGGCCTCTACGAGGTTCGCCTGTTCACGGCCTACGGCAGTCCCGATGACTCGGTGATCGCCGCAGCCGGCCGCCTGCAGGGCGCGATCGCCGGCTGGGTCCATCGACAAGGGGCGTGGCCGTGGATGCTGGCACTGGCTCTGCTGCTGGTGGCCGCGCTCGCTGCGGCGCGGCGCACAAAAGCTAGTGCCTCGGTGAGATGTCGCCCTTCAGATCGGGCCACGGCGGGCGACGAATCATAGCGATGCCGGCGAGCGTGGCCGACACAAGCCCGACAAGGATTCCCATCACGGCGATGCGCTCGCCGTCGACGGCGGGCTGCCAGGTCGCCTTGCCGTCCTTGATCACGAACACACCGACAGAGTTGGCCCTCAGTCCACGCACCTTGGCGACCGGAATCACCGTTGTGCCGTCGGCAGTTTCGTACGGTTCTCCGTGTACACGCGACGCATCGACGTCCGGCACCAGCGCGCCGACCGTTTCTCGCGCCTCTCGCAAGTTCATCGAAATCTCCTTCGGCTGGAAACCCCGGAGTTCAGTCCGGGGAGGAAGCCGATCCCGAGGGTGCGGGCGTGCTGGGACCGCAGCTGTCGGTGTCGGTGGTTACGGTGCGGATATGTCGCGGTTCCGATTATTGCCGACCCCTGAGCAGGAGATGGCGCTGTTGGCGCACTGCCGCGACGCGCGGTATGTGTGGAATTTGGCGGTGGAGCAGCAACGGCACTGGCAGCCGGGCCGCAAGGCTCCCGGCTATCTGGATCAGACTGCGCAGCTGACCCAGGCCCGCGCCGAGTACGGGTGGCTTCGTGCTGGGAGTCAGACGGTTCAGCAGCAGGCGTTGCGGGATTTCGCGCAGGCGATGCGGAACTTCTTCGCCGGTACGCACCGTCGCCCAACGTGGCGCAAGCTCGGTTTGCATGAGGGGTTTCGGCAGGTCGGGTTGAAACGGCATCACGTCGAGCGGCTGAACCGCCGCTTCGGTCGGGTGTGGGTGCCTAAGGTCGGGTGGGTGCGTTTTCGCCTGTCGCGGCCGGTGCCAGAGGGTGTCAGGTCCTACCGGGTCACTCGTGATCGGGCCGGCCGCTGGCATGTCGCGTTCGCCCACGTCCCCGACCCGGTCGGCGGTCCGGGCGACGCCAGCGTGGTGGGCATCGACCGCGGTGTGACTGTGTCGGCCGCGCTGTCTACCGGTGAACTGCTGCACGCACCTCGTCTGACACCGGGTGAGTCGAAGCGGTTGAAGGTGTTGCAGCAGCGGCTCGCCCGCGCCAAGCGTGGCTCCAACCGCCGCGAGCAGACGAAACGGGCGATCGCGAAGCTGAAGGCCCGCGAGCGGGATCGGCGGAAGGAGTGGGTGGAGAAAACCACCACGGATCTGGCGCGGCGGTTCGACGTGATCAGGCTCGAGGCCCTCGACGTGCGGGCGATGACCCGCTCCGCGCGCGGCACGGTCGACCAGCCGGGCTCGGGAGTGGCACAAAAGCGTGGGCTCAACCGGTCGATCAGCCGAAGTGGCTGGGGCCAGCTCGTCGCACGCTTGCAGCACAAGGCGTCCGGCCGGGTCGAGCAGATCCCGGCCGGATACACGTCGCAACGTTGCTCCGCCTGCGGGCACGTCGCCCCCGGAAACCGCAAGAGCCAAGCGGTGTTCGAGTGCCAAGCCTGCACTGCCGGACGGTGCAACGCCGACGTTAACGCCGCACGCAACATCGCCGCCGGACGGGCGGTGACAGCACGGGGAGACCTCGCCGATGGGCGGTCTGCGAACCGTGAACCTCAACTCTCTACTCCTGCCGCATAAGCCCGTGGGATTGGTTGGAATCCCCGGACATCGGTCCGAGTAGGACGTCAAGCCATCCTGCTTGCTACCGAAAAAAACCGAACGAACCCGCCCGAACGAACCCGATCGAGAAGGAGGATCTCGTGGTCATTGTGGCCGGTCACGTAGTCGTCGACCCCACCGAGCGAGACGACTACTTATCCGGATGCGTTGAGGTGGTGCGCCAGGCCCGCCAAGCGCCCGGCTGCCTCGACTTCTCGCTGACGGCCGATCTCATCGAACCCGGCCGGATCAACATTTTTGAGCGCTGGGAATCCCAAGCGGCCGTCGAGGCGTTCCGCGGCAGCGGACCCAGCGACGAGCAGGGGGCGGCAATCGTGTCTGCGGCGGTTGCCGAGTATGACGTGAGCGGTCACCGCAGCCTCACCTGAAGATTTAGCGATCGAACTCGGAATCGTCGTCGGGAACGGCGATGGCCTGTTCGATCAGGTCGGCCTCATTGGCATCCCAATCGCGTGCGGTCGTAACCCGGGCCGCATCGCGCCAGGTGTCCTCGTCGGGTGCATCGATCGGGATGAGCTGTTCGGCCACATCGGCTTCGGGAGTGTCGTCGCTGAACGCGCCACCCTGATGGTTCGTCATGGCGGTCTCCGTCCCCGTCCTCGGAGGAGCACTGCTGCGGACTACATCTCCACGATAGTGCCGTCTCGTCCAAGCCGTGGCCTAGCGGGATCGGTCGCGCGCGTCCGCCGCCTCTTGCTCGGCGGCGGTGACGACAACGGCGTCGGGGCCCGGGTACACCGTGGCGACGTGGTCCGTGTGCAGCCACCGCACCACGTATGGCGGGGAACCATCGGCCGAGCGGACCTCGGTGATCAGTCCCCGCTGATCATGCTGTTCGACAGTGGTGCCCTTGATCTCCAGGAAATCGCCCACTTTCGCCCTCATCGTCGGCTCCCTTCTTGTGCGTCGGCCCTTCGAAAACTCTCGAACCTGCGCCCGATTCTCCTCTTGTTGTGCCCACCGCCAAGGTGTAACTGAGCGTTCGAGGCCCGCGATTAACCGGTATACACGCGACAGGACGAAGGGCTATGAACGTAATTCACCAGGCACGAACGAAATGGATCCGCCGATTAGCGGCGGCTGCACTCACGGCGGCATTGCTGCCCGGACTTGTCGGGTTCATCGTCGGCACTCCCACGGCAGGGGCGGCGGTCGAAGTGCTCAGTGTTCCGTCGCCGTCGATGGGCCGCGACATCACTGTCCAGTTCCAGGGCGGAGGACCCAAGGCGGTCTACTTGCTCGACGGTCTGCGGGCCCGCGATGACCGCAATGGCTGGGACATCGAGACCGGCGCGTTCGGCTGGTTCGACGGTTCCGGCTTGTCGGTGGTCATGCCGGTCGGCGGCATGTCCAGCTTCTACACCGACTGGTACCGCCCGGCGGTGGGCAACGGCCAGACCCAGACTTATAAGTGGGAGACCTTCCTGACGTCGGAGCTGCCGGCATGGCTGTCGGCGAACAAGGGCGTCAGCCCGAGCGGTAACGCCGTCGTCGGCCTGTCGATGTCGGGCAGTTCTGCGCTGATTTTGGCGGCCTACCATCCGGGCCAGTTCGTCTACGCCGGCGCCCTGTCGGGGTTCCTGAACCTCTCGGCAGGCCTCTGGCCGCTGCTGGTCGGCATCGCGATGGCCGACGCGGGTGGGTTCAATGCGCTCGACATGTGGGGGCCGTACGGCGGCGGCGCCTGGCAGCGCAACGACCCCACGCAGCAGATCAGCCGGCTGGTTGCCAACGGCACCCGCATATGGGTGTACAGCGGCAACGGCAACCCCACGGATTTGGATGCCGGCCTGGGCAATGCGCAGATCCCGGCGCAATTCCTGGAGGGCCTGACGATCCGTACCAACAAGGAGTTCCAGGCCGACTACCAGGCGGCCGGGGGCAGGAACGGCGTGTTCAATTACCCGCCCGACGGCACGCACAGCTGGGGCTACTGGGGTGGCCAATTGCAGGCGATGAAGCCCGACATCCAGCGGGTGCTGGGGGCTGCGCCGACGGCGTGACCGCGTCGGCGTTCAACCTGTGAGGTCGATTCAGAGGTCTCGCGACCAGAACTCGCCGACGAGATCGTGCCCGAAGCTGTGGTGCGGCTCGCGGCGATCGCGCACAAAGCCTGCGCGTTCGTAGATGCGCCGCGCGGCAATGAGGACGTCGTTGGTCCACAACGTGATTCGTGCGTAGCCGGCGCGCTTGGCGAACCTCAGGCACTCGTCGACGAGCCGGGTGCCGACCCCGGAGCCGCGCGCGACGGGCTCGACGAGGAGTAGGCGCAGCTGCGCAGAGTCCGCGGTATCCGCTGCCGTGCAGAACACGCAACCAACCCGCTGGCCGTCCACCTCGGCGATCCACGCCGCCTGACGGTCGGTGTCGCGGCGTTCGGCGAAGTCGGCGACGATGCGTGCGACCAGCGCCTCGAACGTCGCATCCCATCCGTACTCGGCGGCATAGCGGGCGCCATGGCGCTCGACGACCCAACCAAGGTCGCCCGGCTCGGGCGCGCGCAGAACCACTCCGGCCCGACGCGGCGGGCCGTCGAGCACGCGACGGATCTCGCCCATAGCGGCGACGAGCTGTGAGCGTTGTCCCTCGTCCAGAGGAGCCAGCAGCGAGTCGATCGCGGTGCCCTGCAACCGGTCGAGATGCGCGAAGGCCCGCCGGCCATCCGTCGTCAGCCGAACGACTTGTCGGCGACCGTCAGAGGCTGATTGCTCCCTGGCTACGAGCCCGGACGCGGTGAATCCCGACAGGATACGGCTGAGGTATCCGGCGTCGAGGTCGAGTTCGCGACGCAGATCGGACACCGCGACATCATCGCCGTGCGCCAGCTCGAACATCACCCGCGCTTCGGTGAGCCCGAACGCCGAGCCGGCGAGGTCCGGCCGCAACAGGCCGAGCATCCGCGTGTAGAAGCGGTTGAAACCGCGCACGTCGTCGACCACGCCGACCATAGTTGACATCGTCAAGTAATTGCCTGACTATGTCAACAACTAATTTGCGCGGGCGTCGACGTGAGGAAGTTTTGCGAGGCCGCGGCGAGCAGGGCCGATCCGTCATTCACTGGTCACAGCGTCTCTCAAAGACTGTGCGTAAACTGCCCTCACGACGGGGGAGGCTCTCCAACAGCGCGGAGCCTTTCAAACAACACAAGAATCAAAACGTCAGAGGCCTTTCACCTTGCCAGAATCCACGAGCGACACCCAGGACTTGAAGCCACACTTCGAGGACGTGCAGTCGCACTACGACCTGTCCGACGAATTCTTCCGGCTCTTTCTGGACCGCACGCAGACCTACAGCTGTGCCTACTTCGAACGCGATGACATGACGCTCGAAGAGGCCCAGATCGCCAAGATCGACCTATCGCTAGGCAAGCTCGGCCTGGAGCCCGGCATGACACTGCTCGACATCGGCTGTGGCTGGGGCGCGACATTGAACCGCGCCTTGCAGCGCTACGACGTGAACGTCATCGGCCTCACGTTGAGCCAGAACCAGAAGGCCCACGTCGAGAAGGTCTTCGCCGAATCTGGCAGCCAACGCAGCAAGCGCGTACTGCTGAAGGGCTGGGAACAGTTCGACGAGCCGGTTGACCGCATCGTCTCGATCGGTGCGTTCGAGCATTTCGGCCGCAATAGGTACGACGATTTCTTCAAGACGGCCTACTCGGTCCTGCCGGATGACGGGGTGATGTTGCTGCACACCATCATCAAGCCGACCGACCAGGAGTTCGCCGCTAGCGGATTGCCGCTGACCATGCGTCTTCTGCGATTCTCCAAGTTCATCACGGAGGAGATCTTCCCCGGCGGTGACTTGCCGAAGCCCACGATCCTCGAGGAGCACGCGAGCAAGGCCGGTTTCGAGCTCAAGCTCGCACAACGACTGCGGCCGCATTACGCCAGGACCTTGGAAATCTGGGCAGAGGCGCTCGAAGCCCGCAAGGACGAGGCCATCGCGCTCCAGTCTCAAGAGGTCTACGACCGGTACATGAATTATCTGACCGGCTGCGCCGAACTGTTCCGCAAGGGCTACACCGACATCTGCCAGTTCACGCTCGTCAAGA
>CAVQSK010000019.1:0-173245 GCA_963715885.1 uncultured Actinomycetota bacterium
AATGGCCGACCACGATCGGGTAGCTGGCCCACTTGAGATCCCCATGCACCACTTTCACTCGGAAACCGGCGCGTCGTTGTGGCCGATAGGACTGCGGGGTTGTTTGCCGAGAACCCCCGCCGCCAGTGAGGACTCCGTCGGATAGAGGACCGGCTCGGGTAGTGCCCGGTACCACCGGCCCGCCCCGGGTGGCGGTGCCGGGCGGGGCGGTCGACAGACGAACGGTGGTGCCGGCCGCGAGCAACTCCGTCAACGCGTGGAAACTCGGCGAGTGCGAAGCCAGATCACCGTGCGCTGCCTCCATATACCAGATCGGTACTCCCGGCAGGCGGCCCGATTGGTAGGTGACCCGGCCGTCTCCTTCCGGAGTCACCGACAACACCACCCGGCTGTCGACGATCTCCACACCGGTCACCGTGCGTGGTGATGCGCCGGCGACATAACGCACGTGATCGGCGTGCGGAATCACCGAAGAAACATGGGTGGCGATGCCTCGAGGGTTTCGCGCGCCTCGGCGAGCCGTGTCGGCGTCGGGAAGGCTGACGCCAGTCCTGCGCTCCGCCGGTACTCATTCCACACGCGCGTTGCCGAAGTATCGTCCTCGTCCGGCAGCAGTTCGAGCAGCCCGGGAAACTGCGCGAAGATGTTGACGAGCGTGTCGATGTCGTGTTCGACATCGAGTAACGCCAGCTGCTGGATGGTCGGGGAAGTGCCGAGCAGATTTCGACGGTGTCGAACGAACCGCGATTCGGTGTGCCCAGCATCACCAGCCGGGCGCCGTCGCGCTGACATATGCGATCCCAGAGGCCGCTCTCGGACGCGATCATCGCGCGCACCACCAGTCCGCCCATGCCATGTGCGATGAAACGCACCGGTTGCTTGGTCCGCTCGAGTTGTCTTCCGACCTCGGCTCGCCAGAAGAGCTGCCGTATCTACGATCGACTTGCGCCAGTCATAGGCGAACGGAATGACCAGTGTGATTGCTGGAGATGATCACACAGCTCCCGATAGCCCACCCCGATCAGGTCGGATGGTTCGACGCCCTCCGCGTCGACGTCCGCGAGCTCGCTGATCCCGCCGTTCCAGCAGGGCGTCGTAGTCCGGCCAGACGTGCTTTCGCCGATATTCAGTGTGAGCCCATGAGGTCCGGCAACACAAAGACGATCGGTTGGTCTGCGCCGTCCCGCGTCTGCAGCGCCCGGGGCATGGGCACCGGCGTCGAACGCCTCCACGGTGATCGCGAGGAAACTCTTCGGCCGTTCCCCGGCTTCGCCGACAACCAGTCGACCAGTGCGGCGCGGGTGCGCGAGTTCCGGAAGTAGCTGAAGTGACTGACATCGGCCCCTTGGTCGAAGACATACCCGGCAACCCTGCCGCGCGCGCCGTGAACATGGCGTCGGTGTTGACAACCAGGTCGTTGTCGCGGGCCTCGTAGATAATGTGGTCGCTGGCGAATACGCCGAGCCGCTTGAGCCAGTTGCCGCCCGCAGATGTCACCCGCGACCACGCCGAGGTCGCCGCCTGCCTGCGCCTGGACATTGTTGAGCAGCGCGACCAGCGGTGACTGCGGCATCATCGCTTCGATCCCGGGCACCAGCGACGGCTCGGTCCGGCTCCGGATGATCTCCAGCGCGATGCGTTTCGTGACTTCGTAGAGCGGGGTACCCCCGACACCCGGAATCAGGCCGACGAGATTGGTGAGCACCGACAGGAAAAGGTCGATGTTCTCCCCGGCGAGCAACGTGCCGCGGGAGGGGGAAGCGCAGCGTACGAACCGCTCGATCCGAAGCTGTTTCTCTTCGATCAGCCTTGCGAGTTTCTCCAGTTGCTTTCGATCGTGGAGGTCGGCTTTCTCCAGTCGTTTGTCCCGCGGTTGAACCGCTCCAGGAGATCGGTGCTCTATCGACGTCAGCGAGATGAGGTCGCCGACCAGACCGCCGCGCGAATGCGAGACGATGTTGACGTGCGCTTCGGGGGCAGCGCGTTGAGCAGGTCGATGGCGTTGTCGATCGGGCTGTCGCTCATCGTGCGGTGCTCGAAGGCGTAGATCCGTCCGTCGAAGCGTTGCTTCAGCACCTCCCACTGTGGTTGGGCGTCCACCGCCAGCAATGCACTGAAACTGCCGCGGGTGGACGACCCAGTGCCGTGGATGAACACGAGGATGGGCTTGTCGGCGTCGATGCTGTCGGGCGTTACGGGGCTTCGTTCGTCCGTCCAAGGCTGCTTGGTGGCGTCCTCCCAGGTGTACAGGCCGGGACCAGGTTTGAGCCTGTCCTCGATGAGGCGGATGAGGGCTTTGGTGACAAGCCAGGCCGGCAGCTGCACCCCAAGGTTGAGGCCCAGATCTTGCGCCAACGTTCTTGAGGTCATCGAGACTGGTCGGCCACTGGCCGGGGTCGGTGGCGACGTCCTTGATGTTGTCCTTCACCCGCAGGACACGCAGCTTGTTGGCCACCCAGTCCGAGACACCGCGATCGGAAACCTGTGGCAGGGTGTCGACGATGACCGCGTCGCCGGACACGTGCCTCCGGCTTCAGCAGCGGCACGTCTTCGGAGTAGCGCTTCGCCGAGACCCACGTGGTGAATCCGCCTTCGACCTCGACCTCCAGCAGGTCATCGTCCAGGTATTCGACGTCTTCTGGTTCGTCGTTCGCTGCGCGCGCCGCCGGCGAGAGATTGAAGGAATCGATGACCTTAACGTCGTCGAGCAGGTCGGTGACTCTGTCGTCCGATCTCTCGCCGGCACCCCCGCCCCGCACGGCACGCAAGTCGGCGTCATCGCGTTTGCCGTGGATCTTGAGCTTGACCGCCATGTCGCGTCGGTGTTATTCGAGCGGGACAGGAACGGTTGGTCGAGACGTGCCTCGTTGCCTTCGAGTTGCGGGAACTGCTCGTAGCGCCCGTGTTTCAGCTTCGCGCGGGTCTGGTCGTGCAGGTCGCGGTAGGACAGCGGCGCCTCGGCCTCGGTGAGCGCTTCGACCAGGTTGTAAGTCAGCGCTCCGGCAAAGCCGCCGGCGATGGCCGCATCGGCCGAGGTCTGGTCTGCCCGGCAGCCCGAGATGAGAACCTCCGGAATGTCGACGGCGAACGATGTCGCTGGCAGTTCGCTCGGCCTCCGACGCCTGATGCAGCGGCCGCGCGCTGTCCCGGTCAGACTGCGTCCGGACTCCACGGCGACCAGGTCCCACGGGCTCGGGAGGTATCGCTCGATGATCGGTGCGTCGGGGGGTTCGATGGCCCGGGTGATGGTGCCGGAGTGACAACAGTCGGTGATCACCGTGAGACTCACCCCAGCCCTCAGTCCGTCGAAGACGTTGCGCAGCCAGTCGTCGCGCAATGGGTCATACCAGTCGAGATCGGTCGGACAGAGGATCTCGTCGCGGTTATCGGCCTCGTCGCCGTTGTCGTCGGGGACATTGGAGCCGTGACCGGAGAAATGCAAGAACAGCACGTCGCCGCGTCCCGCCGCGCGATCAGCCCCGTAATGGCCTCCTCGATGGCCTTCTTCGTGGCATCGAAGTCGGTGAGGAAGAAATGTCGGCCGCCTCGAACCCGTACTGCTGCTGAAGCAGATTGGACATGTTTTTCACGTCGGGCACGCAGCCGCGCAAGTCCGCCCCCGGAACGCGGTAGCGGTTAAGCCGATCAGGACCGCCTTTTTCGCCATGACCCAACTTCCCTCGACACCAGAACCTGTGTGCTTATCCTCGCTGTTTGAACGTCGGGCGGCGTGCGAATCCGGCAAACTCCAGAAAATCCTCCGCTGAACTCAGCTGAAAATGATAGTGGCGAGCTAGACCGTATGGGCCGGGGCCTCCTCGCGCATGTGAGCGTGGGTTGCCGACGGGAATCAGGTCCTGGCCGGTAGAGCCACAAGATGTGCGGTTGTAGGAGGCCCCAGTGAAGGTTCAGCGTACGAGCATCGGTTTGGATGTGCACGCACGTTCGGTCGTCGGATTGCGCTCGAGTAGGGCGTTCGGATCGTTTTTGGTGAACCTCCATTCGAACGTTGTGGCGATTTGTTCGTACTGCTGTTGGAAGTCGAGCAGGCGTGACTCGACCTCGGTGAGAGGGTGGAAGTCGTTGGGTCCAACGACTTTACGTTGCACGACGCAGAAGTAGATCTCGACTTGGTTGAGCCAGGACGCGTGGATGGGCGGGTGGATCAGGCGCAGGGATTGGCCACCGGTGCTGGACACCCTTCCGGCCACGAATCCTATTGACCCGGTAGCGCGTCGAACTCCGGAGACTGCACCGTAAGGCGATCCGCTAGCGGGCCGCGGAGGCGCGCCGCCTCCCGTCCCGGAAAGCGCCTCTGACCTACGCGCGCCCGAAAGGATTCGAACCCCTCGCCTTTTGATCCGTAGGTACAGGCCGATGGTGCGACCAGGCACGATATGAGTTCTATTGTCGTGTAGGTGGAGGTGTCGGGAAGCCCGACTGTCGTCATCGTTGTCGTCAGAACTGTCGTAGGTGGGTCGACTGTGCGAAACAGCGGCATTCCCACCGCTTCCTCATACCCGGCGCTCCTGCGCTGATCAGATGTGTCAGGGTGGCGAAGTCATCACATAGTGACGTCAAAGACGCCCTGTACGCAGCCGATCGGAAAGCAGACACTGCGGAATGAGGTGGCGCTTGATTAAGCCAGATCGTCCGGTCTTCTGTGTCGACTGGCCGCAAAAGAGGCACACGCCGACGAAGGCAAAACAATCAAGGAGCGAACCAGCCGACCCCTCAGCCTGACATTGGCAACATCAACATCTTCTGGTCCCGGGTCCAGCTCGCATCGTCATCGGCGATTGGAAGCAGGAACACGACTATCACCGTCACTCAGCGCTCTGCTGCCAGCCGCCAGCCCGCTACGCCGCCTCGTGCCGCCATGTGTCCCCATAAGTAGGCGGTTACGCATTTGGACGAGCGCCGCCGGATCGCCAATGCGATTGCCGATCTCAATGTGGGTTGTTTCCCGAATCCGGCGTAGCCCAATGTGGTTCAGTTCTGTGGGACCGGCAGTTCGGGGCAGAGAGTGATGTAGCCGATAGTGGGTGAGATCCAGTCGTGCCAGTCCTGGGGGCTGATGTTGGAGACGGGTTTCTAGCAGAGCGTCTTAACGGTGGCGTCGAGCGGGGTGGGCCACAACCGCACGGTGGCATCGAAGCTGCCGGAGGCCAGGGTGTGCCCGTCGGGGCTAAACGCCACACCGGTCCACGGCGTTGGTGTGGCCCTGGAGGGGCTGGCCCAGCGGGGCCGGGTGGGCTGGATCGGTGAGATTCCACAGCCGCACGGTGCGAAATCGTCGCGCTGGCGGAGGCCAGGGTGTGCCCGTCGGGGCTAAACGCCACACCGTACACGATGTCGGTGTGGCCCTGCAGGGGCTGGCCCAGCGGGGCCGGGTGGGCTGGATCGGTGAGATTCCACAGCCGCACGGTGGCATCGAAGCTGCCGGAGGCCAGGGTGTGCCCGTCGGGGCTAAACGCCACACCGGACACGGTGTCGGTGTGGCCCTGCAGGAGCTGGCCCAGCGGGCCCGGGTGGGCCGGATCGGTGAGATTCCACAGCCGCACGGTGGCATCGAAGCTGCCGGAGGCCAGGGTGTGCCCGTCGGGGCTAAACGCCACACCGTACACGGGTCGGTGTGGCCGCAGGGGCTGGCCCAGCGGTGCCGGGTGGGCCGGGTCGGTGAGATTCCACAGCCGCACGGTGCGATCGGCGCTGCCGGAGGCCAGGGTGTGCCCGTCCGGGGCAAAACGCTACACCGGACACGGGGTCGGTGTGGCCGGTCAGGGGCTGGCCCAGCGCTGCCCGGCGGGCCGGATCGCTGAAATCCCACAGCCGCACGGTGCGTCGCGGCTGCCGGAGGCCAGGGTGTGCCCGTCCGGGGCTAAACGCCACACTGGACACGACGCCGGTGTGGCCGTGCAGGGGCTGGCCCAGCGGTGCCGGTGGGCCGGATCGGTGACATCCCACAGCCGCACGGTGGCATCGACGCTGGCGGAGGCCAGGGTGTGCCCGTCGGGGCTAAACGCCACACCGGTACACGGCGTTGGTGTGGCCCTGCAGGGGCTGGCCCAGCGGTGCCGGGTGGGCCGGATCGGTGAGATTCCACAGCCGCACGGTGCCATCGGCGCTGGCGGAGGCCAGGGTGTGCCCGTCGGGGCTAAACGCCACACTGGGCACGGTGTCGGTGTGGCCCGTGAGGGGTGAGTGCGGTGTCGAGGTCCCACAACCGCACGGTGGCATCGAAGCTGCCGGAGGCCAGGGTGTGCCCGTCGGGGCTAAACGCCACACCGTACACGGCGTCGGTGTGGCCCTGCAGGGGCTGGCCCAGCGGTGCCGGGTGGGCCGGGATCGGTGAGATTCCACAGCCGCACGGTGGAATCGATGCTGGCGGAGGCCAGGGTGTGCCCGTCGGGGCTGAACGCCACACTGAACACGGTGTTGGTGTGGCCTGCAGGGGCTGGCCCAGCGGTGCCGGGTGGGCTGGATCGGTGAGATTCCACAGCCGCACGGTGGAATCGTCGCTGGCGGAGGCCAGGGTGTGCCCGTCCGGGGCTGAACGCCACACCGGTCACGGCGTCGGTGTGGCCCTGCAGGGGCTGGCCCAGCGGTGCCGGGCTGGGCTGGATCGGTGAGGTTCCACAGCCGCACGGTCTGATCGTCGCTGGCGGAGGCCAGGGTGTGCCCGTCGGGGCTAAACGCCACACCGGACACGGTGTCGGTGTGGCCCTGCAGGGGCTGGCCCAGCGGTGCCGGGTGGGCCGGGTCGGTGAGGTTCCACAGCCGCACGGTCGGCATCGTGGCTGGCGGAGGCCAGGGTGTGCCCGTCGGGGCTAAACGCCACACCGGTCACGGCGTTGGTGTGGCCCTGCAGCGGGCTGGCCCAGCGGTGCCGGGTGGGCGGGATCGGTGAGGTTCCACAGCCGCACGGTGGCATCGCGGCTGGCGGAGGCCAGGGTGTGTCCGTCGGGGCTAAACGCCACACTGGTCACGGCGTTGGTGTGGCCCTGCAGGGGCTGGCCCAGCGGTGCCGGGTGGGCCGGATCGGTGAGATTCCACAGCCGCACGGTGGCATCGGTGCTGGCGGAGGCCAGGGTGTGCCCGTCGGGGCTAAACGCCACACTGTACATCTGCGCCGGCGTGGGGATGATGATCCGGCTCGTGTTCAGCGCCGCGGTGGCGGTGTAGAACGCGCTGCGGCTGGCGGCGGGGTCGGAACGCAGTCGTTGCGCGGCTAAGGTGTTCGCGAGCGCGTTAATGTCACTATTGGCAGCAGTGAGACGTGAAAACGCCGTCGAGGCTTCGGTGTCGAGTTGGGCGGCCAGTGCATCGTCGCGCTTCACGGGTGGCTCGGTTGAACCCGACCACGGCCGCGACAGCACCGACGACGGCGATGACGGCGACGATCGCGGTGGCCACCAGCGCCGCCGTGAGAACGCGCCGTCGTTTGCGCTCGGTCTCGGCGGTCTTGTCTTCGGCCCTCCGGGAGGCGGCCAAGAAGTCGCCGTCACGGGTGATCCGGCTGGTGAATTGTGGTGTAGCGGCAAGGTTTTCGGCGTTGGCGAGGCGGGTGCCCTCAAGCAGCCAGTGCGCGTCCTGGTCGTGGGCCCTCCAGCCGGCGGCGCTGCGTTTGATGTCAGTCGACGGTCTTGAGATCCTCGGCGCTGCTCGTGCAGCCACCCCCTCGAGCGCGTCCCAATGGTCGAACAGGCTTTCCAGCGCGACCTCGACTACGACGTGGCCGTCGCGCTCCCTATCGCGCACCAGCAGCCGCTTTTCCACCAGCGTGTCGATCGAGCGGCTGGCTGTCGGCGGGCAGGTCGGACTCGCGCGCCCGCCGGCGCACGAAGCGACCGGTGTCGGATGATTTCGACCAGGTTTGGGATAAATGCCGCGCGCAGCCGCCGCAGCGCCGTCTCACGCTCGTGCGGGTCACGCTGAAGGATCTGTTCGATCTCGTTGTTCACCACCTCCCGCATGCCGCCGATCGACTTCGACTTGTAATTGGCCAGGGTGAGTTGGCCAGTACTCGCGTAGTCGGTGTAGAGCCGCTCCAGCGTCAGCGCCAGCAGCGGCAGGGTGTCGGGGCCTGGTGGCATCGTTGACCAGCCGGCGACCAGATGCGCGGTGAATGGTCAGCCGCTCGACCACGCATCCTCGGTCGCACGCCGCGGCCGGCCCGGTGATGACCAGCTCAAACTGAGCGGGCGGCATGGGTGTGAGTTCGTCGAACAACACCTTGCCGATGCCGCGAACGGCCGGGATGGTTCTGCATCTTGTCGTAGCGATCGGTGCGGATGGTGGCCGCCACAACCAGCCCGACCCCGTCGCGTTGAACGCGCCGAAAAGTTTTGCAAGAACAGCTAAAAACAACTCGGCTTCGGTGCGAGGGGCTCGATCGTCTCCTGGCTTCGCCGGCCTACGCACCGGAAAACAATTCCTCGGCCTGATCCAGCGGCAACACCAGCGTCGGCGCCGAACTGCTCTGCTCGGCATCCGAGGCGGACCGTTCGGTGATCGCCTCACCCGCTAGGCCGTCCTCGGGCCCCGGCTCGACCGACCTGTCCTTGTCCTGGTCAACATCGTGAGACCGCTTCCTGGCGGTGCGAACCTTCTGCGCGGTATCGGCAGGTGGTATGTCTTCGGTCTCGTCGTCTTGGCTAGTTTCAGCCAGCCGGTCTGCGCCTGCAGCGCGCATCTGCCTCAGCAACCCGTGGAGCAACTCGTAGAGCCGGTCGGTGTCATCGAGCCGGCAGGCTTCTTCGAGTCAGCCTGAATGTCACCCAGCGGCGGCCCCGGCAGCTGCGGGGCTTGGCGGGCACTGTCGATGGCCGCGGCAAAACCGCGGTCTCCGGTCAGCGCCCTGCTTTCGGGCGCATGATACCGAACACCAGAAAATCGGCGGTCATCGCGCTGCAAGCGCGGAATCAGGCCCGCCCGCAGAAACGACGATTTGCCGCTACCGGAGGGGCTCAGAACCACAAACAGCGACTTCTGACGCGACGGCCAGCGACGCATTTCGCGCAGCTCCTGCAAGCCCCGGGCGATGGCCGCATCACGGCCGAAGAACACCCCGGCGTCGATGTCTTCAAACGGTTCCCATCCCCGATACGGCGCCCGCTTCGGATCGTCGCTGGGCGGCCACCGAAATGCTCGGGGCCGATGCCTGTTCCCTCGATGGCCCACCGAATCTTGGTCAGGGCCGCCTTGCGGAACCGCACCGGAGGCCCATCGGGTATAGCCGGCAGATCAGCGGGTACAGGGATGTCTTCGACGGCTTCCTCGGCAAGGCCGTCGACGAACAAGTCGCAGCGCTGCTGCTCAGATGTGAGGTCTTTTTCTCCCGTGTTTTCCAGGCGCGCAACGATGATCTGTTTGCCCCACGCCTCTGCGCTGCGAAATTCGAGTTGGCATTCGGGCGAGGCCAGCCACGCCCGCGACAGCAAACAGATAACTGTTTCGCTGCCGAACTCCTTCTGAACCAACTGCGACTTCCACCCCGGCCCGCCGACCGCCAGCCCCGTCTCCGGGTCCAGGTCGATGAAAATCTCGTTGGCCAGCTCCGGTCGCACCCAGCCTAGCCACTCCTTCAGCGCGACCGCTTCGCGGTTATTCACGTGGGACTTACTCATGAATATCCGCGGCAACTCAAACTCCCATCCAAGCGACCCCAAACACGACCGAGCCAACCGAATTTTCCACCCCGTAAGCAGCCCTGTCCGGCAAACTGGTCGATACCACCCGCGCCTGCTGTCGCAGCGCATACGGTGCTTGATAGCAGTAAGGAAATCTCTACCCCCAAGAGCGGCACTTCCTTTCCCGCCTCGTGTACTCGACGGGTCGAGGCGCTCACTTTAGGTTTGGATCTGAGGGGGATAACTCGACCCCACACTGCCAGGGGGCGGGCAGACGCAGTAACCAGGGAGATCGGTTGCAAATGGTCGTGTAGGCGGCGTCGCTGGGACAGCAATTATCGTCACAGTTGTCGTCAAGACGTCCGTCGGATCGAGGGACGCGCGCTCCCGGTAGCTCGTCATAAAGGTGGGCTTCCAAGTGGAGACGGTATCTGACGTTTCACCTGAAAGGGTCAGTGACTTCGGTAGTCCTGGTCTGGATGAGCGACCTGGGCGATGGGTTGGCTTTCATGCGGTCAGACTGCTGATCTTGACGAGATCGTGGGCGAGCACGCGGCCTCCGCACCAGGTGCGGGCTCCCTCAAGGGTGGTCAGTTGGGTGTGGTTCCATCCGTAGCCGCGTTTGAGGTGGTTGATCCGGCCTTCGAATCCGGTTTGCCATTTGATCTTGGCGCGGAACGCCTTTCGGTGTTCGAACGCGCGTCGGTTGGCGCCGGGTCTGCTGGCTCTGGGGATGGCGACGTAGCGGACCCCGAGATCGTGTAGGTCGGCTTCGACTGCGGCATACCCGTATCCGCGGTCGGCGGTCACCGCGGTGGGAGCGCGCCCGATCCGGTCGGCGATGCGGGCCATGGCCGGCGCCAGCTGAGGTGCATCGGCGGGGTTCCCGATCTGCACGGTGTGATCGAGGATGATGTCGCCGGCGTTGTCGATGACCTGGGCTTTGTAGCCGAACTCCACCGGCTTGCCGAGCCGGCCCTTGCGGATCGGGCGGGCATCGACGTCGTGGAAGCGCCGCTACGTGCGTGAGGGGGTGATCCCAGCAAAGCGGGTCGGCCGGCGATGGATGGTGCCGCGGAAGACCTTCCACGCTTGGCTGGAGTCCTGCGAGGCTGACGCGGTCTGATCATGGGGTTTGTCAGAGTGACTGATTCTGGCGGATGGAAGGCGTTCTGGCGCGAGCCATCTGGGGCGCAACGGTCGAAGACGTTCCGCACCAAGAAGGATGCCACACAGTTCCTCAGTCAGGTGGCAGTGTCGATGTCGTCGGGTGCTTATGTCTCGCCGCACGCTAGCCGTACGTTGTTCGGTGATCACGCCCGCTTGTGGATGAAATCGTGGAACACCGAACGGACCACTGCCGCGCGCGATTCGTCGATCATGCGGAACCACGTTTTGGCGCAGTGGGAAATGTGGCAGCTCGGGAAGATTGATCATCTCTCCGTGCAGACGTGGGTGAGTTCATTGTCCGATAAGCGATCTCGCGCGACGGTGGCCGAATGCAAGCGGCTGATGGCGGGCGTTATGCGATCAGCGGTCAAAAATCGATTGATCGGCATCGACCCGACACTGGGCGTTAGGGTTCCGGGTCGGCGGGTGCGAGATACAGATGAGCGGATAGTCACTCGTGAAGATGTGCGGCAGCGGCTTGTCCCGGTGGTGCAACCGACTAGATACCGGACTCTCGTTGCAACGGCGGCGTTTACCGGCCTGCGTTGGGGCGAGGCGGTCGGGCTTTGTCGTGATGCGGTCGACCTTGATGGGCGCATAGTGAGAGTGATCCGCACGGTCACTGAAGTGGCAGGGCAAACCGAATTCAAAGCGTTTCCGAAATCGCGTGCGGGGCGTCGGGCGGTTCCATTGCCGGACTGGTTGGTCGATGATTTGCGGAAGTATATGGAGCTGTACCCGCCTGACGGGCCGCAAGGGTTGATCTTCACGAACGCGGTAGGCGGCGCACTTCGGCGGACATTGTTCCGGTCGCGTGTGTGGCGTCCGGCTCTAGTACGGGCGGGGTTGCTTGGGCAGGTGCGTGAGGTCGACGGCAAATTCGAGGCAGTGTGGTCGAACGAGCTGGGTCGTACCATGGTCGAAAACTTCGGTAGAGAGTCTGAGGCTGTTCAGCACGTCGCGAGGAATCAACACGGAGGGCTGAGGTTCCACGATCTCAGACACTCGTACGGGACGTGGCTGGCCGACGACGGCATCGTTCCGAACAAGCTAGCGAAGGTCATGGGGCACGAAGACATCGCCACAACAATGCAGTTGTACGTTCGGCGAACCGAGGACCACGACGCGATCCGTGATCTGCTCGACGGGTGACCCCGATCTATCGGAATGCTGCCTCTCCGCTGCCTAATTGGACCGGAGAGCGCAGTGATCAAGCAGAGAAGCAACGCCGCCCCTGACCTTCGATGCAGGTCAGGGGCGGTTCTGTCATCTCGACCAACCAGTCGGGGTGGCGGGATTCGAACCCACGACCTCTTCGTCCCGAACGAAGCGCGCTACCAAGCTGCGCCACACCCCGCGTGAAGCCACGACAGCGTATCGCACCGGCCCGGTCAGAGGCCAAACACTTAAGGCTCCACGCGAAGGACTATCGGCGCGTTTCCCTCAGCACGGCCAGGCGCTCGCGGTACTCGGCCTCGTTGACCTCGCCCTTGGCGTACGCGTCGCGCAGCGTGCGCTCACCACCGCGGCCACGCCAGCGCCGGGCAAAATAGATGATCGTCCCGATGACGAGCACCAAGACCACGAGGCGGATGACGAGGAACCACGGCGACCAGGCGTGATGGCCCCAGCGTTCGTACTCCTCGGCCAGGAAAGTGGTTGCGGTTGGGGTGATCTCGTAAATACTCATGCCATCGAGCCTGCCGTCGGCGGGCCTTCGACGCATCGGCCCGCAGTCGTCAATGCCGTTACGCCGCAACGCGTATGCGAGTCGTCAGCCCTGCCACCCCGGGCGTACAAGGCCGCTCTCGTAGGCCATCACGACCAGTTGTGTGCGATCCCGTGCTCCGAGTTTGGTCAGGATCCGGCTGACGTGTGTGCGTGCGGTGGCCGGGCTCATGAACAGGCGCTTGCCGATCTCGGCGTTGGTCAGGCCCTCGGCGACCAGCGCCATGACCTCACTTTCGCGCGAGGTCAGTTCCGTCAGCGCGCCGGACGGGCCCGCCGGTTCCTTGGTCCTGGCGGCGAACTCCGACACCAGCCTGCGGGTCACCGACGGCGACAGCAGTGCATCGCCTTCGGCGACCACCCGCACCGCCCTTACGAGTTCCGTCGGCTCGGTGTGTTTCACCAGAAACCCGCTCGCGCCGGACCGCATTGCCTCGAAGACGTACTCGTCGAGTTCGAACGTCGTCAGCACGACCACGCGGACGTCGGCCAAATCCGGGTCAGCGGCGATCTCCCGCGTCGCTGCGAGCCCGTCCATCTCCGGCATCCGGATGTCCATCAGCACCACATCCGGATGCAACTTCCGGGCCGCGGCCAGTGCCCGGGACCCGGTGTCGGCCTCCGCGATCACCTCGATGCCGTCCTGTGCGTCCAGCAATGCGACGAAGCCGGCCCGCACCAGTGCCTGGTCATCGGCGACCAATACCCGAATCGTCATGATCCACCGCTGATTTCGTCAGTCAACGGAAGAGTGGCATGCACGCTGAAGCCCCCGCCCGAGTGACGGCGTACCGATAGGTCGCCACCCAGCGCACGGGCGCGTTCACGCATCCCGGCGATGCCGCTGCCACCCGACGACGGGCCGACATTCAGTGGGCGCCCATCGTTGTCGACGGCGACGGCCAACTCATCAGACCTGTAATCGACTGTCACCGTGGCATTTTGAGCAGTCGAGTGCCTTACGACATTGGTCAGCGACTCCTGCACGATGCGCGCGGCGGCGACATCGATCACAGCAGGCAGCACCCGCGGCTCACCGTGGACGGTCGTGGTCACCGTCAGCCCCGTTGCGCGCGCCGTCCCGACCAGGCCGTCCAGGTCCGCGATGCCGGGGGTGGGAGCCGTGGGCTGCGCATCGTCAGCGCGCAACGCCGTCACCAATGAATGAACATCCGAAATCGCTTGCTTGCTGGCATCTTTGATGGCGGCCAGCGCGGGGCCCGCGCGCTCGGGATGATCGTCGAGCAGTTCCAGCGCCACCGAAGACTGCACATTGATCATCGACAGGCTGTGGGCGAGCACGTCGTGCAGTTCCCTGGCGATGGACAGACGCGCCTGGGTGGTCCGGCGCTCCTGCTCCGACCGCGCTTCGCGGGCCATCGCGGCCTTGCGTTGCCGCCGGGCGTCGGTCACCGCGCGGCGCTGCCGGATCCCCTCGGCGACCGCGACGAGCACGATCAGCCACGCCGCGATCGCACCGATGGCGACCGTGGGCGGCCGGTCCTCGCCGCGAAGCAGCGGGATCAGCCAGACCACCGCCGCCCATCCCAGTAGGGGTAGTGGATAGCTGCGCCAGCGCGGCCCCACCGTGGCCGCGCTCAGGAACGCCACGATCAGCGACACGAATATCGGGCCGAATCGGAAACCCGCCGCCAGGTAAATCCCGGTGATCGCGATGACTGTCAGCAGCACCGTGTAGGGATAGATGGTGCGCAGCAGCAGTGCTACGGGACCAACAATCAACAGCATGTAGCCGAACCAGTTCAGTGGCACCCAGTGCAGATCCGGTCCGCCGCGATGACGGGGCCGGGTGCTGCCCGCGAGCTGGATCGCGGCCACCACCAGCGGAATAAGCCACACCGCCGGACGGCGCAGCTGATCACTGACCCGGTCCATACTCGCAACGTAGTAGGGGATAGGCCACGCCGGCGTCCGCGCAGCGACGTAGATCACGACACGCCGCGGGATGGATGTGGGTTGTCGGTGGCGTTATGCACACTGACGGTAGTTACCCGATGAAGTGAGGCACGAGATGACTGGGCTTGGAGCTTCCATCTATGTGGGATTCTTCGTCCTGGCCGCGTTGTGGCTGTTCTTGACTTCCGACGGGCCGCTCACCGGGGAATCCGACGATCAGGGCCAGGACCCTGACCGTTCGAACTCCACCAACACCGAAGCGAAGTCCGAGGGGTCCAGCCCCTGGCTGGCCAGCCACTCGTCGCAGAAGTAAGTGTCCGCGTAGCGGTCGCCACTGTCGGCGAGCAGGGTCACCACCGACCCGCTGCGGCGTGCCGCGATCATCTCGGCCAGCAAGGCGAACGCTCCCCACAAATTCGTCCCCGTCGATGGACCGACCCGCCGGTTCAGCACCACACTGGCGTGTCGCGCTGCCGCAACGGATGCGGCGTCAGGCACCACGATCATGCGATCCACCACGTCGGGCAGGAACGACGGCTCCACGCGCGGCCTGCCGATGCCCTCGATCCGTGACGACACCCCCGTCACGACGTCGGGGTTCGCCTGCGCGTACGCCGGGAAGAACGCCGAGTTCTCCGGGTCGACGACACACAGACGGGTCGCGTGCCTGCGATAGCGGATGAACCGGCCGATGGTGGCGCTGGTACCGCCGGTGCCCGCGCCGACCACGATCCACTCCGGAATCGGGTGCGACTCTTCGTCCAACTGCTCGAAGATCGACTCGGCGATGTTGTTGTTGCCGCGCCAGTCGGTTGCGCGCTCTGCGTTGGTGAACTGGTCCAGGTAATGTCCGCCTGTCTCGTCGGCCAGCCGCTCCGCCTCGGCGTACACCTGTGACGACTCAGCCACGAAATGGCAACGGCCGCCTTGGGATTCGATGAGCGCGATCTTGGCGGCGCTGGTCGACGACGGCATCACCGCGATGAACGGCAAACCCAGCAGCGCCGCGAAGTACGCCTCGGACACCGCGGTCGATCCCGACGACGCCTCGATGACGGTGGTGTTCTCGTCGATCCGGCCGTTGCACAGTGCGTACAGGAACAGCGACCTCGCCAGCCTGTGCTTGAGGCTGCCGGTGATGTGGGTCGTCTCGTCCTTCAGGTACAGCTGCACATTGACTTCGGGGCGAAGCACGTCGCACCACGCCATCGGCAGCGGATAGCGCAACAGATGGGTGTCGGCACTGCGTCGGGCGTCGGCCTCGATCAACCGGACCGCGTTGTCCACCCACTCGCGTGGCTGGCTGCGACTGGCCGTTGACGCCTTTTCGGTCACCGTGCCGATACTGTCGGGTGGCTCTGGCCCGCCCGCGTGGCGGCGTCACGACCCCCGGTCGGGGCCGCCACCAGCGTCAACAACGTTGCCTCGGGCCGGCAGCAGAACCGCAGCGGAGCGAACGGCGACGTGCCGATGCCCGCCGAGACATGCAGCTGCATGTGCGCACCCCACTTGGACGCGCCCTTGGCCCGCGACCGATCCAGGTCGCAGTTGGTGACGATCGCGCCGTAGAACGGCAGGCACAGCTGCCCGCCGTGCGTATGGCCGGCCATCACCAGCTGATAGCCGTCGGCCGCGAAGCGATCCAGCACCCGCGGCTCGGGCGAATGGGTCAATCCCAGCGTCAGGTTCGCGACCGGGCTGGCCGGTCCGGCGATGGTGTCGTAGCGGTCGCGGGACAGATGCGGGTCGTCCACGCCTGCGGCGGCGATCCGCAGGCCGGCCACCTCGAACTCGCGGCGCGTGTGCGTCATGTCCAGCCAGCCGCGCTCGGTGAACGCCGCGCGCAGGTCCTGCCACGGCAACGGTTCCCCACGGATCCGGTGCCCCGAATTGGTCAGGTAGTTCGCCGGGTTCTTCAACCGCGGCCCGAAGTAGTCGTTGCTGCCGAACACGAACACCCCGGGCACCGACAACACGTCACCCAGCGTCTGCACGACGGCGGGAACCGCCCTCGGGTGGGCGAGGTTGTCGCCGGTGTTGACCACCAGGTCGGGCTCCCAGCGGGCCAGCTCCCGCAGCCAGCCCTGCTTACGCCGCTGCTGTGGCCGCATGTGGATGTCGCTGACGTGGAGCACCCGTAGCGGCGACGAACCCGGCGTGAGTACCGGCATGGTCACCTCGCGCGTCACGAACGCGTTTCGCTCGATCAGGGACGCATAGCCGATCCCGGCCACCAGCGAGCCGGCGGTGACGACGGCGGTGTTCTTGAAGGTTGTGGAAGCCGCGGGCATGCCCGAGAGCCTACTGCCAGTCCCCGGATCACGGCGGTGGTGGCGGCGGTGGTGGTGGCAGTGGTGGCGGCGGCGCCGGCGGTGGCGGCGGACCCAGCACCGGCACGGTGATCGGCGGCAGGCCGGGGATCTCGACAACCGTCTCGCCCACCGGCGCCGGCAATCCCGGTATGCCGGGCGGCCCAGGCGGCGGCGGGGGCGGTGGCGGCGGGATGCCGTTGGAGATCTGGATCGTGATGATCGAACCCGGAATCGTCTGCCCCGCCGGCGAGGTGCCGACGACCGTGCCGTACGACGCCGAGCTGTTCACCGGGGTGGCCTGGTCGGCCACCTGGAAGCCGGCGTCGCGGAGCCGCTGCCGTGCGGTGTCCTGACTCAGCCCCGACACACTGGGCACCCGCGAACCGGGTGCGCCGTCGACGAATCGTGGATCGGTCGGCGGCAGCCTGACCTCGCCGAAGTTGTTGGCAAGCGGTTTCATCGCGGTGAACCACGTCCGCGCGGGCTCGTTGCCGCCGAACAAGTCGCCGTAGCCGCATTTTCGCAGTGGGAACGAGCACAACTCACCGGGAGTCGTGGAGTCGTCGTAGATGTAGTTGGCCGCCGCCAACGTGTTGGTGAACCCGAGGAACGCAGACGAGCGGTGCGCCTCGGTGGTACCGGTCTTACCCGACATCGGCAAGTCCCAGCCCGCCGAGCCGGCCGCCGATGCGGCGGTCCCTGCGCCCCTGTCGTCCTTGCTCATCGCGTTGGCCAACGTGTTGGCCAGGCCCTCGGGCACCGCCTGCTCGCAGGTTTCGGTTGTGACCGCGACCTCCTCGCCGTCGCGGTCGAAGACCTTGTCGATAGGGGTCGGCGGACACCACATTCCGCCGGAGGCCAGCGTCGCGGCCACATTGGAGAATTCCAGCGCGTTGACCTCGATCGGTCCCAGCGTGAAGGAGCCGAGGTTCTGCCGCTTGACGAAGTCCGCGAGGCTCTCGTTGCTCTCCGGGTCGTAGTCGCGCGCGGTGCCGGGCAGGGCGTAGGACCGCATGCCCAGCCTGACCGCCATGTCCACGGAGCGCTGCACGCCGACCTGCGAAATCAGCTTCGCGAATGCCGTGTTCGGTGACGTGGCCAGCGCGTCGGTGATGTTCATCGAACCGCGGTAGCCCCCGGCGTTCTTCACACACCAGGTGGCGGCCGGGCAGCCGGGGCTCTCGCTGCTGCCGAGCCCCTTGGCCTGGAACTGGGCCGGGACGTCCAACTGCGCGTTGATGCCCATCCCCATTTCCAAGGCCGCGGCCACGGTGAAAATCTTGAACGTCGATCCGGCGCCATCGCCAACCAGCGAGAACGGCTGCGGCTGCATCGTCTCACCGGCGTCGAGGTTCAGCCCATAGGTGCGGTTGCTGGCCATCGCCAGTACCGGATGGGATTCCCTGCCGGGCTTGATGACGCTCATCACGCTGGCCACGCCGTCCAGGTCGGGGCTGGCGATGCTGTCGACCGCCGACTTCACCGGGCCCTGCACGTCGGGGTCGAGCGTGGTCTTGATCAGGTAGCCGCCCCTGGCGACCTGCTCCTTACTGATGCCGGCGCGGGCCAGGTACTCGAGCGCGTAGTCGCAGAAGAATGCGCGATCGCCGGCGGCGATGCATCCGCGCGGCAGCTCGTTGGGCTGCGGCAGGACGCCTAGCGGCCGCTCCTTGGCGGTGCGCAGCTCCTCGGCGTGTTCGGGCAGGTTTTCGATCATGGTGTCCAGCACCACGTTTCGACGGGCCAGCGCGCCCTCGGGGTTGGTATAGGGGTTCAGCGAGCTGGTGGACTGCACGAGGCCGGCCAGCAGCGCGGCCTGCTGCCAGTTCAGCTCGGATGCGTTGATGCCGAAATAGGTCTGCGCGGCGTCCTGGATGCCGAAAGCGCCGTTGCCGAACGACACCAGATTCAGATAGCGGGTGAGGATCTCCGGCTTGGTGAAGGTCTTGTCGAGCGTGAGCGCCATCCGGATCTCGCGCAGCTTGCGGGCGGGGGTGGTCTCAATGGCCGCCCGCTTCTCGGCGTCGGTCTGCGCGATCACCAACAGTTGGTAGTTCTTGACGTACTGCTGCTCGAGGGTCGAACCGCCGCGGGTGTCGAGGTTTCCGGAGAGGTAACCCGACAGGCCGGTCAGCGTGCCCTGCCAGTCGACACCGTTATGCTCGGCAAACCTTTTGTCCTCGATCGAGACGATGGCCAACTTCATGGTGTTGGCGATCCGGTCGCTGGGCACCTCGAACCGGCGCTGCGAATACAACCACGCGATGACATTGCCCTTGGCGTCGACCATCGTCGACACTTGCGGCACCTCGCCCTCGACCAGCTGGGCCGAGCCGTTGGCAACCACGTCGGACGCCCGGTTGGACACCAGGCCGAACCCGCCCACCACGGGAAACATCAGCGCCGCAGCGACCACGCTGGCCAACAGACAGCACCACGCCAGCTTGATTACCGTAACGGCGGTCGGTGGGCGCTCCGGCATGCGTACAGAGTAACGACGTCGTCCGTTGACGTGCGCCGAGGCGTCGTCTGTCAGGAAATGCCAGCAATTAGCCGGGGCACTGTACCTGCACAAGGTCAATTTGGGTCTGACGGCACGGTCGTCCCAAAATAGTAGGTACGTACCCATTGCGCGGAACGGCCCTGACCACCTAAGTTGGGCACACAGTGCGATACAGGTCACACTCGGCCGTCGCATCGTGGCGTAGATCGCATCAGCGTTCTACACCGGAGGACTACGCCGTCGCTAGGTGGCTGGAACGAAGGGATCGCTGGTGTCAGGTACTAGGCCCGCCGCGCGCAGGACAAGCAACCCATCAGCCCACAGCATTGTCCACGGCGCAGAAGCTGAGGCCCGCATCGCCTGGGTATCCCAGGCAAGATGCCGCCAAGCCGATCCCGATGAGCTATTCGTCCGCGGCGCCGCGCAGCGCAAAGCCGCCGTCATCTGCCGACATTGCCCGGTGATCCTGGAATGCGGCGCCGACGCACTCGACAACCGCGTCGAGTTCGGCGTGTGGGGCGGTATGACCGAACGCCAACGCCGCGCCCTGCTCAAGCAGCACCCCGAGGTGGTTTCCTGGGCCGAGTTCTTCTCCGCCCAGCGCAAACACCGCAGCGCCGTATAAGACGCCCTCGTCGACCTGGTGCGGGCCTGGCAACATGCCGAAGCGCCCGCCTCTCTGAGTCGTGCGGCTAGGCCGCCTTCGGCTCGCCGGTGATCTGATCGGCGATGGCCCGCAGCGCCTCCAGGTCGGAGACGTCAAACGGCAGCGAGGGCACCCCGACGATCGCCACATGCGGGTTGGCGCCGGTGAACCGCGAAAGCAGCCGGATCTCGCGCTTGGCCATCGACGCCCGGTCGGCGTGAATCCGCAGCACCGCGGCCGTCAACGTGTCGCGAGCCTTCTTCTCGATCTCCTCGGCCCCTTCCTCCGCCTTGTCGGCGTGCAGGTCGCACAGCGTGGGGTGGGTGCGGTTGAATATCAGTCCCGCCAGCGGCATGCGCTCCTCGGAGAGCCGGTCAACGAAGAACGACGCCTCTCGCAGCGCGTCGGGTTCGGCCGCCGACACGACTACGAACTGGGTGCCGCGCCGCGTGAGCAGCTCGTAGGTGCGGTCTGCCTTCTCGCGAAACCCACCGAACGTCGTATCGAGCATTTGTACGAAAGCGGCTGCGTCGGCGAGCATCTGAGAGCCGAGTACGGTGGACAGCGCCTTCATGGCCAGGCCGACCGCGCCGGTCACCAACCGCCCGATGCCGCGACCGGGAGCCAGCAGGAGCCGCCACAGGCGACTATCCATGAAGCTGCCCAACCGTTGCGGCGCGTCAAGGAAGTCCAGCGCGTTGCGTGACGGCGGGGTGTCGACGACGATGAGGTCCCACTTGTCTTGGGCGAGAAGCTGACCCAGCTTCTCCATCGCCATGTACTCCTGCGTGCCTGCAAGCGAAGTCGCGACGGTTTGGTAGAACTGGTTGTCCAGAATTGCTTCGCCCCTTTCGCGTCCGGAGTACTGGATCACCATTTCGTCGAATGTCCGGCGCATGTCGAGCATCATGGCGTGTAGCTCCCCGGGGATCTCGGGTGCAAGCGGAACGCGCTGCGGCGAGTTGCCAAGATCCTTGATGCCGAGCGCCTGGGCGAGCCGCTTGGCGGGGTCGATGGTCAGCACGACGACCGTGCGGCCATATTCGGTTGCGCGCAACGCCATTGCCGCCGCGGTGGTGGTCTTGCCGACTCCGCCTGCACCACAGCACACCACGACGCGGTTGGACGTGTCGCGCAGGATCGAGGCCATGTCCAGGGCCGGCGGGTTGGCGGTCATCGGCTCTGCTTTCTGGTCCGCTTCACTGCGTTCATCGGACGCCCTGCCGTTCAAGAGCTTCGGCCAGTTCATAGAGGCTGCCGAGGTCGACGCCGTCGGGCAGAGCGGGCAACTCCAGCCGCGGCACGTCAATATCGTCGAGCTGCTCTGCGCTCTCGGCGCGCGCTGCGATCCGTGTCGCATGCTGAATCGCCTCGGTCAGCAATCCGGCAAAGTTACTGTCTGACAACGTGATTCCGGCATCTGCCAAGCCGGCGCGGACGGCGTCGGCGTCGATGTCGCCCTCGGCTGCCTTGGCCAGGTCTTCGGGAGGCAGGTACACCGGGATATTGCGGTTGACGATGACGCTGCCGATCGGCAGTTCCAGCTCCTTGAGTTCGTCGATGGCCTCGAGGGTTTCCTGCATCGGCAATGACTCCAGCAGGGTAACCAGGTGGATGGCTGTCATGTCGGAATGCAACACCTTCACCACGCTCTCGGCCTGCGAGTGCACCGGACCGCCCTTGGCCAGCTCCGACACCGCCTTGGTGACGTCGAGGAATCGGGCGATTCGGCCCGTTGGCGGCGAGTCCACCACGATCGCGTCGTAGATCGGCTGCTTACCCTTCTCGGCCCGGGTCACGATCTCCCGGATCTTGCCGGTGAGCAGCACGTCACGCAGACCCGGCGCGATCGTCGTCGCGAACTCGATGGCACCGATGCGCCGCATGGCCCGGCCGGCCAGGCCCAGGTTGTAGAACATGTCGAGGTACTCGAGGAACGCGGCCTCGATGTCGATGGCCAGCGCGTTGACCTGACCGCCACCGTCGGCGGTGGCGATCTTGACCTCTTTGTATGGCAGCGGCGGGACGTCGAACAGCTGCGCAATGCCTTGGCGCCCTTCGACTTCCACCAACAGCACCTTGCGGCCACCTGCGGCCAGTGCCAGTGCCAGCGAGGCTGCGATGGTCGACTTGCCGGTGCCGCCCTTGCCGGTGACGAAGTGCAAACGCGCCTTGCTCAGGCGGGACGGCCAGCCGAGGTGTTTCTGGCCGTTCGGTGTGGTAGCCACCATTGCATGCTAGCCAAGGGGGGATCGGTGCCCGATAAGCTCAGCCCCATGAGCGAACCGACCCGCTGGGAGTACGCCACCGTCCCACTGCTGAC
This sequence comes from uncultured Actinomycetota bacterium, assembly GCA_963715885.1. GTDB lineage: Bacteria > Actinomycetota > Actinomycetes > Mycobacteriales > Mycobacteriaceae > Mycobacterium. The sequence continues at coordinate 22,232 of CAVQSK010000019.1, forward strand.
GCACGCGACCAAACAGATCCTCGACCAGTGGGGCGACGACGGCTGGGAGCTTGTTTCCGTACTGCAGGGCCCGACCGGTGAACAGCACGTCGCATACCTGAAGCGACCCAAATGAGCTGGTCCGCCCGGCTGGCCGAGCAAGGGATCGAGCTGCCCGAGGTGGTGGCGCCGGTGGCCGCGTACGTGCCCGCGGTGCGCACCGGCAACCTCGTGTATACCGCCGGTCAATTGCCGATGACGGCGGGCAAGTTGTCGGTGACCGGCAAGGTCGGCGCCGACGTCACCCCAGAGGAAGGCAAGGCGCTGGCCCGGGTATGTGCGCTCAACGCGCTGGCCGCGGTGAACTCGTTGGTCGGCATCGACGCCATCACACGCGTGGTAAAGGTCGTCGGTTTCGTCGCTTCCGCGCCTGGCTTCATCGGCCAGCCCGGCGTGGTCAACGGCGCTTCTGAACTGTTCGGTGAAGTCTTCGGCGACGCCGGTGCGCACGCCCGCTCCGCGGTCGGGGTGTCCGAATTGCCGCTGGACGCGCCCGTCGAGGTCGAGCTGATCGTCGAAGTCGCGTAAGCGACGATCGGGCCGACGCGAAGTGACGATCGATCATCCCGCCTACGGGCTGCTGCGCCCCGTCACCGAAACCGCGTCGGTGCTGCTGTGCAACAACCCTGGGTTGCTGACGCTCGACGGCACCAACACGTGGGTGTTGCGGGGACCCGGCAGTGACGAGATGGTGATCGTAGACCCCGGACCCGATGACGACGAGCACATCGCCAAGGTCGCCGAAGTGGGCAGGATCCCGCTGGTGCTGATCAGCCACAAACATGAGGACCACACCGGGGGCATCGACAAGATCGTCGAGCGCACCGGCGCGGTCGTCCGCGCGGTGGGCAGCGGCTTCCTGCGTGGGCTCGGGGGTCCGCTGAGCGACGGCGAAGTCATCGACGCCGCAGGGCTGCGCATCACCGTGATGGCCACGCCGGGCCACACCGCGGACTCGGTGTCGTTTCTGCTCGACGATGCGGTGCTCACCGCCGACACCGTGCTGGGTCGCGGCACCACCGTCATCGATAACGAAGACGGCAGCCTCGGCGACTATCTGGATTCGCTTAACCGGCTGCATGGTTTGGGCTCCAGAACCGTGCTGCCCGGCCACGGTCCTGATCTCGACGACCTGGAAGCCGTCAGCGCCATGTACTTGGCGCACCGCGAGGAGCGACTCGACCAGGTGCGGGGCGCGTTGCGCGACCTCGGCGACGACGCAGGAGTGCGGCAGATCGTCGAGCACGTCTACACCGACGTGGACGAGAAGTTATGGGACGCGGCCGAGTGGAGCGTACAAGCCCAACTCGACTACTTGCGTCGCTAGTCAGCGCGAGCAGACGCAAAGTTCCCCGACACGCCGAGGTTTTGGGTGCTTTTGCGTCTGCTCGGCCAGAGAAGCTAGCGGGCTCGGCGGGCCAGCCGCTCGGAATCGGAGATCAACACGCTTTTGCCCTCCAAACGAATCCAGCCGCGGTGGGCGAAATCGGCGAGCGCCTTGTTGACCGTCTCGCGCGATGCGCCGACCAACTGCGCGATCTCTTCCTGCGTCAGGTCGTGCGTCACGCGCAGCGCGCCGCCCTCCTGCGTGCCGAACCGCTGCGCCAGTTGCAGCAGCTGCTTGGCCACCCGGCCGGGCACATCGGTGAAGATCAGGTCGGCCAGGTTGTTGTTGGTGCGACGAAGCCGGCGGGCCAGGACTCGCAGCAGCTGCTCGGCGATTTCGGGCCGATCGGCGATCCACGCGCGCAGCGCTTCGCGGTCCATCGACACCGCGCGTACCTCGGTGATGGTGGTCGCGCTCGACGTCCGCGGGCCGGGGTCGAAGATCGACAGTTCACCGAACATGTCCGACGGGCCCATGATGGTGAGCAGATTCTCGCGGCCGTCCGGTGACCGGCGACCGATCTTGACCTTCCCCGAAATGATGATGAACAGCCGGTCGCCAGGCTCTCCCTCCGCGAACACGGTGTGTCCGCGGGGGAAGTCGACGGGCTGCAATTGCTTGGTCAGCGCGGATACGGCGCTGGGCTCGACCCCTTGGAAGATTCCGGCCCGCGCCAGGATCTCGTCCACGTTGCCCCTCTTAAGCTGTTGGGTGATATGACATGCGTAAGCCGACCTCTTACTGGTTAGCGAGATCAGTCTAGAGGTACGCCATTTCGCGACGTCCCACGCTACACACGATTGGCATGCCGAGTCGGCTGAAATTCAGGATTCGACCGATGATGGACGTACAGCCGTGTCGGCAAACCTGGTGCAGGAGTTGTGGTGCTCAAAGCGTTGTGTGTTGACTCCCGCTCGTGCAGCCGCTGATTCAGACTGTCCAGCGCGCTGCACATACCGTCTCGTGCCAGCGTGTCGACGTCGGCGGCCTCGGCTTGCTCCAGGAACTTGGCCACATCCGTCGCTGATACGACGTCGCGGCGCAGGCCAGCTTCGAGTCGCTCCAGCCCGAATGTTGCCAACATCAGCAACCCCGGAATGAGCGCAACGAGCAACCAGGACACAAAGGTGAAGTAAACACCGCCAAGGTCTCAGCGGGATTACGAATTGTCACCGGTCCGCGCTATCGATGTCCGACTCCCTCAGTACGCTGGCATTCGTGAGTGTGGGTGAGACTTCTGCCGCCAAGCCGGCGCGGCGTGCTCGCAACCGGGACGGTGAAACCCACCTCGGCCTGGTCCGACGGGCCCGACGTATGAATCGCGAACTGGCCCAAGCATTTCCGCATGTGTACTGCGAGCTGGACTTCACCAACCCGCTGGAGCTGACGGTGGCAACGATTCTGTCGGCGCAGAGCACCGACAAGCGGGTCAACCTCACCACCCCGGCGTTGTTCAAGAAGTACCGCACCGCACTGGACTACGCGCAGGCCGACCGCACGGAACTCGAAGAGCTCATCCGCCCCACCGGGTTCTATCGAAACAAGACCAACTCGCTGATCCGGCTCGGCCAGGAACTGGTCGAGCGGTTCGACGGCCAGGTGCCGTCGACCATGGAGGACCTCGTCACGCTGCCCGGCGTCGGCCGCAAGACCGCCAACGTGATCCTGGGCAACGCCTTCGACATTCCCGGCATCACCGTCGACACCCACTTCGGCCGCCTCGTACGGCGCTGGCAGTGGACCGAAGAACAGGACCCGATGAAGGTCGAACGCGCGGTCGGTGAGCTGATCGAGCGCAGCGAGTGGACCGACCTCAGCCACCGGGTGATCTTCCACGGCCGACGCGTGTGCCACGCGCGCAAACCCGCCTGCGGCGTATGCGTGCTGGCCAAGGACTGCCCCTCCTTCGGTACCGGCCCGACCGATCCGCTGGTCGCCGCGCCGCTGGTCAAGGGCCCCGAAACCGAACACCTGCTGGCGCTTGCCGGGCTGTAGCCAACCCCGCCCGATGAGCACGTCGACTCGCTGGACCGTCGCGGTGATGGTTGTCGTCGTCGCGCTCGGCGTGGCGCTGTGGACGCAGTTGGGTGAGGACGGATCGCCGGCCGGGTCGACGGGGCCAGGGTCGGCCCGCGACCGCCGCGATGCCGACACCGCCGAGGCACTGGCCGGTCCGCGGGTCCGCGCTGAGCTGCGGCCCTGCCCGCCGCCGGGTGCAGGCGCCGGCCCGGAAGCGCTGCGCGGCATCACCCTCGAATGCGTGGGCGACGGGTCGAACGTCGATGTCGCCAAGGCCGTGGCCGGCCGGGCGATGGTGCTCAACCTGTGGGCGTACTGGTGTGCGCCGTGCGCCGAGGAGCTGCCGGCGATGGCCGAGTACCAGCAGCGCGTCGGACCCGACGTGACGGTACTGACCGTGCATCAGGACGAGAACGAAACCGCCGCGCTGCTGCGGCTGGCCGAGCTGGGTGTGCGGCTGCCCACGCTGCAGGACGGTCGCCGGCTAATCGCCGCCGCGCTCGAGGTGCCTAACGTGATGCCAGCGACGGTGGTGCTGCGCCCGGACGGTAGCGTTGCCGAAATCCTGCCGCGGTCGTTCGCCAGCGCCGACGAGATCGCCGCGGCGGTCGACCTAGAGACAGGAGCGCCGGGGTGAGCTGGGGCAGCGAGGGGGACGAGCTGACCCCCGACGCCGCCCCGCCCTGGCTGAAGCCGCTGGTACATAACGCCCACCACGTGAAGCGGGCCTATCGGCGCCGCGTTCCGCCCGATGTGCTGGCCATGGTGATGGCGGCCGCCCAGAGAGCAGGGGCGAAGGCCTCCGCAAATCCCGGCCGCGACGCCGCCGTGCTGGTGCTGTTCTCCGGACCCCTCGAGGCCACGTCCGACAGTCTTCCCGACGAGGCCGACCTGCTGGTCACCGTGCGTGCGTCGACGCTGCGCCACCACGCAGGCCAGGCCGCGTTCCCGGGCGGCGCGGCCGACCCGGGCGACCACGGTCCCGCACAGACCGCGTTGCGGGAAGCCAACGAGGAGACGGGCATCGACACCGGCCGGCTGTATCCGCTGGCCACCCTCGAGCGGATGTTCATTCCGCCGTCGGGTTTCCACGTCGTGCCGGTGCTGGCCTACTCACCCGATCCGGGACCCGTGGCCGTCGTCGACGAATCCGAGACGGCGATCGTTGCCCGCGTCCCGGTGCGCGCCTTCATCAACCCTGAGAATCGCATCATGGTGTACCGCAAGGCGAACACTCGCCGCTTCGCCGGCCCGGCGTTCTTGCTCAACGAGATGCTGGTGTGGGGTTTCACCGGCCAGGTGATCTCGGCGGTGCTCGACGTCGCCGGCTGGGCACAGCCGTGGAACACCGACGACATTCGTGAACTCGACGACGCAATGGCGCTCGTCGGCCACGACGGCAGCTACGGTGAAGCCCAACAATGACATCGTCGCAGTGGCTTGACCTCGCCGTCCTCGCGGTCGCCTTCGTCGCCGCGCTCTCCGGCTGGCGGTCCGGGGCGCTGGGCTCCCTGCTGTCGTTTGTCGGTGTGGTGCTCGGCGCGGTGGCCGGGGTGCTGCTGGCCCCGCATGTGGTCGACAACATCAGCGGCCCGCGGACCAAGTTGTTCGTGACCTTGTTCTTGATCCTGGCGTTGGTGGTGATCGGTGAGATCGCCGGCGTCGTGCTGGGTCGCGCGGTGCGCGGCGCCATCCGCAACCGCACGCTGCGCGCGTTCGACTCGGTCATCGGCGTGGGGCTGCAGCTGGTTGCTGTGCTGGTCGCCGCATGGCTGCTGGCCACGCCGCTGACGTCGTCCGACCAGCCGAACCTGGCCGCGGCCGTCCGCGGCTCCAAGGTGCTCGCCCAGGTCGACGAGGTGGCGCCCGCCTGGCTGAAAGCGGTGCCGACCCGGCTGTCGGCGCTGCTTGACACCTCAGGCCTGCCCGACGTGCTGCAGCCGTTCGGCCGCACGCCCATCGTGGCGGTCGAGGCCCCCGACGCCGCGCTGGCCAACGATGCCGTTGTCGCCGCAACCCGCCCCAGCGTGGTGAAGATCCGGGGTGTCGCGCCGAGCTGCCAGAAAGTGTTGGAGGGAAGCGGTTTTGTCGTCTGGCCGAACCGCGTGATGTCGAACGCACACGTGGTCGCCGGTTCCGACAGCGTGACGGTCGAAGTCGACGGGCAGAACTACGACGCATCCGTGGTGTCCTACGACCCCGACGCCGACATCTCGATTCTCGATGTGCCGGACCTGCCGTCGGCTCCGCTGGCGTTCGCGGATGCCCCTGCGGCGACCGGCACCGACGGCGTCGTGATGGGCTACCCCGGTGGCGGGGATTTCATCGCAACCCCCGCTCGTGTCCGAGAGATCATCGAGCTGAAAGGCCCCGACATTTACCGGAGCACCACCGTCACCCGCGAGGTCTACACCATCAGAGGCACTGTGCGGCAAGGAAATTCGGGCGGCCCGATGATCGACCGCAGCGGCAAGGTGCTGGGTGTGGTGTTCGGCGCAGCGGTCGACGATGCCGACACCGGCTTCGTGCTCACCGGCGAAGAGGTTTCGCGTCAGCTCGACATGGTCGGCAACACCCAGCGCGTCCCCACCGGCGCCTGTATCGCCTAGCGGCCGTAGACCTGCCTCAGAAACCGGGTGAGCTGCTCGCTGACCACCTCGGGTGCTTCCTCGTGGCCGAAATGCCCTGCGCCCGTAATCGATACGTAGCGGCCGTGCGGTGCGTATTCCTGTGTGCGGTATACCGGGTCGGCGAGCACGTACGGGTCGGCGTCGCCGCGCAGATGCAGTACCGGCACGCCCAGCGGCCGCTTCATCGAGCGCATGAACCGACGGCCCTCGCCGCGCAGCTGACTGCGAACGGCCCAGCGCTGATACTCGTAAGCCGAGTGCGCCGCCGACGGGATCTGGATCGCCCGTCGCATGTGTCGGATGGTCTCGGAAAAGTCTTCGGAGGCTTGCCATTTCCCGCTGGCCCGGCTGCGCACCAGTCGCTCCAGTTCCTCGGCGTCATTACGGATCAACCACCTCTCGGGCCACATCGGCAGCTGATAGCGAAGCATCCACGGCAGCAGTGCCCGGCCCTGGTCACGCCGCGTGAGTGCGGACCTGCGCAGCGCGGCAGGATGCGGCGAGCTGACCACCGCGATGGCCCGCACCACTCGCGGGTGCAGCACCGATGTTGCCCAGCACACCAGGCCGCCGTCGGCATGGCCGACGAGCGTCGCGGCCTCGTGGCCGAGCGCGCGCACCAAACCGGCTGTGTCGCCGGCAAGCGTCCAGCCGTCGTAACCCCGTGGCGGTTTGTCGCTGCCTCCGTAGCCGCGCAGATCGACGGCCACCACCCGGGCGCCGGTCAAGCTCCGCAACTGGTGGCGCCATGACCACCAGAAGGAGCCGAAGCCGTGCAAAAGAATGACCAGCGGGCGTTCGGTCGCCGGAGCCGCTTTGGCGGCGACATCGAACGCAGTTGTAGATTCCTTCTGCTCGGCTTCCACGACGTGGAACCGAATCCCGTTGGCGTGCACTTCGAGATGTCGCCACGGACCGTCGATGCGGACCACCGACGGATCGGGCGGTTGCCTCATGTCGCCGCCGGCGCGGCTCCAGGGGCCATTACCAGCCTGACGGATCGGTGGTCGAGTCCTTGGCGGCCTGGCCGTCGGGCGAGGTGAGCGCCTTGTCGTGACCGGGTGTCAGTGCCTCGCGGGTTTCCTTCACCGATTCGATGGTTTGCTGCGGACCCCGGATGCGCCTGACCTTCAGGTAACCGAACAGCGCCAGCAGCGCGGTCACCAGAACCATGATCGCGAACACGATCAGGAACGCCGCCCAGCGCCAGATCCAGGTGTCGAGCAGCTCGGCGATGAAGAAGAAGAAAAAGAATGTGGAATAGAACAGCACCACCAGCGCCAGGATGAAGAAGACGCTGCCGGTGAGGCCCTTCTTGACATCGCGGGTGATCTCGGCCTTGGCCAGCTCCACCTCGGCCCGCACCAGCGTCGACACCTGGGACGTCGCGTCCTTGACGAGGTCACCGATTGACGGGTCGGCCTTGGCGGCGTGCGGGTCAACCAGCGGTATAGACGTCACAGTGGTCGGCACGCCATTCCTGCGTTCGCTCACGGAACTTCCTCCCCGCATCTGATGTCAGTCGCGGTTCATGTTGCCATGTGGCGTCCCGCTAAACGATCCCGGCCGACGATAGACTGCCTGGGTTCCTTGTTGCGCGGCACGTCGATGGAGGGTGGACACTTGAGGACCAGCGGCCGCTGCCGGATGGTTTCTGCGGCGATCGTGGCCCTGGCCGCGTTGTCGATGACTACCGGCATCGCTTACGCCGACGCGCAAATCGCGTTGGGCGGCGGCTCGGGTCTCGTCGTCGAGGGCGACACGCTGTGTACGCTCACCACGATCGGTAATGACAACCGCGGCAACCTGATCGGCTTCACCTCCGCCCATTGCGGCGGCCCGGGGGCAACGGTGGCGGCCGAAGGCGTCGAGAACGCCGGTTTGATCGGCACGATGGTGGCCGGCAACGACGCCCTTGACTACGCGGTGATCCAGTTCGACCCGCAGAAAGTCCGGCCGGTCAACAACGTCAACGGCTTCCAGATCGACGGGCTCGGGCCAGATCCCGTGGTCGGCGACATCGCCTGCAAACTGGGCCGCACCACCGGCTACTCGTGCGGCGTGACGTGGGGGCCTGGCACAGAACCGGGCACCATCGTCAACCAGGTCTGCGGGCAGCCCGGTGATTCCGGCGCGCCGGTCACCGTGAACAACCGGCTGGTCGGCATGATCCACGGCGCATTCAGCGAAGAGTTGCCGACGTGCGTCGTCAAGTTCATCCCCTTGCATACCCCGGCGGTGACCATGTCGTTCAACACGCAACTGGCCGACATCACCGCCAAGAACCGACCGGGATCCGGGTTCGTCCCTGTGGGCCCTATCTGATGCTCTTCGCGCAAGCGCTCATCGCTGCCTGACTACTTGCCGGCCCGGATCGCCTCGAACACGCTGGGGTCCACCAACGTTGACGTATCGCCGAGTTCGCGGCCCTCGGCGACGTCACGCAGCAGCCGGCGCATGATCTTGCCGCTGCGGGTCTTCGGCAGTTCCGGTACGACGTGAATCTCCCGCGGCCGGGCGATCTTTCCGATTTCCTTGGCGACTTGCTCGCGCAGTTCCTCCACCATTCCCTCGTTGTCGGGAGTATGGGCCTGAAGGATGACGAACGCACAGATGCCCTGGCCGGTGGTCTCGTCCGTAGCGCCGACGACTGCGGCCTCGGCCACGCCGGAATGCCCGACCAGAGCCGACTCGACTTCTGCAGTCGAGATGCGGTGGCCCGAAACGTTCATGACGTCGTCGATGCGGCCCAGGACCCAGATGTTGCCGTCGGAGTCGACGCGTGCACCGTCACCGGCGAAGTACCAGCCTTGCTTGGCGTACCGTTCCCAGTACGTTTCCCTGTACCGCTCCGGATCGCCCCAGATACCGCGCAGCATCGACGGCCACGGCTGATCCAGCACCAAGTAGCCCGTCACGTGCTCTTCCTCATCGGCGCCGGGAACCAGTTCCTTTCCGTCTTCGTCGACGATCATCGCGGAGATGCCCGGCAGCGGCTTCATCGCCGAACCGGGTTTGGCCGCCGTGACGCCCGGTAACGGCGAGATCATGATCGCTCCGGTCTCGGTCTGCCACCAGGTATCGACGACAGGAGTCCGGTTGCCGCCGAAGGCATCCCGATACCAACGCCAAGCCTCGGGATTGATCGGCTCACCGACCGAGCCCAAAAGTCGCAGGCTGGACAGGTCATGCGCGTCGGCGAACTCGCGACCCCACTTCATGAACATCCGGATCAGTGTGGGCGCCGTGTAATAGATTGTGACACTGTACTTTTCGATCACCTCAAAGTGCCGGTGCTCGTTGGGCGAGTTCGGCGTGCCCTCGTACACGACCTGGGTGACGCCGTTGGACAGCGGCCCGTAGACGATGTAGGTGTGCCCCGTGACCCAGCCGATATCGGCTGTGCACCAATACACATCGGTCTCGGGCTTGACGTCGAAGACGTGGTGATGCGTATACGACGCCTGGGTCAGGTAGCCGCCGGAGGTGTGCATGATGCCCTTGGGCTTGCCGGTGGTGCCCGACGTGTAGAGCAGGAACAGCGGATGCTCGGAGTCGAACGCCTCGGGGGTGTGTTCGTCCGATGCCACCTCGACGGTCTCGTGCCACCACAGGTCGCGGCCGTCGGTCCATGGCGTGTCAATACCGGTGCGGCGCACCACCAGAACGTGCTCGACCGACTCCTGCCCGTCGACCGCCTCATCGACGGATTCCTTGAGCGACGCCGCCTTGCCGCGCCGGTACTGGCCATCGGCGGTGATCACAAGCCTCGCTTCGGCATCCTCGATGCGGGCCGCCAGTGCCGTCGAGGAGAACCCGGCGAACACCACAGAGTGCAATACGCCCAGCCGTGCGCAAGCCAACATCGCCACGATGGCCTCGGGCAGCATCGGCATGTAGATGGCCACCCGGTCTCCGGCGACAAGCCCCAGATCGGTCAGCGCATTGGCCGCCTTGCACACCTCTGCTTGCAGCTCGGAGTACGTGACATCGCGACTGTCGTCCTTGGGTTCGCCCTCCCAGCGGATCGCCACCCGGTCGCCGTTGCCCGCCTCTACGTGCCGGTCGACGCAGTTGTAGGCGACGTTGAGCTTGCCGTCGACGAACCACTTGGCGAAGGGGGTGTCGGACCAGTCCAGCACGTCGGTAAACGGTGTGTCCCAGGACAACCGGTTGGCCTGCTCGGCCCAGAACGCCAGCCGGTCCTTCTCGCCCTCGCGATACAGCTCCTCGGTCGCGTTCGCCTGCGCGGCGAACTCTTGCGGCGGCGGGTAGGCGGTCGGAACTTCGGTGTGCGTGTCGGACATGACTGTGAGGGTAGTCACTGGCGCCGCGTCTACGTTGGCAAGTCACAGCGCTCGCTGCGGACGGCACATGCTGCGCGCCGAACGGTCGGCTAGCGTCGGTTGCCGTGACCGACCCGCTCGCCCCACTGGCCGAGCTGCCCGGCGTGGCGGCAGCCAGCGAGGAGGCGCGTGAGGCGCTGGGCCGCGCCCATCGGCACCGCACCAATCTGCGTGGCTGGCCGACGACGGCGGCGGAGGCCGCGTTGCGGGCGGCGCGGGCCTCCTCGGTGCTGGACGGCGGTTCGATGCAGCTGTCCGAGAACGGTGACGCCGACCCGGTGCTGGCCGGCGCATTGCGCGTCTCGGAGGCGTTGGAAGGCGGCGCGACGTCGTTGGTCGGGGTGTGGCAGAGGGCGCCGCTTCAGGCCATCGCCCGGTTGCACGCGCTGGCGGCCGCGGGCCTGGCCGCCGACGAGCGCCTGGGACGCCCGCGCGGAGATGCCGACGTCGGGCGACGGCTCGAGCTGCTGGCCGACATCGTCACCGGCGGGACGGAGGTGCCCGCCCCGGTACTCGCCGGGGTCGCGCACGGGGAGCTACTGACGCTAAAGCCGTTCGGCACCGCCGACGGCGTGGTGGCTCGTGCCGTGTCGCGCCTGGTGACCATCGCAAGCGGCCTGGACCCGCACGGCCTTGGCGTGCCGGAGGTCTACTGGATGCGCCAGTCCGGCGACTATCGCGCTGCGGCTCGGGGCTTCTCGTCGGGGACACCCGACGGCCTGGCGGCGTGGTTGGTGCTCAGCTGCCGCGGCTTACATGCCGGGGCAAGGGAGGCGTTGTCCATCGCGCAGGCCGCCTCGTCGTAATTGTTCACAGCAAAACGAAGCGGGCGACGTTCCGAATTGATTCGGCTCGTCGCCCGCTAGCACGGACTCCGGTTACCAAGCGTGCTGTGTGGGTTGCGTGGGTGACCTCGGCGTCCTTGCGATGCGCCTCGGCCGCAACCCCACCCAAGGGGCCGTCGTGGCCGTCCGCTCTTCGCAATTACGCAGGCCCGCAACACTTTTACCTATTCCGCGGTATGTGCTCCGCGTGGGTGCCGGGATCCGTGCTGGGTAGCCTGAATCGGGAGATCGAACCTTCTCTTCCGGCTCGGCCTTGGCCTCTCCAAGCTTCCGTGGTTCCTTTGTACTCCGTGACCACGGTCACATCAAGGGTCAATTCGCGCGAGACGCCGGATCGTTATCGCATGGTGCCAGCTACTACACGACGTAGCGCTTAGAAAGCGAAACGTCGCAGCAGCGAGTACGTCAGGGCGCCGGCGGCCAGTGCGCTCACCCCGACGGCCGCGGTGGTCGCGACGGCCGCGCCGGACGGCGCGGGGATGCGGTCGCGCAGCGACACCGGGTTGGAGAAGGTCAGCACCGGCCAACCCCGCGCCGCGGCCTCTTTGCGCAGTGAGCGATCGGGGTTCACCACGGTCGGATGCCCCACTGCTTCGAGCATCGGCAGGTCGGTGATCGAGTCCGAGTAGGCGTAGCAGTACTCGAGGGCGTGTCCCTCGCGGGCGGCCAGCTGACGGATCGCCTCGACCTTGCCCTCGCCGTAGCAGTAGAACGCGATCTCGCCGGTGTAGCGGCCGTCCTCGACGACCATCCGGGTCGCCATCGCGTGCGTGGCGCCGAGCGCGCGGGCGATCGGGGCGACAATCTCCTCGCCGGAGGCCGAAACCACGACCACGTCGCGGCCGCACAGTTTGTGGTCGGCGATCAGCTCGGCGGCCTCGGCGAACACCAGCGGATCGACGATGTCGTGCAATGTCTCGCCGACGATCGACTTCACCTGCTCGACGTCCCACCCGGTGCACATATTGGTCACATAGGAGCGCATCCGGTCCATTTGGTCGTGGTCGGCTCCGGACATCAGGAACAGAAACTGGGCGTAGGTCGATTTGAGAACGGCCCGCCGATTGATTAGCCCCTGATCGAAGAAAGGTTTGCTGAAGGCCAGTGTGCTTGACTTCGCGATGACCGTTTTATCAAGATCGAAGAAGGCGGCGGTACGAATTGGTTTGCCGGCCGGCGTCCCGAGTTGCGGCGCAGCCAATCCCCCGCTAACCGAATCGGATGCGGTCACGCCGCCCAGCATAGGTGCCCCTGCGTGACAACTCGCGACAGAGTGTACAAATTGGCAGTTCACGACACCTGCCGGTTCCCGCTATCTACTGCTTTCTATGGCAAGCAGTACTTGCGCCCCTCCACACCGCCGTGTGTATAGTGAGCATTACTCGGCTTATGCCGGGTGTGCATCAGTCCGACCCCCCGGGGCTGATACACGACGACCTCCGCCTCCTCCCCCCCTGGCGGGGGTCGTCCCTTTTCGGGGCAGGGTGGGTCAAGCGGATATATCCCGCACTGTCATGTAGTTGCGGAATCCGGTTTTCACCACTTACATACCGCACGGTTTGTCCACACATCCCGCTTTATCCACAGACTTCGTCGTCGCAATGGCGCTTCGTCGGCGCCCGCCCGCAGGGTGGGGTCATGACGGCAGCAGACAAGATCTTGGCGCTGGTCGGCGACCCGGCCCTGCGCGATGATGTGGACCGAGTCGCCGCGGCATCCGGACTTCACGTCGTGCACGCAACCGACCCGTCGAGCCGCAAGGTGTGGGCCGGCGCGGTGGCTGTATTGCTCGATGTGCAGGCCGCTCGCCGCTGCGCTGACCGTGCGCTGCCGCGGCGTGGCCGCGTCGTGCTGGTGGGCCGCGGTCAACCGTTGGTCGCCGACTGGGAAGCCGCTATAGCGGTCGGCGCCCAGCACGTCGTCACCCTGCCGGCCCAGGACGGCGTACTGATGGCCGAACTGTCCGACGCCGTCGAAGCCGCCCGCGACGACGGTCGTCGCGGGGCGGTCATCGCGGTGATCGGCGGTCGCGGTGGGGCAGGCGCGTCGGTGTTCGCGGCCGCCTTGGCGCAAAGCGCGCCCGACGCATTGCTCATCGACGCCGACCCGTGGAGCGGAGGCATCGACCTGGTGCTGGGCACGGAGTCGGAAAGTGGTCTGCGCTGGCCCGATCTGGTGCTGCAGGGTGGTCGGCTGAATCTCGCTGCGTTGCGCGACGTGTTGCCTCGGCGTCATGGGGTCAGCGTGTTGTCGGGTGGCCGCGTCGGGGGTGACATCGACGCCGCACCACTTGCCGCGGTGATCGACGCGGGCAGTCGTGGGGGCGTCACGGTCATCTGCGATGTGCCGAGGCGATCGACCGCCGCTGCCGAAATCGCACTGGAAACCGCCGATCTCGTGGTTGTGGTCGCCCCTGCGGATGTGCGGTCATGCGCCGCCGCGGCGGCGATCACTCCGTGGGTGTCGACCGTCAATCCCAATGCCGGGGTAGTGGTTCGGGGCCCGGCGCCGGGCGGTCTGCGATCGAGCGATGTCGCAGAGATTGTCGGTCTGCCTCTGCTGGCGGCGATGCGTCCACAGTCGGACGTGGCAGTCGTTCTCGAGCGCGGTGGGCTGAGGCTGCGGCGACGGTCGCCGCTGGCGGCCGCGGCGCGACGGGTGCTGACGGTGGTGCATCAGCACCCGGCGGTGAACGCGGCATGAGCACGTCGCTGATCGATCGAGTTCGCGAGCGGTTGGCCGCGGAGTCCGCGCCGCTGCGGCCCAATGTGGTCGCCGCCGCGATTCGGGCCGAATCCGGCGGAGTGCTCGGCGACGCCGAAGTGCTGAGCAATATGCGGGTGCTTCAGACCGAACTGACCGGGGCGGGAATTCTGGAGCCGCTACTGTGCGCGGACGGCACCACCGATGTACTGGTCACGGCACCCGATGCCGTGTGGGTCGATGACGGAAACGGTTTGCGACGCACCTCGATCCGGTTCGCCGACGACGCCGCGGTGCGCAGGCTGGCGCAGCGGCTGGCCCTTGCCGCGGGACGTCGCCTCGATGAGGCGCAGCCGTGGGTTGATGGGCAACTGTCCGGCCTTGGCACGGGCCAGTTCACCGTCCGACTGCATGCGGTGCTGCCGCCGGTCGCGGCGGACGGGATGTGCCTGTCGCTGCGGGTGCTGCGGCCGGCCAGCCAGGACCTGGCCGCTCTGACCCGAACCGGCACCATCCCACCGCAGGCAGCCGATCTGCTCGACGAGATCATCCGTGCACGGCTGGCGTTCCTGATCTCGGGTGGCACCGGTGCCGGAAAGACGACGTTGTTGGCGGCGACCCTTGGCGCGGTGCCCGCCGACGAACGCATCGTCTGCGTGGAGGATGCCGCGGAGTTGGCTCCGCGGCATCCCCATCTGGTGAAACTCGTCGCGCGGTGCGCCAATGTCGAGGGCGTCGGCGAGGTGACGGTGCGCGACCTGGTCAAGCAGGCGCTGCGCATGCGGCCGGACCGGATCGTGGTCGGCGAGGTTCGCGGCGCCGAGGTGGTGGATCTGCTCGCCGCGCTCAACACGGGCCATGACGGCGGTGGGGGCACCGTGCACGCCAACAATCCCGCTGAGGTACCGGCTCGGCTCGAGGCGCTCGCCGTGCTCGGCGGACTCGACCGCGCCGCTCTGCACAGTCAACTCGCCGCCGCGGTACAGGTGGTGCTGCACGTCCGCCGCGACCGCGCGGGCCGGCGCCGACTGAGCGAGATCGCGGTGCTCCGCACAGGGGAGGACGGCTGCGTCCGCGCAACGGCCGCGTGGCGCGCTGACACCGGATTCGATTGCGGAGCCGAGCACTTGAGAGAGCTCATCCGCGCCAGGGAGCAATCATGAGCGCGCTCGCCCTGGCGTTGGCGCTGCTGATCGCGCCGGTCTCATCGCGACGCCGCCTCGAAAGCCTCAGACCGATCGCGCCGGCCCGGCGCCGGATACCCAGGACGCTGATCCCGGCGTGTGCCGCACTGGGGTTGGCGTTCGTCGTTCCGGTCACGGTCATGGCAGCCACGGCGATCGTCGGGGCCACCGTGGCGCTCCGCTTCAGACGACGGCGCCGCCTGCAGCGACGCGCGGCTGAGTCCGTTGCCCTGCAGGCGGCATTGGACGTCCTCGTCGGAGAGCTGCGCGTCGGCGCCCATCCGGTCGCCGCGTTCGACGTGGCGGCCAACGAGGTCGACGGCGCGGTCGCGGCATCGCTCCGCGCAGTGGCGGCGCGAGCACGGCTGGGTGCCGACGTGGCCGCGGGCTTGCGCAGCGTGGCGCGGCTATCACCCTTGCCGGCGCACTGGGAACGGCTGGCGGTGTACTGGCACCTCGCCCAGACACATGGCCTGGCGATCGCCACGCTGATGCAAACCGCGCAGCGCGACATCGTGGAACGCGAACGATTCTCGGCGCGCGTGGCCGCCGGGATGGCCGGCGCCCGCGCGACCGCCGCGGTGCTGGCCGCCCTGCCGGTGCTCGGCGTCGGCCTCGGCCAGCTGATCGGAGCCGACCCCGCGGGCTTCCTGCTTTCCGGCGGTGCCGGCGGATGGCTACTGGTCATCGGTGTCACCCTCGCCTGCGTTGGCCTGCTCTGGTCAGACCGGATCACCGCGCGGGTGCTGACATGAGCTGGGCCGCCCTGCTTTTGGCATCTGCGCTCCTGGTCGGGGGAGATCACTCGCGGGTGCGGATCCGGGCAGGCAAGACGGCGCCGACGCGGACGCGCCACCACCGCGTTCCATCCGGCGATCCTCTGGCCGCCGCGTCGAGCTTCGACGTGCTCGCTGCATGCCTGCGCTCCGGGATGGCGGTCTCGACGGCCGCGGCGGCCGCGGCCCCGTCGGCTCCAGTGGAGCTGGCGCGACTGCTCAACCGCGCCGCCGACCTGCTTGCGCTCGGTGCTGATCCGGCCACCGCCTGGTCGAATTTCCCCAGTCCCAGCTTGCGCGTGGGCCCACGCGCGTGGGCCCAGACCTCCGCCTGGACAACCACGCTGAGGCGTTACTGCGGCTGGCGCGACGATCGGCGGCGTCAGGTGCCGCGCTGGCGCAGGGTGTTGCGGAGCTGGCCGCGCAGTCACGCCATGACGCGGCGGACTCGGCCGGCGCCGCCGCGGAGCGCGCCTCGGTGCTGATCGCCGGACCACTCGGGTTGTGCTACTTGCCTGCGTTCCTGTGCCTGGGCATCGTGCCCGTCGTCGCCGGGTTGGCAAGCGATGTGTTGCAGGCGGGGCTTCTGTGAAGGCGAAACGAAGAATGAGGAGGAAAACCGATGGTAGGAAACTGGGCCCACGCGCTAGCCGGGGAGATTCGAGCTTTGCAGGCTCGGCTCACGTTGTTGGTCGTCGACGAGGACGGCATGTCCACGGTCGAGTACGCGATCGGCACCATCGCGGCGGCGGCATTCGGCGCAATTCTGTACACGGTGATCACCGGCGACTCGATCGTCAGTGCGCTGACCAACATCATCAACCGGGCGCTGAACACCAACGTCTAGGCGATGAGGCCGGCGGTGTCACCGTCGAGGCGGCGTTCGCGATCGCTGCTCTGGTCGTCGTGCTCATGCTCTGCGTGTCCGGGCTCATGGCCGTGTCGATGCAGGTGCGTTGTGTCGACGCCGCGCGGGAGGCCGCCCGGCTCTCGGCGCGCGGCGACGACAGTTCTGCATCGGACGCCGCGCGCAACATCGCACCCGACGGCGCCGCGGTGCAGCTGCGTCGCGACGGAGGATTCGTCGTCGCCACCGTCACGACGAGATTGGCGTTGTTGCCCGGAGTTATCGTCGCTGCGCAGGCGGTGG
Organism: uncultured Actinomycetota bacterium; assembly: GCA_963715885.1. Classification (GTDB taxonomy): domain Bacteria; phylum Actinomycetota; class Actinomycetes; order Mycobacteriales; family Mycobacteriaceae; genus Mycobacterium. The sequence continues at coordinate 39,311 of CAVQSK010000019.1, forward strand.
CCGCTGTCGAACCTGGTCTGCGCTGAGCGGGGGTCTGCCGGGCTGGTCGCCGTGGCGATGATGGCGGTGCTGTTGGCGGTCACCGTGGGTGGCCTCTCCGTGGGCTCCGCCGTGATCGCCCGGCACCGGGCGCAGGCAGCCGCTGATCTGGCATCGCTGGCCGCTGCCGGGCGGCTCGCCGACGGTGCCGATGCGGCATGTGCCCAGGCGTCCATGGTGGCGCGAGCGATGAACACTGCGGTCACGCGATGCGGGGTGGAGCAGCTCGACGTGGTCGTCACCGTCGATGCCATGGTGGTGCTCGGCAGGCTTGGGATCGGTCCGGCGCGCGCTGCCGCACGGGCGGGACCGGGCGAGGCCGGTGGCTAGTTCTTGCGGGTCATCACGTTGTAGACATTTGAAGCAGTCGCGACGATGCCCGTTGGGGCCGATAGAGGCTTTAGATTGCCATCCGTTGGTTGTCGGTCCCCTGCCAAGCATCGACGGCATTCTGCAGGGGCATGCCGAGCGCGTTGCAGAGTCCGATTACCGTGCCGAAGCTCGGACTGGGGATTCTTCCGACCTCAATCTTCCGCAGTGTCTCGGGTGAGATTCCGGCGTGATGCGCGATCATCTCGGGGTCGCGACCGGCTCGGGCTGCCCTTATCAGCGCGCCGAGGCGTTGCCCGGCTTTCACCTGCTCTGGGCTTAGGGGTACGCGCACCATGCAGGTCAGCATAGCCGGTATTTATGTACCGGTACTGGTACCGTCAAAACGGTATAAAAATACCGATGCTGGAAGGAGGTCAGACGTGATCGAACTCAAGACTGCCGACGAGATCGACAAGATGGCAGTCACTGGTGAATTCATCGCGGAGACGCTGGCCACACTGTCAAACGAGGCGCAGCCTGGCGTGAACGTGATGCAGCTAGAGAACCACGCCCGCGCGCTGATTTTTGAGCGAGGTGCGAAATCATGCTACTGGGATTACGCGCCGTCATTCGGTCGTGGTCCATTCCGGAACGTCATCTGCCTGTCTGTCAACGACGCTGTGCTGCATGGGGTTCCACGCGACTACGTGCTCGGTGATGGCGACGTGTTGAGCCTGGACCTTGCGGTGTCGATCGACGGCTGGGTAGCCGATTCTGCGGTCACGGTCATCGTCGGCGACAGCGCCGACGCCGCTGACAGAGCGCTCATCGACTCGACGCGAAGAGCCCTGAACGCAGGTATCGCTGCAGCCGTACCAGGCGGTCGGCTTGGTGACATCTCTGCTGCCATCGGCGACGTCGCCACCGAAGCCGGATATCGGGTCAATGCCGAGTTCGGTGGTCATGGATTGGGTCGGACCATGCACGAGGATCCCCACATCCCCAATCGCGGACGGCGTGGGCGCGGATTGCTGCTGCGCTCGGGGATGACCCTTGCGCTCGAACCGTGGTGGGCACGAGGCAGTGATCGCCTGACCATCGACGCAGACGGCTGGACCCTTCGCTCGGCAGACGGGTCGAACACGGCGCACTCCGAGCACACCATCGCGATCACCGAACAAGGCCCTCGCATACTCACTCAATCCTGCACGATGCGCACGCAAGGGGAACTGACGTGACGCACCGCAATGCACCGTTGTCGGTGGAAGGACGCCGCAGACTCGTGGTGCGCTGCCAGACTCGCCCGATCGCCCACGTCGCCACCGAATGGGTGTCTCACGCGCATGTGCTTCGAAATGGTCAGCGTCGCGGATCGCCTTCGAGCGGAGGCAGCAGGGCGTCATCATCAGCCGCCTATACGAGGCCCTGCCCGATGAGAAGGCCGTCACTGCAATCGGTTTCATTCACCGCGCCCGCGCTTGGCTAGCCGCACACGGCATCACCCACATCCAGCGGTTCGTCACCGACAACGGTGCAAGCTACCGGGTCAAGGACTTCGCCCACGTGCTGCACGGCGCCCGGCATCAGTTCATCGCCCCCTACACCCCGCGCCACAACGGCAAGGTGGAGAGGTACCACCGCATCCTGGCCGAGGAGTTCCTCTACGCCCGCAGGTGGACCTCAGAAACCCAACGGGCCGAAGCGCTCAAGGTCTGGAACATCCACTTCAACTACCGCCGACCACACTCTGCCGCAGCCGGCCAGCCCCCAGCCTCACGACTCGCCACCGGCGTCACCAGCCTCATGGCCGCCGCGCCGGATGCCCGCCGCGCACCCGCGCCGCCAGGGGGACCGGCCTGGCCGCTGCTGGGCGGCTCGCGGACGGTGCCGATGCGGCATGTGCCCGGGCGTCCGTGGTGGCGCGAGCGATGAACACTGCGGTCACGCGATGCGGGGTGGAGCAGCTCGACGTGGTCGTCACCGTCGATGCCATGGTGGTGCTCGGCAGGCTTGGGATCGGTCCGGCGCGCGCTGCCGCACGGGCGGGACCGGGCGAGGCCGGTGGCTAGTTCTTGGGTGCTTTGGTCTTGTGCGACCGGGCTTTTCGCTTCGGCACGGCCGGTTCGACGGATTCCGCCGAGGCGAGTTCGTCGGCCGTGGGTTCCCGCAGCGTCGCCAGCCCGGCGTAGATCTTCTCCTCGAGCTCGACCCGATTCACCGTCACGTGCACCGGCGTCCATCCACCGCCGTTAGCCACCATTCGCAGCACGCCCGCCGCGGTGCCGTGGACGAATTCGGTTGCCATTCGTGCCATCTCGGGACGGTCGGCGGGGTGTACAGCGTGTTCTCCTGTCATGCTGGCCCGCCAGTCGAAGAACGGGGCCGGGTCATCCAGCCATTTCAACAGCGTCCAGTTCTTCAAGTCGACCAGCGCGCGATGAACGCCGGGCTGCGCGAGCCCATCGAGGATCCGCTGGGCCAAATAGTCTTGCGGAACGGTCGGGCCATCTCGCTCGCTGCGCCAATTCATAGCGCGGCAGAAAAGCCGTTCGCTGCCATCGTCTTGGGCCTCCATCAGCGCCCGTGCGACGAAACCGACGGTGATCGTCTCGCCCTTGTGGTCGGTGACGTCCCAGGCGCTGCAGAAAGTCTGACCAACCTCGGGCTTGATCGCCATTGACAGCACCCTTGCCTCGCTCGGGTTGAGATCCCGCCGCGGCATATCATCGGCGAATGCGCGGCCGTGGGTGGCCGCCTTCTCGGGATCCCACCCGCTGTTGAACAGCGACTCCGGGGTGTCAGTGGCGATGCCTCTCGACAGATCCCAAATCAGCGGACCTGGTATCGGGCGCTCGGGTGGCTCCGTGTCCGGGGGACCGACCCAGACGTGGACGCCGTGGATCCGCCCATCAGACATCTGTACAACTTCAGTGCGAATTACGCGGTCGTGCTTCGGGGTGATGCTGCTCAGGCCTTGCCCGGCGCGCACGGTCTCGCCGATGGCCGTCTGGATCGCCATCAAGTTGGGATTGCGTCGGAGAAACGCGCTGATTGGAACCAAGTTCTTCGTTTGACGACCTTGTGCGACCACGGCGGGCTCGCTGCCCAGTGTCTCCACGAGCAGCCAGTCGTGGGTCATGGTGGCATTTTACCGGTGGGCTCACAGGGACCCGACCGCCGAATTAGGCTACGGAATCCGTCGATATGTGCTGTTGGGAGGCCTCACCAAGCCTTCGGTAACCCATTCCTAAGTTGCGACGACCCCTCCGACAAGGTACTTTTCGTCTGCACCCGAACTTCGGGATTGGAAACGGATCGCGTTGTCCGGCCGTTCTCCCGCAACCGTCTGTGTGCTCGGTGTGCTCGATTCAGCGCCCCAGCCACGGATCCGTGTGGGCGACCGTCGAGGGGTCGGTCGCCTTGCACGGGGCGGTTCACGACCGGTGACTCGCGAGGTGCGCGAGCACCAGGCGCAAGACCTTCACCGCTGCCGCTTTGTCGAGCGGATCGTTGCCGCTGCCGCACTTCGGCGACTGCACACACGACGGGCAGCCGAGCGGGCATTCGCATGCCTCGATCGCCGCGGCCGTCGCGGCCCACCACGTGTCGATCTTCTGGAATCCGCGATCCGCGAAACCGGCGCCGCCTGGGTACCCGTCGTAGACGAATATCGTCGGCAATCCGCCCACCGGGCCCACCGCCGTCGACACCCCACCGATGTCGCCTCGGTCGCAACTGGCGACCAGCGGAAGCAAACCGATCGCCGCGTGTTCAGCGGCATGCAACGCCCCGGGTACACGCAGCAAATCGATTCCGTTGTGCTGCAAAGCCTCCGGCGTGATGGTGCACATCACCGCGGTGGTGTCGAGAGTGCGGGTGGGCATCTCGAGCTCGACGAAGTCGATCACCTCTCCGTTGAGCCGGCGGCGCAGATAGCCGATCACCGTGTTGGTCACCGACACCGGCACGAGCCCCACGGTGACCGGCCCGTAGATCTTTCGCTCGCCTTCCCCAGTGACGACGATGTCGGTCAACTCGCGGGCAAAAGTCGCGTACCCCGGGTCCTCGGCGTGCACAAACGCGACGCCGTCCTCGAAATCGAGCGAGTCGACGACATAACTCTCGCCCTGATGCAAATACACCGCGCCCGGATGCACACTGGCGGATGCCTGACCCACACCCGCGCTGCCCAGCAGCCGGCCGGTGTCGGCCTCCAGGATCGCGATCTGCCCACCCGATGAACCGCGGATGTCGACGGCCGGATGCGGATCGACACCCGGGGTAGGGAAGTAGCCGCTGGACCGTCGGCGCAGCAACCCGTCATCGACAAGCGACTCCGCCACCGCCTCGGCGTTCCACATCCGCACCTCCGCGGCGGTCAGCGGAAGTTCGGTCGCCGCGCAGAGCAATTGCGGGCCAAGGACATACGGGTTGCCGGGGTCGATGACCACGCGCTCGATCGGTTTGTCCAGCAGCGCCGCCGGATGGTGCACCAGGTAGGTGTCCAGCGGATCGTCACGGGCGATCATCACGATCAGCGCGCTCTGCCCGCGGCGACCCGAGCGGCCGGCCTGTTGCCAGAACGATGTGACGGTGCCGGGAAAGCCCGCCAGCACCACCGCGTCCAGCCCCGCGATATCGACACCGAGCTCCAGCGCGTTGGTGGTGGCGAGCCCGCGCAATTCGCCTTCGGCCAAGCCGCGTTCGAGTTCGCGGCGGTCCTCGGCCAGATACCCCGCGCGGTAGGACGCCACCCGCTCGGCCAGATCGGGAGCGACATCCTCCAGCCGGGCCCGCGCACCCAGCGCCGTCAGCTCGGCGCCGCGGCGGGACCGAACGAATGTCAGCGTCCGTGCGCCCTCGGCGATCAGGTCCGCCATTACCCTGGCCGCTTCGGCACCGGCGGAACGCCGTACCGGAGCGCCGTTTTCACCGACGAGGTCCTCGCGCATGGCCGGTTCCCACAGCGCCACCGTGCGCGCGCCCTGCGGCGAACCGTCCTCGGTCACCTCCGTGACGGACTGGCCGATCAGCTCGGAGGCGGTGGCGGCGGGTGCCGCGGTCGTCGCGCTGGCGAAGATCACCGTCGGGCTCGACGTGTATCGCGTGCAGAGCCGCAGCAGGCGTCGCAGCACCATAGCCACGTTGGATCCGAAAATCCCACGGTAGTAATGGCATTCGTCAATCACAATGAATTGCAGGTTGCGCAGGAACACCGCCCAGCGCGCGTGGTTGCGCAGCAGCGAGAGGTGAATCATGTCGGGGTTGGAGAAAATCCACCGAGATCGCTCCCGTGCGAACCGCCGCACCTCGCCTGGACTGTCGCCGTCATACGAGCTCGGCGCGACATCCCCTAACCCGGGCACGGCTTCGGTGAGCGCCACCGCGGCCCGCAGCTGGTCGTGGCCGAGCGCTTTGGTGGGCGACAGATAGAGCACGCGCGCCCGTGAGTCTTCTTTCAGTGCCGTCAATATCGGTAATTGGTAGGCCAGTGACTTGCCGGACGCCGTGCCGGTGCTGAGCACTACATGACGGCCGTCGTGCGCAAGATTCGCCGCCGCGAGTTGATGTGACCACGGCGCCTCGATGCCGCGATCCACAAACGCCCGCACCACATCTGGGTCGGCCCACCGCGGCCAGGCCTGGGGGCGTCCCTGCCGCGGCGGCAGATCCGCGACATGGCGCACCGGGTGTTCGTCCGGATCGGTGCCTTCGACCGCGCAAGCAAGCAGCTCGTGGCCGAAATCCGACCCCCGATCTGACACTGCGGCCTCCTGAAACGTCTTTGTTGACGAATTGTTCACCAATTGATCCAGTCGAGACTGTCGCCACAGCCCTGAACATGATTGACTTACTGCGGTCGCAGCTTCTGTGTTCGTGTATTAGCACTCGCAGGATCGACGTTGCGATCGCGGTTCCTGCGAGGGTTGTAGGTCGGGTCAAGTTCCGACGACTCCACGAAGGTATGGCGGTCGGAACTGGCCCGGTACACCGGAAGTCGGTGAACCGCCCGGTAAGAAGAGAAGGAAAGTACAAGAGATGCCACAGGGAACTGTGAAGTGGTTCAACGCGGAGAAGGGCTTCGGGTTCATCGCTCCCGAGGACGGTTCCGCGGACGTTTTTGTCCACTACACGGAAATTCAGGGAAGCGGCTTCCGCACCCTGGAGGAGAACCAGAAGGTCGAGTTCGAGGTGGGTCAGAGCCCCAAGGGCCCGCAGGCCACGGGCGTTCGCGCCGTTTAAGCAATCACGCTTGAGGGAAACCCCCCGCAGTTCCGGTAACGGCTACTGCGGGGGTGTTTCCGTTCGGGCCCCTGCGGCCCGGCAGCACATTCGTTAGGCACCACTGGCCTACTGTCGACTGCGTGAGCCAGCTTTCGTTCTTCTCGGCAGAGTCGGTGCCGCCTGCGGTCGCCGACCTGACCGGGATTCTCGCCGCACCGGGCCAGGTGGTGCTGGTGGGGAGCGGAGCGCGGCTGTCGGTGGTGGTGGATCGGCTGTGGCGCGCCGAGGCCCTCGCCGAAATGATCACCGAAGCCGGGCTGCAGCCGGAGATCGCGCGCACCGACGAGAACACCCCGCTCGTGCGCACGGCGGTGGACCCACGGCTGGTGGCCATCGCCGGCGACTGGACCCGAGGCGCCGTCAAGACCGTGCCTCCGCAATGGCTGCCCGGCCCGCGCGAGCTACGTGCCTGGACGCTCGCGGCCGGTACCCCCGAAGCGGACCGGTACCTGCTCGGCCTGGACCCGCACGCCCCAGATACGCATTCGCCGCTCGCCTCGGCCCTGATGCGGGTCGGGATAGCCCCAACGCTGATCGGCACCCGAGGGTCCAACCCGGCGCTGCGGATCAGCGGCCGACGACGGCTATCGCGCCTGGTAGAAAACGTGGGGGAACCCCCAGGCAACGTCGAAGCGTTTGAGCAATGGCCCCGCATCTAGCGACCCGCCAGGAGGGGGCCAGTTTGCGTCGGCTCGCGCGGGGTGCGAAATTGTCAGTTGCCAGGAGGGCCGGATCCGCGCAGAGGCGTTATACATCCAGAGCCCGAGGCGACAGGAGAAGTGGAGCGTAGGCACAGGTGGCTGACGGAGGTCGCGGTAGCGGCCGCAACGGTAGTGTGCGGCGGCTCGTCATTGTCGAGTCGCCTACTAAGGCACGCAAAATAGCTGGCTACCTGGGCTCCAACTACATTGTCGAGTCCTCCCGAGGGCACATCCGCGACCTGCCCAGGGCCGCCGCCGACGTGCCGGCCAAGTACAAGTCAGAGCCGTGGGCGCGCCTCGGGGTCAACGTCGACGCCGACTTCGAGCCGCTCTACATCATCAGCCCGGACAAGAAAAACACCGTCGCCGAGCTGAAAGACCTGCTCAAGAACGTCGACGAGCTGTATCTGGCCACAGACGGCGACCGCGAGGGGGAGGCCATCGCCTGGCACCTACTGGAAACGCTGAAGCCGCGCATCCCGGTCAAGCGGATGGTGTTCCACGAGATCACCGAGCCGGCCATTCGGGCCGCCGCCGAGGACCCGCGCGACCTCGACAACGACCTGGTCGACGCGCAGGAGACCCGTCGCATCCTCGACCGGCTTTACGGCTACGAGGTCAGCCCCGTGTTGTGGAAGAAGGTCGCGCCCAAGCTGTCGGCCGGCCGCGTGCAGTCGGTCGCCACCCGCATCATTGTCCAGCGTGAACGCGAGCGGATGGCATTCCGCAGCGCCGGCTACTGGGACGTCACCGCCGAACTGGATGCCAGCGTCTCCAATCCGCAGGCGTCCCCGCCCAGGTTCACCGCCAAACTGAACTCGGTCGACGGGCGGCGCGTGGCGACCGGCCGGGACTTCGACTCGCTGGGAGCGGTCCGCAAGCCCGACGAGGTGCTGGTGCTCGACGAGGCCGCGGCGTCGTCGTTGGCGACGGGCCTGCGCGGCGCGCAGCTCACGGTGTCATCGGTCGAGCAGAAGCCTTACACGCGTCGGCCCTATCCGCCGTTCATGACGTCGACCCTGCAGCAAGAGGCCGGCCGCAAACTGCGGTTCTCCTCCGAGCGCACGATGAGCATCGCGCAGCGGCTGTACGAGAACGGCTACATCACTTATATGCGTACCGACTCCACGACGCTGTCGGGTTCGGCCATCAACGCCGCGCGCAATCAGGCCCGCCAGCTCTACGGCGAGGAGTACGTGCACCCGACGCCGCGGCAGTACACCCGCAAGGTCAAGAACGCGCAGGAGGCCCACGAGGCCATCCGGCCCGCCGGTGACGTGTTCCAGACTCCGGGCCAGCTGCACAGCCAGCTGGACACCGACGAGTTCCGGCTCTACGAGCTGATCTGGCAGCGCACAGTGGCCTCGCAAATGGCCGATGCGCGCGGCACGACGCTTTCGCTGCGCATCTCCGGTGAGTCCGGCGATGGGCAGCAGGTCGTGTTCGGTGCGAGCGGCCGGACCATCACCTTCCCCGGCTTCCTGAAAGCCTATGTCGAGAGCCTCGATGACTTCTCCGGCGGTGAGGCAGACGACGCCGAGAGCCGGCTTCCGCAGCTCGAGCAGGGTCAGCGAGTCGACGCCAAGGAGCTGACCGCCGACGGGCACACCACCTCGCCGCCGGCCCGCTACACCGAGGCGTCGCTGATCAAGGCGCTGGAGGATCTCGGCATCGGCCGGCCGTCGACGTACTCGTCGATCATCAAGACCATTCAGGACCGCGGCTACGTGCACAAGAAGGGCAGCGCGCTGGTGCCCTCATGGGTGGCGTTCGCCGTCACCGGCCTGCTGGAACAGCACTTCGGCCGGTTGGTCGACTACGGCTTCACGGCTGCGATGGAAGACGAGCTCGACGAGATCGCCGCCGGTAACGAGCAACGCACCACCTGGCTCAACAACTTCTACTTCGGCGGCGAGCACGGAGTGCCGGAGTCGATCGCCCGTTCGGGCGGGCTGAAGAAGCTCGTCGGCGTGAACCTCGAGGGCATCGACGCTCGAGAAGTCAACTCCATCAAGCTGTTTGACGACGACCAGGGTCGCCCTATCTATGTGCGGGTCGGTAAGAACGGGCCGTACCTGGAGCGCATGGTGGCCGATGAGAACGGTGAGGCTGGAGAATTCAAGCCCCAGCGCGCCAACCTCAACGACTCGCTCACCCCCGACGAGCTGACACTCGAGCTGACCGAAAAGCTGTTCAGCACACCGCAAGAGGGCCGCTCGCTGGGCGTGGACCCGGAGACGGGGCACGAGGTCGTCGCCAAGGACGGCCGATACGGGCCATATGTCACCGAGGTGCTGCCCGAGCCGGACGAGCCCAGCGACGAGGGTTCAGCCGGGGCTTCCGCTAAAAAAGGCAAGAAGCCCACCGGGCCCAAGCCGCGCACCGGCTCGCTGTTGCGGACGATGAGCCTGGACTCGGTGTCGCTCGACGACGCGCTGAAGCTGCTGTCGCTGCCCAGGGTCGTAGGTGTCGATCCGAACACCAGTGAGGAAATCACCGCGCAGAACGGCCGCTACGGTCCATACCTGAAGCGCGGCGCCGACTCTCGCTCGCTGACCACCGAAGAGCAGATGTTCGACATCACACTGGGCGAGGCGCTGAAGATCTACTCGGAACCAAAACGCCGTGTCGGGCAAGGCGCTTCGGCACCACCATTGCGTGAACTGGGCAACGACGCGGCGACCGGCAAGCCGATGGTGATCAAGGACGGCCGGTTCGGGCCGTACGTCACCGACGGCGAGACCAACGCCAGCCTTCGTAAGGGCGACGACGTGCTGTCGATCACCGACGAGCGGGCCGCCGAGCTGCTGGCCGACCGTCGGGCACGCGGCCCTGTCAAGCGGGCGAAGAAGACGGCCAAGAAGGCGACGAAGAAGGCCGCCAAGCGCAGCTAGTGCGCGTGCCGCGCCGACCGTGGGGCCTATGTACGAATTCGGGTCGGATTCTCGCCATGAGGCCCACGCTCGGCGCCGACGTCACTGGGCGACACCAGGTTCTGCGGTCGAGCGAGCTGAGTAGGTGCCGTGCGGCCGCGCAGTTCCACGATCTCGGCGACGTCCCAGCACAGCGCCTCGGCGTCCAGCGCACCGCTGACCGCGATCGCCGACGCCAGCACGCGGCCGGGCTCGAGCTTTGCCAACTCGGTGAGGCGGGCGGCCTCGTTGACGGGGTCACCGATCACGGTGTATTCGAAGCGGGCCTTCGCCCCAACGTGCCCGGCGATCGCGCGACCGGCTGACACCCCGATGCCGAAGTCGGTTGACCCGATCACTTCGATCAGCTCGTCGTGCAGTTCACGGGCGGCCGCCAGCGCCGCACCGGACGCGTCGGGGTGTTCGATCGGGGCGCCGAAGATGGCCAGCGCCGCGTCGCCCTGGAACTTGTTGACGAACCCGCCGTGCCGGCCGACGGTGTCGACGATGGCGCGGAAGAAGTCGTTGAGCAGGTTCACCACCTCGGCCGCCGGTATCGTCGCCGCCAGCTGTGTCGAGCCGACAAGGTCGACGAAAAGCACGGCCACATCGCGTTCCTGGCCACCGAGCTCGGTGCCGCGCTCCAGGGCGCGGCGGGCGACGTCCTCACCCACGTAGCGACCGAACAGGTCGCGCAACCGTTGCCGCTCGGCCAGGTCACGCACCATGTCGTTGAATCCGGCCTGCAGCAGGCCCAATTCGCTGGCGTCATAGATCTGCATGTGCGCGTTGTAGTTTCCGCGCTGCACTTCGCCCAGGGCCCAGCGCAATTGGCGCAGCGGGTCGGCGATCGACATCGCCACCAGCACGGTGCCGGCCAGGCCGATCACCAGCGCGAAGATGGCCAGCAGCAGGATCGGGGTGTTGAACCGTTCTGCCGGTGCAGTGAGGATCTCGAACTTGCTCGCCACCAGCGCCAGCACGATGGCCAGGATCGGCACGCCTGTGGACAACACCCAGGTCAGGACTTGGCGCAGGATGACGCCCGGCGCGCGGAAATTCTCCGGTACGCCACCACGCAGCGCCGCCACCGCAACCGGTCGCAGCACCCGTTCCGACTGCAGGTAGCCGATGATCGCCGTCGCGGTTGCGCCCAGCCCCGTGGCGACCGCGACGACGGGCGCCGACTTACTGGCCACCGGCCAGCTGGCGACGATGAAGACGATGGAGCCCAGGCACCAGTTCGTCACGCTGATCACCGAGCGGTAGAACGGCATCTTCAACGCGCGGGTGCGGGCCACCTCGGTGGAGGCGGGGTCACGGTCGCCCAGCAGCGTGTCCCGGCGCTGCCAGCGCATGACCGGGATCAGCAGCCGCAGGCTGAGATATGAGGCGACGGTGAACGACACGAACAGGTAGGCGAGGAAGATCGCCAGGTTGAAGGCAGGCAGGTCCTGCAGCTGGATGCGGTCCTGTGGCGGGAGCCCGAACCGGAGAAAGCCCAGCACGAACAGCGCGCCGATGATGTCGGCCTGCAGCATGCCCAGCGTGAACACCGGCCATGGCGTGCGCGCCACCCAGCGGACGAATGCGCTCATTCGCCCGATCGGGATGGCCTCTGTGGTCACCCGTCAACCGTATCGGGCCGTGGTGACCGTATCGGCCGCTGTGAGACAGACGTGTCGGTTTGCCGCACTACTGTTATTCACGATGGCCGGTGTTTTTTCGCGTCTTGTGGGGCAGGACGCAGTCGAAGCGGAATTGGTGTCTGCGGCACAGGCCGCACGGGGTGATTCGGCTCACATTGTGGCGTCTACCGGCACCATGACACACGCCTGGCTGATCACCGGCCCGCCCGGATCGGGGCGATCGATCGCGGCGCTGTGCTTCGCGGCCGCTCTGCAATGCACCGCCGACGGCGTGCCCGGTTGCGGCGAATGTCGTGCATGTACGACGACGATGGCCGGTACGCACGCCGACGTGCGGCGCATCATCCCGGAGGGACTGTCGATCGGCGTGGACGAGATGCGCAACATCGTGCAGATCGCGTCGCGGCGGCCGAGCACCGGGCGATGGCAGATCGTGCTGATCGAGGATGCCGACCGGCTCACGGAGGGCGCGGCGAATGCGCTGCTCAAGGTGGTCGAGGAGCCGCCGCCGTCGACGGTGTTCCTGTTGTGCGCGCCGTCGGTGGATCCTGAGGACATCGCGATTACGCTGCGCTCCCGCTGCCGGCTTGTGGCGCTGGTGACGCCGCCCGTCGACGCGATCGCCCGAGTGCTGGTCGAGACCGATGGGCTTTCCGATCAGGAAGCGGGCTGGGCGGCGTCGGTCAGCGGCGGCCATGTCGGGCGTGCGCGCCGGCTGGCCACCGACGAGCAGGCGCGAGAGCGCAGGCAGCGGGCGCTCGGCTTGGCGCGTGACGCGGCGACGCCCTCGCGGGCGTATGCCGCGGCGGAGGAGTTGGTAGCCGCGGCCGAGACGGAAGCACGCGCCCTGACCGAGGACCGCAACGAGGCCGAAACGGAGGAGTTGCGCACGGCGCTGGGTGCGGGTGGCACGGGCAAGGGCACAGCGGGCACGCTGCGAGGCGCGACGGGTGCGATCAAAGACCTTGAGCGACGGCAGAAGTCGCGCCAGACGCGCGCATCCCGGGATGCACTGGACCGGGCGCTGATCGATCTGGCGACATACTTCCGCGATGCGCTGCTGGTGGCTGCAATTCCGGACGGAGCCGGCGAGATCCAGGCCAACCATCCGGACATGGCGGATCGGGTGGCGGCGATGGCCGCGCACGCGTCGCCGGAGAAGCTGCTGCGCTGCATCGAGGCGGTGCTGGAGTGCCGCGAAGCATTGGCCGTCAACGTCAAACCGAAGTTCGCGGTCGATGCGATGGTGGCCACTGTGGGTCGCGCGCTGCGCGACTGACTGACTTGGGCGCTCGGCGGGCCCTGCCGTAGACTCGTCCCGCCCGAAGCCGAGTGCTCCTCGCGCGAGCGCTCGTCGGAAGGCATGCCACCTTAGCTCAGTCGGTAGAGCGATTCACTCGTAATGAATAGGTCAGGAGTTCGATTCTCCTAGGTGGCTCAAGAAGTCCTCCACCAGCGGGACCACCTCGCCGAGGTGGGTCTCCAGCAGCCAATGACCGCCGCCGAGTAGATGCAGCGGGGCGTCGGGCAGGTCGCGATGGTAGGCGCGCGCCGATTCCTCCGGCATGTAGCCGTCGTGCAGGCCCCACACGATCAGCGTCGACGGCTTGTGCTCGCGCAGTACGCCTGCTCCTTGCCGAACCAGTCCAGCGTCGACGGCTGATCCTCGAGCAGGTGGACGAGGTTCGCCAGTCGCTCCGGGGTGGACATCAGTGACCAGTGCAGGGTCCACAGGTCAGGGCTGATGCGGTCGGCGACGTCGTCGGGTAGCTCGCCGCGGAACTCACTCTCGAACCCCGCGAGGGTGACGTGCTGGGCGATGCGCCGTCGCGCGTCAGGGCCGGGGTTTTCCCAGATCCTCTTCAGAAAGTCGTACTTCGGCCCGAACGTGTCGGCGTAGATGTCGCCGTTCTGGATGATCAGCCCGGCAACCCGTTCCGGTGCGGACAGCGCGAGTCGGAAGCCGAACTGCGACCCGTAATCATGCAGCCACACGACGTAACGCGACAGTCCTATCGTTTCGACGAACGCTTGCAGGAACCCAGCGTACGCGTCAAACGTGTACCCGAAGTCCTCCGGCGAAGGCGTTGCGCTGTAACCGAATCCAGGCATGTCGGGCGCGACCAGCCGCCATCGGTTCCCGAGCGCAGCCATGATATGGCGGTAAACGAACGACGATGCGGGATATCCGTGCGGCAGAAGCAGGACCGGCGCGTCGGTGGGCCGATGCCTTCGACTGTCACACGCCGATGGCGGACGGGGGCGAGCTGCATACCGTTCGGGTCCCCATCACGACTCCTCGTCAAACACCTCGCGCGCGACCTCGCATGCGATGTTCGCCGCTTCCGCCGCCCCCAGGCTGGTTGCGGCGGTCGTCAACGCTCCACCAGCGACACCGACACGGCCATTTGCCAAGTATCCCCAGCCAGAACTATGTCGGTGCCAGGAATCCGACCGGGCCTGCCGCAATGCACACCGACAGCGCAGAGGTGTTGGCCGCCACATTGATCGCGTCGCCCGCACCAGGCAGCCGCACAAACACACGGTTGAGGCCGGGCCGGACCGGCACCTTCGTTTCGGTTCCCTCCGACAGGGACAGCGTCATGGAGCCGTCACTGTTGGCAAGGTAGTTGATCTCGGCGGTCCAATCGGCAGGCAGCAGCGGACCGTCGAGCGGCATCCGTACTCCGTAGTCGGGCTGGACGAAGTATCCGCATTGCGGCGCCGGGCCTTCAACGATCGACCGCACCCACGTGACCTTCGCGTCGACAAGACGCCCAGTGGAATCGAGCATGCGTAGTTGTGTTGTCGCGCCCGCGAATTCGGGGCGATCCCGCAGCAACGCGAACATGTGGCTCGCCAGGTTCTCCGGCCACGCCACACGCTGCAACACCAGCGGATCAACCTCCTGGTCGAGCAGTGGCGCATCGGAGGAAGCATGCGCCGCGGCGAGCCCGGTGCGTGCGTTCTGCAGGTACGGCTGGGTCGGGTTGTCCCGCCAACTCGTCAAGAACGTGGCAGTCGAGTACAGACTGCTCACCACGAATGCCACTGTGAGACTGACTATTACCGCCGCCCGCACTCGCGACTCGTCCAGCCATCGCGATCGCGCGCGGTTCGGCGCGCACAGCCCGACCGCCGCCAGCAACGCCAGCACCACCACAAGGTCTGGCAGGTAGCGCAGGGTCTGGGCCAATTCGAGCGCGGTGAACCGCGAAGACCGCATGAGATAGATCGGGATCTGACACGCGACCGCATAACCGAGAGCCGCCAACCACACCATGCCGATGTGTTCCTTGCGAACAAACGACACCGCCACGACGGCGGCCAATACCACCCAACCCAGCACCATCACCGCGACCGGGGGCGTCGCCCAGGGCGACGCGGGCGCCCACCGCTGCCAATCCCACGGCCCCCCAACCAGACCCGGGATAATTCCGTGAGTAACGGAGCGGCTCAATAGGTCCCACGTCATCGACAGGTCAAAGCTCCAACGCTTCTGGTCGACGACGATCAGATAAAGGACGATCCACGCTGCCGTCACCGCCAGACACGGCACCCACAGCAGAATCCCGCGGCGCCACACCTTCCGCAACGAGTCCAACCGCGTAACGTGGGCATACAGCCCAACGATGGTGAAGGCGACGAACGGTATGACGCCGGCCTTCTCGAAGAAGAGCAGTCCTCCGACGTACACCAGAAGCCCGGTGATTGCATAGTGCTGGTTGCCGGTGCGCACCAGCAGGATCGCGTCGGCGCACACCCACGCCAGTGCCGCCAGCATCGGCAGCGAGTTCAGCGCGGCCGCCCACCACGCGAACCCGGGCACTGCCAGCGGGGTGAACAGCGCGAAAGTCAACGGCAGCAGCAGCACCGGGCGCCAGCCGACAGTGACGTGCAGCACCCTCAGCAGCGCCAGGGAGGCCAGCAGTTGCAGCACCACCAGGCTGATCGCAGGTCCGATCCAGTTCAACGGCGCCAGCCGGGTGATTCCGCCCGCGACGAGGAACGCCCCGGGCATGACGTGGCCGTCGTGGTCGTCGAACAGATACCCCGGCGTCAGCAGGCCCTGTGTGCCCGCCCGGCCGATGAGGATCAGGTCGTCCCAATAGAAGTAGCCGCCGAACGCCAGCACCGCCCGGATGACCAGCTGCACCGCGATCAACGCGGCGGCGGTGCGGGCGACCCAGTTCATCTCGCGTCGACTGTACGGTCCGCGGCCGTTCCCACCGGCCATCGGTATGGTGAGCCGATGCGCACACTTGTGACGGGGGCAGCCGGCTTCATCGGGTCAACGCTGGTAGACCGCCTGCTCGCAGACCGGCATTCCGTCGTTGGCGTCGACGACCTCAGCTCCGGGCGCAGCGAGAACCTCGGCCCGGCCGAACGCAGCGCCGACTTCGAGTTCGTCAAGGCCGACATCGTCGACGCCGACCTGATCGGGCTACTCGCCGACACCCGTCCCGAGGTGATCTTCCACCTCGCCGCCCAGATCTCGGTTCGCCACTCAGTGGACGATCCGCCGTTCGATGCCTCCGTCAACGTCGTGGGCACCGTGCGTCTCGCCGAGGCGGCCCGCCGCGCCGGCGTCCGCAAGGTCGTGCACACCTCGTCGGGCGGGTCCATTTACGGCACGCCCCCCTCGTACCCCACCAATGAGGACACGCCCATCGACCCGACCTCGCCGTACGCGGCGAGCAAGGTTGCCGGCGAGGTATACCTCAACACCTTCCGGAACCTCTACGGCATGGAGTGCTCGCACATCGCCCCGGCCAACGTCTACGGCCCCCGCCAGGACCCACACGGCGAAGCCGGCGTTGTGGCGATCTTCTCCCAGGCCCTGCTCGCCGGGCGGCCGACCAAGATCTTCGGTGACGGTACCGACACCCGCGACTACGTGTTCGTCGACGACGTCGTCGACGCGTTCGTCCGGGCGTCCGGCGAGGCCGGGGGAGGCCAGCGCTTCAACATCGGCACGGAAGTGGAAACCTCAGTGCGCCAACTCCATACGGCGATCGCATCGGCTATCGGAGCGCCCGACGATCCGGAGTTCCATCCGCCCCGCCTCGGCGACCTGCAACGGTCCTGCCTGGACATCAGCCGGGCGGAGTCGGTGCTGGGATGGCGACCGACTGTGAAACTCGACAACGGCGTGGCCCGGACGGTCGAGTTCTTCCGCAAGCAATAAAAGAATGTAAGGTCGCTTTCTGCGTGTGGGTGCCGGCCAGCTCCCGAAAACGCCTGTCTGACATGGCCAGAACCCGACAGCAACGCCGTGGGGAAACTCGCGCGACTGATCGACGCGAGCATCGAGGCCGGCAGGATCGCCCTGCTGACAGCGCTATTGAGCGCAATGGTGCCGACGGACTCTTAACGCTGGTCAGGTACGCGCGCGTTCTGCAATGCGACCGCCCGCGCCAGTCGCGCGTACTTCAACTCGATGTCCTTGAACCGCATGTAGGCCGACAGCGTGGTGAACGCAAAGGCGACGATCAGCATGTACGTGATCAGGTCGGCTCCGCGGTCCACGCCAACCCAGTTCGCGACGACTGTGGTGTCGTCCGGGCGGAGGATCGCGTAGATGCTGGCGATCACGAACAACACGTAACCGACCTTCACCCACGCCTTGGACCGCGCGTTACCGCGCGAGCGCAACAGGTAGACCAGCAGCGCGAGCACCGACACGATCAGCAGCGCCTGGATCCAGTTCATCGCGACATCCTCCCGCGCAACAAGCCGTCGAAGATGATGTTGACACCGTTGAGCAAGGGCTGGCCCTTCGACTTCGAGTAGTCGGTGTAGAGAATCTCCACCGGCTCTTCGGCTACCCGCCAACGGTTTTCGTAGGCCAGGGCGATGAACTCGCTGGCGTGGCTCATGCCGCTCATGGTGATGTTCAGCCCGTCGGCCACCGTCTTGTTGAACACCCGCAGGCCGTTGTGCGCGTCGGTCAGCCCGAGCCTTCGGCTGCGCGGACTCAGCCACGCCGCCGCGCGCAACACCAGCCGCTTTATGGGCGGGGTGCCGCTGACCACGCCGGGGTCGGCGAACCGGGTGCCGATGACGAGGTCGACGTCCTCGGCCGACAGCCGGTCGATCATCCGGACGACGTCCTTGACTTGGTGCTGACCATCGGCGTCGAACGTGGCGAAAACGGCCGCCCCTGGCCGGCTGCGGGCATACTCCACGCCGGTCTGGATCGCTGCGCCCTGACCGAGGTTGACCGGGTGGCGCACGACATGGGCACCGGCTCGCAGCGCGACCTCATCGGTGTGGTCGCGGCTGCCGTCGTCGACGCAGACCACGTGATCGAAAACCGAGCGAACGTCACCGATGACGTCGCCGATAACGCTCGCCTCGTTGAAGGCCGGGACGACGACCCATACGTCGTGGTACCGCGTGTCTGGAATACTGATGCCTCACAAAATACCTTGACCTCGATGTCGCGGCCGTTGCCGCTCCGGTCAGGATGCTGGTTCTCTGGCAAGCGCGACCAGGTGCACAGCGATTCCGGCCAATGGCCCGCACAGCAGCGCGATCACCGTGCGGGTCTCCAGGCTCACGGGCAAGAGCAGCAACAGCGCCGATGCGACCGTCGCCGACACCCATCCCACCGAATACGCCTGGTGCTGCGTCGCCGCGACCGTCGCCGCGCCGGTCAGCGTCAACAACGCGATCGCGACGGCCGCCGCGGTCAGCCAGGCCAGCAGTGCCCCGTCGGCCAGGTACTCGGCCCCGAATGCGCTGCGCAGCAGCCAGGGCCCGAAGACCCCGGCGGCCAGCACACCGAGCAGGCCCAGGGTGGTCACCACGGCGGCCGGCGCCACCAGTGCCCGCAACCGGTGCGTGCGCTGGTCGACGAAATGCGCGATCAAATTCCCTTGCATGGCCGTCAGTGGCACCAGCAGCGGCGCGCGCGTCAGCGTCACCGCCAGGATCACCACGCCACCCGCCGCGCCCAGATCTCCCGATGTCGCCTTGAGCAGCACCGGGAATCCCATCACCAGGATCGCGCTGGCTCCTGCGGCGGCGATCGAATGGAACGCGCCGCGCAGGAACGTCACCGTGCCGCCGGGCGTCAGCAGCCGTGCCGCGGCCCGGGTCGCCGGCGAGGCGAGCAACAGAATCAGCCACGCCATCGAGCCCGCGACAGTGGCCCACAGATACCCGACCAACCCCCAGCCCACCACGAACGTCGCTGCCGCGACCGCCACCCGCGCACCGGCATCGGCCACCATCAGCGACCCGTACTGGCTCCACCGGTTCACCCCCGCAAGCATGCCGAGCAGCGTCGCGTGCAGGCAGAAGCCTGCCAGCCCGACACACAGCAGCGCCACGCTCAACCATCGCGCCTGGACAAACACGTGGCCCGACCACAGCGGTGCGGTGGCCGCGATCACCGCCGCGGCAACCACGCCGACCATCGCCGCCACCCGCATCGGATGTGTGCGCGGCCCGGCGACTACCTCGGTGTAGCGGGCCGAACGCACCTCCCGCGTCGCCTCCTGCAGCAGGCCGAACGCCGCGCCGGTCACCAGGCCGAACGCCCCCCAGAACACGCCGAACACCGAGAAGCCTGCCGGTTCGAGATCGCGGGCGGCCAGGTACAGCACCGCGTAGCCGCACAGCGCGGTCAGCACCGTCGCAGTGCCGACGCGGGCCACGCTGGCGCGGGAGATCGCCCCGGTCGAAGCTCCCGCGTCGGTCACGGGTCGTCCAACGCGGGTAACTGCGTCGAGTACAGCCACGCGTCCCACAGCGGCCGCAGCGACTCGTGCGCGTAGTTGGCGGCCAGCCCGGTGAAGTCGTCGGTGACCGCGGTGCCGTGGCGGTGACGTGTCGTCCAATCTTGCAGCAGCGCAAAGAAACTCTCGTCGCCGAGGTGTCGTCGCAGCACATGCAGCGTGAGCGCGCCGCGTTTGTACACCCGGTCGTCGAACATGTCGCGGGGTCCTGGGTCGACGAGCAGCAGATCCTGTGGCGAGATGGCCAGCTGCTGGTGATGGTGGTGTGCCCATTCGTCGGCACTGGGTCCGCCGCTGTGCTCCGACCACAGCCACTCCGCGTAGCAGGCGAAGCCCTCGTGCAGCCAGATGTGGCGCCAACGTTTCGCGGTGACCGAGTTGCCGAACCACTGGTGCGCGAGTTCGTGCGCTATCAATCGCTCGGCGTCGCGCTGCCCGTCGCAATGGTTGGCGCCGAAGATCGAAATGCCCTGCGCCTCAAGTGGTATCTCCAGGTCATCATCGGTTACCACCACCGTGTAGCCCGTTGCCAGCGGATAAGGTCCGAACAGCTTGACGAACAGCTTCATCATCTGCGGCTGCCGGTTGAAATCGTGATCGAAGTTGCGGCGCAACCGGTCCGGCAGCACCGCGTGTATATGAACACCGTTCTTCGCCAGGCGATGTCGGGCGTAGGGCCCGATCTGCAGCGTCACCAGGTAGGTCGACGTGGGTTCGGCCTGTTCGTACGTCCACGTGGTCATGCCCGCGCGGGCCCGGCGAGACAATAGCTCGCCGTTGGCAATTGCGTAATATGGGCCTTCGGTGCTGATCCGAATGCGGTAGCTAGCCTTCGCGCTGGGGTGGTCGTCGCACGGAAACCACGATGCGGCGCCGTTGGGTTGGCCGGCGACCAGGACACCCTCGGACAGCTCCTCGAAACCTACTGCACCCCAGAGGGATCGGATGGGCCGCGGGGTCCCGCTGTAGCGCACGACGATCGTCATGGCCGCGCCCGCGGGCAGCGAGTCGGGCAACGCGATATGCAGCTTGCCCGCGGAGGACCGGAACTGGGCGGGCCGCCTGCCGTTCACCGACACCTTCGTCACCGACAGTGCCCCGGACAGATCCAGGGTGAATGTACGCAGCGACGCCAGTGTCACCGATGTGATGGTGGCCGACCCGGACAGCCGGTTGATGGCCACCTTGTATTCCAGGTCCAGCTCGTAGCGCGACACCCGGTAGCCGAAGTTGCCGTTGGCAGGCAGATACGGGTCGATGACCACAGGCGGCGCTTTCTTGATGGCTCTCCTGCCCCTCGTCACGCGGCGCTTTCTTCTGTGGTCGTCGGCGCCGGGTCCGGCGCATCGCCGCGCTTCTTCCGGAACACATTCCACGGCGCGATGGGGTTGCCCTGCCAGCGCGTGGACGGCGGCACCTCGTCACCACGCATCACAAGTGAGGCAGGCCCGACCGTCGCTCCGGCGCCGATCCGCGCCGCGGGCAATGCGACACAATGCGGCCCGAGCGTCGAACCCTCTTCCAGCACAACGGTGTCCATCCTCATGATCCGGTCGTGGAACAGATGCGTTTGCACGACACAGCCACGGTTGACGGTGGCGGCACTGCCAAGCGTGACCAGATCCGCTTCGGGCAGCCAGTACGTCTCACACCAGACGCCGCGGCCAATCGATGCGCCCAGGGCCCGCAGCCACAGGTTCATCACCGGGGTGCCGCTGGCGGCGCGGGCGAACCATGGCGCGGCAACGGTCTCGACGAAGGTGTCGGAGACCTCGTTGCGCCACACGAACGACGACCACAGTGGATGCTCGATTGCGCGGATACGGCCCACCACAAGCCATTTCGCGATCACCGCTATGCCGCCGGCTATCGCGCCGGCCGCCAGCAGCACCAACCCGCCGGCCAGCGCTGCCCACAGCCAGCCGAACGAGAGTGCCAGCCACTGCACCGTGAACAACACCGCGACCCCGACAGCGAACGTCACGGCCATCGGAACCAGACGGCACGTTTCGACCATGGCACGCAAGAACTTCAGCCGCAGCGACGGGTGGAAGGTGCGCAGGACATCCGCTGCGGTCGGCTTGCGGCGCAACCGAACCGGCGGGCTGCCCAGCCACGACGAACCGGCCTTGGCCTTGTGCGGCGCCGCAGACAGCACGGCCACCAGCCCGTCGTCGGGCACCCGCCTTCCAGGCTGTGTGATGCCCGAATTTCCGAGGAACGCCCGCTTGCCGATCGTCGCCTTCGCGACGTGTATCCAGCCGCCGCCCAGCTCGTAGGACGCGACCATGGTGTCGTCGGCCAGGAACGCGCCGTCCTCGACGACGGTGAACTTCGGGATTAGCAGCGCCGTCGAAATCTCGGTTCCCCGGCCGACTTTCGCCCCGAGCACCCGCAGCCACCCCGGTGTGAGCAGGCTGGCGTACACCGGGAACAGGTAGTTGCGGGCAGCGTCCATCAGCCGCTCGGTGGCCCACAGCTGCCAGCCGACCCGGCTGCGCACCGGGTGGTAGCCCTCGTGCATCCTCAGCGACAACAACCGAACCCCGATCACCGTTAGCAGCGCATACGTCACGACCGCGGCCAGTGTGGCGGCCGGTGTCCACAGCGCCGCGGGTGCGATCGCCGCGGTCAGCGAGTCCGCGTCGCGAATGCCCCATCCGATCACCGCCAGCCCGGCGGCCAGCGCCACCAACGGCAGTCCGCCCAGCAGTACCGATGTCACGCCGTAGACGGCCACCCACATGGGTGCCCGCTGCGGGCGGTGATCCGGCCATGGGTGGCGTGCCTTGCCGGACTTGACCGCGGGCGAGCCTTTCCAGTACTGACCGTTCTTGACCTTGCCGACCACGCCCGAGCCGGGTGCGACGTCGGCGTTCTTGCCGACGACGGCCCCGGGAAGCAGCGTGGTGCGGGCACCGATGGTGGCGTCGTTGCCAACGGTGATCCGGCCGACGTGGAAATGGTCGCCGTCGATCCAGTGCCCGGACAGGTCGACCTCGGGCTCGATCGAACAGCGATGCCCCAGTTTGACCATCCCCGTCACCGGCGGCGCCGAGTGCAGGTCGACGCCCTTGCCGACCTTGTTGCCCAGCGCGCGGGCGTAGTACACCAGCCACGGCGCCCCGGCCAGGTTCTCCGCGCCGCTGGCCTCCGCGAGACGTTCGGCGGTCCACACCCGCAGGTGGACCGGCCCGCCGCGCCGGTAGGTGCCGGGTTCCAAACCGCTAAGCAGCAGCCGCGCGCCCAGCACGGCGATGGCCATCCGCCCCAGCGGGCTGACGAACAGGACGAAACCGCCGACGATCCACCACCAGCCAACCGTCACCGTCCACGGCACCAGACCCAGCGTGGCCACGACGTTGTTGGTCAACGCCAGCCAAACCACCCACTGCAGCCCGGTGAGGGTGGCCAGCGGCAGCGACAAGGCCACCTGCACGGCCTGAGTCAGCCGTGGTGTCGGCTTCACCGCGCGGGTCTCGACCTGAGGCGGTGGGTCGAGGTCGTCAAGGAATCCCGCCAGCGATCCGAGCCGGGGATGGTCGTACAAGTCGGCGACCGTCACCTGCGGGTAGCGCTGGCGCATGGCGGCCACCAACTGCGCGGCGGACAGCGAACCGCCGCCGAGCGCGTGGAAGTCGGCCTCGGGGCCGTCGACCGGCGCGGCGAGCACGTCGCGCCACAGCCCGGCCAGCCAGCCCATCGTGCCGCCAAGGTCGGGCGCTTCCTCCTCGGTCTCGCCCGGCGGCGGCCAGGGCAGCGCGTCGCGGTCCACCTTGCCCGACGTGCGGGTGGGCAACTCGTCGACGAGTACCAGCCGCGGCACCAGCGCGGCCGGCAGCGTCTCGGCCAGCGTCGCGCGCGCCTTCGCCGGGTCGAATGACGGGTCGGCGCTGGCGATATAGCCGACGAGGAGGGGCGTGCCGCTGGCGGTGCGGCGCACCGCGGCCGCGCCGCCACTGACGCCCGGCAGGTGCACCAGCGCCGAATCCACCTCGCCGAGCTCGATGCGGCGTCCGCCGACCTTGACCTGGTCATCGGCTCGGCCGACGAAGTACAGGCCGTCGGCTTCCAGCCGGACCAGGTCGCCACTGCGGTAGGCGCGCGGCCATCCAAGCGTCGGCATCGGTGCGTACTTTTCTGCGTCCTTTTCTGGGTCCAGGTAGCGGGCCAGCCCCACCCCGCCGATCACCAGTTCGCCGACCTCGCCGCTGCCCACCGGCGCGCCGTCCTTGTCCACCACCGCGAGGTCCCAGCCGGCCAGCGGCAAGCCGATGCTGACCGGCCCCTTGCCGTCGAGCCGCGCGGCACACGCCACCACGGTTGCCTCTGTCGGGCCGTACGTGTTCCACACCTCGCGGCCCTCGACAGCCAGCCGCTCGGCGAGCTCGGGTGGGCATGCCTCACCGCCGAAGATCAGCAGCCGCACGGCCTCCAGCGCCTCGGCCGGCCACAACGCCGCCAGTGTCGGCACCGTCGACACCGCGGTGATGTCGCGGGACACCAGCCACGGCCCTAGGTCCATGCCGCTGCGCACCAGCGAGCGCGGCGCCGGAACCAAGCAAGCCCCGTGCCGCCAGGCCAGCCACATCTCCTCGCACGACGCATCGAAGGCCACCGACAGCCCGGCCAGCACCCGGTCCCCGGGTCCAATCGGGTTGTCCTGCAAGAACATCTGCGATTCCGCGTCGACGAACGCCGCCGCGCTGCGGTGCGTGACCGCGACGCCCTTCGGAGTGCCGGTGGATCCTGAGGTGAAGATGATCCACGCGTCGTCGCGACCCAATGGGGATGCCGCGCGCCATCCGCGTGACGAGCCGGAGCTCCGGACCAGGCCCTGCTCGGTGATCACCGCGACGACGTTCGCCTCGGTGAACACCAGCTCGGCGCGCTCTTCTGGGTCGTCGGCGTCCACCGGCACATATGCGGCCCCGGCCGCCAGTGTCGCGAGGATCGCCGCATACAGCGCGTAGCTGCCGGACGGCATCCGGATGCCGATGCGGTCACCGCGACCGATGCCTCGGGCGGCCAGCCATTCGACGCTCTCCTCGATGTCGGCGATCAGCTCGGCGTAGGTGAGTTGTACCTCGCCGTCGTCGAGTGCGGGTGAGTCGGGGTGGCGGCCCGCGGTGGCGTGGAGGATGTCGACGAGCGTGCGCGGCTCAGGAGCGAACGGCGAAAGCACGTACTGTGCGGGTATCTCCGGCGCCACGACTACAAAACTACTAAGCGGGGCGGTGCGCTCGTCGGCGCCGCACTCGATGTGTGATCACAATTGCGACAACGACTGCGAGCGCCCCGATGGCATACCACTTGTCCCGCTCGAACTCGGCGTAGATCTCGACGATGTTATCGCCGGCGAGGTATCCCAGCCCCGCCCACGTGCCCACCCACAGCACCGCTCCCAGGGCGTTGTAGCCAAGGAATGTGAGCCAGTGCATTCCCGCGATGCCGGCCAGCAGGCCGTTGATCTGGCGCAGTCCCTCGATGAACCGGGCGACGGTGACGACCTTGCCGCCGTGGCGGTTGAAGAAGCCCTCCGCCCGGTCGAGCCGCTCCGGCGTCAGCAAGATGTAGCGGCCGAATCGCTCTGCCAGCGGCCGGCCTCCGAAGTGTCCGATGGCAAACCCGATGTTGTCGCCGATGATGGCGCCGAGGACGGCGACTACGAACACCACGGCGATATTCATGTTGCCGCTCCCTGCGAAGACCGCGGCGGCGATGAGCAGGACCTCGCCGGGCACAGGCACGCCGAAGTCCTCCAGTAGCACCAATCCGCCCACCGCGAGGTAGCCGTAGTGCTCGAGCACCGGCTGCATGTCTGAAAAGACACCGGGCAAATGCGTGTCGGTCACGACGTAACCGTAAGTTCCCGCCGTTCGGCCCGCCCGGATTTCGCCTGGCCCCACTTTCCTGGCAGAATTGGCCGCGGAGGGGAGTATTCCTTCGCCGCGGCGCCGTCATCACGTCGAACGTCATCGGACGACCGGTGCTGCGGGCCGGCACGAATGTGTCGGTGGGAGAGACCTCCGGCGTTGTTCGACGACCGGAGGTTTTGTGAACGTTTCTCAACTCGAGTGGATCATCACGCTGGGCGTGACGATCGCTGTCCTGTTGTTCGACGTCGTGGTCATCGGCCGACGGCCGCATGAACCCTCGAAACGTGAGCTCGTGACTGCGCTGTCGATCTATATCGGGCTCGCGGTCGCCTTCGGCGTCTGGGTGTACCTGTTCCACGGCAGCCAGTTCGGCGTCGAGTTCTTCGCCGGCTGGCTCACCGAGTACAGCCTGTCTGTCGACAACCTGTTCATCTTCCTGATCATCATGGCGAGCTTCAACGTGCCGAAGAAGTATCAGCAGCAGGCGCTCTTGGTGGGCATCATCCTGGCGTTGATCTTCCGCGGCATCTTCATCGCGCTGGGCGCGGTGGCCATCAACCAGTTCTCGTGGGTGTTCTACATTTTTGGTGCGTTCCTGCTCTACACCGCGATTAGCTTGGTGCGCGACACCGACCATGACGACGACGCGGACAACGTGGTGGTGCGCTTCGCGCGCACACACCTGAGCTTCACCGAAGAATGGGATGGCCTCAAGCTGTGGATCAAGGACAACGGCAAGCGGCTGATGACCCCGATGTTCCTGGTGATCGTGGCGCTCGGCACCACCGACCTCATCTTCGCCCTGGACTCCATCCCCGCGATCTACGGCCTCACGCAGGAACCGTACTTGGTGTTCACGGCGAACGTGTTCGCGCTGATGGGCCTGCGACAGCTGTACTTCCTGCTCGGCGACCTGCTCAAGAGGCTGGTCTACCTGTCTCAGGGGCTGGCGTTCATTCTCGCCTTCATCGGCGTGAAGCTTCTCCTGCACGCGCTGCACGAGAACGAGCTGCCGTTCATCAACGGGGGTGAGCACGTTCCGGTGCCGGAGATCCCGACGCTGCTCAGCCTGGGAGTCATCATCGTGACTTTGATAATCACCACGGCGGCGAGCCTGTACAAGACGCGTGTGCACGACGTGAAGAACGGCCAGAAGCCCGAGCCCGAGGACTCCGAGGAATCGTTGGATTCCCGCTGATTGCAACCGTCGACAGCGGCTTTTGGCGCACCTAACGTGGCGCCGTGCGGCTATTCGTGGCAGAGACACCCGGCAGCTGGAAGGAACTCACGGACGGCGATCGGCGAACTGTGCGGGTCGCCGCCCCGGATCTGCAGCAGGCTCGGCGAGCGAGCGCCCTGATCCGGGCGCATGGTGACGACGTGGCGGTGATCCTCGATGTGACCGTCGCCGTCGCGGGGGACTTCCGTTCGGCGCGAACGGTTCTGGAGCCCGACGGCGCAACCGTGCATTACGCGGGGACCGTCGACGGGCTGGCGGGATTGATCTCTGACATCGGCAGGGCCGAGGTGGCCGACGGCGTCACCCTGATCCCGGCCTCACCGCGTCAGGATCTGCGCGCCCTCGGTCGCGACGTGCTGCACCGGCTCACGGTGCGTGGTCAGCCGAGAGCCTCGTAGACCAGATTGAAGTAACGCTCGGTGCGCTCGGATCGCTCGAGGCCTGAACGGAATCGATTCGCGCTATGGCAGACCGAAGCCGAGGCCTGAACGGATTGAGAAGCAGCACGTCCGGCCCATCGCACTGCACGTCGAAGATCTTCTCGATGGCGCCGTCGATGTCTATGGCGATCGCCGCGCCGACTTCTGATCCGCTGGTGATCTGCTCGGCCAGCGCATCGGCGACCTTCTTGAACCGGGGCGTCGCAGTGGCCCTGCACGACATCAGTCATGCCGTGCAACCTACGAGAGTTGTTGCGTTTGTTGCGGCGAATCGCGAGTAGGTGCCGCAACAAGCGATAAAACTGTTCTAGCGACGGTGCGGCTTAAGATCGATTGATGCAAGCAGTGAATGATTCACGCCAATGGACTGATGCGGCACCAGCATCGATGTGGGGCGTCATCCGCTGAACCACTTGTCGCCGCTGGCCAGTGGCCGAACTACCCGCGACACCTTGTCGCCGACCAAGCGCAGCGCGTCGACGATCTCACGTTCGCGCTCGGCGGTCAGCCGGCCGACCGGTACCGATGCACTGATCGCGTCCTGCGCGGGCCGCACGTAGTGCAGTGCGACGGCGAAGCATCGCAGCCCCGGCGCGTTCTCCTCGTTGTCGGTGGCATAGCCCCGGATCCGGGCCTCTTCGAGCGTCTCGTCGAGCGCGGCGCGGTCGGTGATGGTGTGCGGGGTGAGCGGTGTGAGGGTGGCCGGGAGGTGGGCGTCGCGTTCGGTGCCGAAGCGCTCGGCGAGCAGCGCCTTGCCCAGCGCCGTGGTGTAGGCGGGCAGCCGGCGGCCGATCTTGTTCGACGTCGCATGTACTGTCTGGACTCTCGGGTGGCGAGGTAGACGACGTCGCTGCCGTCGATGCGGCCGATGTGGAATGTCTCGTCGAGGACTTGCCGCAGGTCGTCGAGAAACGGCGTGATCACCGGGAGATACGGGTCGGCGTCGAGGTAGCTGGTGCCGACCAGCAGGGCGCGGATACCGATGCCGTACTGCGTTCCGGACGTCTCGGATCGCACCCAGCCCTGCGTCACCAGGGTTCGCAGTAGCGCGTGCGCGCTGCTGCGCGGCATGTCGAGCGCCGCGCAGATCTCCGGGATGCGGGCCGGTCGGTCCTGGCGTCCGGCAAGGTACTCGAGCAACTCGACGGTGCGCACCGCCGACTTCACCTTGCGCACCGAGACGTCGGACGACTCCTGGCCGGCTGTCGGCACGCTCGCTCCCCTGCTTTCCGCTACTTCGTTGGTTGGCACCACGCTATCCCAGTCGGCGCCGATGTACACATACGCAGACGCCTCAGATGCCGACAAGCTGGCGCACGATCAACACGATGGCCCCGACCGCGGAGATCACGATCGCCACCCACCGCTGCCGCCGACGGTCGAGCAGGCGGTTCACCCAGCGGGACAATGCATATCCGGCGATGCCGGCCGGAACCAGCACGATGAACGATGCAACTGTGCGATGGTCGACGGCGCCGGTGACGGCCAGCACCGCGATCGACAGCACCGAACCGCCGCCAGATCCAGCAGCTGGAGAACGAACTCGGCGTGCACCTCATCGACCGCACCACCCGATCGGTCACGCTCACCCCCGCCGGGGTCGCATTCCTTCCCGATGCCCGCCGGATCCTCGAGCTGGCCGAGGGCGCGGCGCAGACCGTAAAGCGCGTTCCGGCAGGCGATCTCGGCACGGTCGTCGTCGGCTTCACCGCGGCATCCGCACATGCTGTGCTGCCTCGCCTGCTGGACGACGCACGCGAGAAGCTGCCTGACGTCAAGCTCGACCTGCGCGAGATGGTCACCGCAGCTCAGGTCGAAGGGCTGATGACCGGTGAGCTCGACCTCGGTATGGCGCGCCCGCCGCTGAAGCGGCCCGGCCTGGTGTCCCGGCCGCTGCTGCACGAACAGCTCATTGCCGCGCTGCCCGTGGGACATCGACTGGCCGGTCTTGCCCGGCAGCTGACGTTGAACGACCTCGACGGCCAGGACGTCGTGATGTATTCGCCGGTGCAGGCACGCTATTTCAACGAGTTACTGATCAGCACGTTCACCATCGCCGGCGCGACTCCCCGCTTCGTGCAGTACGTGACACAGGTACACACCATGCTGGTGCTCGTTCGCTCGGGAATCGGCATCGCTCTCGTGCCGGCATCGGCGGCCACGCTGCACCCCGACGGGGTGGTGTTCCGGTTGATCGGGGCATTCCGGGAGCGGCCGGTGGAGCTCGACGCGGTGTGGCGTGGTGACAGCAGCAACCCCGCGTTACTTCGCTTGCTCAGAGATGTGCTGCCCCAGAGGGAATGGACTACGGACGATTTGGTCGAGGACGTCGTCGGCTAGAGCAAACTCCTGCTACCGTCTAAACAAGAACTATGGAGGGTGTTGAGGCAATGCAGTCGACGATGAAACTGGTTGTCGCGGTTGGCGGTCTGTCGTTGGCGCTGACCACTGGAGTCGGGATCGCATCCGGACAGCCTGATGTGGGCCCGATTATCAATTCGACGTGCAGCTATTCGCAGGTGATGGCGGCGCTGAGGGCCGAAGAACCTGCCACGGCCGCACAGGTGGAAGCGAACCCGGTGATGGTTGCTGGTTTGCAAGATCTCATCGCCTCGCCGCCCGAGGGGCGACGGCAGATAGTTGCAGATTGGCAGAATTCGCCCGCGATTCAGCCGTACGTTCCCCTTATCTCGCAAGTCGTCACGACCTGCAACAACTACTAGCCGGCAGCAATAGGCATCGGCACCGGCGTCACCAACTCGCCGGTCTCCAGGAACTGGTCCAGGTTTCGCAGTGTGAGTGCCTCCATGGCGGCACGGGTTTGTTCCGTTCCGCTCGCGACGTGGGGCAGCAGCACGACGTTGTCCATCCTCAGCAGAGCATCAGGCATCTGCGGCTCGTCAACGAACACGTCCAGGCCCGCGCCCGCGAGCCGGCCTGCGGTCAACGCGTCCACCAACGCCGCTTCGTCGACCACGCTGCCCCGGGAGATGTTGATCAGATACCCGGCGGCGCCGAGCGCGTCGATGATGTCACAGTCGATCAGGTTGCGGGTTTCGGCGCCACCGGCCGCTGCGACGATCAGCACGTCGACCTGGCGGGCCAACTCGAGCGGAGATGTCACGTAGGAATAAGGCGTATCGGCGACCTTATGGCGATTGTGGTAGCGGATCGAGCACCCGAACGCCGAAAGCCGTTGGGCGATAACGTTTCCGATGCGCCCCAGCCCGATGATCCCCACGCGGGTGTTGCTGACCTGACGCGTCAGGGGATAGTTGCCGTCGACGGGCCACCGCCCGTCGCGCAGATAGCGGTCGGCTGCGGAGAACTGACGGAGGACGTCGATCATCAGCCCGACGGCGGTGTCGGCCACGCAGTCGGTGAGCACATCGGGGGTGTTGCTGAATCAACGCGGAGTCGACGCCGCTGCGGCCGGACGTCACCGCGACGGTTATCTCGTCGGCATGCTCGGCGAGGAACGCCGTGCGGTCGGGGTCGCCGTCGGGCAGCACATGCGCGGCGTACGACGTCCGCAGCGTCTCTGCCAGAGACGGCTTGAGCGGACCGACTTGGAGCACGCGGCGGGCGGCGGTATTGGCTGGGCTGGGCACAGTTCTCCTCTGATGGTCTGCCAACACCGTAGGCCGTGCCGCGAATACCCGTCCAACACGGAAATAGCATTGATTATTGCCTAAGCTGCATAATTCGTCCGTTAGTCGCCCGCGATGGCCGCATCGGGCAATTCGCCCGCTCTCCAAAGCCGCATGTCAACACCATAATTACGGGCCCAGGTGCTCAATCTGCTCAACGATCTTCAGCAGCAGCTGGGGTATCAGCTACATCTTCATCTCGCAATCTCGCACGACCTGTCGATGGTGTGACACGTCGCCGACCGGGGCGCGGTGATGTTCCTTGGCCGGATCATCGAAACCGGGCCAACCGAGGCCGTTTTCGAGAGGCCCAACCACCCGTACACCGCCGCGCTGATGTCGGCGGCACCGAAACTCGAAGTGGCCCAACGCGGAAATCGGATCGTGTTGAAGGGCGAGGTGCCCTCGCCGCTGCTCTCGGTCCAGGTCGCTACTGTGACAGCATGAGCGTCGCGGCGTATTCGATTGTCGCCGTTGCGATCATCCTGGCGTCATGCATGCAGGCTTCGATCGGCTTCGGCATGGGGATGCTGGCCGCACCCATCGTCGCCATCGTCGACCCCGGATTGATTCCCGGCACCCTGATCATGCTGGCCACCCTGCTGACCATCTTCGTGGTGATACGGGAGCACCAAGCGATCGACCTGGCAGGCACCGGGTGGGCGCTGGCCGGACGAGTACCGGGAACAATCGCGGGCGCGCTGTTACTCGCCGCGCTGCCCGAACGTGCGCTGGCGCTCACGCTCGCCGGCGTGGTGCTTGCGGGTGTCGCGCTGACCAGCACCGGCTGGATGCCCGCCCCGCATCGACGCAATCTCGTGCTGGCCGGCGCCACCTCCGGGGTGCTCGGCACCGCGACGGCGATCGGTGGGCCGCCGATGGCACTGGTGTGGCAGAACACCACTGGCGCCCGTCTGCGCGGCACGATGAGCGGCTTCTTCCTTGTCGGGTCGCTGATGTCGATCGCGGTGTTGACGATCACCGGCGCGGTGGACGGGCGCACCGTGTCGTCGTTCGTCGTGTTGACGCCTGCCGTTGCGATCGGTTATGCGCTGTCCCGGTTGGTGAATCATCTACTCGACCGGCAACGACAGCGGTGGGTAGCAATCACGATCTCCGCGCTCGGCGCGATCGTGCTGATCGTCCGGCAACTCGTAGGATTCTAAGCGTGCCGAAACCGCCCGACGAGCCGCAGCGACCTTCCGACGTGACGGAGCGCAAGGTGAAGTCGGCGGTCCGCACGGTCGAGTTGCTCGAGTATTTCGCGTCACGGCAGGAGCGGCCGGCGAGGATCCGTGAGATCTGAGCTGCACTCGATATGCCACGCAGCAGCGCGAATGCATTGTTGCGAACCCTGATGGCCCTGGGCTGCGTGTGCCTGCGGTGCTTCGCCGTCGCGCTGCATTACGCACGGCCCGCCCAGGACGCGATCAGCGCATCGGTGCCGATCGCCCGGTTGACCGACGAGCGTGAGCGGGAGATCGTCGAAGCGCTACGTACGGTGGGAGACAAGGCGTCGCGAGTGGTCCGATCCATGCTGCTCAAGCATCAGTCCATGCCTTCTTAGTGTTGGACGTGAATCGATCTGGCTCAGTAGTCTGAGGCCATCATGGCCTCGCTGAACCGCACCCCGACCGTCCGCGCGACGAACGTCCACAGCGAAATGCAACGGATCTGACCGTGAAGATTGTGGTGGGCGATCCGAATTTGGTGCCGCACCGGGATCGCCTCGAGGCGGCGCTGCCACCAGGTTCGGTGGTGCACTGGCACGATGTCACCAGTCCGGGCCGCCTCGACGACCTCCGCGATGCGGACGTCTTCGTCGGTGGCCGGTTCACGGCCGAAATGGCCGGTGCCGCGGAGAAACTGCGCCTCGTGCACGCCGCGGGCGCGGGCACGGACAAAATCGCATTCGACGCTTTGGCGCCGGGCGTGTTGGTAGCGAACACCTTTCATCACGAACAATCCATCGCCGAATACGTTCTGGCGGCGGTGCTGCTGCGGCGTGGCTTCCTCGAACAAGACGGGGCGCTGCGCGAAGGGATCTGGGCGACGTCGGTGTACGACCGATCGATCCCGCAGGCAAGGTCGCTGCAAAGCGCGCGGGTGGGATTCGTTGGCTTCGGACACATCGGCCGCCGCAGCTGGGAGTTGTTCCGGGCGTTCGGTTGCACCGGTGCGGCCGTCACGGGGCAGCGGCAGAGTCGACGCCGCAGTGCAGGGGTTGGCGTGGACGGCAGACGTCGGGCACCTCGATCGGCTGATGACCGAGTCGGAGGTTGTGGTCGTTTCTGCACCGTTGACCGAGCGCACCGCCGGCATGATCGGTGAAAAGGAGCTTCACGCCCTTGGGCCGCGGGGTGTGCTGATCAATGTGGGCCGTGGACCGCTGGTGGTGGAAAGCGCACTGTACGAGGCACTCTCGGCCCGCACAATCGCGGCTGCGGCGATCGACGTGTGGTATCGCTACCCGGATGCTGACGGGAACGCCGCCCCAAGCGAGTTGCCGTTCGACAAGCTGCAGAATGTTCTGATGACCCCACATTCGTCGGGTGTCACCGAGAACACGTTCGTCGGCCGAGTCGACGACATAGCGGCCAATATCGGCCGGATGGCGCGCGGTGAGCCGTTGCAGAACCTCGTCAGCGGCCCGGATCCGCGACACTGAAACGTTTGCGACGACAATGCCCGGGGCGGATCGCGAACGATTCAGTTTCGGTGCACTAGGGGTCGCTCTCGCTCTCGTCCAAGCGTTGACGCTTGTGGGCATTCCTTACCAGTTGTCGTAGCCGCCTTCTGGTCCCAGCATGCGATCCAGCCGGGTGCGATTGATGCGGGCCAACTCGTTGCGAACCACCTTGCGTTCGGTGTCGATGTCGTTGAGCAGCCGGTCGGTCATCGCGGCAAGGACATCCTGGGCGCAGTACCCGTTGACGAACATCACGAAGCCGAAGCCGAAATGCTTTAGGTAGCGCTTGGCCGCCACACCCAGCCGGTCCATCACCTCGGGCCGCTCGTCGGTCACCGCGCACTGCTCGGCCTGTGATTTCTCACTGCCCGGTCGCCTGCCGATGTCGGGGTAGGCCTGCAGGATGGAATCGATGGAATCCTCGGACAGTCCGAACAGCAACCTGTCGGCCTGCCGGAACAGCGCGTCGTGATCGTCATATGGCCGGCCGCGGGCCAGATCAGCGGCCAGCGGAACGCTGTAACAACACTCGTAGACCGCGTGCACGGCGCGGCGCATCGGCATGGTGTTGAACTCGTCGAGCCCCATGCCCTGATGCATCAACACATCGCAATCATTGAAGCCCGAGAGAACGTCGGCGTTACGCCGTGTTACAGCGGCGAAAACTCTGTATCAGTGGCCGGTCGTTGTAAAGCGCTCCAGCGAAGCAAGCACCTCGGCCTCGGCCTTTGCGCGATCCACGAAGTCGGCGGCCTTCACCCACTTGTTCGGCTCGAGGTCCTTGTAGTGCACGAAGAAGTGCTTGATCGCCTCCAGCTCGAACTCCGGGACGTCGCCGAGGTCCTGGATGTGGTCCCACCGCGGGTCACCGGCCGGTACACACAGCACCTTGTCGTCGCCGCCAGCCTCGTCGGTCATCTGGAACATCCCGACCGGCCGGGCCTCCACCAGGCACCCGGGGAACACCGGTTCGGGCAGCAGGACCAGCGCATCCAGCGGATCGCCGTCCTCGCCGAGAGTGTTCTCGATGAAGCCGTAGTCGGTCGGATAGCCCATCGACGTGTACAGGTAGCGGTCCAGCTTCACCCGGCCGGAGTCGTGGTCCACCTCGTACTTGTTGCGCGAACCCTTCGGGATCTCGATGACGACGTCGAACTCCACCGCAGCGGCTCCTCACTCATGTGCTCGATCAGGGTCGTCGGGTGACGACGGAGGTCAACCCTAGTAGAGGGTTACCCTGCTGTGGCAGGACGGAGTCAGGAGAGCTATGCGGCCCACTCGGTGGCGGCGATCCACCCACGTGGCGGTCGGGGTGGCGGTTCTATTGCTGGTTGCTGCGGTGGTTGCGGCTGCCGCGGTGCTCACCGCCGGGCAATCCACAGACGCGGCTGCCGTCAAACCCGCACCAGCTCCGGCGATCGCCAAGCCCGGCATCGTGCCCGTCGCCGACTCGGCGCCCAAGCCAACGCCCGACCGGCTGGCCGCCACCTTGGCGCCTGCCCTCGCCGATCCGAACCTGGGCAACCTGACCGGCCGGATCACCGACGCGATGACCGGCGCGCAGCTGTGGGCGCAGGGCGCCGACGTGCCGATGCAGCCCGCGTCGACGAACAAGGTGCTGACCGCGGCCGCCGCGCTGCTGGCCTTGGAGCGCGACGCCAGGCTCACGACGTGGGTGCTGGCTGGCACACAGCCCGGCGCGGTGGTGCTGAAGGGCGGCGGTGATCCGACGCTGTCGGCGGCGCCGAAAGGTCAGGACACCTGGTACCGGGACGCGGCACGGATCAGCGACCTGGCCGACCAGGTCCGGCGCAGCGGCATCGAGGTGACGGCCGTGCGGGTCGACGTCAGCACCTACAGCGGCCCTAACATGGCGCCGGGCTGGGATCCGGCCGACATCGACGGCGGCGACATCGCCCCGATGGAATCGGTGATGCTCGACGGCGGCCGCACGCAGCCGGTCAGCGTCGAGTCGAGGCGGTCCACGACACCCGCGCTGGATGCCGGTCGCGCATTGGCTATCGCGTTGAAGGTCGACCCCGCCACCGTCGCGGTGCTGCCATCGGGTCTTCGCGGCGGCAAGGAGATCGCGTCGGTGCAGTCGCCGCCCCTGATGGAGCGGCTGCGGGAGATGATGAACGCCTCCGACAACGTGATGGCGGAGTCGATCGGCAGGGAGGTCGCCGCCGCGGCGAACCGTCCGCAGAGTTTCGACGGCGCCGCCGGCGCGGTCTTGGACGAGCTGGACGGCGCGAAGATCGACACGGGCGCCGCGAAGCTGCTGGACTCCAGCGGACTGTCCGTCGATGACCGGCTGACGGCGGAAACGCTCGACGAGGTCGTCAACGCCGCCGCAGGAAGCGCGCAACCCGATCTGCGGGCGCTGGTGGATCTGCTGCCGATCGCCGGTGGCAGTGGCACCCTGTCCAACCGGTACCTCGACACCGATGCTGGTCGCGCCGCAGTCGGATTCCTGCGGGCCAAGACCGGATCGCTGACCGGAACCAATGCGCTGGCCGGCATCATCACCGACGCGAGCGGGCGGGTGCTGACGTTCGCGCTGATCTCCAACAACGCCGGGCCGACCGGCCGCACCGCGATCGACAACCTGGCCGCCACGCTGCGGTCCTGCGGATGCAGCACATGAGTCCATCAACGAAGTCCAAGCTCACAGTCGGCCGCGCCGTCGACTGGGAGTTCGCCGCGGCCGTCGGCGCCAAGCTTGCCCGGCCGGGGCCGGCGGCCACCGACTACACCCACCGCCAGGTCATCGAGCAGCTGACCGAGGCGGCGCGAAGCTCCGAACTACCGGTGCGTGAAGTCACCGGGCTCAGCGAGGGCGGCGAGATTCCCGAGGCCCGCATCGTGAACCGCACCGAGTGGATCCGCGCGGCGACGAAGTCCATGCGGGTGATGACGGGCGGCGGTGAAAAGGATGGGGATAAGCCGGGCTTCATTTCCGGACGGATCACCGGCGCCCAGACCGGCGCCGTCCTGGCGTTCATCTCTGCCGGCATCCTCGGCCAGTATGACCCGTTCGGTCCAGGTGGCGGCGAGCTGCTGCTGGTGTACCCGAACGTGATCGCCGTCGAGCGACAATTGCGGGTGCAGCCCGCCGATTTCCGGCTGTGGGTGTGCCTTCACGAGGTCACCCACCGGGTCCAGTTCCGGGCCAATCCGTGGCTGGCCGACCACATGTCGCGATCACTGGCTGTGCTTACCGAGGAGGTGGGCGAGGACATTGGTGAGGTGGTGGGCCGGCTCGCCGAGTTTGTTCGCAGCAGCCGCAACGACGTCAAAGCAGCTGCGCGTGAACCGAATTCGACCGGCATGATCGGACTGGTGCGGGCCGTACAGTCCGAGCCGCAGCGAAAGGCGTTGGACCAGCTGCTGGTGCTGGGCACGTTGCTGGAGGGCCACGCCGACCATGTGATGGATGCGGTTGGGCCGAAGGTGGTGCCGTCGGTGGCCACCATCCGCCGCCGGTTCGACGAACGGCGTCAGCGCAAGCAGCCGCCGCTACAACGGGTGGTGCGGGCACTGCTGGGTTTCGACGCCAAGCTCAGCCAGTACACCCGCGGCAAGGCGTTCGTCGACCATGTGGTGTCCCGGGTTGGCATGTCCCGGTTCAACACAGTTTGGTCGGGTCCCGAAACCCTGCCGCTGCCAACGGAAATCGACGAGCCACAGCGATGGATCGACAGGGTGCTGTAGCGACGCTGCAGACGGCGGTCGCGAAGTTCGCCCGCGACTACAGCGCAGGCGACCAACGCTGGTGCGTCGCACTGTCCGGCGGCGCGGACTCGCTGGCGCTCACCGCCGTGGCGGCCGCGGTCAAGCCGACCACCGCGCTGATCGTCGACCACGGTCTGCAGACAGACTCCGAGCGGGTGGCGGCCACTGCACGAGACCAGGCAATGGCGTTGGGATGCGTTGACGCTCAAGTGCTTTGCGTAGAAGTCGGTACGACGGGTGGTCCCGAAGCTGCGGCTCGAACCGCCCGCTACCGGGCGCTTGACGCAGCCCGCGCC
Organism: uncultured Actinomycetota bacterium; assembly: GCA_963715885.1. GTDB lineage: Bacteria > Actinomycetota > Actinomycetes > Mycobacteriales > Mycobacteriaceae > Mycobacterium. Next base: position 76,883 of record CAVQSK010000019.1, read on the forward strand.
GGCTCGCCGGTGTTGTTGGCGCACACGCTCGACGACCAGGCCGAGACCGTGCTATTGGGGTTGGGCCGCGGATCGGGTGCCCGCTCGATCGCCGGCATGCGCCCGTACGACCCGCCCTGGTACCGCCCTCTGCTGATCATCCGCCGCACCGTTACGCACGCGGCCTGTACCGAGCTTGGCCTGTCGCCGTGGCAGGACCCGCACAACGTCGATCGCCGGTTCACCCGCACCAGGCTGCGCACCGAGGTACTGCCGCTGCTGGAGCAGGTGCTCGGCGGCGGGGTCGCCGAAGCGCTGGCCCGCACGGCGACTGCGCTTCGCGAGGACACCGATACCCTCGACGAGCTGGCCCAGCGGGCGCTGGCTGGCGTCGGCACCGGCGGGGGACTGGACGTCGCCCAACTGGCCGCGCTGCCGGAGGCCGTCCGGCGCAGGGTGATTCGCGGGTGGCTGCTTGCGGGTGGAGCAAGCGGGCTGACCGACAAACAGATTCGCGGCGTGGACACGCTGGTCACGGCGTGGCGCGGGCAGGGTGGCGTGGCCGTGGGGTCGCCGCTGCGCAGCCAGCGCCTCATCGCAGGCCGGCGCGACGGGATGCTGACGCTGCACACCCAGCCGGTGTGATCAGACGCCGCGTTGGTCGCGCGGCCGGTCACATGGCACGCTGTGGACGTGCCGTCGCAATCCGCCGAGCAATATCCGGGCGATATCAAGTCGGTGCTGCTCTCGTCGGATCAGGTCCAGGCGCGCGTAGCCGAGCTGGGCGCACAGGTCGGCGAGGACTATCGCGAGGCCATCGCCGCGAGCAACGAGGACTTGCTGCTCATCACGGTGCTCAAGGGTGCGGTGTTCTTCGTGACCGACCTCGCCCGGGCCATTCCATTGCCCACCCAGCTGGAGTTCATGGCCGTCAGCTCGTATGGCTCATCGACGTCGTCGTCAGGCGTGGTGCGCATCCTCAAAGACCTCGACCGCGACATCAACGACCGCGACGTGCTGATCGTCGAGGACATCGTCGACTCCGGGCTGACGCTGTCCTGGCTGTTGCGCAACCTGGCGACCCGGCATCCGCGTTCGCTGCGTGTGTGCACGCTGATGCGCAAGCCCGATGCGGTGCGCGCCGACGTGGACATCGCCTACGTCGGCTTCGACATCCCCAACGAGTTCGTGGTCGGCTACGGCCTGGACTATGCCGAGCGCTACCGCGACCTGCCCTACATCGGAACGCTGGACCCCAAGGTGTACGAGCAGCTGTAATCGGCGCAAGATCAGGCCATGACCAAGACAGCCCTGCGGATCTGCCCGTTGTGCGAGGCCACCTGCGGCCTGACGCTCACCATCGAGGACGGCAGGGTGACCGGTGCCCGCGGTGACCACGAGGACGTCTTCAGCGCGGGATTCATCTGCCCGAAGGGCGCGAGCTTCGCCGAACTCGACAACGATCCCGACCGGCTGGCGTGGCCCCTGGTCCGACGCAACGGCACCCTGGTCGAAGCGACCTGGGACGAGGCATACGCGGTCATCGAGGACCGCCTGGGCGAAGTCATCCGTGAGCACGGCGGGACATCGGTCGGGGTCTACCTGGGCAACCCGAACGCCCATACCGTCGCAGGCAGCCTGTACGCGCCACTGATCATCCGCGCGCTTGGCACGCATCAGGTGTACAGCGCCAGCACTTTGGACCAGATGCCCAAGCATGTCGCGCTCGGCTATATGTTCGGCAGCCCTGTCGCCTTCACGGTGCCCGACCTCGACCACACCGATTACTTGGTGATCATCGGCGCGAATCCCCTTGTGTCCAACGGAAGTTTGGCCACGGCCGCCGACTTCCCCGGCAAGCTGAGGGCGCTGCGTAAGCGCGGCGGCCGGTTCACCGTCATCGACCCGGCCCGCACACGCACGGCCGAACTGGCCGATCGGCACATTGCTCCCCGGCCGGGCACCGACGCCGCGTTGCTGTTCGCGGTCGTGCACGTGCTCTTCGAAGAAGGCCTTGTCGCAACGGATCTGGGGGGAGTGGCCGAACACGTCAGCGGTGTCGACGACGTTCGTGCGCTGGCCGACGGGTTCTCACCGGACGACGTCGCCGCCCACTGCGGCGTGCCCGCCGACGAGATCCGCGCCCTGGCACGCGAGATCGCCGCCGCCTCCTCTGCGGCCGTCTACGGCCGGATCGGTACGTCCACAGTCGAATTCGGCACGCTGGGCAGCTGGCTCGTCGACGTCATCAACGTCCTGACCGGCAACCTCGACCGCCCCGGCGGGGCGATGTTCCCACTTGGAGCGGCGATTCCCGCCCCGCGGCCACCCAAGCCGGGCCGCGGGTTCAAGACCGGCCGCTGGAGCAGCCGCGTCTCCGGCTATCCAGAAGCCTTGTCGGAGTTGCCCGCCGCCGCGCTCGCCGAGGAAATCGACACCCCGGGCGAGGGACAGATCAAGGCGATGATCACGATCGCGGGCAACCCGGTGCTGTCGGCGCCCGACGGCGCCAGGCTCGACCGCGCGCTCGACAGCGTCGGTTTCATGCTCAGCATCGATCCCTACCTGAACGAGACGACGCGGCACGCCGACGTCATCCTCCCGCCACCACCGCCTGCCCAGAGCGCCCACTACGATTTCGCGCTCAACAACCTCGCGGTGCGCAACAACGCGCGGTACTCTCCGCCCGCGCTGCCGCTGGCCGACGGGCGTCCCGACGAGCCGGAGATCCTGTCGCGCATCGCGCTGATCCTCTACGGCGTCGGGCCGCACGGTGATCCCGCGCTGGTCGACGAGCAGGTCATCGCGACGACGCTGGCCAAGGAGACCGCGGACCCGAACTCGCCCGTGGCCGGGCGGGCGGTCGACGAGCTGACCGCGATGCTCGCCCCCGGCCCGGGATACGAACGGCGCCTCGACATGATGCTCCGGCTCGGGCCGTACGGCGACGGGTTCGGCACCAACGCCGACGGGCTTACGCTCGACCGGCTGAAGGCGTCTCCGCACGGCATCGACCTGGGTCCGCTGCAGCCCCGCCTGCCCGAGGTGCTCAAAACCCCAACCGGGCGAATCGAACTGGCTCCCGCGCCGCTGATCGCCGATGCGGGCCGGCTGCGGGATTCGCTGGGGCGTGACGACGAACGCTTCGTGCTGATCGGCAGGCGCCACCTGCGCTCCAACAACAGCTGGATGCACAACCTGCCCGCCCTCGCAGGCGGCACAAACCGTTGCACATTGCGGATCCATCCCGACGACGCGGCCGAGCTCGGGCTGACCGACACCGCCGTCGTCAAGGGCCCGGGTGGCGAGCTACTGGCCCCGATCGAGGTGACCGACGGGATGCGGCGCGGTGTCGTGTCGCTGCCGCACGGATGGGGTCACGACTTCGCCGGCACGAGGCAGCAGCTCGCTGCCAGCCGGCCCGGCGTAAACGTGAACCAGCTCAACGACGGCAACGTTCTGGACCCGCTGTCGGGCACCGCCGTGCTCAACGGCATCCCGGTCGACATCGCGCCCGCGGGCTGAATCAGGTCAGCTCCCAGATCACCGTCACGCTGAACTCGACCGTCTGCTGGCCGGGCTCGAACGGCGCGGCAGCCATCTCCGCGCCCCGCGGCAACGGCACCGGCGGCGTGGTGCCCGGCGACTCCGAGATCGACACCACCTTGCCCAGGTCCAGCCCGGACAGCTCCGCGTACTGCTCGGCCCGGTCCTTGGCGTCGTTGAACGCGCCGGCGCGGGCATCGCGGACGAGCTGCGAATCGTCCTCGATCGTGTAGTTGACGTTGTTGATCCTGGTGGCATCGCCGCCCGTGCTGACGATCAACCCGAACGCCTGCGATGTCATGTCGGGCTGCCGGATCTTGACGTTGATCGAATTGCTTGCCCGGTAGCCGATGATGGCGGTGCTGTCGCCGCCGGCGAACTGGGGCTGCACGCTCGCCTGGGTGGTGCTGATGTCCTTGCGCTCGATACCCATGCCCACCAGCGCGTCGATGACCGCCCGCTGACGTTCGTTGGTCTGGTTCATCGCAGCGGCCACATCGGGCGCGATGAACTCGACCGACGCGTCGATCGTCAAGGTGTCCGGGGTGCCCTGCACCTCGCCGGAGCCGATCACGGTCACCACATGCTGGGCCTCGCCCTCCGGTGTCAGCGTCGGGCCCGACGACGCGTCGCACGCCGACAGTCCGACGGCGGCCAGCCCCGCCGCGGCGAGGACTAGGAATCGGCTCGGCAACTTCGCTCTCGCTGCGATCGGCATGCCTGGCACCATACCGTCACGGCGTCACCAGGATCTTGCAGTGCGTGTCCGGCTTTGCCAGCGCGTCGAACGCCGCGCCGACACCGTCGAGCCCGACCTCACCGGTGATCAGCGGGCCGACGTCGGTCTCGCCTTCGGCGATGGCACGCAGCGATTCCGCGAACTCCGCCGCGTCGTAGGCGAGCACGAATTGCACATTGATTTCCTTGGCGGTGCCGAAGAACGGCAGCACCGTGTCGGGCTCCATACACACGCCGGCGACGACCAGTCGGCTTCCCGTGGGCGCCCGCCGAAACACGTCGTTGATGATCCCTGGCACGCCCACGGCCTCGAATACCACCGCCGGTTTCACGGTGTCAAACGGCGAACCCTGGGCCGGATCGACGGTCTCGTGCGCGCCCATCGTCTCGGCCAGTTTGCGCCGAACCTGCGAAAAATCCGCCGCCACAATGCGTTTCACTCCTCGGTGGCGCAGCGCGGCGATGATCGCGAGGCCGATCGGCCCGCAGCCGAGCACCAACGACACCTCGCCCGGCTGAATTGCGGACTTGTTGACCGCGTGCAGGCCAACCGCCATGGGTTCGGTCAGGGTGGCGTGACGCGGATCCAGCCCGTTCGGCACGGTCAGTAGCAGCGGTGCCGACAACAGCATCCGCTCCGCATAGCCGCCAATCGTGGTGTTAGAGGAGAAGATCGGTTCGACACCGGTGGACGACAGCAGCACCGGAAGCGACGTGACAATCGTTCCCGGCTTCGGTGCTCCGGTGTCCGGGCCTGCTTCCAGGACCTCGGCGCTGAACTCGTGGCCCATGAAGATGTCGCCTGACAGGTCCGTCTTCTGATCACCGTGCGAAGAGCCCTGCATCTGTTGGCCGAGTTCGAGCATCGTCTCGCCGTGCTTGGCGAAATGCAGGTCGGAGCCGCAGATCCCACATGCCGTGACGCCAACCAGCACCTGGCCGGGGCCCGGAATCGGCTCGGGCACGTCGTCGCGCAACACCATCTGCCGGTCGCGCAACACGACAGCGCGCATCAGCTCTGCTGCCGTTCCTTCAGTTCGTCGGTGTGCTCCGAAATCGCCTTGACGATGGCTTCGCCCGCGCGGCCGAGCAGTTGGTCGCGCATGCCCTTGGCCCAGTCGTGCGACGCCCGCGGCGCCGTCAGTTGACCCTTGAAGTGCGGAACGACCTCACGGGCGAACAGCTCGTAGGAGTGGTAGGTCGCCTGTGGTGACGCCCAGTCGTGGCCGAGCAGCAGCAGGGTGCCGAACCCGCCGGATTGCTGGAGCAGGTCCTGAATGTAGGCGACCGCGTCACCCGGTGTGCCGATGCAGCAGTTGCCCTTGCCCGCGTACTCGGCGACGAATTCGCGCGGAGACTGAGTGCCCTCGACGGAGTTCGACAGCGGCACAAAGCCTGCCGCGCCGAAGTAGTTCGCGAAGTCCTGCAGTCCGTAGAGGCAGTCGTCGATGGCCTGATCGCGGGTATCGGCCAGATGCACGATCGAAAGCACCCGCCAATCCTTGCGGTCCGGCTCGTCGCGGCCCGACTTCTGGGCCTGGTCGACGACGACCTCCCAGGTGTTCTCCAGCGCGGCATAACCGCCCGGCACCGACATCGACAGTGAGAGCAGCGAGGTGCCCAGTGCCCCTGCCAACCGTGGCCCCGACGGAGAAATCATTGCCGCGCATGCGATCTCGGGATACGGCCAGGTGTACGGGCGGATGTGGAGCTGGGCATCGCGCAGGGCGAACCAGTCGGAGTGCCTGCTGATGCGCTCGTCTGGCGCGGCCCGGAACAACGCCAGGATGGCCTCCAGCGACTCCTGCATCATCCGTCGTTGCTCGACCGGGTCGATGCCCATCATGAAGGCGTCCGACGGCAGCGCGCCCGGCCCGGTGCCGAACATCACCCGGCCGCGGGTCAGGTGATCGAGCAGCACCCACCGGTCGGCCACCATCAGCGGGTGGTGGTACGGAAGGGACACGACGCCCGTGCCCAGCCGGATGTGCTTGGTGCGCTCGGCCGCCGCGGCGATGAACACCTCGGGGCAGGAGATCAGCTCGTAGCCACCGGAGTGATGCTCGCCGAACCAGACCTCGTCGTAGCCGAGCCGGTCCAATGCCACCGTGCGCTCGAGGTCGTATTCCAGTGCGAGGGTGGCGGATTGGCCGACCGGGTGGAACGGCGTGATGAAAACCCCGAAGTTCAGTGGACGGGTCATCTGATCTCCAATCGGGACAGGAAGTCGAGCAGCGCCTCGTTGACCTCGCCGGGTCGCTCCTGCTGGATCCAGTGCCCCGCGCCGTCGATCATCACCTCGCGGTAATCGCCGGAGACCACTTCGCGGACGCGGTCGCGGGGCGTGTAGGCCAGCGTCGGGTCGGCGGCCCCGCCGATGAACAGCGACGGCACCGAGATCGTCGCGGCCGGCGTCACCGCCGTCAGCTCCCAGTTGCGATCGAAGCAGCGATACCAGTTCATTGGTGCGGTGAACCCGGAGCGGGTGAATTCGGCGACGTAGTGGTCGAATTCGTCCTTACTGATCCACTCGGGTAAGCCGCCCGGTTCGGGAATGCGGTCGATGAAGCCTTCTGGACCGGGTGCGAGCATCCGTAGCGCCGCGGCTTCGTCGCCGGACCCGAGCGAGCCCATCAGCCGTCTGAGCGTGGTGGCCGGATCTCGGTTCAATTCGGCATCCGCCGGACCGGGTTCCTGGAAGTAGAGGATGTAGAAGAAGTTCTGGCCGAACAACTTGCGGAAGGCCTGCGTGGTCGGCACCCGCGAGCGCGGGACGGGCGGCACGCTCAGGCCGGCGATTCCGGCAAACCGGTCCGGATGCAGCAGTGGCGCCGTCCACGCCACGACGCCGCCGAAGTCATGGCCGACGAGCACCGCACGTTCGGCGTCGACGTCATCGAGCAGGCCGACGATGTCCGCACTGAGCTCGACGACGTTGTAGGCGTCGACCGCCGCCGGCTTCGAAGACCCGCCGTACCCGCGCTGATCGGGCGCCAAGACGTGGTAGCCGGCCTCAGCCAGCGCGGGTAGCTGATGCCGCCACGAGCAGGCCAACTCCGGGAAGCCGTGGGCCAGCACGACGACCGGCGCACCGCGGTCGCCGGCCTCGATCACTCGAAGCTGCACCCCATTCGTCTCAACTAACCGTTCGGTCGATGTGAGCACGATTTCACCCAAGCACAGGGCCGCTTCGCCGGGAAGGGCGCGCGATGCCGCGAAACTGTATTCCGTCAGGGACCTACTGGTCGTACTTTTCCTGCTGGAATACAGTTTCGGCGAGAAGGCCTACAGAGAGCCTCCGGGAACTGTAGTTCGTTGGTCTAGCGGTAGCCTGAACTATCCCAGCTGCGCGTATTGGAAGGACACCGGCCGCAGGCGGCCGAAACAGATGAAGCCGACGACGGATATTTGATGAATCGGAAAAATGTGATCCGCACGCTCACCGCGATCACCGTGGTGTTGTTGCTGGGCTGGTCGTTCTTCTATTTCAGCGACGACACCCGCGGATATAAGCCCGTCGACACCTCGGTCGCGATGGCCCAGATCAACAGCGACAACGTCAAGAGCGCGCAGATCGACGACCGTGAGCAGCAGCTGCGGCTGGAGCTGAAGAACGGCAACGGCGACACCGAGAACAGCGACAAGATCATCACCAAATACCCCACCGGATATGGGGTGACGCTGTTCGACGCGCTCAACACGAAGGGCGCAAAGACCAACACCGTCGTGAACCAAGGCAGCGTGCTCGGCTCGCTGCTGATCTACCTGCTGCCGCTGCTGTTGCTGGTCGGCCTGTTCGTGATGTTCTCCCGCATGCAGACCGGCGGCCGGATGGGCTTCGGCTTCGGCAAGTCGCGCGCAAAGCAGCTCTCCAAGGACATGCCCAAGACCACGTTCGCCGACGTGGCCGGCGTCGACGAGGCGGTCGAAGAGCTCTACGAGATCAAGGACTTCCTGCAGAACCCGTCGCGGTACCAGGCGCTGGGAGCCAAGATCCCCAAGGGCGTGCTGCTCTACGGCCCGCCCGGCACCGGCAAGACGCTGCTGGCCCGCGCTGTTGCGGGCGAGGCCGGGGTGCCGTTCTTCACCATCTCGGGCTCGGACTTCGTCGAGATGTTCGTCGGCGTCGGCGCCTCCCGCGTCCGCGACCTGTTCGAGCAGGCCAAGCAGAACAGCCCGTGCATCATCTTCGTCGACGAGATCGATGCGGTCGGTCGCCAGCGTGGCGCCGGCCTTGGCGGCGGCCACGACGAACGTGAGCAGACACTGAACCAGCTGCTCGTGGAGATGGACGGCTTCGGCGAGCGTCAGGGCGTCATCCTGATCGCGGCCACAAACCGGCCCGACATCCTGGACCCGGCCCTGCTGCGGCCCGGCCGCTTCGACCGTCAGATCCCGGTGTCCAATCCGGACCTCGCCGGTCGTCGCGCGGTATTCAAGGTGCACTCGCAGGGCAAGCCGATCGCGGAGGACGCCGACCTGGACGGGCTGGCCAAGCGCACCGTCGGCATGTCGGGCGCCGACCTGGCCAACGTCATCAACGAGGCCGCGCTGCTGACCGCCCGCGAGAACGGCACGGTCATCACCGGCCCCGCGCTGGAGGAGGCCGTCGACCGCGTCGTCGGCGGGCCGCGCCGCAAGAGCCGCATCATCAGCGAGCACGAGAAGAAGATCACCGCCTACCACGAGGGCGGTCACACCCTGGCGGCGTGGGCGATGCCGGACATCGACCCGATCTACAAGGTGACCATCCTGGCGCGCGGCCGTACCGGCGGGCACGCGATGTCCGTGCCCGAGGACGACAAGGGCCTGATGACCCGCTCGGAGATGATCGCGCGGCTGGTGTTCGCGATGGGTGGACGCGCCGCGGAGGAGCTGGTGTTCCGCGAGCCGACCACCGGCGCGGTGTCCGACATCGAGCAGGCCACCAAGATCGCCCGCGCGATGGTGACCGAATACGGCATGAGCTCCAAGCTCGGCGCCGTCCGCTACGGCACCGAGCACGGCGACCCGTTCCTGGGCCGCACCATGGGGACTCAGGCCGACTACAGCCACGAGGTGGCGCAGATCATCGACGACGAGGTGCGCAAGCTCATCGAGGCCGCGCACACCGAGGCGTGGGAGATCCTCACCGAATATCGCGATGTGCTCGACATCCTGGCCGGCGAGCTGCTGGAGAAGGAGACTCTGCACCGCGCCGAGCTGCAAGCCATCTTCGGCGACGTGAAGAAGCGGCCGCGGCTGACCATGTTCGACGACTTCGGCGGTCGCGTCCCGTCCGACAAGCCGCCGATCAAAACGCCCGGCGAGCTCGCCATCGAGCGCGGCGAGGAGTGGCCGAAACCGGTGCCCGAGCCGGCGTTCAAGGCCGCCATCGCACAGGCCGCCAGGGCGGCCGAAGCGTCGCCCCAAAACGGCACAAACGGCGCAGGCGGCAATGGAGTTCCCGCCAACGCCCCGACCCAGCCCGACTACGGCGCCCCCGCCGGTTGGCACGCCCCGGGCTGGCCGCCGCACCCACAGCAACAGCCGCCTGCACCGCAGCAGCACCCGCAAGGCTATTGGTATCCGCCGCCGCACTGGCAACAGCCGTACCCCCCGTATCAGCCCTACCCTCAGCCCGGACAACCTGCACCACAGGGTGGCGCACCCGCGCCCAACCCGAATGAGGACCCGGGCCAGGACAACAGCCGGCCTAATCCGCCGGCACGCGGCTGATCACGAAAAGAGGCTTAGATGACGCGGTCGCACAACAACTCGGCCACGTTTACCGCCCCGGCATTCGACCAACAGCGCGCTGAGTCGGCGGTCCGCGAGCTGTTGATCGCGATCGGGGAGAACCCCGACCGGCATGGTCTGGAGGACACACCGGCCCGGGTGGCGCGCGCGTACAGAGAGATGTTCGCGGGGCTCTATACCGACCCGGACACAGTGCTGGACACCACCTTTGACGAGCAGCACGACGAGCTTGTGCTGGTCAAGCAGATCCCCCTGTACTCCACCTGCGAGCACCACCTGGTGGCGTTTCACGGGGTGGCACACGTCGGATACATCCCCGGCAAGGACGGCCGGGTCACGGGGCTGTCGAAGATCGCCCGGCTGGTCGATCTGTACGCCAAGCGCCCGCAGGTGCAGGAGCGGCTTACTGCGCAGATCGCCGATGCGCTGATGCGCAAGCTGGATCCGCGCGGCGTCATCGTGGTGATCGAGGCCGAGCACCTGTGTATGTCGATGCGCGGAGTGCGCAAGCCGGGCGCGGTCACCACCACATCGGCGGTGCGCGGACAGTTCAAGTGCGATGCGTCATCGCGGGCCGAGGCGCTGGATCTCATCTTGCGAAGGTGAGCCCGACGCGCGTGCAGGTCATGGGGGTCGTGAACGTCACCGACGATTCCTTCTCCGACGGGGGACTGTTCCTCGACCGTGATCGCGCGGTCGAGCATGGCGTGGCGCTGGCCGCTCAAGGTGCCGCGATCGTCGACGTCGGCGGCGAGTCGACCCGGCCCGGCGCCACCCGCATCGACACGCGGGTGGAAACGTCACGTGTGCTTCCCGTAGTCAAAGAACTTGCCGGACAAGGCATCACAGTAAGCATCGACACCATGCACGCCGAGGTGGCACAGGCGGCGCTGGAGAACGGCGCCCAGATTGTCAACGACGTCTCCGGAGGGAGAGCCGATCCCAACATGGCGGGCCTGCTCGCCGACGCGAAAGTGCCCTGGGTGCTTATGCATTGGCGATCGGTCGGTGCGGCCCTGCCGCATGATGTTCCTCCGTACGGCGATGTGGTCGCCGAGGTCCGCGCCGAACTGCTGGCCAGTGTCGACGCCGCTGTGGAAGCCGGGGTCGATCCGGCCAATCTGATCATCGATCCGGGTCTCGGATTCGCCAAGACAGCAGAACACAATTGGGCGTTGCTGCGTGCGCTGCCCGAGTTCGTCGGCACCGGGATCCCGGTCCTGGTCGGCGCGTCCCGCAAACGCTTCCTCGGCACGCTCCTGGCGGAGCAGGACGGCGAACCCCGGCCGCCGAGCGGTCGGGAGACGGCCACGGCGGTGATCTCCGCGCTGGCCGGTCTGCACGGCGCGTGGGGGGTGCGTGTGCACGACGTGCGGGCCTCGGTAGATGCCCTCAAGGTGCTCGAGGCGTGGTCTGCCGGAGGGCAGAAGCGCTGGGCGGACTCCCCTCGCAAGCTGGGCGCCCACCCGCCCGAAGGGCAGGGGGACGACCCGGGAATGGCTAATGGCTGACCGAATCGAGTTGCGCGGCTTGACCGTTCGCGGTCACCACGGCGTGTTCGAACACGAGCGGCGCGACGGCCAGGACTTCGTGGTGGACATCACGGTTTGGATCGACCTGGCAACGGCCGCGGCCAGCGACGACCTGGCGGACACCCTTGACTACGGCGTGCTGGCGCAACGAGCCGCCGACGTCGTCGCCGGGCCACCGCGAAAGCTCATCGAGGCGGTGGCCGGCGCCATCGCGGAAGACGTGATGGCCGACGATCGGGTGCACGCCGTCGAAGTCATGGTGCACAAGCCCTCGGCTCCGATCCCCTTGCAGTTCACCGATGTCGCGGTGGTGGCGCGGCGCTCCCGGCGCGGCGGGCGTGGTGATGCGCCGTGACCACAGTTGTGTTGTCCGTCGGGTCGAATCTGGGCGACCGGATGGCGCGGCTGCAATCGGTGGTCGACGGCCTCGATGGTGCGGTGCGTGCGGTGTCGCCGGTGTACGAGACGGCGGCGTGGGGCGGCGTCGAACAGGGGCCGTTCCTCAACGCCGTGCTGATCGCAGATGACCCCGCCCTCGACGGCCACGGCTGGCTTCGCCGCGCGCAGGAGCTGGAACAAGCCGCCAACCGGGTGCGCGGCGAGCGCTGGGGTCCGCGCACTCTCGATGTGGATCTCGTCGTCTGCAGGGAGATGACGGAGGCCGGCGATCTCGAAATAATCCTGCGCGACGAAGAGCTCACTTTGCCGCATCCGCTCGCCCATCTGCGGGCGTTCGTATTGATCCCTTGGCTGGCGGTGCACCCCGACGCCACGCTCACCGTCTCCGGTGAGCGGCGGCCGGTCGCCCGGCTGCTCGCCGAACTCGAGCCCGCCGAGCGAGACGGAGTGCGGTTGACCGGCCTGGTGCTGGGCCTCGAAGCATCGGAGGCCTGATGGGCCCGACCCGCAAACGTGACCTGACGGCCGCGACGGTGCTCGCCGCCGTTGCGGGCTACCTGCTGGTGGTGCTGACCTACCGGTGGTTTCCGCCGATCACTCTGTTGACCGGCGTTTCACTGCTGGCCGTGGCGATCGCGGAGGCGGGGTGGGCGTTCTACGTGCGGGCGAAGATCAACGACGGAGAAATCGGTGACGGGCCGGGCTGGCTGCATCCGCTCGCGGTGGCCAGATCCGTGTTGATCGCCAAGGCGTCGGCGTGGGTGGGCGCGCTCGTGCTGGGTTGGTGGGTCGGGGTGTTGGTTTACCTTTTGCCACGGCGCAGCACCCTGAGAGTGGCCGGCGAAGACACCGCAGGTGCGGTTGTGGCCGCGGTGTGCGCGCTCGCGCTCGTTGTTGCGGCGCTATGGCTACAGCATTGCTGCAGGTCCCCGGACGAGCCGCCGGAAAACACCGACGCAGCAACGGAGTAAGTGGTGGCCGCGGGAGGGTAGCCGAATCGCCGAAGCGGTCGACACGCGAGGTGACCTGTGGCGGGTACAGTCGGCCCATGACCGATCCGACCCGCAGCGCCCGGTCTCGGCGCGGCGGCCGCAGGCCGGGTTGGTTGCTGCTGACGGTGTTGCTGGTGCTCGCAATCGTGGCGAGTTCTGCCCTGGTTTTCACCAACCGCGTGGAGTTGCTCAAGCTGGCCGTCATCCTCGCGCTGTGGGCCGCGGTCGTGGCCGCATTCGTGTCGGTCATCTACCGGCGGCAGAGCGATATGGACCAGGCCAAGGTGCGGGATCTGAAGCTGGTGTACGACTTGCAGTTGGACCGCGAAATCTCGGCGCGGCGGGAGTACGAGCTGTCGGTGGAGACAGAGCTGCGCCGTGAGCTGGCCTCGGAGCTGCGCGCCCAGGCAGCCGACGACGTGGCCGGCCTGCGGGCCGAATTGGCCGCGCTACGCGCCAACCTGGAGATCCTCTTCGATGCCGACCTGTCGCACCGGCCCGCGCTCGAAACCGATCGCACCACCGTCCGCGCGTACAGCGACTGGGCCCGGGACGCCGAGACCACCGGCCGGGTGACCAGCAGCCGAATCGACACGGATGATGGCGAGGACCTCGACCGCGACACGGACGTCCGCACCGAGGAAAGCCCGATCATCGACGTGCCGGCCGAACCGCATCCACAGGAGCCCGAATGGGTGCCGCCGCCTGCGGCTTCTGGGGGTGCGCACCGCAGGCCGTCAGAGGCGGAGCCGCCGGGTTGGCGACACTCGGCCGATGAGACCCCGCCACACGCATGGTCGCCGCCACCGCAGCCGCGACCCGAGCCCGAGCCGAGCCCGAGCCCGAGCCCGAGCCCGAGCCCGAGCCCGAGCCCGAGCCTGCCGTCTCGCAGGCACCGCCGTCGACGGACTGGCAGCCGGCTCCGGCCGAAGGACAATGGATTCCCGCCGGAGCGCCCGGCAGCAACTGGGCGTCACCCATCGTCGAAAACGGCTCCTCAGGCGAGTACGTCGGCACGGGGCGGGCCCCCGAGCCGGCGATGCAAACTCCGCCCGCCGACGTTCGCCGCGGCCGCCACTCCGCATCGCCGGATGCGGCCGATCCGGGTCGACCACCGGCGCCGCCGACATTGGCCGCCGAACCTGGGGGTGCGCCACCACACCCCGAACCGCCTCCGCAACCGGAACCCCCGGCACGGCATCGCAGCGCTGACGAGGCGGAGACCACCGGGGGGCAGTCTGTTGCCGAGCTGATGGCGAGACTGCAGGCCACGCCCGCCGGCGGCGGCGGTCGCCGCCGCCGCGAGGAGTGATATAACCTCTTACCGACCGTCCGGTACCCGCACCGCAGGACCGGAACGAACAGACTTTTGACATTCAGCGAGGTCGTCTGCATGGGGACCCCCGACGGATTCCGTCCGGCGCGGCTCACGATCGGCATCATTTCTGCTGGTCGGGTGGGCACTGCGCTCGGTGTCGCACTCGAGCGCGCCGAGCACGTCGTTGTCGCCTGCAGCGCCATTTCGCACGCATCGCGGCAGCGCGCGCAGCGCCGACTACCGGACACCGCGGTGCTGCCGGTGGACGAGGTCGCAGGCCGCGCCGAGTTGTTGCTGCTCGCTGTTCCCGACGCTGAACTGTCCGGGCTGGTATCCGGACTCGCCGCCACCGAAGCGGTGCGCCCAGGCACCATCGTCGTGCACACATCCGGAGCCAACGGTGTCGGTGTGCTGGCTCAGCTGACGGAACGAGGCTGTATCCCGCTGGCCATCCACCCGGCCATGACATTCACCGGCTCCGACGAGGACATCGAGCGGCTGCCCGACACCTGCTTCGGCATCACCGCCGCCGACGAGGTCGGGTACGCGATCGGCCAGTCGCTGGTGCTGGAGATCGGCGGCGAGCCGTTCCGGGTCCGCGAGGACGCCCGCACGCTCTACCACGCGGCGCTGGCGCATGCGAGCAATCACGTCGTCACCGTGCTGCTCGATGCCGTTGAGGCGCTGAGGGCCGCGTTGTGGGGTCAGGAGCTGCTGGGGCAGGAACTGGTCGGCGACGCACCCGGCGGCATTGCCGAGCGGGTGATCGGTCCGCTGGCGAGGGCGTCGCTCGAGAACGCGCTGCAGCGCGGGCAGGCGGCGCTGACGGGCCCTGTCGTCCGCGGTGACGCTGCCGCGGTTGCGCGACATCTGCGGGCACTGGCCGAAGTGGAACCCGAACTGGCGCAGGCGTATCGGGGCAACTCGTTGCGCACAGCCCAACGTGCGCACGCCCCCAAGGAAGTCTTTGCCGTGTTCTCCGATTTTTCGGGGCAGCCATGACCGAACGCAAGCCGCAGTTCACCGCCGGTGAGCTCAACGTCTACTCCAGCCCGCGCGACGTCTCCGATGTCACCCGCGCGCTGCGGGCCGCCGGCCGCAGGGTCATGCTCGTGCCGACGATGGGCGCCCTGCACGAGGGCCACCTGTCATTGATCCAGGCCGCCAAGCGCGTGCAAGGGGCCGTCGTGGTGGTGTCGATCTTCGTCAACCCGCTGCAGTTCGGCGCCGGTGAAGATCTCGACGCGTATCCGCGTCCGCTCGACGAACGACCTCGCAGCGCTGCGTGATGAAGGTGTGGAGATCGCGTACACCCCGGGCGCCGTGGACATGTATCCGGACGGAATGCGCACCTCGGTGCAGCCTGGACCACTGGGCGAGGAACTCGAAGGCGCCGCGCGGCCAACCCATTTCGCGGGCGTGCTCACCGTCGTGCTGAAGCTGCTGCAGATCGTGCGGCCGGACCGCGCGTTTTTCGGCGAGAAGGACTACCAGCAGCTGGTGCTGGTGCGGCAGATGGTCGCCGACCTCAACCTCGACGCGCAGATCGTCGGTGTTCCGATCGCGCGGGAACCCGATGGGCTGGCGATGTCGTCACGCAATCGGAATCTCGACGAGGTCGAGCGCGAGCAGGCCGGTGCCTTGTCGGCGGCGCTGCTCGCCGGCATGTACGCCGCATCGGGAGGAACTTCTTCGGCGCTGGACGCCGCGCGTGCCGTGCTCGACGAGGTGCCTGCGATCGAGGTCGACTACCTGGAGGTGCGCGACCCGATTCTCGGCCCGCCGCCGGCCGAAGGGATCGGCCGCATGCTGGTGGCCGCCCGGCTGGGCAGGACCAGACTTCTCGACAACATCGTCATCGACATCGGAGCAACCGCCGGCATCGACGGGCATCCACGGGTCGGGTCAGCCGAGAATCACGAATTGCCTTGGAGGAATTGATGTTACGGACAATGCTCAAATCGAAGATTCACCGTGCCACCGTGACCCAGGCCGACCTGCACTACGTCGGCTCGGTGACCATCGACGCCGACTTGATGGACGCGGCGGATCTGCTCGAGGGTGAGCAGGTCACCATTGTCGACATCGACAACGGCGCGCGGTTGGTCACCTACGCGATCACCGGCGAGCGGGGCAGCGGCGTGATCGGCATCAATGGCGCCGCAGCGCATCTTGTGCATCCGGGGGACCTGGTGATCCTGATCGCCTACTGCACGATGGAAGACGCCGAGGCGCGGAGCTATCAGCCGCGCGTGGTGTTCGTCGACGCCGACAACCGGCAGATCGACCTCGGCGAGCACGCCCACGATCCCGCGTTCGTGCCGGCCGACGCGGCCGAGCTGATGTCGCCGCGGTAGGGGCAATGCTTCTCGCGATCGACGTCCGCAACACCCACACCGTCGTCGGATTGATCTCAGGCTCGGGCGATCATGCGAAAGTGGAGCAGCACTGGCGGATTCGCACCGAGTCCGAGGTGACCGGCGACGAGCTGGCGCTGATCATCGACGGCCTGATCGGCGACGACTCCGAGCGGCTGACCGGTGCGGCCGGGTTGTCCACCGTCCCGTCGGTGCTGCACGAACTGCGGGAGATGCTCGGCCAGTACTGGCCGTCGGTGCCGCACGTGCTCATCGAGCCCGGGGTGCGCACCGGCATCCCCCTGCTGGTCGACAACCCCAAGGAGGTCGGTGCCGACCGCATCGTCAACTGTCTGGCGGCCTACCAGAAGTACGGCACCGCGGCCATCGTCGTCGACTTCGGCTCATCGATCTGTGTCGACGTGGTGTCGGCCAAGGGCGAATTCCTCGGTGGCGCAATCGCTCCCGGTGTGGAGGTGTCCTCGGATGCCGCGGCGGCGCGGTCGGCGGCGCTGCGCCGTATCGAGCTGGCCAGGCCGCGGTCGGTGGTCGGCAAGAACACCGTCGAGTGCATGCAGGCCGGGGCGATCTTCGGATTCGCCGGCCTGGTCGACGGATTGGTGCGCCGCATCCGCGAGGACGTCGACGGCTTCGCAGGCGATGACGTCGCGGTGGTGGCCACCGGGCACATTGCGCCGCTGCTGCTGCCCGATATGCACTCCGTCGAGCACTTCGACCAGCACCTCACGCTCGACGGGCTGCGGCTGGTGTTCGAGCGCAACCGCGACAGCCAGCGCGGCAGGCTCAAACAGGCCCGCTAGACAACATCCTGATCAAGTCGACGACCCGGTTGGCGTCGTCTAGCACCGGGATCAGCTCCCACTCGTCGGCCAGCGCGGCTACCGCTGCCGCATTGATGGGAGTGGCCATGCGTTCATTTAAGCTGGCAGGTCGTGACATCACCTGAGCCGCCCGACACAGAGTCCGACGTTCCCGAGCAGTTCCGGATCCGTCAGGCCAAGCGTGAGCGGCTGCTCGCCGAGGGCCGCGAGCCGTATCCGGTCGACGTGGCTCGCACGCACACCCTGGCCGAGATCCGGCAGGCCTATCCCAACCTGCCCGCCAACGCCGAGACCGGCCAGATCGTCGGCGTCGCGGGCCGGGTGATGTTTGCCCGCAACTCCGGAAAGCTGTGTTTCGCGACACTGCAGGAGGGCGATGGCACACCGCTTCAGGTCATGATCAGCCTCGATCGAGTCGGGCAGGAATCGCTCGACGCGTGGAAGGCCGACGTCGACCTCGGTGACATCGTTTACGTCCACGGCGACGTGATCAGTTCACGGCGCGGGGAATTATCTGTGCTCGCCGATTTTTGGCAAATTGTCTCGAAGGCTCTGCGGCCGCTTCCCGTCGCCCACAAAGAGATGAGCGAAGAGTCTCGGGTCCGGCAGCGCTACGTCGATCTGATCGTTCGTCCGGAGGCCCGCACCATCGCTCGGCAACGCGTGGCTGTGGTGCGTGCGGTGCGCTCGGCGCTGGAGCGGCGCGGCTTTCTCGAAGTCGAGACGCCGATGCTGCAGACGCTGGCCGGTGGCGCGGCGGCCAGGCCGTTCGTAACCCACTCCAATGCGCTCGACGCGGACCTGTACCTTCGCATCGCACCGGAACTGTTCCTAAAGCGTTGCTTGGTGGGCGGTTTCGACAAGGTCTTCGAGTTGAATCGGGTGTTCCGAAACGAGGGAGCGGATTGGAACCATTCACCCGAATTCGCGATGCTGGAGACTTATCAGGCCTACGGCACGTACGACGATTCCGCCGTCATGACACGTGAGGTTATTCAAGAGGTTGCCGACGAGGCGATCGGCACCAGGAGGGTGCCATTGCCCGATGGCACTGTCTACGATCTGGACGGCGAATGGCAGACGCTGCAAATGTATCCGTCCCTGTCCGAAGCCCTCGGTGAGGAGATCACTCCACAGACTCCGGCGGAACACTTATGGAAGATCGCCGAGGAGCTCGGCGTCGAGATTCCGCGCGACCGCGGTTACGGGCACGGGAAATTGATCGAGGAAGTTTGGGAGCACACAGTCGGTAACAAGCTGTGGGCGCCCACCTTCGTCCGCGATTTTCCGGTGGAGACGACGCCGCTGACCCGCGCGCACCGCAGCATCGAGGGCGTCACCGAGAAGTGGGATCTGTACATCCGGCGCATCGAGTTGGCCACCGGCTACTCCGAACTCATTGACCCCGTTATCCAGCGCGAAAGGTTCGAAGCGCAGGCGCGCGCGGCCGCGGCCGGCGACGACGAGGCAATGGCTCTCGATGAGGATTTTCTCGCCGCTTTGGAGTATGCGATGCCGCCGTCGACCGGCACCGGAATGGGCGTCGATCGGTTGTTGATGGCATTGACGGGACTGTCGATTAGAGAGACAGTTTTGTTCCCGATTGTTCGACGTCACAGCAACTGAACTGCTAGATTCAGAACTTGTTGAATGGTGTGCTCTGATATGGCACATTGGTGCGGGCGTTCGAGATCTAATCTACTCATCCAGTGCAGATGCAGAAGGGTCAGTGTGAGCTAATGGCGAAGAAAGTGACCGTCACGTTGGTCGATGATTTCGACGGCGAAGGCGCTGCCGATGAGACGGTCGAATTCGGGCTCGACGG
The DNA here is from genome assembly GCA_963715885.1 of uncultured Actinomycetota bacterium. GTDB lineage: Bacteria > Actinomycetota > Actinomycetes > Mycobacteriales > Mycobacteriaceae > Mycobacterium. The sequence goes on from CAVQSK010000019.1 coordinate 96,150, forward strand.
GGTGAGCTATGAGATCGACCTTTCTTCCAGGAATGCCTCAAAGCTTCGGAACGACCTGAAGCAATGGGTCGACGCGGGCCGCCGGGTCGGCGGTCGTCGGCGCGGCCGTTCAGCTGGATCGGGCCGCGGGCGTGCGGCGATCGATCGCGAACAGAGCGCCGCGATCCGGGAGTGGGCGCGCCGCAATGGGCACAACGTGTCCACCCGCGGACGCATCCCGGCCGATGTCATTGACGCATTCCACGCGGCAACATAGTTCGCCGTTGCCAGAACATGGCCGCGACGTGGTCCGTGCTCGGCTCAGGGAACGGCGCGCGGCCTGACCGCGGCGCCGAGGGCAAGCCCTGCGGCGGCAACACCGAACGCGGTTGTCGCCGTGCTCACATCTGACAGCAGCCCGATCAGCGGCGAGCCGATAGCTTGCCCGGCGGCGATCAAGAAAAACGGCGCCCCAACACCGAACGCAGGATGGTCGGGATAGATCCGCACCCCCCACAGCAGCTGCAGTCCGGTTAGGGCGATGTAGACGGCGCCGAACACCGCCGCCGCGGCGAGGATGACCGGGTAGTGGCGGACCGCCAAGGCGAAAGTGGCGGTCGCAGCGGCCAGCACGAGCATCGAGATCGACCACGCGGGGGCCAGCCCGACCCTGGCGGTCAGGTCACCGGTCAATGCGCCCAGCAGCCCGGCAGCGCCGAGGACGATCCACAGCACGGTTGACGCTGCGCTGCTGACGCCGCCGCTGCTGATCGCGATATCGCGGCCGAACGTCCAGATCGCCGAGCTCCCCGCACCCATCACGGTCGCAGCGGTGAGCAGTCGCAGCGACCCGGGTGGAAACCAGCGCGACGGCACCAGCGCCCGCCACCGCGATGGCTCGGCGGCGGCGTCCTGCCCCGGGATCGTGATCGCGATCCAGATCGTGACGACGACGGCCGTCAGTGCGAACACACACCAGGCCAGCCGCCAGTTCTGGCCGGTGAGCAACGCAACGGGACCAGAGACCATCACTCCGAGGCCGGTCCCGGCGTTGACGGCTGTCTGCATACGGTCGGCGCGGTCGGCGGTAACCCAGTGCGCTACCGCGTCGGCCAGTGGAGGCGACGCCAGGCCGGTGCTCGAACCGGCAATGACCACCCCGACGGCCAGGGTGGCCGTGCTGCCTGCGGCCGCGATCAGCCCCGTGCCCGCTGCGGCGGTGATCCCGGCGGCGACGGCGACTGCCCTTGGACCCCACAGGGCGGTAGCGGCCGTGGCCGCCACCACGGCCACGCAGTAGGCGATGTAGCTGCTCGACGCGATAATTCCCGCGACGGCGCCGTCGAGCCCGAACTCTTCGGTCAGGACCGGAAGGAACAACCCGTAGGCGAACCGGGCCAATCCGTAACACACGGCGATCAGCGACAAGCCGGCAGCGGCCAACCGGAGAGCGGGAACATCTCGCGACATGACACCCCTACGCTCGTCGAGCATCAACCGGCGACTACCGCGTACGCAGGGGTACGCGCGCTTTCGCTAGCGGCGAACCGATCGCCGGTCGTTAGCGGAACGATCTGGGCACTTCGCGGCGTTGCAGTGTTGCATCCGTGTGGGGGTCCGCACGGTGGGGCACACGAGGCGGCCGCCCACTACAGTAGAAGGCGGGCGCAGGGCGCTTTCCGAGTGTTCCCGCAGTACCCAATGGTGAGGGAGAGCAGGTAACACCGATGTTCGAACGTTTTACTGACCGCGCACGCCGCGTTGTCGTCCTGGCTCAAGAAGAGGCCCGGATGCTCAACCACAACTACATCGGCACCGAGCACATCCTGTTGGGACTCATTCATGAGGGTGAGGGCGTAGCCGCCAAGTCGCTGGAGTCGCTGGGCATCTCACTGGAAGGTGTCCGCAGCCAGGTCGAGGAGATCATCGGCCAGGGCCAGCAGGCGCCGTCCGGTCACATCCCATTCACCCCGCGCGCCAAGAAGGTGCTGGAGCTGAGTCTGCGCGAGGCGCTGCAGCTCGGCCACAACTACATCGGCACCGAGCACATTCTGCTAGGCCTGATCCGCGAGGGTGAGGGCGTCGCAGCCCAGGTCCTGGTCAAGCTGGGCGCCGAGCTGACGCGTGTGCGCCAGCAGGTCATCCAGCTGCTGAGCGGCTACCAGGGCAAGGAGACCGCGGAAGCCGGTACCGGTGGCCGCGGCGGCGAGGCGGGCAACCCGTCCACCTCGCTGGTGCTCGACCAGTTCGGCCGCAACCTGACCGCGGCCGCGATGGAAGGCAAGCTCGACCCGGTCATCGGCCGCGAGAAGGAAATCGAGCGGGTGATGCAGGTGCTGTCCCGCCGCACCAAGAACAACCCGGTGCTGATCGGCGAGCCCGGCGTCGGCAAGACCGCCGTCGTCGAGGGCCTGGCACAGGCAATCGTGCACGGCGAGGTCCCAGAGACGTTGAAGGACAAGCAGCTCTACACGCTTGACCTGGGTTCACTGGTGGCAGGCAGCCGCTACCGCGGTGACTTCGAGGAACGCCTGAAGAAGGTGCTCAAGGAGATCAACACCCGAGGCGACATCATCCTGTTCATCGACGAGCTGCACACCCTGGTCGGTGCGGGTGCCGCCGAGGGTGCCATCGACGCCGCGAGCATCCTCAAGCCGAAGCTGGCCCGCGGTGAGCTGCAGACCATCGGCGCCACCACCCTCGACGAGTACCGCAAGTACATCGAGAAGGACGCCGCGCTGGAGCGCCGGTTCCAGCCGGTGCAGGTCGGCGAGCCGACGGTCGAGCACACCATCGCGATTCTCAAGGGTCTGCGGGATCGCTACGAGGCCCATCACCGGGTGTCGATCACCGATGGCGCGATTGCCGCCGCGGCCACCCTGGCCGACCGCTACATCAACGACCGCTTCCTGCCGGACAAGGCGATCGACCTGATCGACGAGGCTGGTGCCCGGATGCGGATCCGCCGGATGACCGCGCCGCCGGACCTGCGTGACTTCGACGAGAAGATCGCCGAGGCGCGCCGCGAGAAGGAGTCCGCGATCGACGCGCAGGACTTCGAGAAGGCGGCAAGTCTGCGCGACAAGGAAAAGCAGCTGGTCGCTCAGCGCGCTGAGCGCGAGAAGCAGTGGCGCTCAGGTGATCTCGACGTGGTCGCCGAGGTCGACGACGAGCAGATCGCCGAGGTGCTCGGCAACTGGACCGGCATTCCCGTGTTCAAGCTGACCGAGGAGGAGACCACTCGGCTGCTCCGCATGGAGGACGAGGTCCACAAGCGGATCATCGGGCAAGAAGATGCGGTCGCTGCAGTTTCTAAGGCCATCCGACGCACCCGAGCCGGCCTGAAAGACCCGAAGCGCCCGTCGGGCTCGTTCATCTTCGCCGGGCCATCCGGTGTCGGTAAGACCGAGCTGTCCAAGGCGCTGGCCAACTTCCTGTTCGGCGACGACGACGCGCTCATCCAGATCGACATGGGCGAGTTCCACGACCGCTTCACCGCCTCGCGGCTCTTCGGTGCCCCTCCGGGCTACGTCGGCTACGAGGAAGGCGGCCAGCTCACCGAGAAGGTGCGGCGCAAGCCGTTCAGTGTGGTGTTGTTCGACGAGATCGAGAAGGCGCACCAGGAGATCTACAACAGCCTGTTGCAGGTCCTCGAGGACGGCCGCCTCACCGACGGTCAGGGTCGCACGGTCGACTTCAAGAACACCGTGCTGATCTTCACCTCGAACCTCGGCACGTCCGACATCTCCAAGGCGGTCGGCCTGGGCTTCACCCAGGGCGGTGGCGAGAACAACTACGAGCGGATGAAGCAGAAGGTCAACGACGAGCTGAAGAAGCACTTCAGGCCGGAGTTCCTCAACCGCATCGACGATGTCATCGTCTTCCACCAGCTCACGACCGATCAGATCGTGCAGATGGTTGACCTGATGATCGGCCGGGTGGAAAAGCAGCTCAAGGGCAAGGACATGGCCATGGAGCTGACCGACAAGGCCAAGTCCCTGTTGGCCAAGCGTGGGTTCGACCCTGTGCTCGGTGCGCGGCCGCTGCGGCGCACCATCCAGCGCGAAATCGAGGACGCGCTCTCGGAGAAGATCCTCTTCGAAGAGATCCGACCGGGCCAGCTCATCATTGTCGACGTCGACAACTGGGACGGCGAGGGCGCCGGGGAGGACGCAGTGTTCACCTTCACCGGGACCAAGAAGCCGGCCAAGGTGGTCGAACCGGACCTGGCTCAGGCCGGTGCCGCCGGTGCGCCGACCGCGGCCGCGACCGACTGAGCGCACTGAGCCCCCGCGCAAGCTGCGGGACGGCTAAGCCCCCGAAACCCAAGCAGAGTTTCGGGGGCTTTTCCGTCTGAACATTACAACTGCGAGACGCAATGCCTAGGATGCTGATGTAATCGGCGGGCGAAGGAATCCGGTGAGAATCCAGAACGGTCGCGCCACTGTGGACAGTCAGACCCGACGCCCGTCGGCACCTTGAAACTGGAACGCGAAATCCCGGAAAGGAAATCGACATGACCTCCTCCGAGGCGCACAAGAGCGCTGCGTCCGCACTTGACTTCTCCGCCACCAAGTCAGTGGTCTGGCTGACGCTCACCGCATTCTTCGCCCTCTTGGTGATCTACTTCGTTGGCATGGACCAGGGGGCGACGTCGGTGTTCGGAAACAACACCGTCATTCACGAGTTCGTACATGACGCCCGCCACCTACTCGGCTTCCCCTGCCACTGATCGCCCGGGAGTAGTCGACACAATGGAAAAACAGATCATCGGGCGCGGCTTGCTTGCCGGTGCCCTGGCTGGAGTGTTTGCGTTCGTCTTCGCCCGGGTCTTTGTCGAACCGGTGATTGAACGGGCGATCGGATATGAGGACGGCGTTGGCGCCGCCCATGAGGCATTGGAGGGTGCACACGGCGGACACGAGCACGGTGGCGAAGGGTTCGAAGGATTCACCCGAGGCATACAGGCCAACATCGGCATGGGTCTCGGGGTGCTGGCCTTCAGCGTCGCCATGGGTGCGCTGTTCGCGGTTGTGTTCGCGGTGGCATACGGACGTGTCGGCAACGTCTCGGCGCGCCTGCTGTCGCTGTATGTGGCCGGTGGAATGCTGCTGAGCCTGTACGTCGTTCCCGCGCTGAAGTACCCGCCCAACCCGCCCGCCGTGAGTCTCGACGAGACCATCCGGCAGCGCACGCTGTTGTACTTGCTGATGGTCGTGCTGTCGGCTGCGCTGTTCGTAGGTGCGGTCTACCTGGGTCGGCGGCTCGCGCAACGGTTGGGCGCATGGAACGCGACGTTGGTCGCCGCCGGTGCGTACATCGCGGCGGCCGCAGTCGCGATGCTCGTCCTGCCGACCATCGACGAGACGCCTGGATCGTTGCTCGATGACGCGGGGAACATCGTTTACGAAGGCTTCCCCGCCGATGATCTCTACGAGTTCCGGCTCTTCTCGCTGGGCACGCAGGTCGTCATGTGGGTGACGATCGCGCTGGTGTTTGCCGCATTGGCCTCCCGTCTCCTCGGCGAGAAGCGGCAGGAGACGTCCATCCCGGCATGAGCGAAGTCGTCCGGCTCACCCTCGTATCCCACGCCATGACGGATGCGATGGCAGCCGGACGGTTTCCCATCGATGAGCCGCTCAACTCCGTCGGCCACCGACAGGTCGACGCGTCCATCGAACTGGGCGTCACCGAGCGGGCCTACTGCGGCCCGGAGAAGCGGACGAGGCAGACCGCCGAACTGCTCGGCCTGCACGCCAGCATCGACCCGCGGCTCGCGGATCTGGACTGCGGCCGCTGGCGCGGTGACGTGCTGGGCGGGGTGCGTCCCGCAGACCTGACGGTGTGGCTGACTGACCCGACATGGGCCCCGCACGGCGGCGAGTCGGTCATCGAGTTGATCAGCCGGATGCGCGGGTGGATGGACTCACTGACCACCCGCCGCGCCCGGCTGGTCGCGGTCACTCACCCGGCGGTGATCCGCGCCGCGATCCTGGTGGCGCTCGACGCCCCGCCGAAATCGTTCTGGCGCATTGATATTGCGCCGGTGAGCCGTACCGTGATGCACTTCCGCGGGCACGCGTGGACGCTACGCTCGAGCATGTAGCTCAGCTTGTCGGCACCAGATCAAAGGTCTGGTGCACGATCGACAGCAGCCAGCTCGCAGCGGTCGCACTGTAATAGCGCGGCCAGTTCAACTGGAAGCTCACCACCCAGGGCTGGCCGGTGTGATCAACGGCGTACCAGCTGAATGTCAGGTCCCCAGGCAGGTTTCCGCCCTTGGCGCCGATGTAGGACCACTTCGCTTTGTCCAGCTCGATACCGGGTACGGCCGAAAGGATTTGCTTGACGGGCGCCGCCTCGCCCACCGCCGCGGCCTGTAGCGCGGCGTGAACGCGGCAGATGTCGGCGGCGCTGCCGTACCACTCGGCGCCGTAATCGGAGGCCGGGGTGTGTGTGCGCGTCGGATCCGGTTGATACGGACGGGAGTTCGTCTGCTGCAACAGCTGCGCGCGGGCCTGCGGTGAGGCGTGCTTCCACTGCTCTCGCAAGTCCGGTTCACCCCAGCCGACCGAGAACAGCTCGTGCATCGTCGGGAACGGGGTCATGCTCGCCGGATCGTGGTGGCCCGCCCCCACCAGCGCGCGCTCCACGGCACCCGGCCCCAGTCGCGCGATCAGCAGGTCGGTGGCCATGTTGTCGCTGGCCGAGATCATCTGCTGTGCGGCTGTGCGCACCGACACGTGAGCGCCGGGAGGTAGTTCCTCGAGGCCCGCGGAACCGACCGCCTTGGCCTGTTTGGTGATGGTCAGCGGGTCGTTCCAGCTCACCGTCCCGGCCTTGACCGCATCCGCAACCGCAAGCAGCACATAGAGTTTGAAGATCGACGCCAGTGGCAACGACAGATCGGTGTTGCTGCCGGCCACCACCGAGCACTTGCCGGCTGGACCTTCTGGGACGACCTTCGACACCTGATACGAGTATCGCGCGCCGGACTTGGTCAGCTCGGCGTCGATGTCCGACCACTTCTTGATCGCCGGCGGCTGCAACGTCACCTCGAACCGATCGACCATGCCGGCGTCGTTGGTGCGCAACTCGATGTCCTGTGCCGCTCCGTAGGTCGTCAGCACGTGCAGGGTGGCGCTGCCGGCGCCGATGCTGATGCCGCTGACGGTGAGCGGACGGTCCCCCCACAGGTTGCCCATGGCGGAGGTGATGCCGTTGACCATCGCCGGAGCAGCCATGGTGCGGACCCCGACGGTGCCGATCGGCCAATCGGAATTGAGCATGTCCATGGTCTGTTTGGCCCGCAGCCCCTGGGGCGTGTTGGTGCCGATGTGGACGCCGTATGCCGCGTCCGCGGGCGCGGGTCCGGTGTTTGCGCAGCCGCTGGCGGCCAGGGCGACGACAATCGTTACGGCGACGGTCAGCCCGGCCGCCCCATGTCGCGCCCGGCCGGCGTTACGCCTTCGCGCCGGTCCCAGCAACGTCCAGCACAACCTCGAACTCCAGCAGCGACGCGCCCGTGGCCACGGGATTTGCTCGCTGGCCTGCGTGCGCCTCGACCGCGGGGCCGGTCGCCCACGCCTGGAACGCCTCTTCTGACTCCCATTGCGTCACCACGAAGTAGCGGTCTTCACCCTTGACCGGGCGCAACAATTGGAAACCAAGGAAACCGGGCTGGTTGTCGACGGCGTGTGCACGGTGTGCGAACCGCTTCTCCAGTTCCGGACCGGCGTCGGGCGGGACCTCGATTGCGTTGATCTTCACCACGGGCATGCGGCTAGGCTACCGTGCCCTGCCATGGCCACCGACCTGCTGACCTCGCGCGGGGGCCGCGGCGAGCCTCTGGTTCTGGTGCACGGCCTGATGGGACGGGGGAGCACCTGGTCGCGTCAGCTGCCATGGTTGACCCGGCTGGGTGAGGTGCATACCTACGACGCGCCATGGCATCGCGGCCGTGATGTCGCCGATCCGTACCCGATCAGCACCGAACGGTTCGTGTCAGACCTCGGCGACGCGGTGGCCGCCCTGGGCCGACCTGCGATTCTCATCGGGCATTCGATGGGGGCCTTGCACTCCTGGTGCCTGGCCGCGGCACGGCCAGATCTCCTGCGCGCGCTGGTGGTGGAGGACATGGCACCCGACTTCCGGGGCCGTACCACAGGGCCGTGGGAGCCGTGGCTACACGCGCTTCCGGTCGAATTCGATTCGGCCCAACGCGTTTACGACGAATTCGGCGAGGTGGCGGGACAGTACTTCCTTGAGGCGTTCGACCGGACCGCGACGGGCTGGCGGCTGCACGGACACACGAAGATCTGGATCGAGATCGCCGCCGAGTGGGGTACCCGCGACTACTGGCGGCAGTGGAAGGCGGTGCGGGTGCCTGCGTTGCTCATCGAGGCGGGCAGTTCCGTGACGCCACAGGGGCAGATGCGCGAGATGAATGAAACCGGCCACCGGACAACGTATTTGCACGTGCCCGGCGCCGGTCATCTGGTGCATGACGACGCGCCGCGGGTCTATCGACGAGCGGTCGAGTCGTTTCTAGCGACGCTCGCCCATCGTGCCTGAGGCGGGCCACGTCGGGGTCTGCTCGAAGCGCGTGCGGATCGCATCGACGTCGTGCGCGACGCGAAATCCGTCGCGGTCGTCCTCGAACAGTCGGCCAGTCATCGGTGCGGACCAGCGGAACTGGTTGAACCGAATACGAAGGGAGTCGGAGCGGTGGGCGGCCCAGCTAAGCGCCGCTGCCACCGCGAAGGGGGCGATCAGGATCAGGAATGTCAGTGCAGTGGTCATGGCAGTAATGCTCCGCTGATAAATATCCCGCCAACAGTGGCAGGAAGGCCACCTTGAGATAAAATGCTGCCATGGCGATAAGAAGCGTATCTGCGCTGGTGATGGACGGTCTGGCGATTTTTGAGTTCGGGGTAATCTGCGAGGTGTTCGGCATCGACCGGTCCGCCGACGGCGTACCGAACTTCGACTTCAAGGTCTGCGGGCCCGAGCCGGGCAAACCGCTGCGAACGTCGGTCGGCGCGACAATCACCCCTGATCACGGGCTCGATCACCTGCGCGGGGCCGACCTGGTGGCGATCCCTGCGATCAGCAGCCGGTACGGGGGCTATCTGCCCGAGGCGCTGAAGGCGGTGCGGGCCGCCGCCGAGTCCGGGTCGATCATCTTGACGGTGTGCTCGGGCGCGTTCGTCGCCGGCGCCGCGGGGCTGCTGGACGGCAGGCCGTGCACCACGCACTGGATGCACGCCGACGAACTCGCCCGCATGTATCCGACGGCGAGGGTCGACCGCAACGTGTTGTTCGTGGACGACGGGGATCTGATCACCAGCGCCGGCACTGCCGCGGGGATCGATGCGTGCTTGCACCTGGTTCGCCGGGAGCTGGGCAGCGAGGTCACCAACAAGATCGCGCGCCGGATGGTGGTGCCGCCGCAGCGAGACGGCGGTCAGCGCCAGTACATCGACCAACCGATTCCCGTCCGATGTTCGGAGGGCTTTGCGCCGCACCTCGACTGGATCCTGGCCAACCTCGACAAGCCGCACACCGTCGCCACGCTGGCCGCCCGCGCACATATGTCCGCGCGCACGTTCGCGCGCCGGTTCGTGGAGGAGACCGGTCGCACACCGATGCAGTGGGTGACCGACCAGCGGGTGCTCTACGCGCGCAGATTGCTGGAGGAGTCCGACCTCGACATCGACCGGATAGCCGACCGGTCGGGCTTCGGCACGGCGACGCTGCTGCGTCATCACTTCCGCCGGATCATCGGCGTGACACCTTCGGACTACCGGCGCAGGTTCTCCTGCGGTGGTCCGTGCGAGGAAGCCGCGGCTACTGCCTGACAGCCGCACCGCGGCTACTGCTTAACAGCCGCGCCGCGGCTACTGCCTGACCGAATCCTGTTCGCGCACCAGGGAATACACCCGCCAGCGACCGGGGACGCCCTTGAGTTCGTGCTCACCGCGTTCGGCGAACGTGCGCCGTGACCCGGTGACGATTTCGCGCACCGTCGACGACACCAGCACCTCGCTCGGGCCCGCAAGCGCCGTGACTCGCGCGCCGATGTGCACGGCCATGCCTGCTATGTCGGCGCCGCGCACCTCGACCTCGCCGGCGTGAACACCGGCCCGCACCTCGATGCCGAGCGGGCGGACCGCGTCGACGATCGCGTCCGCACAGTCGAGCGCGACGCTGGGACTGTTGAACGTCGCGACGAATCCGTCGCCTGCCGTGTTGACTTCGCGACCGCGGAACCGCACGAGCTGGTGACGGACGATCTTGTCGTGGTTGTCCAGAAGGTCGTGCCAGCGGAGGTCGCCCAGTTCGGCGGCGCGCTGGGTGGAGCCGACGATATCAGTGAAAACGATTGTGGTGAGCACACGTTCGGCGTCGAAGCCACTGCGCACGCCGGTGATGAACTCTTCGATCTCGTCGAGGAACGCTCCGGTGTCACCCACAAAGTGCAGGGCATCCGCTCCGGGAAGCTCGACGTAACGGGACCCTCCGATGTGCTCGGCGAGGTATCGGCCGTGTGCAAACCGGACGAACGGCGAGTCCTTGCGATGCAAGATCAGCGTCGGCGCGGTGATATGCGCTAGTTTGTCGCGAACGTCTGAGTCGGCGATTGCCTGGGTGACAGCGCGTGCCATGCTCGGCGACGCCGCGCGGTTGCCCGCGGAGTCCCACCACGCACGGAACGCCTGATTGCTCGCGACGCTCGGTGCGACCACGCTGAGAACATCGAATCCGTGCTCGACCGCGTCCGGGTCGATTGCGACCGTCGTGAACGGATTGGCCGTGCTCAGCCGGGCACCGACCTCGTAGTCGGGCGCCCACAACACGCGTGCCGCGCCGTTCACGATCACCAGGCTGCGCACCCGCTCCGGGTAATCGGCAGCAAGAACGAGTCCGCTCATCGCCGTCAGCCCGGACCCGAAGATCGTCGCCTTCTCGCATCCAACCGCATCCATCACCGCGATGGCGTCCTCGGCCCAACGGGCGGGGCCCAACGGATCCGACGACGGCACATGCGACGAAAGGCCCGTGCCGCGCTGGTCGAACCGGATCAGCCGGGAGAACGACGCGAGGCGGCGATGGAAGCGGTACAGCGAAGGCTCGGCGTCGATCGAGTCGATCGGAAGCAATGGCCCGGGCAGCACCACCAAGTCCACCGGGCCGTCGCCGAGGACCTGATAGGCGATGTCCATGTCGCCGCATTTGGCGTAGCGGGTACGCGGGGCTTGCGCCACAGCCACAGGCTAACTAGTCGCCTTCACCGGCAAGGGCAAAACGGCCGTCGGCCGTCTGCTCGACGAGCCCGTCGACCAATAGCGTGTCGAGCGCGCGGTCGCGCTGCGCGGTATCGGACAACCACGCGACGTCGAGCTGCGCGCGGGTGACGGGAGAATCGTTGCCGCGCAACACATCCAGCAGCCGGCCTCGGACTTGGCGGTCGGTGCCGGCGTACTTCTGAACGCGGCGCACAGCGGTGGTCGCGGCCGGATATCCGCTCGAGCGCCATGCGCAAACGCTCAACGGGCACAGCCCGCAGCGCGGTCCGCGGGCGGTGCATACCGTGGCGCCGAGTTCCATCAGCGCCACCGAAAACCGCGGTGCGTCAGCATCATTAGGCAGTAACGTCTCGACGTCGTTGAGGTCCCGAAGTGACGACGACGCGGCCGCGTCGGCGCGGCCGTACACCGCCCGGGCGACCACACGGCGGACGTTGGTGTCGACGACGGGCACCCGCTTGCCGTACGCGAAGCACGCGACGGCCCTGGCGGTGTAGGCGCCGATGCCCGGCAGCGACAGCAGGGTTTCGACGTCGTCGGGAACCACGTCGCCGTGCGCGGCGGCGATCGCCGCCGCGCATTCGTGCAGGCGCTTGGCCCGGCGCGGGTAGCCGAGCTTGCCCCACGCGCGCAGCACGTCGGCGGCGCTGGCCGCCGCTGTCGCCGACGGGGTGGGCCAGCGCGCCACCCAGTCCAGCCAGATCGGCTCCACCCGGGCCACCGGCGTCTGCTGCAGCATGAACTCACTGACCAGGATCTGCCACGGCGTAACACCCGGCCGCCGCCACGGCAGGTCGCGCCGCGCGTGCTCGTACCACCGCAGCAACTGGCCCGAGTCGATGCTCACGCGAGGCTCGGGCACAATGTCCGCCATGCCCAGCTCGAATCCTGTGAGCGCTTGGAAGGCACTCAAAGAAGGTAACGAACGGTTCGTCGCGGGGAAGCCCGAGCATCCCAGTCAAAGCATCGCGGACCGGGCCAGGCTGGCCACGGGGCAGCGGCCCACCGCCGTGGTGTTCGGCTGCGCCGACAGCCGGGTCGCCGCCGAGATCATCTTCGACCAGGGTCTGGGCGACATGTTCGTGGTCCGCACCGCCGGCCACGTCATCGACTCAGCGGTGCTCGGCTCCATCGAGTACGCGGTCGCAGTGCTCAACGTGCCGCTGATCGTCGTGCTGGGCCACGACAGCTGCGGAGCAGTGAAAGCGACGCTGGCCGCGCTGGACGACGGTGAGATGCCCACCGGGTATGTGCGCGACATCGTGGAGCGGGTGACGCCGTCCGTGCTCATGGGCCGCCACGCCGGGCTGACTCGCGTCGACGAGTTCGAAACTCGGCACGTCAACGAGACCGCCGTACAGCTGCGCGTTCGCTCCGCGCCGGTCGCCGAGGGCATCTCGGCCGGCACGCTGGCGATCGTCGGCCTGACCTACCAACTGGCCGACGGCCGGGTGGTGTTGCGGGATTATCTGGGCGATATCGGCGAAGGCTGACTCGCGACACGCCGAGCCACCTCGGACGACTCGGCGTGACCTGGGCTTACCGTGAGGTCGTGCTGGATCTGGAACCGCATGGCCCGCTGCCAAGGCAGATTTACTGGCGGCGCAGGGCGTTGGCGCTGGGCATCGCGGTGCTGGTCATCGCCATCATCGCCGCCGTGGTGGTCATTGTCGTAAGAAACAGCACGGGCTCCGACAACGCGAACGCTGAGAACCGGGCCCCAACCCCGGCCGCCGCTCCGACCCCGCTGCCCGGTGAGAATCCCGAGATCAAGACGCCGGTGATGCCGCCGGCGCCGCAGGTTCCGGCACCCACACCAACGCCGACGGCGGCCGTCGTGCCGCCTCCGGTGCTCAACGAGGGTGACGACTGCCCGGATTCCACGCTCGCGGTCAAGGGCATCACCAACCAGCCGCAGTACGTCGTCGGTGATCAGCCGAAGTTCACCATGGTGGTCACCAACATCGGGCTCGTCGCGTGCCAACGCGACGTCGGCGCCGCGGTGCTGGCCGCCTACGTCTATTCGCTGGACAACACCCGGCTGTGGTCGAACCTGGACTGTGCTCCATCGAACGAGACACTGGTCAAGACGTTCCAGCCGGGCGAACAGGTGACGACGGAGGTGACCTGGACCGGCATGGGTTCGGCGCCTGAATGCCCACTGCCGCGCCAGCCGATCGGCCCGGGCACGTACAACCTCGTCGTTCAGCTCGGCAACCTACGGTCGGCTACGGTGCCGTTCATGCTCGCCCAGCCGGCAGCGCAGTCGCCTGGTGAACCGCCCATTGAGGGCGCGCCCCCCGCCGAGATTCCGCCCGCCGGCTGATTGGCGACTAGGCCAGCCGGTCGGCGATCGTCGACTCGGCCAGCTGCGAAAGGCCCTCCCGGATGTGACGTGCCCACATCGACCCGATGCCCTCAACGGATTGCAGATCGCTCGCGCTCGCGGCCAGCAGCCCCTGCAGCGACCCGAACGACCGGACCAGCAGGTCGACGTGGGCGAACTGCAGTCGCGGGATTCCGGCCATCGCACGGTAACCGCGTGAGCTCATCGCCGAGTCCTGCGCCTCGGCCGTCGACGGATAGCCGAAAACCCTTGCCAGTGTGGTGAAGTCGAGCAGCTCATTGTCCGAGAGCCCGTCGAGCTCCTCCAGCGTGGAGCTCACCTGCGCGGCGGTCGGCGGGTCGGGGTTGGCGTGGTAGTCGCGCACGATCAGCTCACGCGCGGTGTCGTTGTCGCCGACCAGCTCCTCGAGCTGCAACTTGAGCTGGCGCCCATCGGTGCCGAGTTCGACGACGTCGGAGTCGATTTCGAGGCTGATCCGCCGCACCATCTCCAGCCGCTGCACCACCGTCATCACGTCGCGCAGCGTCACGAAGTCCTCGATCTCGGCCGTCGACAGCTGCCGGCTGACTTCGTCGAGACGCGTCTTGTAGCGCTCCAGCGTGTCGATCGTCTGGTTGGCGCGCGACAGGATGGCCGCCGAGTCGGGTATCACGTGGCGCTCGCCGGCCACGTAGACCGTCACGATGCTCATCGAACTACTCACTGAGATAACCGGATAGCCGGTCTGGATCGCGGTGCGCTCGGCCGAGCGGTGCCGGGTGCCGGATTCTTCTGTCGGTATCGAAGGGTCGGGCACCAGCTGGACGTTGGCCCGCAGGATGCGGCTGCCGTCGCTGGACAGCACGACGGCGCCATCCATCTTGGACAGCTCACGCAACCTCGTCGGTGCATAGCGGACGTCAAGCGAGAAACCGCCGTCGCAGATCGTCTCCACGCTGTCGTCATAGCCGATCAGGATCAGAGCGCCCGTGCGGCCGCGCAGAATACGTTCCAGCCCGTCGCGTAGCGCGGTGCCAGGGGCCAGCCGGGCGATGGTCTCGCGCAGCGTCGGGCGGACCAGCTGCACGACATTGCGGCTCGACCTGCCGCCCGCCTTCATGGCCATCGCCCCTCCTAGGATCGGCCGCTATTCTGCGCGATCTGCCTTAACACACGCAATGCCGCGCCGATGTCGTCGGCCGGAATCGTACGTAGCCCCACCGGCACCGCTGTCACGCCCGGTGGCACGACGGCCGAGGTGAAGCCCAGCCGCGCCGCCTCAGCGAGCCTGCGATCCATTCCGGTGACGCGCCGCAGGTCGCCGGCCAGACCGACTTCGCCGATCGCGATGGCGGAGGCCGGCATGGGCAGGTCCATGCATGACGACGCGATCGCGAGCGCCACCGCCAGATCCGATGACGGGTCGGTCAGCCGCATGCCGCCGACCGTGGACAGGTAGATGTCGTTGGCGCCGACGGGTAGCCGTGCGCGCTTCTCCAACACCGCGGTGATCATCGCGGCGCGCGACGAATCGATACCGCTGACCGCCCGCCGTGGTGAGCCGCTGGCGGGTGCTCCGATCAGTGCTTGCACCTCACCGATCAGCGGGCGCTTCCCGTCGAGCGTGACCGTCACGGCGGTGCCCGACACCGGCTTGGGCCGCTGATCGCGGAACAACCCCGACGGGTCGGCGACACATTCGATTCCGTTGTCGTGCAACTGGAAACAACCGACCTCGTCGGCGGCGCCGAAGCGGTTCTTGACGCCGCGAACCATCCGCAGCGACGAGGTGCGGTCGCCCTCGAAATGGAGGACAACGTCGACGAGATGCTCCAGTGATCGCGGCCCGGCGATCGCGCCGTCCTTGGTGACGTGGCCGACCAGAATCATCGCCACACCCGGGGACTGGGAGGCCTTCGCATAGGAGGTCAGCGTCGTGGTCACCGCCCGCACCTGGGTGACGCCACCGGTGACGCCTTCGGTCTCGGCGGTGGACATGGTCTGCACCGAGTCGACGACGACCAGGCTCGGCCGCACCGCGCCGATGTGGCCGAGCGCCAGGTGCAGATCCGATTCGGCCGCCAGGTAGACCTCGTCGTGCGTGCAGCCGGTGCGTTCGGCCCGCATCCGGATCTGGCCGGCCGACTCCTCGCCGGACAGGTACAGCGCGCGCTGGCCGGCCCGGGCCCAGCGGTGCGTAACCTCGAGCAGCAGCGTCGACTTGCCGACACCGGGATCGCCGGCGAGCAGCGTCACCGAACCCGGGACCAGCCCACCCCCGAGCACGCGGTCCAGCTCGCTCACGCCGGTGTGGAGGTGGCGGGTGCTGCCGGGATCGATCGAGCTGATCGGCACCGCGGGCGACGTGGGGGCGATGGCGCGCCGGGCGGCGGAGCCGTTCACCGCGGCCAGCACCGCGACTTCGTCGACGGTGCCCCAGGTGCCGCAGTCCGGGCAGCGGCCGACCCATTTGGCGGTGACGTGGCGGCATTCCGAGCAGCGGTACTGCGAACGCGCCTTGGCCACGCCGTGACGGTATCCGTCCCGACTGACAGAACGTTTGCGATGGAGCCCGGTGTCGGGGCAGCAATCGACCCAGTCGCGACTAGTGGCCGCCGCCGTGACCGCCCGCGTCGCCGCCGGCTTCTACGGCCTCTTCACGTCGAGGGGTCTCCCCTGCTGAAATCGGCACCGGAACGGTGCCCTCACCGGACCGCTCGAAGTCGAACGTGAAGTTGTAGGTGATTCCATTGGTGATCGGCTTGGACAGGTTCACAGTGGCCTCGACCGCCTCGGCGGCCTCTACGCTTTCCAGCGGGGTGGTCTGCCCGTCCGGCACGCCGACGACAAGCACACCACTCGCGGGCACCGTGGCGTCCCCTGTCAGGGTCACCGTGCCGACGTCGGAAGTGATCGACACCAGCTTGTCGTCTTCCTCCGGCGAATCGTTGGCCGCAACGAAGATCAGCTCGACCTCGCTGCCCGGCTGCACGTAGTCGGACGACTGGACCGCACGCAGGTGGATATTGCGCAGCGAAATGTTGCCGATGTTCGCGCTGGTGCCGTTGACGGCTGGTTCCTGGGTAGCGGTCTGGGAGATCTGTCCCGCTCCGCAGCCGCTGAGCGCGACGGCAGCGGCAAGCCCGCAGGCGGTCAGGCCGGCGGTAATGGCAGAAGTACGCGGTTTGAAGCGGTCCACTGGGGCCTCCTGCTCGGCCGACGACGCGACCGAGACGCCGGTCGCTGTGATTCAACTATGCACAGTAGTAGGTAGCGGTTGGAGGCGGTAGCGGAGGGCTGGCGGTGCTCGAAACGGGTTTGCGCTGCGGCTGCGCGGCAGGTCGACAGCTACCTCGAAGCGGCTCCCACCCGCGCCCTAACAGGCCAGCGTGCTGCACGGATTTGTCACTCTGTCAACCCCTGGTCTTCACCTGCAGTGCCCCTGACCTGCACCGTTGTTCCGCACGTGTCTGGGCCCCGTGCTAACATTGAGGGGTGAAAGGGGCTCGCAACTGATGATTTTTAAGGTCGGAGACACCGTTGTCTATCCACACCACGGTGCTGCGTTGATCGAGGCGATCGAAACCCGGACCATTAAAGGCGAACAAAAGGAATACCTCGTCTTGAAGGTCGCCCAGGGAGATCTAACCGTTCGAGTTCCCGCCGAGAATGCCGAGTATGTCGGGGTCCGCGATGTGGTCGGGCAGGAGGGTCTGGACAAGGTGTTCCAGGTCCTTCGCGCTCCTCACACCGAAGAACCGACCAACTGGTCGCGTCGATACAAGGCCAATCTCGAGAAGCTGGCCTCCGGTGATGTGAACAAGGTGGCCGAGGTCGTCCGCGACCTGTGGCGCCGGGACCAGGAACGCGGCCTGTCCGCCGGGGAGAAGCGGATGCTCGCCAAGGCGCGGCAGATCCTGGTTGGCGAGCTGGCACTCGCCGAGAACACCGATGACGCCAAGGCGGCAATCATCCTCGACGAGGTCTTGGCCGCCGCTTCCTGAACGCCATGATGGGCGATGAGCCGCTTGCGCGAAGAGCATCGGCTCAAGTCCCGCGCGTTGGGCTCGGCACCGACGTCCACCCAATCCAGACCGGACGGCCGTGTTGGTTGCTGTGTCTGTTGTTTTCCGACGCTGACGGCTGCGCCGGCCATTCCGACGGAGACGTCGCCGCTCATGCGCTGTGTGATGCGCTGCTGTCGGCCGCCGGGCTGGGTGACATCGGCGATCTCTTCGGCACCGACCGGCCCGAGTGGCGCGGCGTCAGCGGCGCCGACATGCTTCGCCACGTGAACGGACTGCTGGCGGCCGAGGGCTACCGCGTCGGTAATGCAGTGGTTCAGGTGATCGGAAACCGGCCCAAAATCGGGCCGCGCCGCGCTGAGGCGCAGAAGGTGCTCACTGAACTGCTCGACGCGCCGGTTTCGGTGTCGGCGACCACCACCGACGGCCTCGGGCTCACCGGTCGCGGAGAAGGTTTGGCGGCCATCGCGACGGCTTTGGTGGTCGTTGACGGCTGACGCCGAATAGGCCGGTAAGCTGGCGCGTCGTGACCGACGGCATGCGGCTATACGACACCATGGCGGGTGCCGTACGCGAGTTCGTGCCACTGCGGCCTGGTCACGTCTCTATTTATCTGTGCGGTGCGACCGTGCAGGGCCTGCCGCACATCGGCCACGTCCGCAGCGGGGTGGCGTTCGACATTCTGCGCCGGTGGCTGATGGCGAAGGGCTTCGACGTCGCGTTCATTCGCAACGTCACAGACATCGACGACAAAATCCTCAACAAGGCCGCCGACGCGGGCCGTCCGTGGTGGGAATGGGCCGCCACCTACGAGCGAGCGTTTTCGGCGGCCTACGACGCGCTGGGGGTGCTGCCGCCGTCGGCTGAGCCGCGCGCCACCGGGCACATCACACAGATCGTCGAGCTGATCGAGCGGCTGTTGGAGAGCGGTCACGCCTATGCCGGCGGCGGCGACGTGTATTTCGCCGTGCTGACCCTGCCCGACTACGGCAAGCTCTCCGGCCACAAGATCGACGACGTGCACCAGGGCGAAGGCGTCGCGACCGGCAAGCGCGACCAGCGGGACTTCACGCTGTGGAAGGGCGCCAAACCCGGTGAGCCGTCCTGGCCGACGCCGTGGGGCCGCGGCCGCCCCGGTTGGCACACCGAATGCGTCGCGATGTGTGAGGCCTATCTCGGTTCCGAGTTCGACATCCACGCCGGCGGCATGGACCTGGTCTTCCCGCACCACGAGAACGAGATCGCTCAGGCCGAGGCTGCTGGTGACCCGTTCGCCCGCTTCTGGCTGCACAACGGCTGGGTCACCATGGGTGGCGAGAAGATGAGCAAGTCGCTGGGCAACGTGTTGGCGATTCCGGCTGTGCTGCAACGGGTTCGGCCCGCGGAGTTGCGTTACTACCTCGGCAGTGCCCACTACCGGTCGATGCTCGAGTTCTCCGAGACTGCGCTGCAGGACGCGGTCAAGGCGTACTCCGGCATCGAGGACTTCTTGCATCGGGTCCGCAACCGGGTTGGTGCGGTGGTGCCCGGCGAGTGGACTCCGAAGTTCGCTGCCGCACTGGACGACGACCTGTCGGTGCCGATCGCACTGGCCGAGGTCCACGCCGCCCGCGCCGAGGGCAACCGGGCGCTCGACGCCGGTGACCACGAGGCGGCACTGACCCAGGCGATGTCGATCCGGGCGATGATGGGCATTCTCGGCGCCGACCCCCTCGACGAGCGCTGGGAATCCCATGACAAGACGTCGGCGGCGCTGGCCGCTGTCGACGTGCTGGTGCACGCCGAAGTGCGGCGCCGCGAGGACGCCAGGGCGCGACGCGACTGGGCGGAGGCCGACGCCATCCGCGACCGGCTGAAGGAAGCCGGTATCGAAGTCACCGACACCGCCGACGGGCCGCAATGGTCGCTGCTCGACGGGTATACGAAGTAAATGCCTGGAAACTCGCGGCGTCGGGGGGCGGTTCGCAAACCCGGCACCAAGAAGGGGCCGACGGTCGGGTCCGGCGGTGTGCGCAGACGCGGGCTCGAGGGCCGTGGCGCCACCCCGCCCGCGCATATGCGGCCCAAGCACCCCGCAGCCCAGCGCGCGGCCAAAGCCCAGCAGCAGCGCCGGCCGGCCCGCAAGACCGACGACACCGAGATCGTGTTGGGCCGCAACCCTGTCGTCGAGTGTCTGCGCGCCGGGGTGCCTGCCACCGCGCTGTACGTCGCGCTGGGCACGGAGGCCGATGAGCGGCTCACCGAATCCGTCAGGATCGCGGCTGACTCGGGCATCTCGATTCTCGAAGTGCCGCGCCACGATCTGGATCGCATCGCTGCCAACGGTCTGCATCAGGGCATCGCGTTGCAGGTTCCGCCCTACTCCTACGCTCACCCCGACGACCTGCTCGCGGCCGCAACCGGTGCCGCGGATCCCGCACTACTCGCGGCGCTCGACAACATCTCCGACCCCCGCAACCTCGGCGCGATCGTCCGATCGGTCGCCGCGTTCGCGGGCCACGGCGTGCTGATTCCGCAGCGGAGGTCGGCGTCTGTCACGGCCGTGGCGTGGCGCACCAGCGCGGGTGCGGCCGCCCGGGTGCCGGTGGCGCGCGCGACGAATCTCAATCGGACGCTGAAGAATTGGGCCGACGCCGGCCTGCAGGTAGTCGGGCTGGACGCGGGCGGCGACACTACCATCGATCAGTTGGACGGCACGGTGGGAACGGTCGTGGTGGTCGGCTCCGAGGGCAAGGGGCTGTCACGACTGGTGCGGGAGAACTGCGATGTCGTGGTGTCCATCCCGATGGCAGGGCCGACGGAGTCGCTGAACGCCTCGGTGGCTGCCGGTGTGGTGCTGGCCGAAATCGCCCGCCAGCGACGGTGATTGCGGGTGCCCATCCCGCCGCGGCCTCGTCGGCGTGAACTTGTCGACGGGGATCGCGGAACCTTGTGCGTTAGAGCAGGATCGAACTTGCGCACGCCGCGTGGTGATGTGCCATGTCAGCACCGCCTCCGTCACGCATCGGCGCCGAACTGCAGATGCAGAACGACGATTCGAGGTGACTGCACCGCGGTCAGAGCACTTTCATCAGGGTCGTCGACTTCGGCTCGATGCCCGCCCCGGGTGTCGCCCGGCGTACCCGCTTGGCGACCCACGGCGCCGCGAAGGCGGTGGCCCACCGCAGGTTGGCCTGAAAGTCGCGCACCGGCGGCGACGACCGCAGCAGGGCCGCTGAGCGGGTGGCAAGTTCATCCGAAACAGTCAGTGAATCCAGAACTTTCGCGGCTATCCGTTCGTGACCGAGTGGTGCGAGGTGGATGCGGTCGCCGTCCCACAGTCGTGGATCACGAAACTCGCTGAACCGCCAGAAGTCGACCAGCTGCAGACCGAGGTCATCGGCAATGCCGCGGAGCAGTTCGTTGTAAATGGCTGCCCGGCCCCGCAGTCGCCGGAACAGCGGCACGGTGCCAAGATCACCCGCGGTGAACGCGAGCACCAGGGCGCCGGTCTGCTGCAACGTCTTCAGCCCATCGGCGTAGCGGGCCATCATGGCGTCGATATCGTTGCGCACCAACAGCAGATCGTTCATGCCGGCATAGACGGTGACGAGATCGGGCTCGAGCATTACCGCCGTCTGAACCTGTTCGGTGAGGATCTCATCCATCCTTCGGCCGCGGACGGCGAGGTTTGCGTAGCGAAGGTCGGGATTGCTCTGCGCCAGTGCGATTGCGACGTGATCCGCCCAACCGCGAACCCCGTTTGGACTGGCTGGGTGTGGGTCACCGATACCTTCGGTAAACGAATCTCCGAGTGCCACGTATCTGCTGAACACAGCCATGGCACCAATCTTGCGCACTCTAGGGTGATTCGCTCACCGCAGCGCCGTCCGTGGGTGAATTGTCGTCAGCCGTCCCATAACTGTTCGCGTTGATGTAACCGCCGGCTACTCGAGCGCCGCCGATGATGTGCCCAACGCGGCGAGGAGCAATGACCACCCTGGAAGCCGCCGCTATCGCGCTCTGCCTCTGCCGGCGCTTATCACCGCATCAGCTGAGTCCCGGCATCAGACACCGAACAATTTGATCCCGAGCCACAATGCGGCGACCGAAACCGGCAGTGTGACCGACACAGTACCCAATCCGACACGGGTGAATTCGCCGAAGCCGGCGGGAATGCCAGCTCGATGAACCACGCTGCGCCACAACAGATTCGCCAGCGATCCCACGTAGGTGAGGTTGGGTCCGATGTTCACCCCGATGAGAACGGCGAGGACCGCCGGCGCCCCCGCGCCAGTGACCAGCGGCAGAAGCACCAGCACCGCGGGCAGGTTGTTGACGACGTTCGACAACACCGCCGCCACCGCCGCGACGCCCAAAAGTGCTGGCAGGGTTGTCCCGGTCGGCAGCACGGCGCGCATGAAGTCGTCGAGGCCGTGGCGCATCAACGCATCCACCACCACGCCCAGACACAGCACGAACGCCAGAAAGGGCACGTCGATCGCGTCCAGGATCCCGGCCGGCGTGCTGCGGCGCCTGGCCAGGCTGCGCACACCCAGGACGACGACGCCGGCCAGCGCCGCCCACGCCGGTGAGACGTCGAACAGCGATGTGACGGCGAACCCGATGAGCGTCGCCGCCAGCACGACGAGGACGAACACCGGCACTTCGGCCGCGTCCGGCACGGCGTCCCGGTGTGGTTTCACCGAGAGATCGCGACCGAAAATCCAACGCAGAAACACGAACTCGACCGCTATCGCGGCCAGCCAGGGCAGCGTCATGACCGTGGTGAAGTGAACGAACGTCATGCCCGCCGCGGTGAACGCCAGCAGGTTGGTCAGATTCGACACCGGAGACAGCAGCGAGGCACTGTTGGCCAGATGCGCGGTGGCGTACGCGTGTGCCCTTGTCGGGACCGCCAGCGCCCGGGCTGTCGCCAGCACCACAGGTGTCAGCAGCACCACTGTGGCATCAAGGCTCAGAATCGCGGTAGTCGCGGCGGCGATCGCGAATACCATGGCCAGCAGTCGGTGCTGGCTGTGCGAGCTCGCCCGCGCCATCGCCGCCCCGGCGGCATGAAACAGGCCCTCGTCGTCGCACAGCCGCGCCAGCACCAACACCGCGGCGAGAAACCCCACGACAGGCAACAACCGGCTGACTTCGGCGGCCGCGTCGTGAAACGAGATCACTCCGAATGCGATGAGGAGACCGGCCGCCGGCACCGCGGCGACGGCCTCGGGCCAGCCTCGCGGCCGGACCATCGCGAATCCGAGCACTACAGCCAGCGCGACCAGCGAGAGCGTCACCGCCAAGGGTCTGCGCGCTGCCACAGCGTGGGCAGATGCAGCGCGACGCCGTCGTCGGTGGCCAGTCGGGTCAGCACCCACATCGACACATCGAGGTCGTCGCCCGCGTACGGCAGTGCCCGCAGTGGTTTGTGCAGCGGCCGGAAGAAGTCGTCCCAGTGGATGAGTACGACGCGGCGGGCGCCGACGGTGCGCACGGTCTCGGTCCAGTAGTCGACGAGGTATTGCTCCGGCTGCAGCCCGAGTTGGCCGACGCCGAGGTACACCACCTCTGCGCGCTGCCCGGCCAGCGCACCACGGACAAAGCCGGCGCTTCCCACGATCAGCAGCCGACGGTCCGACGGCCGGTGGTGCACGAGCGTCGACCACGCCTCACCGCACTTGTACGCAGATACCTTGACGGGCGGGACGACCGGCGCGGTGATCACGCCAGGGAATCGGTCGGGCGGGCAGTGTTCGGCCTCGATCAGCGTGACGTCATACGCCCCAAAGGTTGTCGGCTCACCGGGCGTTACCGCGACGACGCGATCCTCCGGCAGCCCCTGACCGCGGCCGACCTGCGCGGCCGACGTCCCGCCGACCACGCGCGCACCGGTGCGCTCGGCGACCACCGCGGAATCCATCGCGTGGTCGAAGTGCGTGTGCACCGGCAGCACCGCCTCCAGCCGGTCGACGCCGATGCGGGCCAGACAGCCGTCGATGCGGGGGGCCGAGGGAGACAACGGCCGCGCGACGACCTCGAGCAGGCTCGGCCGGGAGAAGAAGCCGTCGGTCATCAGCGCCGAATCGCCGTCCTCGATCAGCAGCGTCGTGACGCCCGCCCAGACGACGGTCAGCGGTGCGCCGGGCTCAGCCGACGGAACGTCGAAGTAGCCCGCATAGTCACGTAGCTCGGGCCGGCCGAGCTTGAGCCGCATCAGATGAACGCTTGAAGTTCGACGCCGTCGGCGACCAGTCGGTCGCGGACCGCATTGGCAATCTGCACCGCGCCGGGCGAATCGCCGTGCACGCAGACCGATTCGACGGTGATCGGGATCGTCGACCCGTCGACCGCGGCGACGCGACCGGCGTTCACCATCGACGCGACCCGCTCGGCGATCTCAGCCGGGTCGTGCAGCACCGCGTTGCGCTCCCGCCGCGAAACCAGTTGACCGTCAGAGCGATACGAACGGTCGGCGAACGCCTCCGGCACTGTACGCAGGCCGAGCGTTCGCGCCTCGGCGAAGAACACCGAGCCGGACAGTCCCAGTACCGGCAGGTTTGGATCGACGGCGTGCACCGCCTCAGCCACCGCGCGAGCCTGACCGTGGTTATTGACGATCGTGTTGTACAGCGCGCCATGGGGTTTGACGTAGCTGACGGTGGATCCCGCTGTGTGGGCCAACGCCTGCAGCGCGCCAATCTGGTAGATGACGTCGGCGCTCAGCTCGTCTGGCGTCGCGTCGATGAAACGGCGGCCGAACCCGGCCAGATCGCGATAGCCGACCTGCGCACCGATCCGGACACCCCGCTCGGCGGCTGCCTTGCAGGTGCGAAGTAGCAGCGCAGGATCGCCGGCGTGAAACCCGCAGGCCACGTTGGCGCTGGTGACCACGTCGAGCATGGCCTCGTCGTCACCAAGGCGCCACGCCCCGAAGCCTTCGCCGAGGTCGGCGTTGAGATCGACGGTGAACACGGGCTCAGCGTATCGGCGCGGTCGGTGTCGCCCAGCCGTTCTCCGCGACGAACTCCGCGAGCAGCGCCCAGGTGGCACCATCGTGGCGTGAGCACGACCCGCGACGAGGTACTGATCACCGCGACGGAACTGGCGCAACGACTCACCGCAGGCGAGCCGCTGACCATCCTCGACGTGCGCTGGCAGCTGACCGAGCCCGACGGGCGCGCCGCCTACGAGCAGGGGCATATCCCCGGCGCGGTGTACGTGTCGCTCGAAGACGAGCTCAGCGATCACACCATCAGCGGGAGGGGGCGCCATCCCTTGCCGTCCGGTCGCAACCTCGAGGAGGCGGCCCGGCGATGGGGCATCCGCCGTGGTGTACCTGTCGTCGTGTACGACGACTGGAACCGGGCCGGTTCGGCCCGTGCGTGGTGGGTGCTTGGCGCCGCCGGCATTTCGGACGTGCGCATTCTCGACGGCGGCCTCGGTGCGTGGACCGGCACCCTCGGAACCGGGACCGCCGCACCGGAGCCCGGCGACGTGACGGTGTCGCACGATGACCTGTACGACGGGGCGCGCCCGACGCTGTCAGCCGAACAGGCCGCGGACTTCACGCTGATCGACGCGCGAGCGTCCGAACGCTTCCGCGGTGAGGTCGAACCCGTCGACCCGGTGGCCGGCCACATCCCGGGCGCCAGGAATGTACCGAGCACGAGTCTGCTGGCCGACGACGGCGGCTTTCTGCCCGACGCCGATCTCACCCGGCTGTTCGACAGCGCGGACGAAACCACCGGTGTCTACTGCGGCTCGGGCGTCACCGCGTCAGTGGTATTGGCTGCGCTCGCCGCAGCCGGTGTGGACGCGGCGCTGTATCCGGGATCCTGGTCCGAATGGTGTTCGGACCCGACACGACCGGTGGTCCGCGGGTGACAGACAGCACCGCGCAGGGCTGACTAGCCGGGTGCCGACGCGCGGGCACGCCGGCCGACCAGCCAGCACACCAGGAAGATCGCGAACGAGATCGTGGTGACGAACACCGAAACCGGCACCCCGGGCGCCAGCGACAACACGATGCCGCCGACCGCCGAGATTTCGGCGAAGACAACCGACGCCACGATGACGGCGACAGGCGCGACGAATACCCGCATCGCGGCGGCCGCGGGTGTGATCAGCAGGGACATCACCAGCAGCGCGCCGACGATCTGCACGCCCTGCGCGGCGGTGACCCCGACCAGCCCCGCGAACACGATGCCCAGCGCGCGGACAGGTACCCCGCGCGCGGCAGCCACCTCCGGGTCGACGGTGGCGAATAGTAGCGGCCGGTAACACACCGTCAGCACCGCGACGACGAACACCGTCACCACCGCGAGCAGTGCCAGCCCCGTATACCCCACGCCCACGATCTGGCCGGTCAGCAGCGCGAAGCTGGTGCCGGTGCGGCCCGGATACAGGTGGATGAACAGCACCGCCAAGCCGAGCCCGAACGCCATCACCACCCCGATGGCAGAATCCCGTTCCCGGGCACGCTGGCCGAGAACGCCGAACAGCACCGCCGCCAGCACACTGCCGACGAGCCCTCCGAGGCCCACGTTGAAACCGGCCAGCAGCGCGAACGCGGCGCCGGTCAGCGAGAGCTCACTGGAGCCGTGCACCGCGAACGACATCTGGCGCATCACGATGAACGGCCCTATCAATCCCGCCATCAATGCCAGCAGCGCGGCGGCGAGCAGGGCCTGCTGGACGAAGTCGCGCCCGAGTAGATCGGCCGTGATGTCAAAAGAGAACAGGTTCGCGAACAGGTCCACAAGCCGTTCATTCATGTGTGTGGCCCATCGCGTGATCGGAGTGGTCGAGGTGCTCGCCGACGACGACGTATCGGTTGCCGACCTTCACGACCTCGATGTCGGCGCGATACAGCTCGGACAACGTCGCCGAGGTCATCACCTCCTCGACGGTGCCGACCCGGAACCGGCCGTCGACGAGGTACAGCACCCGATCCACGTACGGCAGTATTGGATTGAGCTCGTGGGTGACGAACATGACGGCGGTGTCGGTCTCGCGGCGGCGTTGGTCGATCAGCGCGGACACCAGCCGTGCGTTGGCCGGGTCCAGGTTCAGCAACGGTTCGTCGCACAGCAGCAGCACCGGATCGGTGACCAACGCCTGGGCGATCCGAACCCGCTGCAGCTCGCCACCGGACATCACGCCGACCGGCACACCGGCGAGTCGAAACGCGTTCACCTGACCCAGCGCGCGTTGCACAGCGGCCCGTTTCGTGGACCCGCCGGCGCGGCGCAGGCTTGTCATGCCCCACCGGTCTCCGTCGTAGCCCAGGCCGACCAGGTCTTGAGCGCGCAGCGACAGGCCGGGCTCGACCGCGCGGTGTTGAGGGACGTAGCCGATGCGCCGGCTGCCCGCGGTGACGCGTTGTCCATCGACGGTCGCGGTACCGGCAGTGAGCGGCAGCTGACCAAGCAGCACCTTCAGAAGGGACGTTTTTCCGGTCCCGTTGGGGCCGAGCACCGCCATGAACTCGCCCGCCCGCACGGTCAGGTCGAGGTCGTCCCACAGCACGCGGTCGCCGAAGGCCAGCCGGGCGCCGGTGAGTGAGACGACGTCGGCAGCCACAAGCAGTGATTATCGGTTCGTCTGCGGCGCGTTTTCCAATTGACTCGCCAACTGCTCGGCGGTCTGGCGCTGCCACGCCAGGTAGTCGGTGCCCTCCGGCAGGGTTTCGGTCACGGTCACGACGGGGATCGTCGCTCCCCGCGCGGCGTCCTCAATCTGCTTGGTGACGTCGGTTTGTGTCTGCGGGTTGTACAGCAGCGCCGACACCTGCCGGGTGTTGATCAAGTCGAGCATGGCGGCCAGGTCGGCAGGGGACGGGTCAGTGTCTTCCTCGATCGCGCTGCTGAAGCCCTCCGGGGTCTTGTCGGTCACGCCGGCGTTGACCATCAGGTAGTGCGCGACGGGTTCGGTGGCCACGACGGCCGCGCCGGGGTGGGCCTGGCCGATGGCGCGCTCCGACGCTGCGATCTCGTCGGCCTGCTTGCCGAACTCGGCCGCGTTGGCGCGATAGGCGTCGGCGTGGCCGGAATCGACCTCGGCGAGCCGGTCGGCGATCTTGCTGGCGACCGCCTTTGCGGTGGCCGGGTCGTAGAAGACGTGCTCGTTGGCCGGCTGCGCCGACGTGTTCAGCAGCGAGTACGCATCGACGTTCGCGACGTCGGGATGGTTGGCCAGCACATCGTCGACCCAGTGGTCGTAGCCGCCGCCGTTGTAGACGACCAGCGACGCATCGGCGATCTCGGCCGCCTCGGCCGGGCTGGCCTCAAACGAGTGCGGGTCATCGACGGCGCTCGTCACGATCGACTTCACCGTCGCGTGGCCGCCGGCGACGGCGCTGGCCACGCTGCCCCAGACGTCCGTGGAGGCGACGACGGTTGCGGCGGCGTCGTGATGCTCGTGCGAGTCTTGGGGCTGCTGGGTGCACGCGGCCACGCCCGCGACCAGTCCCATGCCCAGCACTACGCCGACCGCCGCCTTGATCGCACGCATGCGTACTCCCTGATACAAATGAAAACCGTTTCCAATAACTCTAGCGCACCGAAACGGAGCGAGTCCAAATCGATCCACTAACGTCAGGGAGCATGTCGAGGAGTCCCACGCCCAGGCGGCATGCGACCCTGGCCTCTTTAGCGGCGGAGCTGAAGGTCTCGCGGACTACCATCTCCAACGCCTACAACCGGCCCGACCAACTGTCGGCGGACCTCCGCGACCGCGTGCTCGCTACGGCCAAGCGGTTGGGCTATCCGGGACCCGACCCGGTCGCCCGCTCGCTGCGCACCCGCAAGGCCGGCGCCGTCGGGCTGATGATCACCGAACCGCTCAACTATTCGTTCTCCGATCCGGCAGCACTGGATTTCGTTGCCGGGCTGGCAGAGTCGTGCGAGGAGGCCGGCCAGGGCCTGCTGCTGGTGGCGATCGGCCCGAACCGCAGTGTCAGCGACGGTTCTGCTGCGGTGCTCGCCGCCGGTGTCGATGGCTTCGTGGTGTACTCGGCCTCCGACGACGACCCGTATCTGCTGGTGGTGCAGCAGCGACACCTGCCAGTGGTCGTCGTCGATCAGCCCAAGGACGTGCCTGGCACCTCACGGGTCTGCATCGACGACCGCGACGCCATGCGGCGGCTCGCCGAACACGTTGTCGGACTTGGTCATCGGGAGATCGGGCTGCTGACGATGCGGTTGGGGCGCGACTGGCCGCATGGGGGCCCGCGGCCTGCGGTGGCGGATCCCGAGCGCGTGCAGACCCCGCACTTTCACGTCCAGCGCGAGCGCATCCACGGCGTGTACGACGCGATGACCGCGGCGGGCCTGGACCTTAAGGCGCTGACCGTGGTGGAGACCTACGAGCACCTGCCGACCTCGGGTGGGGCGGCCGCCGAGGTGGCGCTCGACGCCAATCCGCGAATCACCGCGCTGATGTGCACGGCCGACGTGCTTGCGCTGTCGGCGATGGACTATCTGCGGGCGCGGGGCATTTACGTGCCCGGCCAGATGACCGTGACTGGATTCGACGGTGTGCCAGAGGCGTTGCGCCGCGGGCTGACCACGGTCGTGCAGCCCAGCATGGAGAAGGGGCGACGGGCCGGTCGGCTGCTACACAAACCCCCACGAGACGGGCTGCCCGTGATCGAGGTTCTCGACACCGAAGTGGTGCGCGGCCGAACCTCCGGTCCACCGGCCTAAAGCGAACGACGTTCGGCGACAACATATTTAAGTGCGGTCGCAACGTCGTCCGGCGTATCGACCCGATAGCCTGCGAGCGTGTCGCCCGGTCCGACCTTGACGCCGACATCGCCATCCCGCAGCCGACGGAACACCTTCTCGTCGGTAACGTCGTCGCCGAAGAAGACGACCGACGATGCGTCGTGCTGCTCACGCAGTATGTCGACGGCCTCGCCCTTGTCGGTGGAGATCACCGCGAACTCGAGCACCGCCTTGCCCTCGGTGAGCTGGGCCTCCCACGCCTCGGATGCGCCGAGGGCCGCGTCCAGCGCCGCCTGGGCGTCAAGGGCTGACGCGTTGCGCACGTGGAGTGCCACGCTGGCAGGCTTGGGTTCCACCGTCACGCCGGGCCGTCCCTCGGCGATCGTCTCGAGTTGATCGACGATCCGGGCCAGCAGGTCGCGGTCGATGTCGTGGACGAAACCGGTGTCGAACTCCGCGCCGTGGCTGCCAACCAGATGCACCGTCTCCGGCATCGACGACAGTGAGCGCAGGGTGTCGAGCGCCCGCCCGGAGATCAGCGCAGCGACAGTGGCAGGCAGGTTCGCGAGTTCGACGAGCGCGCTGGCAGCTTCGGCGAGCGGGCGGGCATCGGCCGGGTTGTTGACGATCGGGGCAAGCGTGCCGTCGAAATCGGAGGTGACCAACAATCGCGGTGCCTGGGCCGCCTCGGTGAGCGCGCGCTGCAATTCGAGAGGAAGGGCGGTCACCCACTAAACCTTAGGGTGCTCCCCATCTCCGATCAGCAGACGGACCGCGAGGTCCAGGCGCTTGCTGACGTCGGTCGCCGAGGCCCGCCGAGTCAGCCAGGCCAGCAGGTTGGACAGCCACACATCGGAGATCACCCGCGCGATGTGGTACTGATCCTCGGTCGGTTCGCCGTCACTCATGGCGCGGGCGAACATCGAGTCCATCAGCTTGCCGACGTGATCAACCTCACCGGCGGCCGAGGCGTCGGCGAACACGAATGCACGCGTCATGGCCTCGGTCAGCAGTGGGTTGCGCTGCATCGCCCGGTTGAGCTTGCCGACCATCAGGTTCAGCCGCTGGTACGGGGTGCCGCCGGCCAGCGACGTGCGGTCGGTCTTGGCGTCGATGCGCTCGAACTCCCTGCCGAGAGCAGACACCAGCAGGTGCACCTTCGACGGGAAGTACCGGTACAGCGTGCCGACCGCGACATCGGCCCGTTCGGCGACCGCGCGCATCTGAACGGCCTCGTAGCCGCCCTTGGAGGCGATGGCCAGGGTGGCGTCCAGGATGCGCTTGCGGCGCTCCCGCTGGGCTTCGGAACCGAGTTCAGACTCGGCCAGTACGGCCACGTTCATCACCTGACGCGGTCGCGAGTCAGACCCAGAGGACGGGTTGGTGTGTGCTGGCATGGACGTCGCGGACATGCGGCAGGCAGCTCCTTCATCTTGCGCTCTTGGTGAAAACGATACGCATGCCCATCTCTAATTTCTCACCTCCGCGCCCGTTACGACACCGACGTGTCCTGCTGCAATGACGGTCGACTTGACGGTCGAACGCTGGCACTATTAGAACACGTTCTAGTGAGACGCACGCTTTTCTCACCCAAACGCTAGGAGTCACGGTGGCGGTTTCTTCTCTGGAGACCAGTTCTTCCGAGCAGTTTGCCGCACGCGAACTGATCCGTAGCTGGGCCGCGAGTTCCGGTGCCATCGCTGCAGCGCGGGACGTGGAGCAGGGCCGGCCCGACGCGTGGCGGGCCCCCTACGTGGGAATGGCCCAGCTGGGCATATTCGGCGTCGCGGTCGCCGAGGAGCACGGCGGCGCCGGTGGCACGGTGGATGATCTGTGCGCGATGGTCGACGAGGCCGCTGCCGCCCTGGTTCCCGGTCCGGTCGCCACGACGGCGCTGGCCACGCTCGTCATCCCGGAATCACACGCCGACCTGCTCGAGTCTTTGGCGTCGGGCGAGCGCACCGCCGGTGTCGCATTGACGGCCGACGTGCTCTTTGACGGCGGGCAAGTGTCGGGCACCGCCGCGTACGTGCTCGGCGCCGATCCGCACGGGGTGCTGCTGCTGCCAGCCGGCGACAAGTGGCTGCTCGTGGACGCGACGGCCGACGGCGTGACGGTCGAACCGCTGAAGGCAACGGACTTCTCCCGTCCGCTGGCGCGGGTTCTGGTCGACTCCGCACGGGCGGAGGTGCTGGAGGTTTCGGCCCAGCGGGTCGAGGACGTCGCCGCGACCGTGCTCGCCGCCGAGGCCGCGGGGCTGGCCCGCTGGACACTGCACACCGCCACCGAGTACGCGAAGGTGCGCGAGCAGTTCGGCAAGCCGATCGGCAGCTTCCAGGCGATCAAGCACATGTGCGCCGAAATGCTGCTGCGCTCCGAGCAGATTTCGGTGGCCGCCGCTGACGCGGCCAGTGCGGTGGCCAATCCCGATGAACGCCAACTCTCCATCGCCGCGGCGGTTGCGGCGTCGACCGCCATCAAAGCGACGAAGGCCAACGCCAAGGACTGCATTCAGGTGCTCGGCGGCATCGGCATCACGTGGGAACACGATGCCCATCTGTATCTGCGCCGTGCGTACGGGATCGCGCAGTTCCTCGGCGGCTTGCCCCGATGGCTGCGACGTGTCGCGGCGCTGACGGGGGAGGGTGTGCGCCGCGATCTGCACATCGATCTGGACTCGGTGGCGGATCTGCAGCCCGAAATCGCTTCTGCGGTGGCGGAAGTCGCGGCGCTGCCCGCCGAGAAACAGCAAGCTGCCCTCGCCGACGCCGGGCTGCTGGCGCCGCACTGGCCACATCCGTACGGTCGCGCGGCCGGTCCGGCCGAGCAGCTGCTGATCGATCAGGAGATGGCCAAGGCCGGCGTGGTGCGGCCGGATCTGGTGATCGGCTGGTGGGCGGCTCCAACGATTCTCGAGCACGGCAGCCCCGAGCAGATCGAGCGGTTCGTGCCCGCCACACTGCGCGGTGAGCTGTTCTGGTGCCAGTTGTTCAGCGAACCCGGTGCAGGCTCCGACCTTGCCTCACTCCGGATGAAAGCCATTCGCGCCGAGGGTGGTTGGAAGCTCACAGGGCAGAAGGTGTGGACGTCGCGGGCGGACTCGGCTCAATGGGGTGTCTGCCTGGCACGCACCGATGCCGATGCGCCGAAGCACAAGGGCATCACGTATTTCCTCGTCGACATGAAATCGCCGGGCATCGATATCCGGCCGCTACGCGAGATCACCGGCGACAACCTCTTCAACGAGGTGTTCTTCGACGAGGTCTTCGTGCCCGACGAGATGGTGGTCGGTCAGGTCAACGAGGGCTGGCGGCTGGCCCGCACCACGCTGGCCAACGAACGCGTCGCGATGGCCCATGGCACCGCGTTGGGCAACCCGATGGAAGAGCTGCTTCGCACGGTCACCGAACTCGATCTCGACCCCGCCGTGGCCGACCGGCTCGGTGAACTGATCCGCTCGGCTCAGGTGGGGTCGCTGCTGGACCAGCGGATCGCGCGGCTGGCCGTCGGCGGTCAGGACCCCGGCCCACAGGCCAGCGCGCGCAAGCTGATTGGCGTGCGGTACCGCCAGGCGCTCTCGGAGTTCCGGATGGAGCTGTCGGAAGACGCGGGAGTTGTCGAGAACAAGACCGTGCACGACTTCCTCAACACCCGCTGCCTGACCATCGCAGGAGGCACTGAGCAGATCCTGCTCACTCTGGCCGGTGAGCGCCTGCTGGGGTTGCCGCGCTAACTGAACGTGGTCTGCGCGCACGCCTCCGGTGTCGTGAGGTTCACACCGGCGTACACCACCTGGATGTGCGAGCAGGCGATGAAGGCGGCATCGGTGGCCGGTCGGCCGGTGCTCCAGTCGGTGGGTACCGAACTGCCGTCGACATGGAAGCGTTCCATCGACCCACCGCCGAAGTAGGTCACCGAGATCTCCACGACATTCATCGACTTGTACAGCTTCGACAGCACGTTGTCGTGATTGGAACCCTTGGTCTCTCGCGGATTCCCGAACGGTGCACTGTACTGGGCTTCCTGCCACACGTTGCGATCGTTGCTGCGGATCGTGATGGTCTGCCGGGCCCACGCGTCACCTGGGAAACCAGTGGCGCCCTCCGGCGTCATCAGGTTGGCCTGGGTGTCGAAGTCACACCGGCTTTCGGCGAGCACGCAGTTGGCGGTGACGTGCATTTCGATCTGAATTGCCGGATCGACCGGGATCGACCTGGTGGCGGAGTTGGAGGCGGCCGCGGCCGACGCGGGGTGCGCGAGTGCCACGGTCAGCAGTGCCGCCGCGGTAGCTGCCGTGAGCCGGGCCATCGTCATGAACGTATCTCGCCCATTATTCGTCGTAGGTGACTTCGACCGAATCGGACCGCGGCCGAGCCTGGCAACCGAGGATCAGGCCCTCGTCGAGATCCTGCTGTTCGAGCACGTCGTTGACTTCCATCTCGACGTCGCCGCTCTTCTTCAGCACGGCGCACGCACCGCAATGGCCTTCGCGGCAGGAGAACGGCGCATCGAGGCCCTTGTCGAGCAGCACGTCGAGCAGTTTGGCGTTGCGCGGCCAGCGGATCTCGTGCTTCTCCCCGTCCAACGTGACGATCGCGGTGGCCGGCCCCTCGTCGCTGTCGTCCTCCTCGATGACGACAGCCGCGAATGGGTCGGACTCCAGCGACTTGAACACCTCGATGTGGATGCGCTCGACCGGCAGGTCCGAGTTCTTCAGCGCCTCCTCAGCCGCGGCCATGAACGGCCCCGGCCCGCAGATGTACGCGTCGTGCCCGACATACGGCGCCGCAAGCCCGGCGAGTGCCGCCGCGCTGGGCAGACCCTGCACGCTTTCCAGCCAGTGCACGACGGTGAACCGGTCGGGGTACTTGGCCGCCAGCTCGCGCAGCGCACCGCCGAAGATCACCGAGTTCTCGTCGCGATTGGCGTAGACCAGAACCACCTTGCCGTTGCCCTCGGCGAGTGCGGACTTGCAGATCGCCATCATCGGGGTGATGCCGCTACCGGCGGCCAGCAGCAGGAAGTCTTGGTCGAGCGTCTTGGGCACGAAGGTGCCCGACGGCGCGAGCACGTGGATCTTCATGCCGGCATGCGCGTGGTCGCACAGCCAGTTCGACGCGTACCCGTCGGTGGTGCGCTTGACGGTCACGGTCATCGGGTCGCCGGTGAACGGCGAGCTGCACAGCGAGTAGCAGCGGGCCACCGAGCCGGTCCGGTCGCTTGGCACGCGCAGCGTCAGGAACTGACCGGGCGCATACCGGAGTCTTTCGGCCGGGATCTGGGCTCCGTCGGGCACGGTGAACACCAGCGAGCGCGCGTCGTCGGTCTCCTCGACTACGGCGGCCACTTGCAGCTCGAGCACGTGGCTACCGAGCGGCTCGTCGGTCACGATCGCGTACCCTCTCAACGGTGATAACTAGAACAGGTTACAGAAATGCATGTGTGCAGGTCCAGCTGCCGCAGGAATGCGCTGCTCGACACAAATCGTAACGTGTTCTAATCTCTGTCTAGGTCTTTATTCCTGGGAGGCAAACCAGTGACGTCCATTGAACAGCGTGACGTGGAGTCGGTCCTAGCCGGCATCGACGACCTGCTGCCGCTGATCGCCAAGCGCGCGCAGGCGACCGAAGATCTGCGCCGCCTCCCCGATGAGACCGTCAGCGAGCTCGACGAGATTGGCTTCTTCAAGCTGCTGCAGCCCGAGCAGTGGGGCGGCCTGCAGTGCGACCCGACCGTGTTCTACGAGGCGGTCCGGCGGATCGCCACCGCATGCGGCTCGACAGGCTGGGTCAGCTCGATCGTGGGCGTGCACAACTGGCATGTCGCGTTGTTCGACCAGCGGGCGCAGGAAGAGGTCTGGGGTGAGGACCCGACAGTCCGAATCTCGTCGTCATACGCGCCGATGGGCGCCGGCCAGGTGGTCGATGGGGGATATCTCGTCAACGGGTCGTGGAACTGGTCGTCCGGTTGTGACCACGCGACGTGGACCTTCGTCGGCGGTCCGGTAATCAAGGACGGCAGGCCCGTCGACTTCGGCAGCTTCCTGATCCCGCGCACCGAGTACAAGATCGACGACGTGTGGCACGTCGTCGGGCTGCGCGGTACCGGCAGCAATACGCTTGTGGTCAAGGACGTCTTCGTGCCGACGCATCGGTTTCTGTCGTATAAGTCGATGAACGATCGCACCGCGGGCGGCCTGCAGACCAACACCGCGCCCGTCTACAAGATGCCTTGGGGCACAGTGCATCCCACCACCATCTCGGCACCGATCGTCGGCATGGCCTACGGCGCCTACGACGCGCACGTCGAGCACCAGGGCAAGCGAGTCCGCGCCGCGTTCGCCGGCGAGAAGGCCAAGGACGATCCGTTCGCCAAGGTCCGCATCGCCGAGGCGGCCAGTGACATCGACGCCGCGTGGCGCCAGCTGATCGGCAACGTCGGCGACGAGTACGCGCTGCTGAAGGAGGACAAGGAGATTCCGTTCGAGCTGCGGGCCCGCGCCCGTCGCGACCAGGTCCGCGCCACCGGCCGCGCCATCGCGTCGATCGACCGGCTCTTCGAAGCATCCGGCGCCACCGCGTTGAACAACGATGCCCCGGTGCAACGTTTCTGGCGCGACGCGCACGCCGGCCGGGTGCATGCCGCCAACGATCCGGAACGCGCCTACCTGATCTTCGGAAACAACGAGTTCGGGCTGCCGCCCCAGGACACGATGGTCTGATGACGTCCTTCGCCGCCGAAGCTGCACAACAGCAAGAGATCACCTTCGAGTCGACGTCGCGCTACGCACAGGTCCGCTCGGGTTCTTTGGACATTCGCCTGCACTACCACGAGGCCGGCGTCGGCAACGACCAGACGATAGTGCTGCTGCACGGCGGTGGTCCGGGTGCGTCGAGCTGGTCGAACTTCGGCCGGAACATCTCCGTACTGGCACAGCACTTTCACGTGCTGGCCGTCGACCAGCCGGGCTACGGGCACTCGGACAAGCACACCGAGCACGAGCAGTACAACCGCTACAGCGCCACCGCACTGCTGAACCTGTTCGATCACCTCGGGCTGGAACGTGCTGCGCTCGTGGGCAATTCGCTCGGAGGCGGCACCGCTGTGCGGTTCGCGCTCGACAATCCCGACCGGGCCGGCCGACTGGTGCTGATGGGCCCGGGCGGGCTTTCGGTCAACCTGTTCGCGCCTGATCCCACCGAAGGCGTCAAGCTGCTCGGTAAGTTCTCCCTCGAGCCCACGCGGGAGAACCTGGAGAAGTTCCTGCGCATCATGGTGTTCGACCAGAAGCTCATCACTCCCCAGCTGATCGATGAGCGCTTCGCGATCGCCAGCACGCCCGAATCACTGGCCGCGACCCGGGCGATGGGAAAGTCGTTCGCGGGTCCCGACTTCGAGCTCGGCATGATGTGGCGCGAGGTGTACAAGCTGCGCCAGCGGGTACTTCTGATCTGGGGCCGGGAGGACCGGGTCAACCCGCTCGACGGAGCGCTGGTGGCACTCAAGCAGATTCCCCGAGTGCAACTGCACGTGTTCGGGCAGTGTGGGCACTGGGCACAGCTGGAGAAGTTCGACGAGTTCAACAAGCTGACTGTTGATTTCCTGAAAGACGTTCCTGGGGATGGTGGGTCATGAGCATCCGGTCACTGGGCTATCTACGCATCGAGGCAACCGACGTCGCGGCCTGGCGTGAGTACGGTCTGAAAGTGCTTGGCATGGTCGAGGGCAAGGGCACCGTCGAGGGCGCGCTTTATCTGCGCATGGACGACTTCCCGGCCCGCCTCGTCATCGTGTCCGGCGAACACGACCGGCTGCAGGTGTCGGGGTGGGAAACGGCGAACGCCGCAGGACTGCAGGAGATTCGTAACCGGCTCGACGTCGAGGGCACGCCGTACAAGGAAGCCGGTCAGGCCGAGCTCGCCGACCGTCGCGTCGACGAGATGATCATCTTCGACGACCCGTCCGGTAACACGCTCGAGGTGTTCCACGGGGCCGCACTCGAACACCGCCGAGTGGTCAGCCCGTACGGGCACAAGTTCGTCACCGAGGAGCAGGGCCTGGGCCACGTGGTGCTGACCACCCGTGACGACGCCGAGTCCTTGCACTTCTATCGCGACGTGCTGGGGTTCAAGCTGCGCGACTCGATGCGGCTGCCACCGCAACTGGTGGGCAGGCCCGCCGACAGTCCTCCGGCATGGCTGCGGTTCTTCGGTGTGAATCCCCGCCACCACAGCCTTGCCTTCATGCCGGGCGAAACACCCAGCGGCATCGTGCATCTGATGATCGAGGTGGCCAACAGCGACGACGTCGGGCTGTGCCTGGATCGTGCGCTTCGGCGCAAGGTGCCGATGTCGGCGACGCTCGGCCGCCACGTCAACGATCTGATGCTGTCCTTCTATATGAAGACACCAGGTGGCTTCGACGTCGAATTCGGTTGTGAAGGCCGTCAAGTCGACGATGCCGACTGGATCGCCCGCGAGAGCACCGCGGTGAGCCTCTGGGGCCACGACTTCAGCGTCGGCTTCAAAGGCTAGTGATGAGCGCCTGCGCGAAGAACATTCAGCTTTGAGCTCCGCCGAGCCATTGGACCCACGCACATTCCGAAATGTGCTGGGACAGTTCTGTACCGGCATCACGGTTATCACCACTGTGCACGACGGCGAGCCCGTCGGGTTCGCCTGCCAGTCCTTCGCGGCGCTGTCGCTGGATCCACCACTGGTGCTCTTCTGCCCGACCAAGGTGTCGCGGTCGTGGCAGGCCATCGAGGCGAGCGGCAAGTTCTGTGTGAACGTGCTTCACGAGAAGCAGAAGGACGTGTCGGCGCAGTTCGGCTCCAAGGAATCCGACAAGTTCGCCGAAATCGATTGGTTGCCGTCGAAACTGGGGTCACCCGTGATCAAGGACACGCTGGCGCACATCGACTGCACCGTGCATTCGGTGCACGACGGCGGTGATCACCTCGTCGTGTTCGGAGCTGTGCACTCGCTGTCCGATGTGCCGCACAAGAAGCCGCGGCCGTTGCTGTTCTACCGCGGCGATTACACCGGTATCGAGCCGGACAAGACGACACCCGCACACTGGCGCGACGACCTGGAGGCGTTCCTGACCGCCACTACGGACGACACCTGGCTCTAGATACAGCCCGCCGCGCACGGGTCGAGCGTGGGCAACGATTCCGGTAGCGGTGCGTTGGGGTCGGCGGGCGGCAGCTGCTGGGTGAGGTCGATGTCGTCCTCGAGGTCAGGAGCGATCGGGACGAACTTGCAGAGGAAGTTGACCGCGAGGTCACACGGATTGTCACCCGGCTCGGCGTTCGCCGGGCCGGCGAGGAACAACCCCGCCGCCAACCCGCAGATCACCGCGATCGTCGCCCTCGTCAGCACGGACACCCACGTCACCCTACTGCGTGTTGTCGATGAAGTTCACGATCGCGTCGGCGACGTCCCGGTGCACCGTGTCGTTGAGGATGTCGTGGCGCCCGCCGGGAAACTCCGTCAGCTGCAATGGATCTATCTGTTCGGCGTAGGCCCGCACCGCTCCGATCGGTGCGATCGGATCGTTGACACCGTGCACCGCGAGGGTGGGAACGGCCAGCTTGGGAAGCTCGGCGCCGAACCGGTCCCAAGCCTTGTCGAGTTCGCGCGCCAGCGGAGCACCGTCCGCGTCGACGAAGGCCAGTGGGTCGTTCTCCAATGAGTCGAGATAGAACGGATCGTTGGAGAGCCAGCGGGGGTCCAGGTCGAAAGACCTGTCCGGATCGAGCATCTCGGGGATCGGAATCAGCGGGGCACCGGAGATCACGCCGGCGCGGTAGCGCTCGGGCTGGCCCAACAGCCGGAAGAGCGTGACGATCGAGCCGAACGAATGCCCTTGCGCGATCAACGGCAATCCCGGGCGTTCTCCCTCGGCGAGCTCGGTCAACGTGTCGGCGAGGTCCGAGCTCTCCTCGATCGATCCGAAGTCCCCGCGGGTGCCCGGACTCAGCCCGTGCCCGAACTGGTCGACCGCCCACAGGTCGACGCCTGCGGCGTTGAGGGCGAAGCCGTAGCGGTGATAGACGCCGGTGTGCTCGCCGAACCCGTGCAGGAAGATCACGACGGCGCGCGGCTCGGCCGCAGCCCAGTGTCGGTAGTAGGCCTTGCCTTGCTGGTGGTCGATGAATGGCATGCCCACCAGTGTGCCCGTTTCTGCCAACCCGCGATCAATTACTGCCACCGGAATTTATGGTCTGACCTCGCTGTTTAATCACTCAGACCACAAAGAGAAAGAAAGAAGTGGGATCGAAATGAAGAAGTACGGATTTGCCGCCGTCGTCGCCAGCGGGCTTGCTGCCGCGGTCCTCGGCTTCGCCGCCCCTGCGCAAGCGAATGACGAGTTGACCGTCCCGGTCATCCCGGCGTCGCATTCGACCGGCGTTGACCATCTCGACTGGCTCAATGACATCCAGCCGAAGGTGAACATCCCGCAGGTTGACACGGGCGTGCACCAAAGCCGTTAACAAGCAACGCAACAAGAAGGGCACCCGCTAGGCGGGTGCCCTTTCTCGTTGGCTGACCGGCGCTAGCGCGCACCAAGCAGCACGTCGCGCTGATCCTCCATGCGGTCGCGGATCGCGTCCACGACTGCGGCGACTTCGGGCCTGCGCAATGTCTCGGCCCGGGTGACGAGCCAGTACGTCAACTGGATCGCCACCGCGTCGGGCAGCACGCGGACCAGATCGTCGTGTCGGTCGGCCATGAAACAGGGCAGGAGGCCGACGCCCGCGGCGGCGCGGGTTGCCTCGACGTGCA
The DNA here is from genome assembly GCA_963715885.1 of uncultured Actinomycetota bacterium. GTDB lineage: Bacteria > Actinomycetota > Actinomycetes > Mycobacteriales > Mycobacteriaceae > Mycobacterium. The sequence continues at coordinate 136,293 of CAVQSK010000019.1, forward strand.
CGAAAACGTTGGTGGATGTCACCGACTCGCGCATGGCGGGGGCGAAGCTCGTCGCCACATCGAGGTCGTCGACCTGCAGCATCGAATCGATGAAGTAGACGAGCGGATACCGCGCGAGATCGGGAATGCTCGTCGGGGTGCCGTGCCCGGCCAGGTAATCACGCGACGCGTAGAGCCCGAGGCAGTAGTCGCCAAGCCGGATCGCCATGGCACGGTGCACCTTTGGTTCGCCGACCACCACCTCGACGTCCAGGCCGGACCGCTGCTGGGTGGCTCGGCGCGTCGTGGCAACGATTTCGACGGCCACGTTCGGGTGCTTACGCTGCACATGAGCGGCCGCCGGAGCAGCGATATATGCGGAAAAGCCGTCGGTCGCCGATATCCGTACGACGCCTTCCAGGGTGCGCTCGCCGCCGGGGTCAACGGTCAGGGAACGCACCGCCGATTCGACGGCTTCGGCGGCCGACAGTGCTTCGCGCCCGAGATCGGTGAGCTCCCAGCCGGCGCCGACCCGCGCCAGCACGCGTCCCCCGATCGACTGCTCCAGCGCGGCGATACGGCGTGAGATGGTGGTGTGGTTGAGTCCGAGTTCCTCCGCTGCGGTGTTGTAGCGCCCGGAGCGGCCGACGGCCAGCAACACCAGCAGGTCATCGGCGCTGGGTCTGCGGCCGGATGGCAAAGTCACATCTGCATTTTTGCAGATAGTTCCTGCGGTTTTGGTTATTGCAGGTAGGGGTACGTGCATGAATACTCACAGTCGTCTGTGTGGGGCATCACAATCAAGGAGCGTCCGATGACGATTCACAATGAGACACCGCCCGAGGGCAGCGAACCCGGGTCGGTGCCGACCGGACTCAAGCGGGTGGTCGCCGCGTCGATGGCCGGCACGGTCGTCGAGTGGTACGAGTTCTTCCTTTACGGCACAGCGGCCACACTCGTGTTCAGCAAGGTGTTCTTCCCCCAGACCGGCAGCGAACTGGACGCGATCTTCGCGGCGTTCCTCACATATGCGGTCGGGTTCTTGGCGCGCCCGCTCGGCGGCATCGTATTCGGGCATTTCGGCGACAAGTACGGCCGCAAGAAGCTATTGCAGTTCAGCCTGCTGCTTGTGGGCGCCGTGACGTTCCTGATGGGCTGCCTGCCCACCTTCGGTCAGATCGGCTACTGGGCGCCGGCATTGCTCGTGGTGTTGCGATTCCTCCAGGGCTTCGCCGTGGGCGGCGAGTGGGGTGGCGCGGTGCTGCTGGTGGCCGAGCACAGCCCGAACCGCAGCCGCGCGTTCTGGGCCAGTTGGCCGCAGGCGGCTGTACCCGTCGGGAACATGCTCGCCACCGTGGTGCTCCTTGTGTTGAACGCGACACTGTCCGACGCGTCCTTCCTGTCGTGGGGATGGCGCGTCGCGTTCTGGCTGTCCGCCGTAGTGGTCGTCATCGGCTACTACATCCGTACCAAGGTGACGGATGCACCGATCTTCCTCGCGGCGCAGGAAGAGGTCGAGCGCGCCAAGGCCGTGTCGTATGGCGTGTTCGAGGTGCTCAGGCGTTATCCCCGTGGGGTTTTCACCGCGATGGGACTGCGGTTCGCCGAGAACATCATGTACTACCTGGTGGTCATCGTCTCGATCACCTATCTCAAGCAGCAGGTCGGCGTCGACACCGGCGACATCCTCTTGTACCTACTGATCGCACATGCGGTGCACTTCCTGGTCATCCCACAGGTGGGGCGGCTGTCGGATCGAATCGGCCGGCGCCCGGTGTACATCGTCGGCGCCATCGGCGCGGCGACGTGGGGGTTCTTCGGATTCCCGATGATGGACACCGGGAACTACCTGCTCATCATCGGCGCGATCATCATCGGCCTGATGATCCACGCTCTCATGTATGCCCCGCAGCCGGCCATCATGGCCGAGATGTTCCCGACCCGCATGAGGTATTCCGGTGTCTCCCTCGGCTATCAGGTCACCTCGATCGTGGCTGGGTCGCTTGCCCCCATCATCGCCGTGAAATTGCTCGACATCTTCGACTCCTGGGTGCCGATCGCGCTGTACCTGGCCGCGGCCGCGGTGATCACGCTCATCGCAGCGCTGTTCATGCGCGAGACGAACGGTATTGACCTGGAGACCATCGACGAGGCCGATCGCGAGGAACTCGCGAAGAGTGGTGCCGCATGACCGACCTGGACGGACGCACCGCGCTGGTCACCGGTGGTGCGAGCGGTATCGGCGCGGCCTGCGCGCGGGAGCTCGCGTCCCGGGGCGCGGTGGTCACCGTCGCCGACGTCGACGAGGTTGCCGCCAAGACCATCGCCAGCGAGATCAACGGAAAGGCTTGGGCGGTAGACCTTCTCGATGTTTCAGCTCTTGAAGGCCTGCAGCTGGAGACCGACATCCTGGTCAACAACGCGGGCATCCAGAGCATCAACGCGATACCCGAGTTTCCCCCCGACCGCTTCCGGACGATGCTCGCGCTGATGATCGAAGCCCCGTTCCTGCTGATCCGCGCGGCCCTGCCACACATGTATGAGCAGAAGTTCGGGCGGATCATCAACATCTCGTCGGTGCACGGCCTTCGCGCCTCCGAGTACAAGGTCGCGTACGTCACCGCGAAGCATGGGCTGGAGGGCCTATCCAAGGTGACCGCGCTCGAGGGCGGGCCGCACGATGTGACGAGCAACTGCGTCAACCCGGGCTATGTGCGGACGCCATTGGTGACCAAGCAGATCGCTGACCAGGCCCGGACCCATGGCATACCGGAGGATCAGGTCCTCGCGGAGATCTTGTTGAAGGAGAGCGCGATCAAGCGGCTGGTCGAACCGGAAGAGGTTGCGGCGCTGATCGGTTGGCTGGCCTCACCGGCGGCCGGAATGGTTACGGGCGCGTCCTACACCATGGACGGCGGCTGGACCGCGCGATGACGGAAGCCCAGTGGGTCCCGACGGAGGAGGACGTCGACGACGCGCGGGTGACGGACTTCGCCCGGTTCGTAAGCCGTCGCACCAACCTGCCGATGCCCGACTATCACACTCTGTGGCAGTGGTCGGTCGACGATCCGGCCGCATTCTGGGCGGCGTTGTGGGAGTACTTCGAACTCGGTGACGCCCCCGATGTGGTGCTCGAGAACCCGCGGATGCCCGGTGCCCGGTGGTTTCCCGGCACCCGCCTGAACTACGTCGACCAGGTCGTGCGCAACGCGAGAACGGACCGGCCGGCCATCCTGTATGTCAGCGAAGACGGCCCGATCGTCGAAATGTCGTGGGCCGAACTGCTGAGTCGGACTGCCGCTTTCGCGCGCAGGCTGCGATCGCTAGGAGTCAGCTCCGGCGACCGCGTGGTCGGATACCTCCCGAACAACCCCGAAGCGATTATCGCCTTCCTGGCGACCGCGAGCATCGGCGCGATCTGGAGCGCCTGCGGACAGGACTATTCGGCCAAGGCCGCGATGGATCGACTCGGCCAACTCGAACCAGTCGTGCTGGTGACGGCCGACGGGTACCGGTTCGGCGGCAAGTGGCGCGACAAGCGTGACGAGATCGAAGCTCTGCGTGAGGGGCTGCCATCGCTGCGAGCGACGGTGATGGCATCGGAGCTGGCGAGCGACGACGACGGTGATCTCGACGTCGTGCCGGTGGACTTCAGCCATCCGCTGTGGATCGTCTACTCGTCGGGAACGACGGGCCTGCCCAAGGGCATCATGCACGGACACGGTGGCGTCATGCTCGAACACCTGAAAGCGATTGCACTGCAGTCGGATATCGGGCCCGACGACACCTTCTTCTGGTACACCAGCCCGAGCTGGATGATGTGGAACTTCCAGGTCGCCGGCCTGCTCGTGGGCGCGACCATCGTCTGCTACGACGGCAGCCCCACGTCTCCGCGGCCGGACGCGTTGTGGGACATCGCCGCCCGCATCGGCGCGACGGCCTTCGGCACCAGTCCCGGCTATGTGCTCGCGTGCGCCAAGGAGCAGGCGGTGCCGCGTAAGGATTATGACCTATCGGCGCTGCGCACGGTCGGCATCACGGGGTCATCCCTGCCGCCGTCGTCGTCGCTGTGGTTGCGCGACAACGTCGGCGAACGGGTCCAAGTCGCATCGATCAGCGGCGGCACCGATGTGGTGTCGGCATTCATCGGCGGTGTCCGCACGGTGCCGGTATGGCCGGGCGAGTTGTCAGCGCCGTATCTGGGCGTCGCACTGGATGCGTGGGATGAGTCGGGTAAGCCGGTGCGCGGTGAGGTCGGGGAGTTGGTCGTCACGAAGCCGATGCCGTCGATGCCGATCGCATTCTGGAACGACGCGGACGGGACACGATACCGCGCAGCATATTTCGAGATGTTTCCGGAAGTGTGGCGGCACGGTGACTGGATCACGATAACCGAGCACGGCAGCATCGTGGTGCACGGCCGGTCGGACTCGACGCTGAACCGGCACGGCATCCGGATGGGCAGCGCGGACATCTACCAGGCGGTGGAGCGAGTGCCGGAGGTCGCCGAGGCGTTGGTGATCGGCGCCGAACAGCCCGACGGTGGGTATTGGATGCCGCTGTTCGTGGTGCTGGCCGAGGGTGCCGAACTGACCGACGAGCTACAGGACCGCATCAAGCACACCGTGCGGTCGGAGTTGTCCCCGCGACACGTACCCGACGAGATCCTCGTCGCTCCAGGTATTCCGCACACGCGCACGGGCAAGAAACTCGAGGTGCCGATCAAGAAGCTGCTCCAGGGCGGCGATCCCACCAGTGTCGTGGAGAGCAGCGCGGTCGACGACCCTGCGCTGCTCGACTGGTACGCGAAACAGAAGCGGTAGACGACGACCCGCCGAGAGTACGGTTTCTGATGACTTCACGCCGTTTTCGTCATATTGCGTACTGTCGACGTCGCCGCGAAGCTAGCGCAGCCAGGAGCCGATGCGCCGCAACGCTTCCTCGATGTCGCTCGTCGGCCCCGCGAACGACAGCCGCACGAACGAGCCGCCGCGTACGGTGTCGAAGTCGATGCCCGGAGCGATCGCAACACCGGTGTCGGCCAACAACTTTGAGCAGAACGACAGTGAATCTCCTGTGTGGTCGGAGACGTCGGCGTACACGTAGAAGGCGCCGTCGGTCGGGGCGAGCCGGTCCAGGCCGATTCTGCGCAGCCCGTCAAGCAGCAGCTCACGGTTGGCCGCGTAGTGATGCAGGTGGCCCTCCGCTTCGGCGACCGACTCCGGGGTGAACGCCGCAACCGCCGCGTACTGCGGCAGAACCGGCGGGCAGATGGTGAAGTTCCCGGTCAGACAGTCGACGGCGCGAAGCAGGCCGCCCGGCACCAGCAGCCAGCCGAGCCGCCACCCGGTCATCGCGAAGTACTTCGAAAAGCTGTTGACCACCACCGCATCTCGTGAGGTCCGCCAAGCGCAGCTGGTGGCGGGGGCGCCCTCATAGACCAGTCCGTGGTAGACCTCATCACTGATCAGCCGGACCCCCGACGCCTCGCACCACGACGCGATAGCGGCCAGTTCTTCGGGCGGGATCACCGTTCCGGTCGGGTTGGCCGGGCTGGCCACCACGACACCCTGCACGGGCGGATCGAGCGCAGCCAGCATCTGCATCGTCGGCTGAAACCGGGTGTCCGGTCCACACGGCATCTCGACCACTTCGCAGCCCAATGCCGACAGGATATTGCGGTAACACGGATAGCCGGGACTGGCGATGGCCACCCGGTCGCCGACGTCGAAGCACGCGAGGAACGCGAGCAGGAAGCCGCCGCTGGAGCCGGTGGTGACCACCACCTCGTTGGGATCGACGACGGTGTCGTGCCGGTCCGCATACGAACCGGCGATCGCGGTGCGCAACTCCGGGATGCCGAGCGCGACGGAGTAACCGAGAACGGTGTTGTTCAGCGCATCTATCGCCGCCGCGCGCACGGCTGCCGGTGCCCCGGCGCTCGGCTGTCCCGCCGACAGGTTCACCAGGTCACCGTGTGTGCGCTGGCGCTCCGCGGCAGCCAGCCACACGTCCATCACATAGAAGGGCGGTATACCGGCACGAAGCGCCACGCGATCGCTCACCCGATTGAGGTTAGCGTGCACAATCATGGAATGACTCAGGTTGTTGTGGGTATCGGCCCGGTCACCATCGACGACGTCCTGCGCGTGGCACGCGACAACGCCGCTGTGGTGATCGCGGATGACGCTCTCGCCGCGATCGCTGCGAGTCGCTCCCACATCGAAGCGCTCGCCGAGCACCCGACTCCGGTGTACGGCGTCTCCACCGGCTTCGGCGCTCTCGCAACGCGCCATATACCGTTCGAGCTGCGAACCAAGCTGCAACGCAGCCTGATTCGATCGCATGCGGCAGGGTCCGGGCCCGAGGTCGAACGCGAGGTCATCCGGGCGATGATGCTGCTGAGATTGTCGACCCTGGCCACCGGCAGAACCGGTGTACGCCCCGAAGTCGCCCAGGCATACGCGGGGATGCTCTCAGCGGGCCTGACACCGGTCGTAAAGGAGTACGGCAGCCTCGGCTGCTCCGGTGATCTCGCGCCCCTCGCCCACGTCGCACTCGCGATCATGGGCGAAGGACAGGTACGCGCCGCCGAAGGCGAGCTTGTGCCGGCCGCGGCAGCTCTGAGCGCGCATGGCCTGAAACCGATCGTCCTCGCCGAGAAGGAGGGCCTTGCCCTCATCAACGGCACCGACGGCATGCTCGGTCAACTGGTCCTGGCCTTGACCGACCTCGACCGACTGCTAGTGCTGGCCGACATCTCAGCGGCGATGAGCGTGGAAGGCCTGCTCGGCACCGACAAAGTATTCGCGCCGCACCTGCATGCACTACGGCCCCAGCCGGGGCAGGCCGTCGCCGCCGCCAACATGATGAGAGTCCTCGCCGATTCACCCATTGTCGCGAGCCACAGTGGACCGGACTGCACCCTGGTCCAGGACGCTTACTCGCTGCGGTGCGCACCCCAGGTCGCCGGCGCCGCACGCGACACGGTGACGCACGCCCGCAACGTCGCGAATTGGGAACTCGCCAGCACCATCGACAATCCCGTCGTCACCGACGACGGGCAGGTTGAATCGAATGGGAACTTCCACGGAGCACCCGTCGCCTACGTCCTCGACTTCCTCGCGATCGTCGTCGCCGATCTCGCCAGCATGAGTGAACGACGCACCGACCGCTTCCTGGACGTGGCCCGGAGCCACGGGCTCAACCCGTTCCTCGCCGACGACCCGGGAGTCGACAGTGGCCACATGATCGCCCAGTACACCCAGGCCGCGATCGTTTCCGACCTGAAACGCCTGGCGAACCCCGCCAGCGTCGACTCGATCCCGTCGTCGGCGATGCAGGAAGACCACGTATCCATGGGCTGGTCGGCGGCCCGCAAACTGCGCAAGGCAATCGACGGACTCACCCGTGTCCTTGCGATCGAAGTCCTCACCGCGGCAAGGGGAATCGAGATGCGCGCACCGCTGACGCCATCGCCGGCGACCGGTGCAGCCATCGCGAGTGTTCGCGCACGAGTCGCGGGACCCGGCGCCGACCGCCACCTCGCGCCTGAAATCGAAGCGGTCGTCGAACTGGCACGCGATGGATCACTTGTCGCCGCGGTCGAATCGGTTATCGGTCCCCTACGTTGACTCTCCTACGAGACGTCCGACTTCGTCGAGAAGCGACTCGGCCATCGCGAGGTCCCCTCTGAGGTCTCGGTCCTCGTCGTTGCGGGGGAGGTCGGCGGCGAGCGCAAGTGCCTCACCCAGCACACCTGTGAACCGGTCGTCGATCCGACGCTGCCGCAGCAGCCTGACGGCGCCGACGAGTTCGCAGCACAGCAACACCCGGTACGCGGCAACGGAACGCTCGAGTTGAAGGGCGCCCTGGGACGCGAAGGTGGCGTCCTCCTCTGCGCCCCTCGACAGCACGAGCGTGCCAACGGACGCCGGTTGGGCGGCATTGCGTATCTCGGCGATCGCTCCTGCCGCGACGTACTCGACCATCATCAGCCCGGACGACCCTTCCGGGCCGGCGGCCAGAAAAGCGTTGCCGCCGTTGGTATCCGGGTCGTTTAGCATTCTGATCCGGGAATGTGTGATGGGTGAGGTCAAGGCCAACGCCAGTGTGGTTCCGTCCAGTTCGAGCGACAAGGACGCCTGGTAGAAGGCGCCGTGGTGGACGACCTCGTCGCCCTCGACGTCGAACAGCGGATTCTCCTGCGCCGTGTTCAAGGTCCGCTCGAGCTGTCCGGCGAGCGAACCCAATGACGCAACGACGCTTGCGTGAGCCACCGGGTATACCCGCAGTCCGTACGGATCCTGGATGCGCGCCGGGTCACGGTCGGGCCGACTGTCGTCCGCCAGCAGCGACCGCAGTCGGGCGGCGACCGTCTCCACGTGTGGAGCGGCCGCCGCGCGTGCAGCAGCCGACGAGAAGGCCGAGGGATTACCGTCGAGTGCGAGGAAGCTCAGCATGTAGATCACGCTCGATGCGCGTTCGAGTCGGGTGAGCTCGTCCAGCGAGAGGCAACTGCGTCCGACGGTCAGCGCGCTGCTGCTCATGAATGGAAGGGCGCTGTCGGCCCCCCACGGTTCCATCGGCGTCAACGCAGACGTGGCAGGCCGCTCACCGATCAACGTCAACGCTGTCCCGGCCAGCGCCGCCAGGTCGCCGGTCCCGATGGAGGCGTACTGAAGGAGTTCGGGCAGGGCGTCGTCGTTGAGCATTCGCTCGAGCCCGCCCAAGATCTTGGGATCGAGTCCCGCGCCGGGTACGCACAACTGAATGAGTCGCGCCGCGAGCATCGCACGAACGGTTCTGTCGTCGAGCGGATCGCCGGCGTCCACGGCGTGGCTGCGGAGGAGGCGCATTCCGTACTTCGGATCGTCGGCGGGGACGGCGGAGATTCGGTTCGCGCCGACCCCGGTGGTGCGGCCGTAGGTGGCGAATCGTGTGCTGAGGTCGGCTGCCCGGTCGTACACCCGGGTGACGGCCCCGACGACTCCTGGGGAAACCGAGACCTGGTCGCGGCGGTCTGCGAGCGCTACAACGTCGGCAATCCCGCCGGTCCCGTTCAGCACAATCATGTAATTCTCCTCGTTCTCTATCGCAGACGAGCGATAAGCCCTATCATCGCCCCAAGTCCAAAATTCCGCTAGATGGCAATTGAATTTCATCCAGTAGCAATGCGGGATGGTTGGACGAGAGGAGGTCATCGTGGCCGAACCGTCCACACGGACTGTGGAACGAGCACTTGCCCTGCTCGCGACCATCTGTGATCGTGGCGGCGCGAATCTCGCCGATAGTGCGAGGGACTGCGATCTTGCGCCCAGCACGGCGCTTCGGCTCCTGCGCACGCTGGAAACCACCGGGTTCGTCACCAAGGAAGAGGTCGGGACGTACAAGCCCGGGAGTCGGATCATCCAACTCGGCGCCCAGGCGCTGGGCAACGAGTCGTTGATCGACCTCGCCAAGCCGGCGATGGAGAAGCTCGTGGGCGAGACGGGCGAGTCCGTCTACCTCAGCGTCGAAGGGCACCGCGCCACGGCGCTGTATATCAGCATCGTCGAGGGAACTCACTCGGTCCGGCACGCCAGCTGGGTCGGTCGAACGGTTCCCCTCGACAGGTCGGCGGCGGGGCACGCGCTTCGCGGTGAAGTTCCCGCCGAGGGGTACATCGTCGTCGAGCGCGGCGTCGAGCCCGACGTCACCGCGATCGCATGCCCGGTGTACTCGGAGGCTCGAATCGTCGCGGCGCTGAGCCTCGTCATTCCGAGTTACCGGCTCACGGCATCGGAGACGGTGCAATACGGCCGACTGCTGGCCTCAGCCACGGCGGGAATGTCCGCCCAACTGAGCCGTCCCCCGAAATAAGTCCTCAGAAAGACAGTCATGATCACATTCGACAACGTCTCCAAGGTGTATCCCGACGGCACCGTCGCCGTCGACAAACTCACCATTACGGCGCCCAACGGAAAGATCACCACCCTGGTCGGCCCGTCCGGCTGCGGGAAAACGACCTCCATGCGCATGATCAACCGCCTGATCGAGCCGAGCTCGGGCACCATCGAACTCGACGGAGTCGACACGCAAAGCCTCGACAGAGTCGCCCTTCGTCGCAGGATCGGCTACGTCATCCAGAACGCAGGCCTGTTTCCCCATCGCACCGTGGTAGACAACGTGGCCGCCCTGCCGCGATTGCTCGGTGGTGGCAAGAAGGAAACCCGTTCGGCGGCAATGGAACTCCTCGAGCGTGTCGGTCTCGACGCCAAGTTCGCCGGCCGGTATCCGTGGCAGCTCTCCGGCGGTCAGCAACAGCGGGTAGGCGTTGCGCGTGCGCTGGCGACGGATCCGCCCTTCCTGTTGATGGACGAGCCGTTCAGTGCCGTCGACCCCATCGTCCGAAGCCAGCTGCAGGACGAGTTTCTGCGCCTGCAGGCCGACATCTCCAAGACCATCGTGATGGTCACACACGACATCGACGAAGCCCTCAAACTGGGTGACCAAGTTGTGGTGCTACGTGAGGGCGGAACTCTGGCCCAGGCGGCGACTCCCGCCGAGCTGCTGGCAGCCCCGAGTGATGCCTTCGTGGCCGACTTCGTCGGGTCCGCGCGGGGCTATCGGGCGCTCGGGTTCCACATTTCGGACGATCTGCTCAAGCTCACGGTTGAGCCGACTATCACTGTGGGACAAACCGTGTCGACGATTCCAACGGCCAACGGACGGTGGGTCCTGGCGGTCGACGCCAACAACGCACCGATAGGCTGGGTCGACACCGAGAATGTGCGCGGCGACTCCGTCCAGGACAGTGACGTCAACCTCTGTGCCACGTCGGCGCGTCGGGGCGATCCGCTACGAGACCTGCTCAACTCGGCTCTGTCGAGCCCGAGTGGACGCTGTGTGGTCACCGACGAATCGGGCGTGCTGCTCGGGACCGCCACCGACCACGACGTCATCGACGCGATCAGGCGAGCCAAGGACGCGAGGTCTGCCGGCGGGCAGGAGCGAAGCGACCGGGGAGTTGAATCGGCATGAACTGGATCTCGTCCAACATTGACCGGATCGTCGAGCTCACCATCAGCCACATCTGGCTCACACTGGCACCGACGATCCTCGGTCTCGTCCTTGCGTTACCGCTCGGGTGGTGGGCTCATCGGTGGGGGCGCGGGTACGCGGCCATCGTCGGAACCGCGGGCCTGCTCTACACGATTCCGTCGCTGGCCCTGTTCATCATCCTGCCGGTCATTCTCGGGACGAAGATCCTCGATCCGATCAACATCGTTGTCGCGCTTACGCTTTACACCCTGGCGCTGCTGGTACGTGTCGTCGCTGACGGGCTGAGCTCGGTGCCGCACGACACCGTGGCTGCCGCCGAGGCAATGGGGTACCGCAACTGGCAGCGACTGCTCTTGGTTGAACTGCCCGTCGCGGTACCCGTTATCGCGGCGGGATTGCGGGTTGCGGTCGTGTCCAACGTCAGCATCGTGACCATGGCTGCCCTGCTGGGAATCCCGCAGCTCGGCTCGCTGTTCACGCAAGGGTTTCAGCTGCGGCTCTACGTTCCGCTGGTCACCGGTGTCGTCCTGTGCGTCGTACTCGCCGTCATTTTCGACGGCTTGATCATCTGGTTGAACAAGCTCTTAACCCCATGGCGGCAAAGGACGGTCACGTCGTGAACATCGTCGGCTGGTTTACCAACCCGGAGAACTGGGCGGGTCCGGGCAGCATTCCCGCACAGATCGGCTACCACCTCCTGTACTCGGCCGTGGCGCTGCTGATCGCCTTGGCGATCGGGGTCCCGCTGGGCGTCGTCATCGGCTACACGGGAAGGGGTGAAGCGTTGGTCGCCGGGTCCGCGAACGCATTGCGTGCGCTCCCGTCGCTCGGGCTGCTGGTGCTGCTCTTCCTGATCATCTCACCGGTCGTCACAGGGCAGCTCGTGTATGTGCTGCCGACCATCGTTGTGCTTGTCCTGCTGGCGGTTCCACCGATACTCACCGGAACGTATGCCGGCATTCAGAACGCCGACCCGGACGCGGTGGGTGCGGCCCGCGGGATGGGCTTTACCAAGCGCCAGATCCTTCTGCGGGTGCAACTTCCGTGCGCCTTGCCGCTCATGATCTCCGGCGTCAGAAGCTCGACCCTGCAGATCATTTCGACGGCCACCATCGCGGCATATCTCGGTCTTCAGGGTCTCGGCCGGTTCATTCTCGATGGCAGAGCGCAAGCAAACTTCGCCGAAATGGCCGGTGGTGCCATCCTTGTCGCTGTACTCGCCATCGTTCTCGAGTTCAGCTTCGCCAGGCTCGGCCGGATCATCGTGTCGCCGGGTCTGCGGCGCACCGCCGCGAAATCCACCTCACCAATGGCCACGGCCGTCCCCGAGCCGGCCGCCACCTAGGTGCCGCACGGCGCCGATCATCACATCAGGAGAACATCATGAAGAAGCGCAACATCCTCTCAGCCCTGGCAGCCACGTCGGTACTTGCGCTGTCCGCTTGCGGCGGCGGCGGCGGCGATCCACTTTCGGCAGAGGGGGACAACACCGGATCCTCGGGTTCGCAGGTCATTGTCGGTTCCGCCGACTTCACCGAGAGTCAGCTGATCGGCAGCATCTATTCACAGGCGTTGCAGGCCGCGGGTGTGGATGTCAAGGAACAGTTCAACATCGGAAGCCGGGAGGTCTACATCGCGGCTCTCAAGGACGGGTCCATCGATCTGATCCCGGAGTACACCGGTGCGCTTCTGAGTTATCTCGACGATAAGTCGACCGCCTCGACGTCCCAAGCGGTGTCGACCGAGCTCGCGACCAAGTTGCCGTCCGGGATCTCCATGTTGACGCCGTCGCCGGCGGAGGACAAAGACGTCGTGGCCGTGACGAAGGCCACCGCCGACAAGTACAAGCTGACGACGATCTCGGACCTGGCTCCTGTCGCCGGTGAACTCGTACTCGGCGGACCGCCGGAATGGGAGACACGCGTCCGGGGTGTGGTCGGCCTGCGCGATGTGTACGGACTCAACTTCAAGGAGTTCGTCTCGCTTGACGCCGGTGGCACCCTGACGATGACGGCCCTTACCAATGGCCAGATTCAGGCAGGCGACCTTTTCAGCACCGACCCCGGTCTCAAGACGAACAACCTTGTCGCCCTTGAGGACGACAAATCGTTGTTCGCCGCGGAGAACGTCGTTCCGTTGATCAAGACCTCCAAGCAGAACGACACGATCACCAAGACGCTCAACGATGTGTCGGCGAAGCTGACCACAGAGGACCTCATTTCGATGAACGCCGAGGCCGCGACCGGAACCAACCTTTCCGATATCGCCAAGAAATGGCTCGCCGACACCGGCATCAGCGGACAATAAGCAACCCTCGTTAAGGATCACCACTCTCATGGCTCTAATTTCCGGGACCTCCGGTCCTCGTCCGGTCCGTGCTGCGCGCGGAACCCAAATCTCTTGCAAGGGTTGGCAACAAGAAGCCGCCCTACGCATGTTGATGAACAATCTCGACCCCGAAGTCGCCGAGCATCCCGATGAGCTCGTCGTCTATGGCGGCACCGGAAGGGCCGCGCGCAGCTGGGCGGCATTCGATGCAATCGTGCGCACTCTGCAGTCGCTAGAGGACGACGAGACAATGCTGGTGCAATCCGGTAAACCCGTCGGTGTCTTCCGCACCAATATCTGGGCTCCGCGTGTGCTGTTGGCGAACTCCAACCTGGTGGGCGACTGGGCCAACTGGGAGGAGTTCCGCAAGCTCGAAGCCGAAGGCTTGATGATGTACGGCCAGATGACGGCGGGATCGTGGATCTACATCGGCACCCAGGGCATCCTCCAGGGCACATACGAAACCTTCGGCGCCATCGCGAAGAAACGGTTCGGCGGCACCCTGGCCGGAACCATCACCCTTACCGGCGGCGTAGGTGGTATGGGCGGTGCTCAGCCGCTCGCGGTGACCATGAACGAAGGCGTCGCCATCTGCGTAGATGTCGATGCCACGCGCATCGACCGCCGCATCGCCAAGCGTTACCTCGACGTCAAGGCCAAGGATCTCGACGATGCCCTGGCGCTGGCTGTTGATGCCCGAGATGCCAAGCGGCCCTTGTCCATCGGCGTTGTCGGCAACGCAGCCGAGATCTTCCCGGCCCTGCTCGAACGCGACGCACCCATCGACATCGTCACCGACCAGACTTCCGCACACGACCCGTTGTCGTACCTGCCCATAGGCATCGACTTCGACGACATGAAGAAGATGTCGGAAAAGGACCCTGTCTATTTCACCGAACAGGCGCAGGAATCGATGGCCAAGCAAGTCGCTGCCATGGTTGGGTTCATGGACAAGGGCGCGGAGGTTTTCGACTACGGCAACTCGATTCGTGACGAGGCGCGTAAGGCCGGATACGACCGCGCCTTCGACTTCCCCGGATTTGTTCCCGCCTACATCCGACCGCAGTTCGAAGAAGGCCTCGGGCCGTTCCGCTGGGCAGCACTGTCCGGCGACCCGAAAGACATCGCAGCCACCGACAAGGCGATCCTCGAACTGTTTCCCGACAACGCACACCTGCGGCGATGGATCACGATGGCAGGCGAGCGCGTCGAGTTCGAAGGGCTCCCGGCGCGCATCTGCTGGCTCGGCTACGGCGAACGCCACCGTGCAGGCCTGAGATTCAACGAGATGGTCGCCTCGGGTGAGCTGTCGGCGCCGATCGTGATCGGCCGCGATCATCTCGACTCTGGATCGGTGGCCTCGCCGTACCGCGAGACCGAAGCAATGCTCGACGGTTCGGACGCCATCGCCGACTGGCCACTACTCAACGCACTGCTCAACACTGCTTCCGGTGCCACCTGGGTCTCGATCCACCACGGCGGCGGCGTCGGCATGGGCCGGTCCATTCACGCCGGCCAGGTTTCTGTCGCCGATGGGACCGAACTAGCAGCACAGAAACTCGAACGCGTGCTGACCAACGATCCCGGTATGGGCGTCATCCGACACACCGACGCCGGATACGAATACGCCACCGCTGTCGCGGCCGAACGTGGGGTTCGTATCCCGATGCAGGAGAACACGTGACGGCGTTCGACACGTTGTGGGCCACAATTCTCGACGTCGGTCGAAACCCCGGCACCGGTGGCTATCGCCGGTTCGCGTGGTCGGATGCCGACCTGACCTTGCGTGAATGGTTCGTCGGGTGCGCCGAGCGTCGCGGGATGGATGTCGAGGTTGATCGCAACGGCAACATGTGGGCGTGGTGGATGCCGCCGGGATGGACCGGAGATCCCCGCGACGCCTTCGTGACCGGCTCACATTTGGACTCTGTTCCCGACGGCGGGGCGTTCGACGGACCGCTAGGCGTGGTGTCGGCATTCGCGGCGATCGATGTGCTGCGAGAGCGCGGGGTGGTACCCGTCATCCCGGTGGCCGTCGTCGTATTCTCCGACGAGGAGGGCGCGCGCTTCGGGGTCGCGTGCGTCGGATCGCAGCTGTCGACCGGCGCTTTGACTGCCGATCGGGCGCGTGGACTGCGCGACGCCGACGGAATTACGTTGGCAGAGGCACTTGTTCGAGTCGGTCGCAATCCGGAAAACCTCGGCGAGGATAGGCACCTGGCAGCGCGCGTCGGGGTGTTCGTGGAGTTGCACGTGGAGCAGGGTCGTGCGCTCGACTTGGTGAACGCTCCCGTCGCGGTCGGCTCATCGATCTGGCCACATGGGCGGTGGGAGTTCACATTCGGTGGCGAAGCCAACCATGCCGGATCGACGCGGCTGGTCGATCGGCGCGATCCAATGCTGGCCTTCGCGTCATCGGTGCACTCGGCGCGGGCGGAGGCAACCGCACATCACGCGGTCGCGACGTTCGGCAAGGTGATCGTCTCGCCCAATGGGGCCAACGCCATACCGTCGGAGATCCGGGCCTGGCTGGACGCCAGGGCGCCCGACGAGGCGACCCTGACGGCGCTGGTCGACAAGATAACTGCGGAGGCGCAGCGGCACGCCGCGATCGATTCCGTCAGCCTCGGCGTGACCACCGAATCGCTCACTCCGATAGTCGAATTCCCAGAAGGGCCGCGCGCACGCCTGACGAAGGCGCTGCGCCATCTTGGTGATATTCCGGTGCTTCCGACCGCGGCGGGCCACGACGCAGGCATCCTGTCGGCCCGGGTTCCAACCGCAATGCTGTTCGTTCGCAACCCAACCGGCGTCTCACATTCGCCCGAAGAGCACGCGGAAATGGCCGACTGCAATCAGGGTGCAGTGGCGCTTGCCGACATCATGGCCGACTGGACGTCTCGATGACGAGCGCGGCCGACTGGTGGTGCGAGCACGCCTGGCTCGGCGGAGATACCGTCGACACGGGGGTTCAGATCTCGGTGGCCGATGGCCGCATCACGTCGATACAGTCCAACGCCGCTCCCGCCGCCACGTCGAATCGCCTGTACGGCATGGTGATACCGGGCATGGGCAACGCGCATTCGCACGCGTTCCACCGCGCGCTTCGGGCGCGTACCCAACGCGATCGGGGATCGTTCTGGACATGGCGCGATCTGATGTACCGAGCGGCGGACCGACTCGATCCAGACGGTTATCGTCGGCTGGCCCGCGGTGTCTACGCCGAGATGGCGCTTGCGGGGATCACGTCGGTCGGTGAGTTCCACTACCTGCATCACGACACCGGAGGGCGGCGATACTCCGACCCGAACGCGATGGGGCACGCGCTCATCGACGCTGCGGGCGACGCGGGGCTACGCCTGACACTGCTCGATACCTGCTATCTCAGTTCGGCTCCCGACGGGACACCGCTGAACGAAGGACCCCAACAACGCTTCGGAGACGGCAGCGGAGCGGGCTGGGCCGAGCGTGTCGAGGCACTCGAGCAACAGCTGCAGACGGCTCCACGACCAGGACCCGACGTTCTACTCGGTGCCGCACTACATTCCGTGCGAGGGGTTCCGGTCGAGCACATGCCTGCCGTCGTCGAATGGGCCGATGCTCACGAGCGACCTCTGCACGTTCACTCGTCGGAGCAGAGGGCCGAAATCGACCAGTGCATCGCCGCGTACGGGCGAACCCCAACGGCAGTGCTGAAGGACGCAGGCGTGCTCGGACCACGGACCAGCGCGGTGCATGCCACGCACTTGACTACCGAAGACATCAGCGACCTGGACGATACCGCTACGGGCGTGTGCTTCTGCCCGACCACGGAACGGGACCTGGGCGACGGCATCGGTCCCGCGCCGGCACTGCTCGATGGGAGCGGGTTGTTCAGTCTGGGTTCCGACAGTCACGCAGTGATCGACATGTTCGAGGAGGCGCGGGCGGTAGAACTCGACGAGCGCCTTGCTCGCGAGCAGCGCGGCATCATCGGAGCATCAACGCTGCTGCACGCAGCGACCGTGGGTGGCCAGCACGCGCTCGGATGGATGGATGCGGGCCAGTTCCGGGTAGGGGCACGCGCGGATTTCGTTGCCGTGGACCTGAACTCCGTTCGCACCGCGGGCGGCGACGCGACGGTGGAGACGGTGGTGTTCGCGGCCTCTGCCGGCGACGTCACCGACGTGGTGATCGACGGCCGGGTCGTGGTCACCGACCGCCGCCATGTCGGTGTCGACCCTGTCGCTGAACTGGGCGACGCCATCTTCGATCTGATGGGGGTCCGACCGGAAGCATTGAGGGCAAACTCATGAGAACCTTGTACGCGGGCATCGCCGAACTGGTCACCAATGATCCGGCCCAGGGGGACGGCAGCGCACTGGGCATCATCGAGGACGGCGCTGTCCTCGTCGACGACGACACCCTCGAATGGGTGGGTCTTCGAAGCAACGCTCCCGCTGCCGATGAACGTGTGGACTTCGGCGGCTCGAGCGTCATTCCCGGGTTCGTCGACAGCCACGCGCATTTGGTGTTCGCCGGCGAGCGCTCGGCCGAGTTCGCCGCCCGGATGAGCGGTCAACCCTATGCGGCGGGCGGAATCGCGACAACCGTGGCGTCCACGCGCGCCGCCGACGACGCGACATTGACCACAGGGGTTAATCGGCTCGCGGAGGAACTTCTCAGAGCGGGTGTGACAACGTTCGAATCGAAGAGCGGGTACGGCCTGACCGTCGAGGACGAGGCTCGATCGTTGGCCGTGGCTCGCCGATTTACCAGCGAAACAACGTTTCTCGGTGCCCATGTTGTGCCCGCCGAATTCCGCGACAACCGCGAGGGTTACATCGCCCTCGTCACGGGCCCGATGCTGGACGCCTGCGTTCCGTTCGCCCGATGGATCGACGTGTTCTGTGACCGTGGGGCGTTCGACGTCGACGAGTCGCGTGCCATCCTCGCCGCGGGTGTCGCCGCCGGGCTGCAGCCGCGTGTGCACGCCGGCCAACTTGCACCCAGCGAAGGGATTCGAATGGCGGTGGAACTCGGGGCCGCGTCGGTGGATCACTGCACTTACGCCTCCGACGAGGACATCGACGCGTTGGCCGCCGGCTCCACAGTCGCAACGCTTCTGCCAGGGGCCGAGTTTTCCACCCGTGCGCAATGGCCGGACGCCCGTCGGATGATCGACGCCGGCGTCACAGTTGCGATCGCGACCGATTGCAACCCTGGCAGTTCGTTCACCACGAGCATGCCGTTCTGCATAGCCGTAGCTGTCAGGGACATGAAGTTCACTCCGGCTGAGGCCTTGTGGTCGGCGACGGCAGGTGGTGCCGCCGCGCTTCGACGCGACGACGTGGGTGTGCTTGCTCCGGGCAAGCGAGCCGACTTTCTACGCCTCGACGCGCCCTCGTATGTCCATCTGGCTTACCGCCCCGGCGTGCCGCTGGTGCGCGACGTCGTGGTCGGCGGCCAGCTGAACCCGCGGTTGACGCCTTAGAACACCTCGGCTTCGAGGCGACGCAGATGCTCCCGCGGCGGCCCGAGCAGCTGCGCGCTGCCGTGCGCACGCTTGAAGTACAGCTGGATGTCGTGTTCCCAGGTGATCGCGATGCCGCCGTGCATCTGCACTGCCTCCGCAGCCACTTTCGAGAACGCCTCGCTCGCCGCCACCCGCGCCAGCGCCGCCGACGTCGCCGACGGCTCGGCGATCGACGCATCGACAACTGCCCGCGAAGACTGCACCGCGACATACAGATCGGCCATCCGGTGCTTGAGCGCCTGGAAGCTGCCGATAGGGCGGCCGAACTGCACGCGGTCCTTGGTGTAGTCGACAGTCAAGTCGAGGCACCTCGTGGCGGCCCCGATCTGCTCGGCGGCCAACAGGATCGCGGCCGTGTCGGCCAACCCGGGGTCGGCCCCGATGTCCGCGGTCTCCTGCGGCTCGACCCGTGCGAGCTTGCGCGTCAGATCCATGGTGTCGACGGGCTGCGCGGTGAAGCTCGTCCAGCGGCTGAGCGTCTTGCCGTCGGCGGCGATCACGATGTCGGCGATGCCGCCGTTCACCACGTAATCGCTGCCGGAATGCTCTTCGCGCGAGCGCTCATCGCGGTCGAACACCACCGCGCCGATCTTCGTGCCGTCGGCCAGCCCTTCGAGCGCGCCTCTGTCGGGCTCGTCGGAAGCGAGCAGCGCCAGCACGGCGAGCGTGGTGCCCAGCAGCGGGGTGGGAACCAAGCCCTTGCCCAATTCCTCGAGGACGACGGCGGCGTCGGCGAGTTCGCCGCCTGCGCCGCCCAACTCCTCCGGCACCACGAGCGCCGCCGCGCCGACCTGTTCGCACAGCAGCTTCCACAGCGACTCGTCGTAGCCGCGCTCCGATTCCATGGCCGCCCGCACCGCTCCCGGCGACGCATGCTTCTCGACCAGTGCCGCGACGGTCTCGCGCAGCAGTTCCCGTTCCTCAGTCACTAGAGCCCCTCCAACACCCGCCGGCGGTGCACGGTCTGATCGCCCCAGGCCGAGCGCAGGGCCTGCACCCGCAACAGCCACAGCGACAGGTCGTGCTCCTGCGTGAAACCGATCGCCCCGTGCGTTTGCAGCGACGAGCGTGCCGCCAGCAGCGCCGCGTCCGCGGCGGCGACCTTGGCAGCGCTGACATCTCGCGCCGTGTCGGGCGAGTTATCCGCCAGTGACAGCGCCGCGCCGTAGACCAGCGGGCGCGCCAGCTCGATGGCGATGTGCACGTCGGCAAGCTTGTGTTTGATCGCCTGGTACGTCCCGATCACCCGCCCGAACTGGCTGCGCTGCTTGGCGTATTCCACCGAGGCGTCCAACATCGCCTGGCCTGCTCCGACCAATTGCGCGGCCGTGGCCAGCACACCGATTTCATAGGCCCGCGCGACATCGGCAGCTTGCGCTTCACCGGATGCGATGACGTCGAACAACTTTCGGCTCGGGTCGACGGACTCATGTTGTGCACCGGCGGCACCATCACGCACTTCACCATCGACGGCCACCAAAACGATGCCGGCGGCATCCGCATCCAGGGCGCGGGGCACCTGCGGCGGGAGCGCGACGGTGGCGATCACTTCCCCGGCGGCCAGCGCCGCGCTGCGATCGTCGTCAGCCAGCAAAACCGGTGCCACCGCGATGGATTCGGTGACCGGTCCGGGCACACACCACCGGCCCAGGCACTCCGCGGCGACCACCAGGTCGACTGGATGCGCCTCGATCCCGTCGAACTTCTCCGGCACTGCAAGCGCGGTGACCCCGAGGTCGGCCAGTTGCGCCCATACCTTGCGGCCAGGGGCGGTGTCGCCCGCGGCCCACGCGCGAACCGCGCCGGGCAGATCGGTCGCCGCCAGCGCGGCGTCGATGCTTGCCGCGAAGTCGCGCTGCTGCTCGTCTAGATCGAATCTCATTTGGCCTGCTCCCGCGGCAGCCCCAACAGCCGCTCGGCGATGATGTTGCGCTGAATCTCGTTGGTGCCGGCGTAGATCGGGCCGCCGAGGGCGAACAGCAGACCGTCGGTCCAAGAATCGGCCAGCTCGCCGTCGGCGCCGCGCAAGTCTAATGCGGTCTGGTGCAGGGCCACGTCGAGGTCCGACCAGAACACCTTGGTCACCGAGGACTCCGCACCCAGCTCACCGCCGCCTGCCACCCGGGTCACCGTCCCGAACGTGTGCAGCCGGTAGGCCTGCGCCTTGATCCACGCATCAGCAACCCGGTCGGCAAACGCCTCGTCGGGAGCGGACTTCCATTGCGCCACCAGTCGCTCCGCCGGAGCCAGGAAGCGCGCGGGGCTGCGCAGCGACATGCCTCGCTCGTTGCTCGATGTGCTCATCGCCGCGCGCCAGCCGTCGTGCACAGCGCCGATGACGTCGTTGTCGGGGACGAACACGTCGTCGAGGAAGATCTCTCCGAAGCCGGTGTCGCCGCCGAGCTGCGCAATGGGACGCACGGTGATGCCGTCATCCTTCAGGTCGAACATGAAGTACGTCAGCCCGCGGTGACGTTCCGCTTCAGGATCGGAGCGGAACAGGCCAAACGCCCTCTCGCCGAACGGGGCTCGCGAACTCCAGATCTTCTGGCCGTTGAGCAGCCAGCCACCGTCGGCCTTCGTCGCGGTCGACCGTAGCGACGCCAGGTCACTGCCGGACTCCGGTTCGGACCACGCCTGCGCCCAGATCTCCTCGCCACTGGCCATCTTCGGCAACACGCGGTCCAGCTGTTCGGAGGTGCCGTGTGCAAACAGCGTCGGCGCCAGCATCGACGTGCCGTTGGCACTCGCCCGCCCTGGCGCACCGGCGCGGAAGTACTCCTCCTCGTAAACCACCCACTGCAGCAGGGTGGCGTCGCGGCCGCCATAGCGCTCCGGCCAAGTGATCACCGAAAGACCGGCGTCGAAAAGCACCTTGTCCCAACGTCGATGCTGCTCGAAGCCCTCGGCGGTGTCATAGGACTTCGTCGGGAACGAGTCTTTGTTCGCCGCAAGGAATTCGCGAACCTCCGCTTGCAGCTCGAGGGTGGCGTCGTCAAAGCTCAGGTCCATTCAGGCCCTCTCACGCAGCAGCGGCTTGACCACCTTGCCGCCTGGATTGCGCGGCAACACATCGAGGAACTCCACCGACCGAGGTGTCTTGAAGTTCGCCAAATGCTGACGCGTGTATGCGATTATGGTCTCTTCGTCCAGTGTTGCGCCCGGCTTGGCTACGACGAAGGCCTTGCCTACCTCGCCAAGCCGGTCGTCGGGCACCCCGATCACCGCCGATTCAGCGACGTCGTCCAGGCGGGCCAGCACCTGTTCGATCTCGGCGGGGTAGACATTGAACCCGCCGCAGATGTACATGTCCTTCAGCCGGTCGGTGATCTTCAGATTGCCCGCATCGTCGACGCTGCCGACGTCGCCGGTGTGCAACCAGCCGCCGGAATCGATTGCGGCGGCGGTGGCTGCGGGGTCGTCGAGATACCCGAGCATGACGTTCGGGCCGCGCAGCAGCACCTCGTCATGTTCACCGATGCGCAACTCGAAGCCGGCGATCGGACGACCGCAGGTGGTGGCGACGGTGACCGCGTCGTCGTCGGCACGGCACATCGTGCCGAACCCGCTGGCCTCGGTCAGGCCGTAGGCGGTCAGGACGATGTCGATGTCCAGCTCTTTCTGCATCCGTTCGATCAGCACGACCGGGATGACCGCGGCGCCGGTGACCGCGAAGCGCAGCGAGGTCAGGTTGTAGTCGCCGCGCTTGGGATGGTCCAGCAGCGTCTGGTAGATCGTCGGCGGCCCCGGCAGCACGGTGATGCGGTGGTCCTGCACGGCCTGCATGGCCTTCTCGGGGTCGAAGGTCAGCTGCGGGATGAGCGTCGCACCGGTCTGCAGGCAGGCCAGGATTCCGGCTTTGTAGCCGAAGTTGTGGAAGAACGGGTTGATGCACAGGTAGCGGTCGGCGCTGGTGACCTGTCCGCACTCGGCCCACGCGGCGGGAGCCTGCAAGGACTGCCGGTGCGCGCAGAGCGCACCCTTGCTGCAGCCGGTGGTGCCGGAGGTGAACAGGATGTCGGAGACGTCGTCGGGCTTGACCGCGGCGGCGCGGGCGTCGACCGCATCGAGGTTCGTGCCTTCCGCGACGAAGTCGTCCCAGGTGCCGTCGTCCTTCTCGATCGGGACGCGGATGATGTGGCGCAGCGCCGGCAGCGCATCGCGGTCGAGTTCGGCAGTCTTGTCGGCTCCCAGGAACTCACCGGCGGCGACCAGCAGGGGCGCGCCGGTGCGGGCCAGGATGTCGGTGGCCTCGCTGGCGGTGTAGCGGGTGTTCAACGGCACCAGCACCCCGCCCGCGTAATGGGTGGCCAGGCACGCCACCACCCAGTGCCAGGTGTTCGGCGACCAGATCGCAACCCGGTCCCCGGGTTTGACGCCCAGCCCGATCATCGCCGCGGCGGCTCGGCGGACCTCGAACCGCAATTCGCTGAACGTGACCTGCCGATCGTCGGTGACCAGCGCATTGTGGCTGGAGAATTGGTCGGCAACCCGGTCCAGAACCCGCGGAATGGTCCATGGATCGTCCCCTGCCCTTCGGGCGTGGCCCCACGTCATCGACTCTCCTCTAACAAAGCAAGTGCTTGGTAGGTTAGCCTACAAGGGTGAAAGGGGTCCAGGAGTTCAGGGCCGGGGTCCGACAGTGGCTCGCCGACAATCTCGTCGGCGAATTCGCCGCGCTCAAGGGACTCGGCGGGCCGGGTCGCGAGGACGAGGCGTTCCAGGAACGGCGGGCGTGGAACCAGCATCTCGCCAAGGCAGGCCTGACGTGCCTGGGCTGGCCGGTGGAGCACGGCGGGCGGGGCCTGTCGGTTGCGCACCGCGTCGCGTTCTATGAGGAGTACGCCCGTGCCGATGCGCCGGACAAGGTCAACCACTTCGGCGAGGAGTTGCTCGGGCCGACGCTGATCGCCTACGGCACCGCCCAGCAACAGCAGCGATTCCTGCCGACGATCCTCGACGTCACCGAGCTGTGGTGTCAGGGCTACTCGGAACCCGGCGCGGGAAGTGACCTGGCCAACGTGTCGACGACCGCCGAACTCGACGGCGACCAGTGGGTGATCAACGGCCAGAAGGTATGGACGTCGATGGCGCACCTGTCGCAATGGTGCTTCGTGGTGGCGCGCACCGAGAAGGGCTCCAAGCGGCACGTAGGGCTTTCCTATCTTCTGGTACCGCTCGATCAGCCCGGCGTCGAAATACGTCCGATCGTGCAGCTGACCGGAACGGCGGATTTCAACGAGGTGTTCTTCGACGATGCCCGAACCGAAGCCGATCTGGTGGTGGGGCAGCCCGGCGACGGCTGGCGGGTCGCGATGGGCACGCTGATGTTCGAGCGCGGCGTGTCGACCCTGGGCCAGCAGATCCGTTATGCACGTGAGCTTTCCGACCTTGTCGAGTTGGCGAAGCGCAACGGCGCCGCCGATGACCCGCTGATCCGCGAGCGGTTGACGCGGTCCTGGACAGGCCTGCAAATCATGCGGTCCTACGCGCTGGCAACCATGGACCTCGGGCAGCACCGGAGCCGCCCCGGCGGCGACATGGGGCAGGGCCAGGACAACGTGTCGAAGCTGTTGTGGGCCAACTGGCATCGCGACCTGGGCGAGCTGGGGATGGATATCGTCGGGAAGGCCGGGCTGGTGGCCGAGGATGGCGAGTTCGACGAGTGGCAGCACCTCTACCTGTTCACCCGCGCGGACACCATCTACGGCGGGTCCAATGAGATTCAGCGCAACATCATCGCCGAGCGGGTGCTCGGCCTACCCCGGGAGTTGAAGGGATGAGCCTGGCGGATGCGCCGAAAGAGATTGACGGCCACGGACTTCTGAACGGCAAGGTCTTCGTGGTGACGGCCGCGGCCGGTACGGGCATCGGGTCGGCTGTCGCGCGGCGGGCGCTGGTCGAGGGCGCCGACGTCGTCGTCTCAGATCACCACGAGCGACGGCTTGGCGAGACCCGGGACCAACTGACGGAACTCGGCCTTGGCCGGGTGGAAAGCGTGGTGTGCGACGTGACATCCACCGCGCAGGTCGACGCGTTGATCTCCTCGACCACCGCCCGCATGGGCCGACTGGACGTGTTGGTCAACAACGCCGGGCTGGGCGGACAGACGCCGGTCGTGGATATGACCGACGAGGAGTGGGACCGCGTCCTCAACGTGACGCTGACGTCGGTGATGCGCGCGACCCGCGCGGCGCTGCGGTACTTCCGCGATGCCGACCATGGCGGCGTCATCGTCAACAACGCCAGCGTGCTGGGATGGCGGGCGCAGCACTCGCAGTCGCACTACGCGGCGGCCAAGGCCGGCGTGATGGCGTTGACCCGTTGCAGCGCAATCGAAGCCGTCGAGCATGGCGTCCGGATCAACGCCGTGTCGCCGAGCATTGCCCGGCACAGGTTCCTCGAGAAGACCAGCTCGTCGGACCTGTTGGACCGGTTGTCCGAGGGTGAGGCGTTCGGCCGGGCGGCCGAGCCGTGGGAAGTAGCGGCCACCATTGCTTTCCTGGCCAGTGATTACTCCAGTTACCTCACTGGAGAAGTGATTTCGGTGTCGAGCCAGCGCGCATGAGTACCCCCACTCCGGCCAGTCGACGCGACGAGCTTCTCGAGCTGGCCGCGACGATGTTCGCCGAGCGCGGGCTGCGGGCCACCACGGTGCGTGACATCGCCGATTCCGCGGGCATCCTGTCCGGCAGCTTGTATCACCACTTCTCGTCCAAGGAGGAGATGGTCGACGAGGTGCTGCGCGGCTTCCTGGACTGGCTGTTTGATCGCTACCAGGAGATCGTCGCCACCGAACCGAACCCGCTGGAGCGGCTCAAGGGCCTGTTCATGGCGTCGTTCGAGGCGATCGAGCACCGGCACTCGCAGGTCGTCATCTACCAGGACGAGGCCAAGCGGCTGTCGTCGCAGGGGCGGTTCTCCTATGTGGAGGAGCGCAACAAAGAACAGCGCAAGATGTGGATGGACGTGCTCAACCAGGGCATCGAGGAGGGCTATTTCCGCCCCGATCTCAACGTCGACCTGGTCTACCGGTTCATCCGCGACACCACCTGGGTTTCGGTTCGTTGGTATCAGCCGGGCGGACCGCTGACGGCCGAGCAGGTCGGCCGGCAATACCTGGCCATAGTTCTCGGCGGCATAAACGCCGTTACGACTAAAGGAGACTCATGATGCCCGAGGCGTACATCGTCGACGCTGTGCGTACCCCCATCGGTAAGAAGAACGGCTCGCTGGCCGGGGTGCATCCGATCGACTTGGGCGTGCACGCGTTTCGCGGACTGTTCGGCCGCGTCGACGTCGATCCGGCAGCGGTCGACGATGTGATCGTGGGTTGCGTGGACGCGATTGGCGGGCAGGCCGGTAACATCGGCCGCAACGCCTGGCTGGCGGCGGGCTATCCGGAAGAGGTCCCGGGTGTGACGGTCGATCGTCAGTGCGGATCCAGTCAGCAGGCGATCTCCTTTGGCGCGCAGGCGATCCTGGCGGGCACTGCCGACGTCATCCTGGCCGGCGGCATGCAGAATATGAGCCAGGTGCCGATCGCCTCGGCGATGGTCGTCGGGCAGCAGTTCGGCTTCACCTCGCCGACAGCTGAATCGGAGAACTGGCGGCATCGCTACGGCGACGAGGAGATCTCCCAGTTCCGCGGTGCCGAGTTGATCGCCGAGAGGTGGAACATCTCCCGCGAAGAAATGGAGCACTTCGCGCTGACCAGCCACGAGCGCGCGTTCGGCGCAATCCGTGGTGGTCACTTCGACAACGAGATCATTCCCGTCGGGGACTTCGGCATCGACGAGGGCCCGCGCGAGACGACGCTGGAGAAGATGGCCTCGCTGCAAGCGCTGAGCCCCGGTGGCAAGCTGACTGCCGCTGTGGCGAGCCAGATTTCGGACGGCGCGAGCGCGGTGCTGCTGGCTTCTGAGCGAGCGGTCAAGGAGCACAACCTCACGCCTCGGGCGCGCATCCACCACATCAGCGCCCGCGGCGCCGACCCGGTGTTCATGCTGACCGGCCCGATTCCCGCGACCCGCCATGCGCTGGAAAAGACCGGCCTGTCGATTGACGACATCGACGTTGTCGAGATCAACGAGGCGTTCGCGCCGGTGGTGATCGCCTGGCTCAAGGAGATCAAGGCCGACCCGAAGAAGGTCAACCCGAACGGCGGCGCGATCGCGCTCGGCCATCCGCTCGGCGCGACCGGGGCCAAGTTGTTCGCCACCATGCTCAACGAGCTCGAGCGCACCGGCGGCCGCTACGGCTTGCAGACCATGTGCGAGGGCGGCGGCACCGCGAACGTCACGATCATCGAGCGCCTCTAGCCCTACTGCGCGAGCACGAGGCCGCCCAGCGCCAGGATCCAACTGGCGAAGCTGCCGACGAGGAAGTACTCGGTCACCTCGTCGATGCCGATACCGCCGTTCTCCCGCGCCTTTTGCGCGTTGATCTCCGGGAACCGGATGATGCTCTTGGCGGCGACGACGGCGGTCGCCGCGCCGAGTTGACCGGCCAGACCCAGGCCGAGGATCAGCAGCCGTTCGATCGGGCCGAGCAGCCGGCCGCCCTTCAGCTTGTCGGACGGTTGCGGTTCGCCGGCCAACTTGATCGCACCGACGGAGCCAAGCACCAAGCGCACTAATTGATTTCCGGTAACCAGTTGCAGCAGCACGACGCCGGCCACCATCAGCAGGCGGGTCGGATCCACCTCGCTGATCGCGGGCAGCCCGACCCACGTCGACCACCGCTGCACCAGTCCGGCGACGTCAGAACCCCAGCCCGACAGCACAATCAGCAATCCCACCGCACCGCCGAACACCGCCAGCGGCGCAACCTCGTTCTCACCGGTTCGCTCGGCACGGGCACACAGCAGCAGCCAGCCGATGCTGGCCACCGCTGCGATCGCCAGCAGCGCGACATCGCCGAGGCGCCAGAGGCCCGCCAGCACCGCGCAGCCGACGACCATGACCGGCGCGATCACCACGGGCACCCAGAGCCGTTCGGTCAGCCTGCGGCAGACGTCGGCGACGCCCACCGCGATCAGCATCACCGCGAGCCCGCTCACCGCACGCTCCGCAGGTATTGCGCCGCTTGCACAATCAAGTCCAGACCGTCGCGTCCTGCGCGCTGCGATACCGCCGAGGCGCTGATGCCCTCGGCCGCCGCGATGTCCTTCTTGGTGTGGTTACTCAACAGGCCCTTCAGAATCCGTAGTGATCGGTCATCGAGCGATCCAATCAGATGGTCCCGACACAACAGGGCAGCGTTGACAGCGTCGACGTCCTGCCGGTCTTCGCCATTGACCCGAAACGACGTCCGCACCAGCGCCAGGCCCGGTTGCCGTTGCGCCGACGCGGTCCACTCGATTGCCTCACGCGCCGCCCACCATCCCGGCCCGTCCTGAATACCCGCGCTCGCGTCGAGCATCATCACCGCACCCCAGCCGATGCCGAACCGGACGTCGATATCCGGCGCCACCGCCAGACGCAGCGACAGTGCCGCGCCGATTGCCTCTCCGACCGTCGGATAGCTGCCCTGAAACTCATCGCCGACCGTGAAGGCCGGCGCGTCTATCGCCTCGGCCGCGATGCCGGCCAGCACCCGGTTCAGAGTTCTATGCTGCGCGCTTCGGTCGGCGACGCGGCGTGAGCCGACGACGTCGCCGATCAGGTTCGCCCGAGGAGCAGCTGAAGCGATAGCCTTCACCCTAGCCATATGAAGAGTATAGCTTCAATATCGTGGAGTAAAGCTCACAGCTTCATATCGAACGCAGCTATTCGACGGACGCCGCCGCCGCCTGCAGATGCTTGACCGCGTCGCTGACGATCGACTCGATCAGCTCAGCGCACGACGGCAGGTCGTCGAGGATGCCGGCGACCTGCCCCGAGGCCAGCACACCTGCGTCGGTGTTGCCCTCTACCAGCCCGGCCTTCAACAGCATTGGGGTGTTGGCCGCCATCACCACCTGCGACCATGTCAGGTCCTTGCCGTGCCGCATCTGTCGGCCGTCGCTGATCATCGACCGCCACGTCATCTTCGACATCTTCTTGAACTTCTGGGCGTTGCGCACCGCAGCGCTGAAACCCCGCAGCCGCGAGGCGCTTTCCAGCTTCTCGACGAGCCCGGTCCGCAGCACGCGGTGCGGCATGCCGTCGACACGGGTGGACACCACGGTGCCGTCCAGCGCCGCGTCGAGGTACCGCCGCTTGACCGCGTCGGGCACGGTGGAATCCGAGGTCAGCAGGAAGCGCGTGCCCATGGCCACGCCCGCGGCGCCGTACGACAGTGCCGCCGCCAAACCGCGCCCGTCGAAGAACCCACCCGCCGCCACCACCGGTATGTCAACCGCGTCGAGTACCGACGGCAGCAGCAGCGTGGTCGCCACCGGGCCGGTATGCCCGCCGCCCTCGCCACCCTGCACGATCACCGCGTCGGCACCCCAGCCGGCCACCTTCTTGGCGTGCTTGGCCGCGCCAACGGACGGAATCACCACCACGCCAGACCCTTTCAGACGCGCGATCAGATCCGGCTTCGGCGCCAGCGCGAACGACGCGACCTTCACGCCCTCGCGGATCAGGAGGTCGACGCGGTCGTTGGCGTCACCGGCGTCCGCGCGGATATTGATGCCGAACGGCTTATCCGTGGTGGCCTTGACCTTGGTGACCGCGGATTGCAGTTCGTCGAGCGTCATGGTCGCTGACGCCAGGATGCCGAGGCCGCCGGCATTGGCGGTCGCCGACACCAGCCGCGCACCGGCCACCCAGCCCATCCCGGTCTGCACCACCGGGTGTTCGATGCCGACCAGCTCGGTCAGCGGCGTGCGCAGTCGCGTCATACCTTTACTTCCTTGTTCCGCAACGACTTCGGGTCGATCACCTCGCGGATCAGCTTCTGCTCGTCGCCGGTGGGCAGCCGGGTGGTGTCCGCGGAATCCAGGCCGTGCACCTCGAAGGAGGTGTTCTCGCGGACCTGATCGGGTTCGATGCCGGGGTGCAGCGACACCGCACGCATCTGATGGTCGGGCCCGTTGAAGTCGAACACGCCCAAGTTGGATACCACGCGGTAGACGTTGACGAACCGGTACGCCGGGTTGCCGGGATCGACCTTGTCCCAGCCGATGCCGGACACCACATCGACGGCATCGCAGAACACCCGCCTGGAGTGGTTACCGACCCAGTAGCTGGTTGCGTGGTTGATCGTGTTACCCGGTGCGCCCCGGACACCGAACATCTGCCGGGTCGGGTGCTGCAACGGCCCGAACGCCGAGAGGTTCTGGTTGCCGTAGCGGTCAATCTGGTTGGCGCCCATGACCACATGGCGGCGACCCCACGCCAGCGTCTCGAAGACCCGGCCGAACGGCATCCATCCCTCGACGGCGCCTGCGGCGCCAATCGCCGGGGTATCGGCCAACAGTTGGGCTTCACCGTCGGTGAGCAGGATGTCGGGGGAGAAGGTCAGTCGGGCGAGTCGCGCGCCGACCGACACTACCGTGGTCATCGGGCTGACCATGATCTCGCCGGCATCGCGGAACAGCTCCGCGCAGGCGACGATGCACACTTCGGCGCGGCTCACGGAAATCACGAAGAGGCCTCCTCGCCGAACTTGCGCACCGCCGCCTGATAGTCGGCCTCGCTGCCGGACAGATACGTCTGCACGAACTGCCGCCAGCTTTCGTCGGACGCAGCCGCCTCGGCATAGTGGCGCTGGAACTTTTCGTCGCGGCCGTAATCCGGTGCGGCCGTGGTGAAGTGCGCGCCGCCCGGCGCCTCCACGACGGAGTCCACCATCATCCGGTTCACCAGAAGCGCCTGCGGCGGCACGGCCTTGACGAGCTCGTCGGTGGGCACCACCTGTTCCACCGACAGGTAGCGCTTGTCGGCGGCCATCAGGTACAGGTCGTCGAAATACGGGTCGATTCCCGTGTACGCGGCGTTACCGGACGCGTCACCGAGATTCAGGTGCACGAACGCAGCGTCCAGCCGCAGTGCCGGCATCGCGACCAACGTCTCGTAACCACCCCCCGGGGCAGGGTAGGGCGACGTCACCGTCGATAGCTCGCCCTCCCAGAAGTCCAGCACCGAGCTGCCGAGGCCAGCGCGGATCGGCAGGAACGGCAAGCGCTGGGCAGCGGCCTGCAACCCGCAGCGCAGCATGCCCTCGTCCATCTCGCGCGCCTCGAGCGTCCCGGCCGTGCGCGACTTGGAGAACCACGGGTCGTAGAACGGCGGCGAATCCAGGGACACGAAGCCGTAATACACCCGTCGCACCTTGCCCGCCGAGCACAGCAGCCCGATATCCGGCCCGCCGTAGGAGACGACGGTCAGGTCCTTGACCTCGGTCCGCAGGATTGCCCGCACGAACGCCATCGGCTTGCGCCGCGACCCCCATCCGCCGATGCCGATCGTCATGCCGTCACGCAGTTCGGAGACGGCCTCATCGAGGGTGGTCCGCTTGTCGCTCATGGCTTCTTCACAAACGCGTTACGGTGCTCGTCGGACACGCCGGCAAGATTCAGCTCGAACGTAAAGCCTTGCTCCATGCGGTAACTCGAGTTGACCCGCTGGACGTCGATGAGGTTCAGCGCCTCTTTGGCCGCCCGGATCACCCGGGTGTCCTTGGCGGCGATGTCGCGGGCCACCCGCAAGGCCGCTTCGTCCAGTTCCTCGCGCGGGACCACCTCGTGCACCGATCCGAAGTGGTGCAAAGTCGCCGCATCGACGGTCGCGGCGGTGAAGAACAGCCGGCGCATCATGTGCTGCGGCACCAGCCGCGACAGGTGCGTCGCCGCGCCCAGCGCGCCGCGCTCGACCTCGGGCAGCCCAAACGTCGCGTCGTCCGACGCGACGATGACGTCTGCGTTGCCGACAAGCCCTATGCCGCCGCCCACGCAGAATCCGTTGACGGCCGCGACCACCGGCACCGCGCACTCGTACACCGCGCGGAACGCGGCGAAGCAGCCGCGGTTGGCGTCGATAAGGGCGGCATAGCCCTTTCCTTCAGCCTGAGTGCGCTGCATCTCCTTGATGTCGACGCCGGCATTGAAGCCGCGGCCTGTCGCCCGAAGGATCACGACACGGGTCTGTTGGTCCTCGCCGGCCTTGGTGATGGCGTCGGCGAGCTCGAACCAGCCGCGCGAGGGAATCGCGTTGACCGGCGGGTAGTCGACGGTGACCGCGACGATGCCCGGCTCGAGGGTGGAGGACTTGATGGCCATTGCACTTCCTGGGTCGGTACCTAAGCAAGCACTTGCTTGGTACGCTAGCACAGTGACCGACGCGCCAGACATAAACCTCGGACTCACGGACAGGGTCGTCCTCGTGACGGGCGGCGTCCGTGGCGTCGGCGCCGGGATCAGCGCGGTCTTCGCCGGCCAGGGCGCGACGGTGGTGACATGCGCGCGCCGGCCCGTCGAGGGATTGCCTTACGAGTTCCACTCCTGCGATGTGCGCGACGACGACGCGGTCGCCGCGATGGTCGACAAGGTCGTGGCCAATCACGGCCGCCTCGACGTGGTGGTGAACAACGCAGGCGGCTCACCGTACGTCCTCACGGCGGACGCGAGCGCGAAGTTCAATCGAAAGATCATCGAACTCAACTTGTTTGGACCGCTATCGGTTTCACAGCATGCGAACCGGCACATGCAGACGCAGTCGCAGGGTGGATCGATCATCAACGTCGCCAGCGTCAGCGGCCGCAGGCCGACACCTGGCACCGCCGCCTATGGCGCCGCCAAGGCGGGCGTCGAAAGCCTCACGAACACGCTCGCCGTCGAGTGGGCACCCAAGGTCCGGGTGAACGCGTTGGTGGTGGGGATGGTCGAGACCGAACAGGCGGACCTGTTTTACGGCGACGCCGATTCGATCGCCGCGATCTCCGCCAACGTGCCGCTGGGCCGCCTCGCCAAGCCGGCCGACGTCGGTTGGGCCGCAGCATTTTTGGCCTCAGACGCGGCGTCGTACATCAGCGGCGCATCGCTTGAGGTGCACGGTGGGGGAGAGCCGCCGCATTACCTGGGCACAACGACCGCGAACGCGATCAAGTAGGGAGACAGCGGATGGGTTTGCTCGACGGCCGGGTGGTCATCGTGACGGGTGCGGGCGGCGGCATCGGGCGCGCGCACGCGCTGGCGTTCGCCGCCGAGGGCGCACGCGTGGTGGTCAACGACATCGGTGTGGGGCTGGATGGCTCACCCGCCGGCGGCGGCAGCGCCGCGCAAGGTGTCGTCGACGAGATCACCGGCACCGGTGGCGAAGCCGTGACGAGCGGGGCCAACGTCGCCGACTGGGATGCCGCAGCCGGCCTGATCCAGACCGCCGTCGACACCTTTGGTGGGCTCGACGTCCTGGTCAACAATGCGGGCATCGTCCGCGACCGGATGATGGCGAACACCAGCGAGGAAGAGTTCGACGCCGTCATCGCTGTGCATCTCAAGGGGCACTTCGCCACCATGCGGCACGCGGCGGCCTACTGGCGCGCCCAGTCCAAGGAGGGCAAAATCGTCGACGGCCGCATCATCAACACCAGCTCGGGCGCTGGGCTACAGGGCAGCGTCGGACAGGGCAACTACTCCGCGGCCAAGGCGGGCATCGCCGGCATGACGCTGGTTGCGGCCGCCGAGATGGGTCGCTACGGCGTCACCGTCAACGCGATCGCGCCGTCCGCCCGCACCAGGATGACCGAGACCGTATTCGCCGACATGATGGCCAAGCCCGACGAGGGTTTCGACGCGATGGCACCGGAAAACATTTCCCCGCTGGTGGTTTGGCTCGGCAGCGTGGAGTCCAAGGACATCACCGGCAAGGTCTTCGAAGTGGAAGGCGGCGTGATCCGGGTTGCCGAAGGCTGGGCGCACGGGCCTCAGGTCGACAAGGGCGCCCGGTGGGATCCTGCGGAACTCGGCCCGGTGGTGGGCGATCTGCTCGCCAAGGCTCGGCCCCCGGTTCCGGTTTACGGCGCTTAACTCGGCGAAACCGCCGCTGAACCGTCGCGCCGCGGCCATGATGGACGGGTGAGACGGGTGAGACTGCCGGCTCTTGTCGGCGCAATGTTGTTGCTATTGGCGGGGTGTGGTGGTCAGCGCGGTGACGACTCCGCGGCCGCGGAAACCGAGCCGACGTCGTGCGAAGTAACGTCCGACGCTCGGCTGAGTATCGCGACGGGGAATACCACCGGTGTTTACTACACGCTTGGCGGCGCCTATGCCGAGGTCATCAGTAAGGCGACCGCGGGCAAGCTGAAGGCGACCGCCGCGGAGACTTCCGCCTCGCTTCAGAACATCCAGCAGCTGGTGGCGGGCACCCACCAGATCGCCTTCTCGCTCGCCGACACCGCCGCAGACGCCGTCAATGGCACCGCGTCGTTCAGCGAGAAGCAGCCGATCGCGGCGCTGACGCGGCTGTATCCCAACTACACCCAGGTGATCGCCCGCGCGGACGCCGGAATCAACTCGATCGCCGATATGCGGGGCAAGCGCGTATCCACCGGGGCGCCGAATTCCGGCACGGAGGTGATCGCCAACCGGATGCTGGAGGCGGCCGGACTCGACCCCGCGAAGGACATCCAGGCGCAGCGCACCGAACTGGGTAAGACCGTCGAGGGCATGAAGGACGGCTCGATCGACGCCATGTTCTGGTCCGGCGGCCTGCCGACGGGCGGCGTCACCGATCTGTTCGTGAGCCAGCGTGAAAACGTCAAGTTCCTCGACGTGACGGATACGCTGCAGAAGCTGCAGGAGATCAACCCGATCTACGAACGCGGCGTCATCCCTGCGAGCACCTACCAGACGCCGGCGGACGTGCCGACAGTCGTGGTGCCCAATGTGCTTCTGGTCAAAGACGATATGGACGGAAACACCGCCTGTGTGCTGACCAAGGCGCTGTTCGACAACAAGGCCGATCTGGTGAAGGCGAACAAGGCGGCCGACGGCATCGCGCTGGACATCGCCCGCCAGACCAGCCCGGTGCCGCTGCATCCCGGCGCCAAGAAGGCGCTCGACGAGCTCGGCGCAGCCACCTGACCGAGAGCGAACGCGATACCGACCGGCCGGCGCCGGCCGGAGACGTCACGGCGACGGCCTCCTACGAGGAGGAAAAACCGGCGCGCCAGCTGACCGGGTGGGTAAGCCACCTGGTGACGGTCGGCTGTGTCCTAATCGGGCTGTTCGCGCTGTATCAGGTGTTCTTTCCGCTCGCGCAGGGCAACCAGGTCTCACTGATCTTGTTCCTGGCGGCGGTGCTGCCATTGACGTTGTTGTGCTATCGCTCGGGGCTGCGGCTCCGTCGTGACAAAACGGCCGCCCCACGGCCGAACCCGACGCCGATCGACTGGCTGCTCGCCGTGGCGGCGTTGGTGGTGTGCCTCTACCCGGTGCTGCCATTCCAAATCGCCGACGGCGGTGGCGGATTCGACGACTTCCTGAGTCGGCAGGGCACTCCCGCGGCAGCCGACGTCATCGTCGGGACGATCGTGTTGCTGTTGGTGCTGGAGGCCTGCCGGCGGACGACGGGCGCCGCGTTGCCGATCGTGTGCGTGCTCGCCCTCGCCTACGCCTACTACGGCGGCTACCTGCCGCAGGGTGCGGCGATCGCGCATGCCGGCGTGAACTGGGACCAGATCATCAGCGCATCGTTCATCCAGTCGACCGGCCTGTACGGAGTCCCACTGGACGTCGCGGCCACCTACATCGTGCTGTTCACCATCTACGGCGCGGTTCTGGACGCGTCCGGTGCCAGCAAGTTCTTCATCGACCTCTCCTTCTCCGCGTTCCGTCGATCTCGCGCGGCACCGGGCCGGACCGTGACGCTGGCCGGGTTCCTGATGGGCAGTGTCTCCGGCTCGGGGACCGCGACGACGGTCAGTTTGGGGTCGGTGACGTGGCCGGTGCTGCGCCGCGCCGGCTACCCGAGCGAGAACGCCGGAGGAATGCTGGCCGCCGCGGGGATCGGTGCCATCCTCTCCCCGCCGACGCTGGGCGCCGCGGCCTTCATCATCGCCGAGTACCTCGGGGTGCCGTATCTCACCGTCCTGGTCTGGGCGATCGTGCCGACGATCTTGTACTACCTGGGCATCCTGCTCGCCGTCGAGATCGATGCCCGGCGGTACGGGACACGTGAAGTCGATGTCGGCGCGGAATCCACCTGGCGGCTGCTGGGGAGATTCGGCTATCACTTGATCTCGCTGGTGATGATCGTCGTGTTCCTCGCGATGGACGTGTCGGCGATCCGGGCCGTCGTCTACGCAACCGCGGTGCAGATCGTGCTGTCGTACCTGGATCGCGAACACCGGCTCACCCCGGTCAAGCTCTACTTCGCGCTGGCCGCGGGCGTGCGAGGAGTGCTTTCGGTGGCGGCGGTGTGCGCTGCCGCAGGCGTCATCGCCGCGATGATCACCCGAACCGGGCTGGGCCTGCAGTTGAACTCGATTCTGGTGAACACCGCCCGCTCGATCAGCGAAAATCCCACGGCTGTACTGATTTTCACCGCACTGTTCGCGGCATTGGCGGTGTCGGTCCTCGGGCTCGCCGTGCCGGTCACGGCGTCGTTCGTGATCAGTTGGGTGATCATCGGACCGGCTCTGCAGGATCTCGGCGTCGCTGCCCCTGCCGCGGCGATGTTCGTCTTCTATTTCGCGGTGCTCTCCGAAGTGACGCCGCCGACGGCGCTCGCCAGCGTGGCCGCTTCAGCGATCACCGGCGGCAGGGTGATCCCGACGATGTGGCAGACGTGGAAGTACACGCTGCCCGCATTCCTGGTTCCGTTCGCGTTCGTGCTGACCGACAACGGCGAGGGCCTGCTCGGGCTGCGGTCGCTCGGTGACATGGTGTGGACGGCGGCGGTCGGCGCGCTGGCAGTCGCGGCCTTGGCCGTGGTCACCGGCGGGTGGTTGATCCGCCGGGCAAGTTGGCCCGAGCGGTTGCTTTGCGCGCCGGCGGCGGCGCTGCTGCTGTACCTGCACCCGATAACGATGGCCGTGGGCGCCGGCCTGCTCGCAGTGGCAGTGGTCCTGAATCTCGTTATCGCTCGCAGAGGACCAACGGAATCACCCGATCAGTCTGCTTCCGATATCCCCGGTACGGCGGATAGAGCCTGATCAG